>CAYYIS010000011.1:12890-109269 GCA_964470965.1 uncultured Gemmatimonadota bacterium | reverse complement strand
GACACATCCCATGGCCGTGTCGGATCATTCATGCAGGGCAAACATGTTTGCAAAAAGTTCACTCCATCGATGTATTCCTAACATGAATCTCATACACATAAAACGCAACGAAAATCTATGTACTGATCGCCGTATCTACATTGGACGGCCCAACGCTTGACACTATATTTACAGGATATATATTAACTGGAGAAAACCCATCGATCATCCCCCGGGATCACCAATGCTCACACGTTTAAAGGTCTCTTGTTTCAAAAACCTGACTAATGTGGACGTGCGCTTCGGACCGTTTACCTGCGTAACAGGACCAAACGGCGTTGGCAAGTCGAACCTGTTCGACGCGATCCAGTTTCTCAGCGCGCTCACGGAACTTCCGCTTACAGAGGCTGCTTTATCCGTACGCAAGGCTGGCGGACGGACGACGGATTTGCGCAGTCTATTCCGACACGCGGACGGACGTTATGCGGAAGAAATGTCGTTCGAAGCAGAGATGATTATACCCGGTTCGGGTGTAGACGCACTGGGACAGAAGGCAATTGCCAGTACTACGTTTCTGAAGTACAGCGTTACGCTCGCATACCGACAGGATGCGAACGGAATATCCGGTAACTACCGGTCGTTCGGCGCCCTGGAAATAATCAAGGAAGAACTGGACCACATCAACATCGGAGAAGCAACTAAAAACTTGCTGTTTCCCCACAAACCCGCATGGCGCCGCACCATGATTCATGGACGACGCGCCACGCCGTTCATCTCAACCGAAGAGGACGGCCCCACCAGAGTAATCACGCTTCATCAGGACGGCACCGGCAGCGGCCCGGTGTCCCGGACGGCTACTGACCTGCCCCGCACAGTGCTTTCGGTGGCCAATACGGCGGCCACGCCCACGGCGGTTTTGGCGCGCAGCGAGATGCAATCCTGGCGTGTACTGCACTTGGAACCTTCCGCACTGCGACGCCCCGACGAATTCACAGCCTCACCGCGACTGGGATCCGATGGACTGCATCTGCCGTCGATGTTGTACCACATTGCCGACCGTAATGCCCAAACGTTGGATTTACCAGAAGACGAAGCGCTCGAAAAGACATACCGCCATGTAGCGGACCGACTGTCGGAACTGATCGATGACATTCGGAGCATCTGGGTAGACCGCGACCAGCGCCAGGAGCTTCTGACGCTTTTCGCGATGACGCGGGACGGCACGGTACATCCTGCCCGTGCTCTTTCGGACGGCACGCTGCGATTCCTGGCGTTTGCCATCCTGGAAATGGATCCGGATGCCCACGGGCTCCTATGTGTCGAAGAGCCGGAAAATGGGATCCACTCGGAGCGCATACCGGCTTTGATCCGTCTACTGCGAGATATTGCGGTGGATGCCTCACGCCCGGCGGGACCGACTAATCCTCCCCGCCAGGTCATTATAAACACGCACGCGCCGACCGTCCTCAGCCAAATTACCGACGACAGCCTTCTCATCGCGGAACACCGGGACGGCGACAGGCAAAGCCGGCGCCTGTGTTTCAGCTGTGTCCGCGAAACCTGGCGGCAAAAAGCCCATGAACCGGTAACCACCATCTCACACGGCGACCTACTCTCCTGTCTGAACCTGGTGATTCCGGGTATGTCTGTCCTCTATGTAGACGACACGGCAGCGCTGACAAGGGAAGAAACAGCAGAGGAAGAAAAGCCTGATTTGCAACTGGGGCTTTTTTGAGGTGGTGAGGTGAGCTTCCTGAACCGTAGGATTTAAGGATGTGCGAAGACCTGCCTTTTGAATACCCCATTGACGGGATCCTGGATCTCCACCAGTTCCGACCCCAGGAATTCAAAGAACTGGTGCCGGACTACCTAGCCGAATGCAGGGACGCAGGCATCTTAGAAGTACGTATTATCCACGGCAAAGGCATCGGCAACTGCCGCAGGACAGTGCAAGCGATCCTGGATCGTCTTCCAGAGGTGGAAGAGTACACGTTGGCCGGTGAGGCAATGGGGGGCTGGGGGGCCACGATTGTGAGGTTGAGAGAAAGTTGAGCCGATCACTGCCGACTTAAATCTCCGATTTTCTACCGCCAAACCGCAAGATTCATTCCCGTCATCACACAGTATCCCATCCGATAGCCCGACCGAATCAGCCGCAGATTCACATCCATCCACAGAACGCGCTTTCGGAAGCCATAGCCGTTACGATGAAGCCGATGCCGGTTCGGAGTCCGGTCAATAGGCCATCCGCCAGTGTCGTGAGGCCCAGAGCATTAATCAGCAGGGCCACTTTTAAGGATGTGATTAATGAGGTGATAAAACTGAGGGCAAACGGAGCCGGTGTAGACTCGATGTCTTCTTCGGTTTTACCGATCGCAGTTATCCAAGCCTTTCCGAACAGCGGGCTGTACCGGAGACCCCGAGTAAAAACGCTCCAGCAGCCGCCACCAGAATCGCCAACCAGTTCAATCCCGAAAAATCCAGTATCTGGGATTTTTTGTTGCGGAAAAGATTCCTCAGGTCCTTTTACACCCCGATCTTTTTTAGATGATCCCCCAGCGTTTCCAAAGTTACGGACAAGCACGCCTCTCCATGGGCTACTGTCGAATCGCGGGGATCCTCACCGCCGACGCCCAGGGGCCAGACGCTGCGTTCGTCATCCAGTTGCGACAGGTCCACCAGGTTGGGATGGAGGGCCATCATAAGCGATGTTTCGTTTTTAGCGGCATGGTCCATCTGGCTCTGCCATTGATTCTGCATGTCACGACTGACCCCCACCAGTTTGAGGCCGTACTGCTTTTCCCAGTCGTCTGATAACTCGCCCCAGGCCCGGCGGGAAGGGCCATGGCCATCGGCGACGATGCATTTGAATCCGGCTCGTGCGGCTTGGGTCAGGATGGCTTCGCAAAGCTGAAAGAACAAGCCCTTGGAAATCCAATAGCAACTGCCATCGAGCTGACGGTGCGGCATGGTGACGTCCGCGGTGTCCATTCCCTGCAGAACCCGGCCATCCCCCTGCAGCACCACACGATCCGGCCCAAGGAACAGCGGCGGAAACACGATGCCGCCCAACTCCCGGGCCGCCCTTTCGAACAACCCCCGTGAAATTAACGAATCGCTACCGAGCGCACACTGTTCACCATGCCATTCCAGTGTTCCCAGAGGCAGATACCCGACAGGACGCTCGTTCAGACGCGCCCGGAATTCGTGGGGAAGAAGATCAGAGTAATTTACTTTGGTAGTCATCAAAAGGCTCCGTGTGGTATTGAGGCAGTGACGGAAAGTCTTTTTGAAGGAGGCTGGTGCTCCAGGGGATTCCATCAACGTGTCAATTCGTCAATCATTCCCAATTCCCGCCGCTTCTTTCGCCAGATTCATGCAACGTTCAATATCGTAGCCTCTAAAAATCGTGATTTTCTGGGCTTCGAGAGAGCCTTCGGCATGGATGGCAAGGAGTTCGTGATAGCCGCCGAAATCTGATGCGGTGAGGTCACGAATGAGATTGATGGCCTTCATACGGTCCATGGTGGGTACGCCTTTGCGGCCGCCCAGATAGCGGTCTAGCAGGCCCCTTGTATCAGGGTTGTTCCAATCCTCCTCCGATGGGCCTGTGACGAGCAGTGCACCGGCGATGTCCTGAACGTCACGGACCGCCTCGTGGTAATGGGCAGCGAAGTGGTATTTGGCGATGTTGGTGGTCATAGTATCAGGCACCGCGATTCCGTCGTCGACATTGCAATCCATAGCAGCCGCACGGGTGAGGGCGCGGACCGTCTCGGTGTAGGTGATAAGGCGGGTAGCTTTTTCACGGATGTGACTGGCTTTCTCAACACCGTTATAGAAGGCTATGAGTGCGGCGGCGCCTAAAAACAGGTCGAGGAGCGGCGGCTTGTACGATATTGCGGTATACCGATGGAACTCCACAAAGCCGTTGGCCAGCGGACCTGCGAACTCCCATTCACCGGCCAGAAACACCCGCTCGTTCGGGATAAACACGTCATCGAACACGGTCAGCGTTTCCACCAGGTGGTGGCGCCCGCTCACCGGGTGGTGGTACTTGCTTTCACCTGTAAAGCTGAACGGACTGGCGATCAGCTTGACGCCGGGCGTATTGACCGGAATAGAGAAAGCTACCGCGTAATCGCTGTCTTCTTCGTTGATGGCTCGCGTGGGCAGTACGATCACGTCGTCCACGAACACAGTCCCGGTGGTATGTGCTTTGGCGCCGCGAACGACGATGCCGTCCGGTCGGCGCTCCACGATGCGGACATAGTAGTCGGGATGTGCCTGTTGGGACGGCATGAGGCCACGGTCACCTTTGGCGTCAGTCTGCGCCACGGCCAGGCTGAGATCACGGGATCGACATTGGGCATGGTATGCTTGAACACGTTCCAGGTAGTTCGTGCCGAATTTTTCGTCCACACGGCGGGCGTTCAGTGTCAGGGCGAACAGGGCATCTGAACCGATCTCCTTTATCAGCAACACGACGCCGTTACCTTCCCGTGTGCTGGTCTCGATCATCTCACGCCGTTTGAGCAGGTCTTCGGTATTCTTTGGCGATACGAAGTAGCGGCTCACCCGCTCTCCTGTTTCCGGTATGGTGGCTGTAAACAGATCCTCATACCGGGGATCTTCCGCTAAACGGTAATCCAGCGCCGTGTGTTCCGCACCTGCACGAAGCTCCGCATGCGCCAGAACATCGGGCACCTTTTTACCACGAAAATACACGGTACGTCCGTCCTGCAAACCTCCAAGGTATTCTTGTGCCGTACGCAAACCCATGGTTTTTCTCCAAATTAGCAGGGATTTAAGGTTACTGTGCTTTCCAGCCGCCATCGATCTCTAAAACACTACCGGTGACCCACCTCGCTTCGTCCGAGGCGAGGTAGAGAATGGCGTGCCCAATTTCTTCCGGAGTACCGAAACGGCCGGCCGGTATACGTGATGTAATGAATTTGTGGAGGTTTGAATTTTTTGGCACGGAATCGGTCATGGGGGTTTCGACCCAGCCGGGTGCGATGGCGTTAGCCCGGATACCATATTCTGCATGTTCGAGCGCTACCACCCGTGTAAATTGTTCGATGCCGGCCTTGGACGCTCCGTAGGCGGCTGCGCCTTTCATACCGCGCTGAGCGAGGATAGAGCTGACGGTAATGATGGCGCCTGACTCCTGCTCTATCATGATCGGCAATACATCCCGCACCGCCAGGAATGTACCTTTCAGGTTGGTGTCCAGCGTCGCATCCCACATCTCATCGGTCATTTCTGCCACACCGACCAGTTCAGCGGTTCCTGCGCTGGTGACGAGGATATCGACGCGTCCGTAGGCATTCAGCGTCTCCGTTACCAGTCGCCTGCTGTCCTTCGGCGACGCCACACTGCCCGGGACGGCCATGGCGGTACCGCCGCTTTCTTGAATCGCTTCCACCGTTTCCTGAAGCGGTACGGGCCGGCGACCGGATATGGACACCCGTGCCCCTTCAGCAGCCAACACTCTGGCGGCCGCCGCACCGATACCAGTACCACCTCCGGTAATTATGGCGACTTTTTCTATTAACTTCATAGAGAATCCAATTTTAAAACTCCGGTGTCAACGCAGCCTTTCCGAAAATCATCGGATATCTTCTGCCGGTCTTCGCTTCCTGTACACCGGCGTCCATGTACGGCACACTGAAGGCGCGTCGAGGCCGGCGGCTGTCGTTCACCTGGGAGCGGTGCAACATGAAATTATGGATGAGAATTGCTTCGCCTGCTTCCGCTTCCAAATGGATACACTTTTTTTCCAGAGCATGCCGCGCGATCTGTTCTTCTGTGGGAAAATGCCGTTCGTTCAACACGCCCAGCTTATGGCTGCCCGGCACGATCTGCATGCAACCGCTCGATACAGTCGCATCGTCGAGGGCAGTCCAGATAGTAACTATGGGGTTGGCGTCCAGACCCCAGCCGGCACCTACGTCCTGATGCCAGGGAAGTACGGTGCCGCGACTGGCGGGTTTGTTCATAAACATGGCACGAAAAACGGACACATCAGGTCCGATCAATCGGAGTGTGATTTTCCGGAATAGCGGTTGTTGCATGTAAGTTAAAAAGAGCGGGTCTCGCCAGAGCTCGTCGATCCGGCGGTAGGCCAGGGTGGGAGTTTCAAACATGAGTGTCTGACCGGGGATATCTTTATAGTTGCCTGTGATGGAATCGAGCTGCATCGGCATGCCTTCATAGCACAGTTGGCCCAGCATGATGCTATCGATACGGCTGCATAGGGCCTGTATCTCATCGCTGGAAACTACCTGCCCCAGCCGTAGATAGCCGGTTTCGAAAAATTGTCGTTCCTGTTCGGTACCAAACGAGATGTAGGCCACAACCAAATACTCCCGATCACTGGACGTGCGCTGTCAATTCCACGAAGGCGCTGGCCGAAAGCCACATGCCGATGCCGATAATCAACAGGCTGCTAACCATGGGCATATGCTCAGCGAATGAACCGGTCTGAGCAAGCCACTTGTCGGTCACCGCGGATGTGCGGTAAATGAGGGCACTGAGCAACACCACAACGACACCGGCCCCCAGACTGAAGGAAGCGGCCAGCCCCAGTCCCTCGCCCGGGTTACCTGCCGCGACGGCGGTCAGCAGCATAGCAACGCCAGAGGGACACGGCACGAGGCCACCGCTAAAGCCGAGAATCAGCAGTTGCGTCAGAGAGGTCGGTGTCTGTCCTTTCCCGTTTTCCGTGACGTTACCGTCTTCAAGCGAATTTCCGTGGTGCCCGTGTCCCGGATGAGGACAGGCGCCCACACGCCAGCGAAGCAGCATCCAGAATCCGATGCCCAGCACCAGCAAACCTCCGAAAAGGGATATGGTCGAACCGGTCAATGGAACATCGTATTCCCTGGATGCAAGCCAGGCGACCAACCCCAGCACCATTACACTGAAGGTGTGTGCGACGGCAATAGCAAGACCGAACAAAATCGTATGGTAAAAACTACGGCGGCTACCTATAAGATAGGCCACCAGCACCGCCTTGCCGTGTGCCGGCTCGAACGAATGCAGAGCGCCCAGGATAAAGGCGGTCGGATAGTAGTACAATAGACCTTCGATCACGGCCTCTCCCTGGCGTTTTTATGATACAATACCGGCAATGCGGAAAAAGTTTTCCAGTATCTTTCGTCCGTGAGGATAGACGTCCGCATAGGCTTCGGGATGAAACTGCGTGCCGTACAGCGGCCGGGAGGCATGTTTCATTGCTTGAATACGACAGTTGTCGTTGGTGCCGATGAGTTCAAAATCCGGTGGCAACGTCTTGATTTCGGCGTAATGGGACTGCTTGACGGTAAAAGGATCGGGCAACCCCTCGAACAGGGGATCCGATTTGCATACATTTATCGGATAAAAGCCCTCTTCGGAGAAATAACCGGCCGCGACCGGATTGGGATCGCTCTGTGGGTCGGGCTCGCCTGGTTCAAGCGGGCGCATCAGTTCGTCATCGAGTTCGGTCAGATTACGAAATCCATCGTTGAACATGAAGCCCATGATCTGATGACTGCCGCAAATCCCAAGCGTCGGCACATCCGCCATGGCGTTCAGCGTATCTTCAAATGGATAGAAATCTTCCGGTTTAAAGAACTGGAAAAATGTTCCACATCCGCTGAGCAACATGGCCTGGGGATTTAACGACCGCAATACGTCCGGTTCCATCTGGGACATATGTATCGCCAGACATAACTCACCGGATATCTCCTCCAGACGACGTTTAATATGAAAATCGCCCTGCTTTAACTCATACTTCTCAGGCGTCTCGACCCGCACCCAGATAATCATGGGTCCTAATCTCCCGGCACCACGTGACCGTTCGCCAGTTCCGGACTTCTGTGTAGATGGCCGGTCCTACCTCCCGGCGGACAGGCCCCTTCGAAATAAAATGCTTCCAGATCTTCGTACACCTCCACCACATCATGTTCGTCGCCTGCCCGAGTACAGACTATGTCGCCCTGTTCTACGATGTATTCTCTGCCTTCGCTCATCACTTTAGCGCGTCCTTTGAAGACGAGCCAGTACTCTTCGAAATCATGATAGTGACGATCAAACCGCCCGCCGCGGGGCACCTTGAAGATACCCGCACTGGTAACGTCGCACCATTCGGGGCGGTCGCCCGCCGACAGTCCCCGGTGAACCGGCATACATTCCTCCTGTGCAGAGATAGTTAAATCCGGCCTTCACGATATATATGTCTATATTAAATAGCAAGTGAAATATCCCTGATCCGTTTTATCAACAACCAAGATTGATTTTCCTGTTTCGCTCCTGTATTTTTGGTACCATGCCATGCACATTCCTCAACGCCTTTAACCAAACCGCAGCCCCGGCAGGATTTACGCGACGGCCGATGGATTGTGCGTCTGTACCAACTACACTGAGATCCTAATGCACTCGGCCGCGCTGGTGATGTCGAATCTGCACATGACCGTGTTGATTCCTTTCGAGCTTTGGATGACCATCGGCGTCATTCTCTAGCGCATGGTTTCGTGGATTGCACTATCCGGTTCGGAACTTCTGTTATGTTATACTGAAAATCATTGTTGAGGATTGCTCAGAGCTGCACCCGGCCTAAAAGGTTCAGGCTTCCGCCTTCTACCTTTAAAAAGGAGTCCGCTGTGTTCCCTATTCCGGATTTTCCTACGGATATCAAAATCACACGAATTACGTATGCTGAGGTCACCAATACCAGTCCAAAAATGATTGGCAAGAACTCCAGGAAAGAGAATCACGGGGATACGTCCAGGGAACGGTTGGTCCGGGTCTATACGGATTCCGGGCATGAGGGGTTCGGAGTGACAGGGGCGACCGCTAAGGTGCTGGAGGAGACTGAAGCGCCACAGGCGCTGGGCGCCAGCCCAATAGCCCTGCTCGATCCCGAGACCGGCATCATGGCGCACGGCGTCGAGCATGCGCTCTGGGATCTGATCGGCAAGGTCACCGGCAAGCCAGTGTATGCCCTGCTCGGCGAAAGCTGCCGGGATAAGGTGGATGCGTACGACGGCGGGCTTTATTTCTGCGACATCCTGTATCCTGAATTGGGTCTCAAGCGTGTCGAACAGGAAGCCGCCGACAGCATGGTTCAGGGCTTTCATGCCATCAAAATGAAAATCGGCCGGGGGCATAAATGGATGTCCCCTGAGGCTGGGTTTCAAAGAGATGTTGATGCCATCAGGTTGGTGCGGCAGACCATCGGTCCGGATATCAAGCTGATGATCGATGGAAACAACGGATTCGATGAACCAGGCGCTGAGCGGCTGTTTGATGTAGTGGGAGATCAGGAAATCTTTTGGGCGGAGGAAATGTTCCCCGAGAATATAGAGGATTATACACGCTTCCGGACCTATTTGGATCGCAACGATCTGAAAACGCTGATCGCCGACGGCGAAACTCTGGCCGAGCCGTCGCCGCTCTATCCATACATTGAACAGGGCCTGATCGACGTGGTACAGTTGGATACCACCGCGATCGGCCTCAGCGCCTGGTGGAAGCTCGCGGCCTTCTCTCACGAACACGACCGCCTGAGCGCCCCGCACACCTGGGCATCCCGGTTTGCGGTCTACGTCACCGCACACCTCGCCAAGGCTATTCCGAACTTCGTCTCTAACGAAGTACCGGCATACGAACCCGACGCATATCGGCCGGCCGGTTTTACGTTTCAAAACGGTGGCTTTACCATCACCGATATGCCCGGCTGGGGTCTTGAAATTAACGAAGGCGTCTATCGGGAAAAATATCAATCTGGCGAACAGGAATGGACGCTTGATTGACAAAATTTTGGCTTCAGAAAAAACTTGCATTCACAAGGGTCTGAATCTTACTTAACCAACACATAACTAGAATCATATCCGGATCCGTATCTATACCAACAGGAGCCTATCATGATCGTAATGGCCACAAGCAATGGCGACGTCGGCATTCGACAGGCCGCCGAGGCGCTTAAACGGGGCAAGACCGCTGTGGATGCAGTGGAAATCGGTATCAGGGAAGTGGAGGTAAACCGAGAGGATCGCAGTGTCGGCATCCACGGGTACCCCAACATCCTAGGTGTCCCGGAACTGGACGCACTCATCATGGACGGGCGGACCCGCAATGTGGGTGCTGTTGGGGCCGTAAAGGGGTATGAACATCCAATATCCATCGCACGGGGTGTTATGGAAAAGCTGATCCACGTTTTCCTGGTCGGAGAAGGTGCGGAGCGATTCGCCGGTGAGATGGGACAACCGAAGAGCACGTATGTGGATCCCGAAATGAGAGGCATCTACGAAAAATACGTGCGGGAGAAGCTGGAGATCGATGATCCGGAAACGCTGGAGCATTCTGCTGAACTTTGGAAATTGAGCCACTTGGCTGTAGATCCTCAGAAGGCCGGTGGTACCACCAACTTCATCGCCCGGGACGGCAACGGCGATATCTGCGTTGGCGTCAGCACCAGCGGCTGGGGTTGGAAATATCCCGGGCGCCTGGGCGACTCGCCGGTCATCAGCGCCGGCGGTTATGCGGACAACCGGTACGGCGCTGCCGCCTGCACCGGCACCGGTGAGCTGTGCATTCGCGCCGGCACCGCCCGCAGCCTGGTCACCTACCTCAAAATGGGCATGACGCTCAAAGAAGCGACGGCGGAAGCTACTCGAGATCTGAATGAACTCACGTCACAGCGCATCGGGAGCGTTAACATCATTGCCATGGGCGCCGACGGCTCACATTTCTCCGGTATCACCGGTGACGGCAGAGGCCGACACATCTTCATGACACCGGATATGGATGATCCGGAAACCATGGAGGGGATCGGGGTGCCGTACGAAGGGGATTGATGGATTGCTATTCACTTCATAAAAGGGAGGTGCGCCGTGAAGTTATTAGTAAATACCAGAGGTTGGTAGTTAGAAAGGCGCAGAATCGAAGAGAGCGGACGGCTCCGGCCATTGGAACCACCGAACCCCGAAACGACGGAGGTCATCCACGTGACCAGAAGGCCCGCTGACAGAATGGAGTCCCATGAAACATCTTACTTCAACACACGTACCGTCGCAGGGTTAATCCATACACATGTGATGGGGCAATGCGACAACAGATTGCGGCAATGAAGTTCATTGTGTATTCAAATTTGATATGAGCGGCGCGTTTAATTACTACACTGATTGACAGTAGGTTGTCTAATCCATAGCGTATAGAACCTGCATAGACTTCACTGCATACATATTGAGCACACCAACCTAGCGTCAAGGCTGAAACAGGAGCGGTTATGCCTCATACGGGGCAATCCATTGAAGATGGTAGCGGATATACAAGCGGACTTGACACCATGTCCAAAGCCTTGCCGCAGGCGGTGAATTATCACCGGTGGGTCTACGATCAATTCGCACCCTACCTTGGCCGGAGACTACTCGATGTGGGGGGAGGGACCGGCAACCATACAGAGTTGTTATTGAACAGCCAGAGACTGGTAATCGTGGACGCAGCCAAGGAATGCCTGGAGGCGCTTCAGAAACGGCATGGCAAACAGCCTCATGTGCGGATTGTTCACGGAGATATAAATGATCCGCAGGTCCAGGCCATAGGTATTGAGGAGCGGATCGACAGTATTACCTGCTTCAATGTGCTTGAACACATCGAAGATGATCTCGGGGCCCTGAAGAGCATGCAGTCTATTCTCACACCATCCCGCGGACGTCTCCTTCTATTCGTTCCAGCGCTTCATTTACTCAAAGGCACTTTGGATGACGCGGCAGGGCACTATAGACGGTACAACAAATCGGAACTCCGAAATTTATTTTCCGAATGCGGATTTACCGTGATTACCATGTTTTATATGAATGCGTTTGGAGCGTTAGGATGGTTTATCAACGGCCGCATCCTTAAACAGACAAATCTGTCTGCGGATTCGGTTTCGAAACAGATTATTGCATATGACCGTATGGTTGTGCCTGTTATAAGCCGATTAGAACGTTTGATACGCCCTGCAATCGGGCAATCGCTGATCGCAGTCGGACAGGCTAACCGATAATGGTTCGGGTAATGCTCAACTGATATCTGAGACTTGGCACTACCCGTAGGGTAGTGCCAAGGGATTCAGAGTAGCCATTTACCTCCGAAACGGAATTGATTGCGGAGTGTCAATTGCCCGATATTTTCCGACTGTTCTACTGGTTTTACTTGATCAGCACCACCGTATTCGCAGTAAATTGTGCGCTAGCCGTTCAGGGTAATAAAGGTATAGATTTGGATTCGCCCTTCGCGCGCTAAATTCTGCCGTTGGTGGTGGATTACATTTGGTCTATCTTCGCGTCTTAAAGGCTCAATCGCGCGCTAAAGTGTCTATCAGTTACAACTTTTGATGTTTTCTAACTGTTCTGTTTTTACAAACAGTAGACCATATGAAACGTTCCGAACCAAGAAACCTCCTGTTCAATTCCCACGGCCGTCTCGGCGTGATCGATAACGACGGACGTGACGAAAGATACCTATCGTTTGACATGCCGAACCAGACAAGCTGGAGCTATGGGCCGCAGTTTGCCGACGGGCAGCGGATGATCCTAATAAGTTATGAGGAAGGCAATGCCTGGGAAGGCAACGTCCAGACTCATCTTTGGCTCTATGATCTCGTAAAGGATGAGATTGTTGAAGAAATCGCCACTCAATACAAACCGGCGCCGTTTATGGTATGTTCCGGAATTGTGCCTGGTGAGGTTCGGATCTTCGCCAACCCGATTATCGACGGCGAGCAGCGGGTGTGGACAATGAACCTGGATGGATCCGATCCCCGGGAGGTCACACGTTCCGGAGACGGATTCACCTATTGTGCAGCGCTCAGCCCGGATGCCCGAAAACTGGGGTTTCATGCTACAATGATTCCGAATCGTCCCGGTTATCGGATATTCACCTCGGACCCGGAGGGCGGAAACCGTTCAGAACTCGCCGGTGATCCCGACCACCTGTACTTCGGCCCCATGTGGTCGCCGGATAGTCGATGGCTGGTGTACCTGGACTGCCACCACACGAATGATCCCGGACACGACTGGGCAGATCTGTGCCTGGGCCGGGCGGACGGCTCGGAACACCGCGTTGTTACCAGTGGGCAGCGGCATTGGTTCGGGACATCGTACGGTGGTCCGGAAACACGGGGTGGCGGTTCGAACATGGCGTACTGGTCACCGGACGGACAGACCATCTCGTTCACCCGGGCCTCCGAAGGCGCTCGCACTGCCTGGCCGTATCAACCGCAACGCCCCGACCAGGATCACTTCAACAGGGACTACCGCCCCGAATATGCCCGCGGCGGCACCCAGATCTGCCTACTGAACCCCTTTACTGGCGACATCACTGAACTGACCCCTTACCAGGAACACATCTGGGATTTCCGAACTGCATGGTCGCCTGACGGTGCTGAGATGGCGTTCTGCCGCGCCCCGGTCGGAGAGCCGAGCGGCCTTTGGATCATGGACGCGGACGGCCGCAACCAGAAATTATTGACAAATGGATTTGAGGAGAAGGGAGTGGATCACCCTGTCTGGGTGCGGGGTGACGAAAATGCCTGACTACTGCTACGCCGCCGTCCTGTTCGATCTGGATGGTACTTTGCTTGATACGATTCCGGAACTGGCTGCGTCGATGAATGCGGTGCTGACACGCCTGGGACTGCCGGAGCATGATGAGGAAGCGTACAAATACCACGTGGGTGATGGCATCGAAACCCTGGCACGGCGGGTGTTGCCAGCGCACAGGCGGGATAAAACGACGGTCAGACAATGTGTCTCAGGAATGCGGGATGAATACGAGTTGCGATGGTCGGTTTCTCGTACATACGAAGGTATTTCAGACCTGCTCAACGTGTTGACAGAACGGGGTGTCGCCATGGTTGTGCTATCCAACAAGCCGGATGACTTCACGAAGAAGGTCATCGGCGGCCTGCTTCCGAATTTCCATTTCGAACGAATCGTGGGCGCCACATCCGCTATACCTCAAAAACCGGATCCGACCGGCGCACTGAAAATTGCGTCAGAACTCAATATAGCCCCGGAATCATTTCTATATGTTGGTGATACCGACACCGACATGAAAACCGCCGTCGCTGCAGGCATGTATCCCGTCGGCGCCCTTTGGGGTTTTCGCACCGCAGATGAACTTGCTTCTAACGGTGCAAGAACGTTGATCGCTCATCCGATGGACCTGGTTCAACTGCTGTAGCAATGATTCTCTGCGGGATGTCAAGAACGGAGAGGATCCCCAATCCGTTGCCGGGTACTCAGGCCGTACAGTTTCAATTTTCGGCCCGACCGGTTGGCATAGTGTGGCACAGCACGTCACCTCGGCACCGCAGGAGCAGAAAGCCACTCATATCAGAATCATTCCAGCAGCGGATACCCAGCGTAAAATGCCCCCAACGCCGCGTTCGTCGACCTGGGTCAAGGCATGCACAATAGCTTCATCACCACCGGGCTGCAGATAAGCCCGCAGGACGGGTAAGGTTTCAAGCCTATGCCGGGCAAGGAAAAGCGATCACCGCGGCAGATAATCAAGGAGATGGAGGCTACAATCCCTATTTCTTTTCCGATTATAAATCATACCCGGACGCATCCACCGCGGCGGTCCGGACTTACTTTCATACGCACTGGCATTGTGAAAGGAATACCAGGGGCAGGGTGTATGAAGAAGACCGAAGTCTGACATATACCGAAACGACACGAAATATTATGTCATCTGCGGCGCGCATCTGGACATCGGCTGTTTCCAACAGAACCCGACGATCGGTACGGCGAGGGTGACGACATGATGGTCATAGACTGCGAATCCTGGCCACCCTCTCTCCACGGCATAGGCACGGAAGACTGGTACCAAGTGAAAGATTCATTATGCAGATCCAACCCGGCCATGCCAACAAACTGAGCAACGACCACTCCAGCACCGTCTGCTGGTACATAACCGAACCTCAGCGGAGTGGTCCGCCGATCCTGCCTGTCGAAATCCGCCTGCCGTTACCGAGCGAGGTACATTACAGAGACAATTAATCTTCAATTCATTCGTCTTTTAATTCATTGGTTCATTGACTATAAAAAAGCCTTGATATATTATTGATTGCTGTATCATTAATACAAAGTGGTGAAGAAGACCAAAAGGTTTGGGATTCGTCTTTCAATGAACCTGATGATATCGGTAAATAAAAAATCCGGAGGACTACATGTTATCCCAGGATCGCATCGATTTTTATCATGAGAACGGTTACTTGTCCGTCGAAAACGTGCTGTCGCCTGAGGAGGTGTCGGCACTTCAGCAGGTCACGGATGAATTTGTGGAGAAGTCCCGTGAGGTGACAGATCATACGGAGCTTTTTGATCTGGAACCGGGCCATACACCGGAAAATCCAATGCTGCGGCGATTGAAAAGTCCGATCGAGCACCATGAGGTCTATGCCGATACAATCCGGCACGACGGCATCCTGGATATCGTCTCCCAACTTATCGGACCCGGCATCCGGACCAACGGGAACAAGCTGAATATGAAATCCGCAGCCTTCGGCAGTCCGGTGGAATGGCACCAGGACTGGGCGTTCTATCCTCATACCAACGACGACCTGCTTGCCGTGGGAGTCTGCATCGATGATATGGCACTAGATAACGGGGCCCTGCTGGTGATTCCGGGATCGCATAAGGGACCGACGTTGGACCACCACCAGGAAGGAAGGTTCTGCGGTGCCGTAACCGACTCCTCGTTTTCGGGCGAAGGTGCCGTTGCGGTCGAAGTACCTGCCGGTGGCATCTCTATTCATCACGTCCGCGCCTTCCATGGCTCTGCCCCCAACACTTCCGGCGCCCAACGCCGCCTACTGCTGCTCCAGTACTGTGCCGTAGATGCGTGGCCGCTCACCGGTTCGGGGGATTGGGATGAGTTCAACAGCCTTATTCTCCGGGGTGAACCCACTAACATTCCGCGGATTAGAGACATACCGGTCCGCATGCCTCTCCCCGGCGCGTTGCGAGGCGGATCAATCTACGAAAACCAGTCTGTTCTGGAAAAGAAAATCCTTAGGAAGAAAGCAGGGTAGGAGATCTTCAGGTCGACGTCCTGGTCAACAGTGCCGGAATCGGGAAGAGCTACCGGGTAGTGGTGCATGTTCGGTCAAGATGAGAAACCGGGTGCTATATGTGGATCTGCCCGGTGAGTGCCAGGTGAGCCCGCCCATGATCGAACAGGGCGGCGGTCCATCGTCTGTATCAATTCTAATGCCGGGTTGGCGCAGGGCCTGGCTTCCTCCTGCTGACCGCCTCGGTCAGAAAGAAAAAACACCCGCATCGTCCTTTGCCTGGTTTCCCCGACGGTTCCTGCACCACCGTTGGTGTAATTCCGGTTGACTGTAACCAGATTAAGAGCTATCATCGATCATACTGTAAGTACGGTTGAGCGGAACACGGAATACCCGTGCGATTTTAAATATCCGAGAAAAGACCTTCATGTCCAAACCCATCACAATTAAAGATGTCCAAACCATTTTAACGCAACCCTCGGGTTCGCGCCTTGTTGTGGTTAAGATCATTACGTCGGAACCGGGACTGTACGGACTGGGATGTGCCACTTTCACACAGCGGTTTCATGCGGTGTACAGCGCTATTAACGACCATTTGCGGCCGTTTCTAATCGGTCGGGATGTGGATCGTATCGAAGATATGTTCCAGACCGCGATGGTTCATGGATACTGGCGCAACGGACCAGTGCTCAACAACGCTATTTCTGGTATGGATATGGCCCTGTGGGATATCAAGGGCAAACGGGCCGGCATGCCGGTGTATCAGCTGTTAGGCGGAAAATGCAGAGAGGCGGCTCCCGTCTATTCGCACGCCGGAGGAAACTCGAAGGAAGAGGTGGCGGAAGATGTTGCCCGGTTCATGGAGAACGGATTCCGCTACATCCGTATACAGGAGGGAGGATACGGCGGGAATCCTCCCAAGATGCACAAACCGGTAGGCGCCATTCCGGGTGCCTACTTCGATCAACGGGATTACGTACGCCGTGCGGTGAAGATGATTGAGTATGTGCGCACGGAATGCGGTCCTGAGGTGGAGTTGCTGCACGACATCCATGAACGGCTGCGCCCCATAGATGCGATCGGATTTGCTAAAGATGTAGAGCCTTACAAATTATTTTTCCTCGAAGATCCGCTGGCTCCCGAAGACATCGAATGGTTCCGCCACCTGCGGCAGGTGTGTACCACGCCTATCGCCATGGGCGAGCTGTTCAACAACCCGGGTGAATGGCTGCCACTGATCGAAGGACGGCTGGTCGATTTTCTTCGGATGCACCTCAGCCAGATGGGCGGCATCACACCGGCGCGGAATGTGGCCGCCATGGCCAACATGTACGGCATCCGTACCGCCTGGCACGGTCCAGGTGACGTATCACCGGTCGGCCACGCCGCCAACCTGCACCTGGATCTGTGGGCACCCAACTGTGGCGTGCAGGAGTGGTGCCGGTTCAATGAGCTGGTCTACGAGATGTTCCCTGGCACGCCCGAAGTGCGGGAGGGCTACATGTATCCGAACGACAGCCCCGGTCTGGGTATCGATATCGATGAAAACCTGGCCAAGAAATATCCGGTCGAATCCACCATCGAAGAGTGGACTCAGACTCGGACTCCGGATGGTGGCCCGGTCAGACCTTAGGTGAATGGTGTACATCCATGACCCTTCTATCCAATTACTCCCTTTCTTTTCAGCTCGCGGGATTGGGGCAACGCTCTGTGGCGGCCATAGTCGACGGACTGGTGCTCAACCTGGTAGTTATCATTATGATCTACCTGGCTGGCGTAGATGCCAGTTCTCCACAGGAAGGTCCGCGTGTCCTGGTCTTCTGGATAATGATCCCCTGGTTTTACTTTACGGCGATGGAAAGCTCCTCGAAGCATGGAACACTGGGGAAAATCATGATGAACATCGAGGTTACGGACACCGATGGGAAACAGGTCTCTTTCGGTAGGGCCGGTGTGCGTACCATCATAAAGATGTTCACATTCGGCCTCGGTTTCCTCGTGGCGCCGTTCACCGTCCGCAGACAGGCGATACATGACCTCATATCCGGATCGTTGGTAATCGTAAAGACGGAGTGAGACAGGAGTACATCATGCGGCAAGTAGAAGATATGTCGGGCGTGCGGCGGCACACCTCGCCGGAGGCCGTGAAGCGCTATCACGACATGCGGTTCGGGATGTTTGTCCACTGGGGGCTGTATGCCATGATCGGCCATGGGGAATGGGTGATGCATACGGAGCAGATTCCGGTAGAAGAGTATGAGAAATTGCCTCCCCGGTTCAACCCGGTTCAATTCAACGCCGATGAATGGGCACGGGTTATGTTGGACACCGGACAGCAGTACATGGTCATCACCAGCAAGCATCACGACGGCTTCTGTATGTTTGACAGTGAACTTACAGATTACAAAATCACCAACACCCCGTTCCGACGTGATCCGATCGCCGAGCTCGCCGAAGCATTCGCCCGGAATGGTTTGAAGCTAGGGTTCTACTATTCCCTGCTGGACTGGCACCATCCGGACTATCGGTCCGACTGGTCGGCCTATGTGACTTACTATCAGGGCCAGGTCAGGGAGTTATGTACGCGATACGGGGACATCAGCATGATGTGGTTCGACGGCTTCTGGCCGGATCATGAGCCGCCAGCCGATTATTTTGTAGAAGGCGGACCGTGGGACCTGGCAGGCACCTACGACCTGATCCATGAGCTTCAGCCCGATGCTCTGATCGGTAACAACCATCATATATCACCGCTCAAGGGTGAGGACTTCCAGATGTATGAACAAGATCTGCCGGGGGAAAACCGTGCCGGATTCAATACTGGATCCGTGGGGAATTTGCCCCTGGAATCCTGTTTGACCATCAACAATAACTGGGGATACGCCCCGGATGACCATGACCACAAATCCACATCGGATCTCATCCGTTTTCTGATAGAGTGCATCGGACGTGACAGCAATCTGCTACTCAATGTAGGACCGACGCCAATGGGTAACATACAGCCGGAGCACTCAGCCCGGATGCGTGGTATTGGGAACTGGGTTAAGGCTCATGCGGAGTCTGTCTATGGCACCCGTTCCGGACCGCTGGCACAGCAGGACTGGGGTTATACGGTGCATAATCCGGAAACCGGGAAGTTGTTCCTGCATATCCTGTCGTGGCCGGGTGATGAGCTGTCCCTCGATATCGGTGATAAATTGTCGGCGCGGTTGCTTGCTGATGGAAAGCAGATCCCAGTCCGCCAGGAGGCAGGTCGGCTGATCCTGTCCCTGCCGGACAAGGCGCCAGATGGAGTAGATACGGTGGTTGTCCTGGACTGATCGAAGCAACCTGGCAATCCCGATTGCTACAAATGCCTCACCGACGTATATTGCCGTCTGTAAAGGAGCCCATGTGTCCACACTCAAAGTAAAACACGGTGGAGGAACGCGAGCGCTTACCTCTGGCGAGCAGACCCGGCTGAGCCGCTGGCGGGTGTCTACATTTTGGGTGATGCTGCTTGGGTATATCGGCTATTACCTTTGTCGGGGTAATCTAACGGCCGCATTCCCTCAACTCAGCGTTGCATTCGGCTATTCGAATACGGACCTCGGTCTGATCGCCGGATGGTCTACGCTGGCGTACGCTATCGGCAAGTTCATAAACGGACCGCTGGCGGATACGTTAGGCGGGCGCCGTATCTTTCTGTTGGGTATGACCGGTGCCATCGTGGCAAATGTGGTATTCGCTTTTTCCTCCGGCCTGACCGTGTTTATCGTCGTCTGGTGTGGGTGCCGGTTTTTTCTGTCGATGGGATGGGGCGGTATCGCAAAGACCATCGGAGCCTGGTATCCGCCTCACCGGCACGGAACCATAATGGGCTTGTTGAGCATAAACTTCCAGTTCGGAGTCGTCGCGGCGGCACTATTTTCGGGATTTCTGATCGGCCAGGGGGTGGCGTGGCAGGGGTTGTTCCTTTACCCGGCCGCTGTCCTGACAGTCATCTGGGTGTGGTCATATTTTGCTTCCCGCGAAGCCCCAGATGAAGTCATCGGGGGGGCGCAGTACCAGGTTGAACGGGGCGACCCAAATCGCCAGATCGCACGATTTTCGGAACACGGAAAAAAACCCGGCGTCAAACAGATCCTGAAAACGCTGTTCGGACTTTCGATCTTCCGACACCTGCTCGTGTTCAGTCTGGTGACCACCATGTTACGGTCCGTATTCATTACCTGGATCACCAAGTTCCTTGTGGATATCGGCATGGGCAATGTGGATGCCCAGATCAGAACGGCCGTTATCGCCGGGCTCGGTGTTCTCGGGACGGTGCTGCTGGGTTGGTACACCGATAAATACGCAAAAGACGGCGATCGGGCACGGGCGATGTGGATCATGCTGTTCGGCCTGGGTTTCTGTCTTCTGGCGGTAGCGGTCCTGACCAACGTGGGCGAACAGGCACACGTTACGATCGTGATCTTGCTGGGACTGAGCAGTTTCTGTCTGCTGGGACCCTACTCCATGAGTTCGGGATGCATAACCCTAGACATCACCGGATCTGAAGGTGCGGGCAGTTGTACCGGCATGATTGACGGTGTGGGCTACATCGGTGCAGCCCTCGCTACAGCCGGAGCTGGCATGGTGTCCGACAGCATGGGATGGAATCACGTGTTTGAGATTTTAGCCGTGCTCGCATTCATAGCCACAGGCTCCGCTTACCTTATCAGCCGGGACTATCGAAAAGAAGTAATTTATTGATAAAATCGATGATTGAATGATATTGGTATCTGCGGGGTGATAGCAGCAAAGGCCCCAACAGAAAGAAGCGTTAATGGTAACGCTTTCTATTGAATCAATGGGCGGATGGAGAATAAGATGTCAAAAATGAATCGGCGCGGGTTTTTGCGCCATGCGGTAATAACAGCCGGTTCGATAGCCCTCCAGGGACTGGTGGCACGGGGAGCGCGGGCTGATGCTTATCAGAGCCTGAGGGCGACTCAGGGAGACGGCGGCTACGGGAAACTGTACCCGATACATTCCTCCAACACGAAAGAAGTATGTCTGGAACTGCCCCAGGGGTTCCGGTATACCGTTTTGGGCAAAACCGGCTCCACCATGTCCGACGGTAATCCGACACCTCGGGCGCACGATGGCATGGCTGCATTCTCGGACGGCGACACCATCCGACTCATACGAAACCATGAAATCAACGACCTGCGAGGAAAACCGGGTGTCGCCATCGCCGGCGATGCGCCCGGCTACGACCACTCCGCCGGCGGTGGCACGACAACGCTGGTGATCGATCCGGAAAGCCGAGAGCTCATCGAAGATTTCGTCAGCCTGAACGGCTCCCTCCACAACTGTGCCGGCGGCCCAACCCCATGGGGTACCTGGATAACCTGCGAAGAGACGACCATGGGACGGACGATCGTCCTTAACAATCGCAGTGAAACACATTACGGTGGATTTAATGAAGACCATGGATACTGTTTCGAAGTCCATGCCCTGGCTGATAAACCATTAGCGACGCAACCCATACGCGGAATGGGGCGATTCATCCACGAGGCAGTGGCGGTTGATCCCGTGACCAGTATTGTCTACGAGACTGAAGACCGCAATCCGGGACCATCAGGTTTCTACAGATTTATTCCCGATGTGCCGCAGAACCTCGCGGCAGGAGGCCGTTTGCAGATGCTGGCGATAAAAGGAAAACCCCAGTACGATGCCACGGTGAATCAGACCGCGCGCACTCTCCTCCCGGCCACATGGGTAGACATCGATGACCCGGACCCCTCGGCCGCCAGCACCGATGCGGCGGGAGTGTTCAACCAGGGATACGAAAAAGGCGGTGCGGGATTCAGCAGGCTCGAAGGATGTTTCTACAGTCAGGAAAGCATCTTTTTTACATCAACGAGCGGCGGAGACGAGAAGCTGGGGCAGATATGGGAATACCGGCCGACGGCCGACAGCGAAGGCACGTTGATGCTGGTGTACGAATCCCCTGATCCGGCCTTGTTGCAATCACCGGATAATATCTGTGTCAGTCCCAGGGGCGGCCTGGTAATCTGTGAAGACAGTCCGCCTGAGGTGTATATACGGGGCCTAACGGTTGATGGCCGGATTTTCGACCTGGCCAGAGATCTAGTCGGTATTGAAGCTCGGGGAGAGTTCGCCGGAGCCACGTTCAGCCCGGACGGACAGACGCTTTTCGTGAATATGCAACGTCCCGGTATCACATACGCCATCTGGGGACCGTGGTATATGGGCGCGTTGCAGTAAGAAGGAAGGAATATATGACAGCGGATCATCTACCTTTGAGAAGAGTCGATCATATCAAATTTATCGTGGGTAACGCCCGGCAGTCCGCTTATTTTTATCGCAATGCGTTTGGTTTCGATGTTGTCGGGTACGGTGGACTGGAAACGGGAATGAAGAAGGAAGCGGGATATCTACTCAAACAGGGTGATATCACATTTGTCCTTGTTTCACCCCTGTACAGTGACCATCCGGATAACGAACGGTTGATGCTGCATGGTGACGGTGTCAAAGATGTGGCGATTGAGGTGGATGACGTTGCATACGCCTACGAGACTACCGTCAATCGTGGCGCTGTCGGCGTTGCAGAACCTGCCGTGATTGAGAATGAGGAGGGTGCTTACGAGTACGCCACCATTCAAACGTATGGCGATACTACGCACACTTTTGTCAACCACGATCGGTACGAAGGTGTGTTCGCCCCCGGTTACCGGCCCATAGACCCGGCCAGATACCGACCTGACACGCGACGCCCGGTCGGACTGAAGGCGATCGACCACATCGTCGGGAATGTGGAATTGGGCAAGATGGACGAGTGGGTGGCTTTCTATAAAGATGTGATGGGTTTCACGCAGCTCGTACACTTTGACGACACGGACATCAGCACCGAATACAGCGCGTTGATGTCCAAAGTGGTACAGAACGGCAACGGGCGAATTAAATTTCCCATCAATGAACCGGCACAGGGGCTAAAAAGATCCCAGATAGACGAATACCTGGAGTTTTATAGCGGGGCCGGTGTACAGCACATCGCCATGATCACCGGCGATATCATCGAGACTGTTACCGCCATGGTCGCCAATGATGTGAGTTTTCTTCACGTGCCGAATACCTATTACGACACACTGACGGACCGTGTCGGTTCGATCAATGAAGACCTGGCTCGGTTGGCCGAACTGGGTATCCTGGTCGACAGGGATGAAGAAGGCTATCTGCTCCAGATCTTCACCAAACCGGTGGAAGACCGACCGACCCTGTTCTTCGAAGTCATCCAACGCCACGGCTCCCGTGGTTTCGGTATCGGCAACTTCAAAGCGCTGTTCGAATCCATCGAGCATGAACAGGAATTGCGGGGAACGTTGTGATAAAGGGTGAAGGGTCAGTCCCGATGGATGAAATGCAATGCCTCCTACATCTTTCCAAGGAGCTATCATGAGATACGTTAGATTGGGGGAAATGCCCCAAAAACATCATGTGCAGTTCCGTCAACCGGACGGAACGCTTTATAAGGAAGAGGTGTTCAGCACGCGCGGGTTCTCGGGGCGTTCATCCACACTGTACCATATCCGGATGCCTACGCAGGTGGCAGGGTTTGAGCGCCTGGAAGACCGACGGACCCACCCGGTGCAGGATGAGGTGCTCCAGCACCGGCACCTAAAAACGCACAATCTGCCTCAAAAGGGTAATGCAGTTTCGGGACGGATTCCGATGATGTTCAACAATGACGTATTGCTCGCCTATGTGCACACCGCGGAACCGATGCCATATTTTTTCAAGAATGCGGACGGCGACGAAGCGCTGTATATCCACCGGGGTAGCGGGAAACTGGAATCTATTTTCGGCACGATTCCGTACGGTCCGGGCGACTATCTGGTCATTCCCCGGGGTACCATTTACCGGCTGGCAGAGGATGAACCCGGCACCAGGATTTTCGTCATTGAATCGGCCAGCCCTATCGAAGTGCCGAAACGATACCGCAACGAATATGGTCAGCTCCTGGAGCACGCCCCGTATCGCGAGCGAGACATCCGTGTACCTGGAACGCTGCAGACGAACCAGGAAAGCGGCCACCACGAAGTCCGCATCCTGGCTCGAGGCATCATGAACGCCTACCATTACGCCTTCCATCCGTTCGACTTGATCGGCTGGGACGGCTATGTCTATCCCTTCGCGTTTAACATAAACGATTTTCAACCTATTACCGGACAGGTCCATCTACCGCCGCCGACCCATCAGACTTTCGAAGGCGAAAACTATGTGATCTGCTCGTTCGTACCACGGATGCTGGACTATCATCCGGAGGCGGTTCCGGTGCCGTACAACCACAGCAACATCGATAGCGACGAGGTTCTGTTCTACGCCAACGATAGGTTCGGCAGCAGGCGCGGTATCGAAGAAGGTTCTATCACGTTACACCCATCCGGCATCCCGCACGGTCCTCAACCCGGCGCTGTAGAAGCGAGCCTGGGCAAAACCGAAACAATGGAACTGGCCGTCATGGTTGATACTTTCCACCCACTTTACATAACAAAACATGCGCTGGCCATGGAAGATACCAATTATCCGTTCAGCTGGCAGGAGTAATTTAAATTCAAAAAAGAGGTCCAAATGCACCCAATCCGGCAGTTCCGGGAACGGCTGACGTCCGGTACACTTTGTATAGGCGCCAGCATCACCTTCACTGATCCAACCGTCACCGAAGCATTGTGTGATACGTCGGATTTTCTCTGGATCGATACCGAGCACAATCCAATGAATCTGGAATCTGTGACCGGACACCTGATCGCGGCAAAATCCTGTGACACCGCAGCCTTGGTGCGCGTGCCCGCCAGCGACACCGCTTACCTGAAACGGGCCCTCGACAGCGGCGCTTACGGTCTCATCGTACCTCAGATCCGTACCGCAGAAGAGGTCCAGAGAGTTGTGGACGATTGTCGGTATCCACCGCAGGGAAAACGCGGATTCGGACCACGGCGGCCGTCAAACTACGGTCGTTTCGCCGGAGAAGCATTTATACGGACCATGAACGAAGATGTTTTTGTCTCCGTACAGATCGAACACATCGACGCCTACCATGAACTTGATGACATCATCGCAATTGAGGGGTTGGACGCCATCGCCATTGGCCCCATGGATCTGAGCGGGTCCATGGGGATCCCCGGACAGGTCGATCATCCCGATATGGTGCAAATCATGCAATCGATCGTTGACAAAAGCCGGGCCGCCGGCCTGTTTGCAGGCATGGGCATGGGTGCCAACGAGTCCCTGGCCCGATTCTGGGCGAATAGGGGTGTTCAGTGGATCCAGCTCGGCTGCGATTTCGAATACATGGTACAGCGTCTTGATGCCTTGACAGATGCGGTACGCGATACGTAAGCTAAACACATGCTCATAGATGCCCACGCACATATATTTCCCGAAGTAAACGGCCTCATCGGGAGAGGGAAAACGCGTTCCATCGGATTCGGACGAATGCAGGTAGGCGATACCCACATCGACCATGTTCTGCCCCCCCTCGCGATCAAAACGGAATTTCCACCTGAAGTTCTGATTCAGTATATGAACTGGGCGGGTGTTGAAAAAACAGTTCTGCTCCAGGGCGCGTTTTACGGCGAATGCAACCGTTATGCGGCTGAAGCGATCCGACGCTGGCCGGATCGTCTGCTGGGCCAGGCGTTTCTGGACCCCTGGGAATCCGGAGCCCGACAGATGTTTTACGAAGCTGTTGGTGAGCTTGGGTTCCGGGGCATCAAACTCGAACTCAGCGAAGCGGCCGGCCTGTCAGGCATCCATCCGGATCTACGCCTGGACGGACCGGATGTCGCCTGGCTCTGGAAAGAAATGGCGGATCGAGATCTACTTCTGACACTGGACCTGGGTGCCATCGGCAGCCGGTCCTATCAGACTGACGCGGTTCGGTCAATCATCAAACAGCATCCTGATCTGAGAATCGTCATTGCCCACCTCTGCCAGCCCAATCCAGCCGCAGAGCACGACGAAGCGGCCTGGGCGCTCTGGCAGGAGCAGGTCGCTCTTGCCTGCAACCCAAACGTTTACATGGACACCGCAGCACTGCCCGCCTACCTCCAGGACGAAGGCTACCCGTTCCCTTCAGCCCGCCGTTATATCCAGAACGCGATCAATGTCACGGGTCCGGACAAGATACTCTGGGGCACCGATATACCTGGATTGCTGACGGTCGCAACCTATCACCAGCTCGTTCGGGCGGCATACGAGCATACAGATTTTCTATCCGCTGGTGATCAGGCCAAGGTACTTGGAGGCAATACCATGAAGGTCTATGGGGCATCCTAACTCAGAAAGGAAAATTCCATTGCAATCTCCTCCCCTTCCCGAACCGTTTGTGACCCGTATCGCAGCAGACCGTCTATCAGAGTTTTGCATCCGTGCGATGACGTCTGTGGGCATGTCGGAAGGGGATGCGCAAATTACCACTGATGTGCTTGTTCGGACGGATATGCGTGGTATATATACCCACGGCACCGTCTCGCTACGACGCTATATGAAGCTGATGCGGGATGGTGGTATCGATCCTAAGGCGGTTCCGGAGGTCACGGCCGAGGGGCCGGCCTGGGCGTTGATGGATGCACACTTGGCCGTCGGCATGGTGGCCAGTGATGCCGGTATGAGTACCGCAATCCGCAAGGCGCAGACCACCGGCGTCGGAATGACGACTGTACGTTTCAGTAACCACTTCGGTGCGGCCTCCGCCTATACGCTGATGGCGCTCGAATATGGCATGGCGGGGATCGCCATGAGCAATACGGATGTGGTCATGGGTATTCCGGGAGCACGCGGCGCCCAGATCGGCAACAATCCGCTTTCCTACGCTATCCCCGCGGGTCAGCATCCGGCGCTGGTCCTGGACATCGCCATGAGCACGGTAGCCGGCGGCAAGGTGAATTCGGCTAAAGTGCGGGGCAAGCCGATCCCGGAAGGTTGGCTGACCGATGGTGAAGGACTGCCCTCTACCGATCCGAATGTATTCCTTGCCGAAGGCGCCCTAACGCCCTTCGCCGCCCACAAGGGTTACGGGCTTGCAATGCTGGTAGAGTCATTCGCCGGTGTACTGGCCGGAGCGGGCATGACCAGCGACATCCTTTCCTGGTCCAATGAATCCGAAGCCCCCTGTAACGAGGGACATGCATTCATAGCCGTCGATGTAGCGACGATGATGCCCGGCGGTCAGTTTGAGGAGCGCACAGACGAACTTATTTCTCGTATGAAAAAAGCACCCAAAGCGAAAGGTTCCACCCGGACCTATGTACCCGGTGAGATGGAATGGGAGTGCGAGGGAATATCAAAAGAACATGGTGTTCCACTCACGCAGCTGGCGGTGGATAACCTAAATGGTCTGGCCGAAGACATAGGAGAGCATCCTGTCCTTTGAGGATAGCGCCTGATTAACAGGATATTTATTGCAACGGAGTATTCCATGCGACGTATCAACCGCGCCATCGAACTACTGGAACAGGGACAGCCTATTTACTATACCGGCCCTTCACACCTATCCTACGAAGGCGGTGTGGCATCTGCACAGACCTGGGCGGATTATATCATTATCGATATGGAACACGGTATGTACAACCTGCCGGCCATCGAGGCTTTCATGAAAGGGCTGACTGACGGTGGACCGACCCGGAGCGGTCATCGTACACCGACCGTGATCACCACCCTGCCGACGGATGGGACCGACGGAACGGTGATGTTGTCCAATGCCTGGATGGTCAAGCAGGTGCTGGCGCAGGGCGTTCATGGCATTCTGCTCTGCCACGCCCGCACTCCTGAGGCGGTTCGGGTTTTCGTAGAGTCCGCCCGGTTTCCATTCCATACAATCGGCGTTGGAGATGTTATTGGTCAAGGTCAACGCGGCGGCGGCGGTCAGGGCTTGGCAGCCGCCTCATGGGGTATTTCTTCCGATGAATATCTACAGAAAGCCGATGTCTGGCCTTTAAATCCTGAAGGGGAAATCATGCTGGGGCTCAAGATCGAGGACCGATATGGGCTGGTCAATGCAGAGGCAAATCTTCAGATTCCGGGCATCGCGTTCGCGGAATGGGGACCGGGAGATATGGGCATGTCCTTCGGCTATCCCAACCAGCATGATCCTCCGTATCCGCCGGAAATGGACGCGGCACGGGCGGCCGTCCTGAACGCCTGCCTGACTAACAACGTGGCGTTCCTCAACAGCGTAAGTTCCGATGATGTAATTGATATGATAGCAGAGGGTGTGCGTGTGGGTGGCGGATCACAGGAAGCCGCGGAAATCGGCCGCAGACACACCGGTCGTACCATGCCCTGGTAGCGAATTCTGCCGGAAAAATCACCCCGGACAAGGAGAATCTATGATCGACTACGGAATGTTCTTAATGCCGGTGCATGATCCCGGGAAACCGCCCGCACAGTGCTATGACGAAGATTTGGAGTTGGTGGTCAGATGTGAGGAACTCGGATTCGCTGAATTCTGGGTAGGAGAACATCACTCTTCCAGTTACGAGAATATCGTGATGCCGGAAATCTTCATCGGTAAAGCACTCGGTATGACGGATAAGATCCGGATGGGCGCCGCACCCATCTGCCTACCCTACCACCACCCGGCCCACGTAGCAAGCCGGCTGGCATTTCTGGATCATCTGTCCCATGGGCGCCTCAACATCTGTTTCGGCCCGGGCGCCATTCCGACTGATATGGAGATGTACGGCATCGACCCAAAGCAGGCCGGCGCCATGGTAGGCGAGGCCATCGAAATCATCATGCGACTCTGGACTTCTGAACCGCCCTTTGAGATTGAGGGCCGGTACTGGCAGATAAACGTGAAGGATGAGGTACGGGTGGACCTGGGTTTGGGCGTGTATCTTAAACCTCTCCAGCAACCACATCCTCCAGTGTCGGTACCGGTAGTCAATCGTAACTCGGCCGGCACGCGCATCGCTGGAGAAAAGGGTTTCTCACCCTTCAGCCATCACATGGTTGCTTCAAACGTGATGGCCAACCACTGGGAAGTGTATTCCGAAGGCGCGAAGCGAAAAGGACGCACGCCGGACCGGCAGAAATGGAAAATATCCCGGAACATCTTTGTGGCCGACACCACAAAGGTGGCAAAGGACAAAGCCCGCAACACCTCCATGGGAAAATGCCTAAACTACATCCTCCAGCTCAGCGATCTGGGTCCAGGTCGTGGCTTGTGGAAACGCGACCCCGATATGCCAGACTCCGACCTGACCCTTGACTACCTCCTGGAAGACCAGGTCGTTGCCGGCGATCCCGATGAAGTGGTGAAGCAGCTACAGCAAATGATGGAAGAAACCGGAACCTTCGGAACCCTGATAATGGTTGCCCACGACTGGGACGACAAAGACGCCTGGGTGCGGAATCTAGAGCTGTTCGCGCACGAGGTGATGCCAAGGCTGAATAAGACTTAAGCTTAATTCGCCCTCTCTAATCAGTCTGGACGTTGGTCCTCAAACCAGGTATTTTAGACGCGAGATTCAAGACCGTAACCGGAACGTCTTTGACTGGCAGATCATAAAGGAAGGACAGAACATGCAATACGGAATGTTCATCATGCCGTTCCACGACCCGGCCAAGCCGATGGCACAGTGCTACGATGAAGATCTTGAACTGGTGGTGATGGCAGAAGACCTTGGGTTCAGCGAGTTCTGGGTAGGCGAGCACCACACGATGCAGTACGAGAACATTGTGATGCCGGAAGCATTCATCGGCAAAGCCCTGGCTATGACGAAATCCATCCGTCTGGGCACCGCCCCCACCTGTCTGCCTTACCACCACCCGGCGACGGTGGCCGGACGGCTGGCATTCCTGGACCACCTGTCGCACGGACGCCTTAATGTTTGCTTTGGCCCCGGTAGTGTAACTGCGGATCTGGAACTGTTCGGCATCGATCCTAAGCAGAATAGCGCCATGGCGGAAGAGTCGGCAGATATGATACTCAAAATATGGTCTCAAGATCCACCATACCATCTTCACGGAAAATACTGGCAGATCGACCTGGAGAAGTATGTGGATGAAGAGACACTGATAGGTTATCTTCACAAACCCCTTCAGAAGCCCCACCCTCCGATATTCGCGCCGGCGATGAACGTCAATTCCACGACGATGAAATTAGCGGGAAAAAATGGCTGGCTCCCAATGAGTGCTAACGTGATCGCCGGCAACGTAGTCGCGGACAACTGGCTCACCTACAAGCAGGCCGCGCTCGAGGCCGGACGCACACCCGACCGTGCGGACTGGCGCGTCTGCCGCAGCATCTTCATCGGTGACACGTGCAAAGACGCGGAGGAAACGGTTCGTAGAAACTCTTTAGGAAAAAACTTTGAATATATCGGCGGTCTGTTCGACAAAGGCCTTGGCCGAAAGATAATGAAAAGAGATCCCAAGACACCAGATTCGGACACCGGCATGGATTATCTGATGCAGGAACAGATAATCCATGGAGATGTGGATGAAGTCATCCGCCGACTGAATGCGTTGATCGGAGAAACCGGTGATTTTGGCACCCTGGTTCTCATGGGATACGACTGGGACGACAAGCAATCCTGGGTAAAGAGTATGAAGCGGTTTGTGGATGATGTGATACCGGCACTGGGGTGATTAACGGCAGACGCGACGGACGAACATCACGTCACAGTCCAGCTTTCTCATCCTTGTCCGTAATTCACTGAAGAGTCGGACGAGATTTTCCCCTCTGATTTCTCGCCGGCTGAAATGTCAATTCTGTGATCAGAGAAAACCGTGTGAGGGTTAAAGTCAACCTCGGAGCCGCCAATCACGCAAAAGTACGTGTAATGCCAAAGATGCTTCGACTGGTAACACTGGTTCACCCACAAACTTAAGGAGCTACGATGAAAGGTCCGCGACTCCCCTACCGTTACGATCATTACACCTGGGTGGAACTGAGGGATATCGTACAGAAACAGCCTGTGGTAGTGCTTCCTGTAGGCTCCACGGAAGATCATGGCCACCATATGCCAATGGATGTGGATACGTTTCTGGCCGGCAGCGTCTGTGAGGGAGCGGCAAAGCTTATTCCTGAAGAAGTGCTGCTGCTGCCCGCCGTGCCCTACGGCTTCGAAGACCATCACATGGATTTTCCCGGAACAATCACCATTCGGGATGACCACATGCTCGACTTTATTCTCGACATCACCAAAAGTGTAGCTCATCACGGCTTCATCAAGATCCTCATCGTAAACGGCCATGGATCCAACGCGACGATTCTGGAAATGGCGGCCCGGCGAACCGTGATAGAAAAGGACGTCCACTGTGGTATGCTCAACTGGTGGAGTATGGCGCAGTCTACCCTATGGGAGATCGGTGAATCGGAGCTGCAATCACACGCGGATGAAATCGAGACCTCGGTCTACCGGTACCTCAACGACGGCGCGGTTCAGATGGACCAGGCCACGTGTGAGGTCAAGATCCCCAATTCTCGATATTACTGGCGCGGTTGGATCCGCGGCAAAGGCGCCTCACCTCTGCGCCTGATGGATCAGTGGTCCCGCATCTCCGACACCGGCGTGATCGGCGATGCGACCGTGGCTACGGTGGAAAAAGGTGAAGCCCTGTACCAAGCGGCGACCCGCGAACTGGCCTCCCTGATTCAGGAATTCCGCCAGTTACCCATAGAACCAAGGATAGATCGGCACTGACAGAATGGCTGTCCTTTGGCACGCAGGGTCATCATCCGGTCCATAGCCATGTTGCTGACCGACTCTCCGTCCGATATCGTGAACGGTGCGTCACTGGACAACTAAACCTTCGGGGACTGGATACAACCGGGGCCAGCACCGCAAAACAGAGGACTATTTACCCTTGTGTACGATTTTTTGCGTCACTTTGTTCTAGCAGTCGTTGCTGAATTAATGACATCTTATGTTTTCCTGAAACGGAACTGGTTGTTCCGGCTATGAGATCGTTGCAACCGGGGCCGGCGTTGCAGCACAGGTTACGACCCAGTTTGAAACTACGCCGATACCGTTGGATTAGTTACCGGTGTTGCTACCGGTCTATCAAACAGAACGCTATCGAGCATCCGCAGAGGGTGTCTGCGCACCTCGGTGTCCATCGGGCAGGCGTACCGGCAATTATCTTGGAAGAAAACACGACCATGTAAATTTGGAACCTGACCGTGTGTTGAGAAGTTTTAAAGGGTGTAGCGGCCATTCTTTCACGATTCTATCAAATTGTGAGGTGCATCATGAAAACCCAATCTCTCCGCAGTATGATATTTAAAATGCTGGTCCCACTCGTCATGTTCTGTTTGGCTGTAATGATCGGCTGTGCGCCAACGCTGAATGCATCGAAAGATCTGGTATCGGTAACGGTGCTGCCTGCCAAAGCCCCGGTCTGGACGTACACAATTACCACACGTAATGTGGAAAACCTGATGGAAATAGAGTTCGTATCGGAATCCGATCTGAGCGATGTATTGGTGGTTTCGATTCCGGCGGTGTATGAGCTCGAGAAGACCTATGACGGCAACAGTATAAAAGTCGCACTGAAAGGGCATCTCTTTCATGGTAGGGGATTCAGCCAGAGCCAATTCCGCGGTATGAGACTGATGCTGAAGAGCCAAAATAAGGAAATGAAGAGCGGAGATATCCAAATCCTTGTAAAAGACTTCAGGGGCAATATTACGACCTTAAAAAACATTGCCGGTCCTGTGTAGCAAACGGCAGGGCATACAGCCGGATTGAAAGATTAAGGGCGACCGAACAGGTTCGCCCTTTTTTATTTGAACCTGTTGATATTCAATCTAATGCTATGTATTATTCCATTAATTCAGACGTTCAATAGTGAACCAGCTCCGGATTATCCACTTCCAATATGAACGGTCACAGGTTTCAGAATTAAATCAACCGGTCTGAATGAGGAAATTCCAAAAACCGGAGCAGCAATTTTCTCACAATGGGGATTACCGGACGGGCGTACCAATAATTTCCAAAACCGGTATGGACTATTGATTCCGGTCATTCGGACAGCGCCCGGTGGACAAACCGCCCTGTGCGCATATTTTTCTTTCTGGGGACATCTTCGGGATGCCCGTTTCGTTCGCTTTCATTACGGGAATGGAGTGACCACATACCCGAACCATGATGCGGGAGAATATCAATGGAAAATCGTAAGGACCTGTCTGCAGACAAAATGTACGAATTGAACATGGAAACATCCGCGACAACTCTGTCCTACCAGGAACGGTTTAAGGCAGCATCTCAGGTGTGGCCGTATCAGAAGCCGCCATGGCACCCCTACATGCCAGGCCAGGAGAGACCGATCGCCGAGGTTTCGACTCTGACAGACGGCGGCATGAACCCGGAAGAGATTTACGGGTTCGATGTGAAAGGGTTCCTGATCATACGCGGTGCATTGAGCAAAGAAGAAGTGTCGGCGTGCAACCGTCTGATCGACCGTGGATCGGTTCCAGCGGCCCTAAGCGACCATCCCGTGGTGGTTCGCTACATAGAGCAGCTCTGCGGCCTGGCGTATCGTGTCGACAGGCCGGTCACCATGCTCGCTCAATTGGAATCGCATGAATCACCCCCCATGTCCGGGGGAGATGAGCCACGAAACCCCAGCCGAGGCTACTTTCATCAGGGATCCAGCCGATTCTGCCAGGGTATCCGTGCCGTGTGGGCCCTGGCGGATGTACCCGAAGACGCCGGCGGGGTGACTTTGCTTCCAGGCAGCCATACGGTAAATGTACCTGTTCCGGAGTGCGTTCTGAACGGAGAGGACAGGTACCTGGAATCCCTGGGGATGAGTCTGCAGCCCATGCTTGAGGCAGGAGACCTGCTCCTCCATGCGTGGACCCTGGCACACGGTCTGCGTCCATGGACCTACGAAGCCGGAGTTCAGCGGCTGGCGTCCTGCGATTACGTCAGCGTGTATGCCCGTCCATCCGATTTCTCGTCGGATAGCCTGATACAGGGGGGCAGTTTGGAAGAACCTCCTTGGATGGATAATCTGAGTCTTGAGACACGTACGGTACTCGGTCTGGAGGACACAGCCGAAGGGCCTGCCGCACCGGTGTTATCCGATGGAAAACGTATCTGGATAGATCCATCGGCCGTTTCGGACAGGCAACCGTACCATCCGGGCGTCTACGACAATCATCCAGCGCCTTCATCACATGTCGACCCGCTTGAATTCTTCTACTGGGAACTTACCGGTTTCCTGGTGGTGAGAAACGTTATGGAACAGGAATGGCTAGATGCAGCCAATGCAGCGGTCGATGCCAATCTCCAGCATGTCGACTATGAAGACGCCGCCAAAACCCAAGTGGGAGGAGGTGCCAAAATGCAGGGGACCGGGCGGCCCGGACTGTCCGTAGCCGACCTGCCTGCCGAATACCGCCCTCCCTTTGAAGAGATGCTGGCCCATCCGGCACTGGTTCACCGGCTCAACTGGATGCTCGGAGGGCATTTCCGAACAGAAGGGATGGGTGGTATTATCACCACACGCCGCGGTGGCGGCGGGCAAATTCTACATGGGAACGGGGACCCCATCTATCCTAACATCAACTGGTGGCCATACCTCTACCGGAACGGCCGGTGCCACACCGGCCAGGTGAACGTTGCCTGGCAGTTACACGATGTCACCGATCAGGAAGGCGGTTTTGTCGTCGTCCCCGGTTCCCACCATGCGAGATACCCGCTGCCCTCCAACGATCCCAGCGATTCTGCCGGTCACAAGGGGGTGCTGCATCCGCGTATGAAGGCCGGCGACCTGCTATTCTTCATGGGGGGCGCTACCTGCCACGGTGCCTGGGCCTGGCACAGCGACGTCGACCGGCGCTGTGTGTTGAACGGCTACTGGAGTAAGGATATGGCCCGTATGGCATGGGTCAATTGCCAAGAATAGGGCATTTGAAATCTTGGTGAAAGCGAGAACGGGGACGGAAGGTTTGATTAAAAACAGCGATTCAGGAGCGAAGCGTTTCTGTAAATCCGTGGACTTATTTTTCCAACGCGGCTACCCCCGGCAATATCTTGTCTTCCAGAAGTTCCAGGGAAGCGCCGCCGCCTGTAGAGATGTGGCTGATCCGGTCTTTCAGGCCGAGCGTATTGACCGCGGCTATCGTGTCCCCACCGCCAAGTATAGACACTGCGCCGGTATCGGTGGCATCCGCCACAGCATGGGCGACCTGCGCGGTGCCTTCCGCGAATGCAGGTAATTCGAAAACGCCCATCGGCCCGTTCCACAGTATCGTTCCGGCCGCGGCTATCGTCACGGCGAAACGCATACGTGTATTGGGCCCTATGTCGAGTCCGATCCATCCGGGTGGGATCTCCACCACCGTTTCGGTGGAGGCATCCGCTTCAAGTCGTTCTGCAACGATATGATCGGTAGGCAGCAGAAGTTGTGTGTTCCCGGCCTCGGCGGTTTCAATAATCTCCCCAGCGAAGTCCAATCGATCTGTGTCAAGCAGGGAGGCGCCTGTCTCCACCCCGGAACTCTTCAGAAACGTGTATGCCATACCACCACCGATGATGATTGAATCGGCCAGCTCCAGAAACCGCCGCGTGACCGCTATCTTGTCCGACACCTTGGCGCCGCCCAGAATGACGACGAACGGCCGCCTAGGTTGCGCAATGGCTTTGGAGAGATATTCGAGTTCCTTCTGCATCAGGAATCCCGCCGCACACACATCGATGAACTGTGTTACGCCTTGGGTCGAGGCATGGGCCCGGTGGGCTGATCCGAAGGCGTCGTTCACATAGATATCGCCCAATGCTGCAAGGGCACGGGCAAATTTCTCATCATTGGCGGTCTCTTCCCCGTGAAACCTCACGTTCTCCAGAATCAGGCAGTCCCCGTTCTGTAGACCAGCCACCTGGTGGGTGACCTCGTCACCAATGCAATCGGGTGCAGCCTGCACCTCCTGTCCCAGCAATTCTGAAAGCCGGCGCGCCACAGGTGCCAGGCGCAATGTCTCTGTAACGCCTTCAGGACGCCCCAGATGGCTCATCAGAATCGCCCTTCCTCCGTGTTCGACAACATGACGTATGGTCGGCAGCGAGGCACGGATGCGGGTATCGTCGGCAATATTGCCATGGGCGTCCGTCGGTACGTTATAGTCGACGCGCATTAATACCCGTTTGCCGCGTAAATCGATGTCATTGAGTGCTACTACAGGCACGTAATCCCTCCCCTAATCCGCATTTATATCTATCAATACATCTTCCGGTTCCGGCCAGGAGCTCCGCTCGGCGAATAGAATAGCCTCCTCGAGCGGCCAAACACTGCCGACCGCAATCGTTTCATTACCGGCACCGGTAAAAAGCGGTCCGACCAACCGTCCTTGGCGATTAAGGTTGATGCCATGCATCACCACATCACCGGCCAGGCGCCTATCCCTATAATAATAGCCTATCCCTAAAATAATATATAGAGAGACTGTCTTGCGGAGACATGAAAACGACCTGGGAGAGAAATTGTCAACCGGTTACGTCATTGATAGGAGGAGGGATCTGAAGCGTGGGAATCATTTCCGTGAACAGCTCGATCATACGCTGCAGGGGTATCGGCTGATAACTCATTTTCAGGATCACGAGTCCCAACTCACGGTACAATGGATATCCTGCAATCCGCAGAAAATGAAGTGTTCCGGCTTCCACTTCTCGAACGATCGCCTGGTAAGGGATTATCGTGATGCCCAGACCGATATCCACCAGAGGTTTTATGATCTCTACGTTCTCCATCTCCATAATGATCTGTGGACTGATGTCATGCTTGTCGAAAAACTGATCTATGATCTTCCTTGTATTGGACCCCTGCTCAAACAGGATTAACGGCATGGCAGCGATCTCTTCTGGAGTCACTTCCTTTTCCTTGCTCAATGGATGGTTGTGCCCCGTCACAACGACCATCTCTTCTCTGAAAACGGAGGCGACATCGAGATCCTGAGATTCTACCGGAAGAGTCAGTACACCGACATCGACCTCGTTGTTACGTATTTTCAGGATGGTCGGCTCGCTGGTGCCGGTTGTGACTGTCAGAGCGATATTGGGGTACAGCGTCTTGTATTCTTTCAGTATTTGAGGTAAGAGAAAGGAGCAGACAGACATACCGCCTCCAACCCTCAGTGTCCCCCTGCCCACCTGTACGTCCTGTGAAACTGCTAGTATTGCTTCCTCGATGTCCCGGAAGATGCGGTAGCAATGTTTCAGGAGTGTTTTGCCGGCTTCCGTCAGAAATACACGCTTGTTGGACCGCATCAACACCTGTACGCCGAGTTCCTCCTCCAGCAGATTGATCTGCCGGCTGATGGCGGATTGCGACACATGCAACCGCTGGCCTGCTTTCGTAAAACTGCCGGTCTCGACGACCGCCTGAAACATTTCTAGTTGTCGCAGATCCATAATACGCTATCGAAAGTAATCCTTCTCCGTCATATGGAACAATCTAGAAGGCCTGGTACCATATATTGTGGTAACAGGCGTCTTGTACTCATGGACATATCGAGACCCATCTCAAAATGAGATCGATCGGATCAAATTATTTTACTTTACTCATAAGCTAAGACATATTATACTTTAGTTTTGTGATTCAGCAATGCAGAGACGCAGGTTAGGAAGTCCCCAATCATGCCTCATCCTCCTGTATCAAAATACCGGTGAATTAAGGAAATGCAAGGGTTTTGTGACCGGAATTCCCTGTAGCTGTAGCTGATACTGCGGAGGAAATTTCCGTATTGTTTTTAGTGGTTTTTATCCTTCCGAATGCAAAGAAGATTCTGTACTGGCAAGCCGGACTGTCAGCCTGGTATTTGCGCTTCATTTGTGTATGTCGCAAGGGGTCTTGAAATGCCTAAAAGAATTTATCAAGGACTCTACGATTCCGAGTTTGAGCACGATGCTTGCGGCGTCGGGATGGTCGCGGATTTCAACGGTAGAAAATCACACGAAATCATACGCAACGCGATCAGGGTTTTGATTAACCTGGAGCACCGCGGGGCCTGCGGCTGCGACCCCGAAACCGGCGACGGAGCGGGTATTCTGATTCAGTTGCCACATGAATTCTTCAAGCGCCAATGCACTTACGAAGGGATTACGTTACCGGATCCGGGTTCCTACGGAGTCGGCATGGTGTTTCTGCCCCGGAAGCTGGAGCAGCGTACAATCTGTGAGCGTGTTATAGAACGCACGGTGCGGGACGAAGATCTGGTGTTTCTGGGCTGGCGGGATGTACCGGTAGATCATAGCCAGATCGGCCAGCTGGCCCATGAGGTTTCACCTGTAATAAGACAATTTTTCATCAGTAAGGGGATGATGACCGCCGATTCGGATCATTTCGAACGTAAACTCTACGTCACACGCAAAGTCATAGAACACACGTTGGATGAACAGAACCTGGAGGACCGGGACGACCTGTATCTGTCCAGCCTTTCCAGCAAAACTATCGTATATAAGGGACTTCTGAAATCGGATCAAGTGGACGCATTTTACCGTGATCTCTCGGATGGTTCTATGGTCAGTGCGCTGGCGTTGGTGCATTCGCGATACAGCACCAACACCCTCGGTTCATGGCGACTGGCACATCCGTATCGTTTTCTGTGTCACAATGGCGAGATTAACACGGTACGCGGCAATCAGAACTGGATGCGGGCACGGGAGGTGCTGTTCTCATCGGAATTGTTCGGAGATGATATGGCCAAGCTGCAGCCTATAATTCGTGAAGGCTCCAGTGATACTGCCTGTTTCGATAACGCCCTTGAGTTGCTGGTGATCGGCGGTCGTTCACTCCCACACGCTATGATGATGATGATCCCCGAGGCCTGGGAGAACCACGAGTCCATGTCCGATGAGAAAAAAGCGTTTTACGAATACCACTCCTGCCTTATGGAGCCATGGGACGGTCCCGCGCTGATCGCGGCCAGCGACGGCACTCGGATATGTGTCACGCTGGACCGAAACGGCCTGCGTCCCTTTCGATACATCGTTACCAAGGATAACTTTGTGGTCGGAGCGTCGGAGGCCGGCGTCCTGGAAGTGGCGCCCGACAAGATCTTGTACAAGGGCCGACTGCAGCCGGGAAGGCTGTTCATGATTGATACGGAGAAAGGGTGGATTACGGATGACGAAGCGGTCAAACACCAAATCTGTAATGCACAGCCCTACGGCCAGTGGCTTTCGGAACACAGAGTGACACTCACCGAACTGCCGGAGCCGGAAGCAGTGACCGGCATCGATTTGGAATCTCTCGAAGAACGCCAGCGGGCATTCGGTTACACCAGCGAAGAACTGAAGATCCTTATCGGCCCCATGGGTGCTTCCGGGGTAGAGCCGATCGGATCCATGGGCAATGATACCCCGATAGCGGTTCTGTCCAACAAACCGCAGCTTCTGTTCCACTACTTCAAACAGCTGTTCGCTCAGGTGACCAATCCACCGCTGGACGCCATTCGGGAAGAGCTGGTTACTTCGTTAGAAAGCACCATTGGCGCGGAGCAGGATCTGTTTAAAGAAACCCCGGAGCACTGCAGGCAACTGCGGCTTGACTTCCCGGTGGTTTCCAATATGGAACTCGCAAAAATAAAAGCACTCGACCAGCCCGGCCTCAAAGCGGTTACGCTGCAGATGCTATTCGCTGCATCAGAGGCGATCGGTGCACTGGAACAGGCTGTGGAGGCGCTGTGCCACAAGGCCGCCAAGGCCATCCAGGATCAAGACGCAACCATCTTGATTCTATCGGACCGAGGTGTCAACGACCGGATGATTCATATCCCGAGCCTGTTGGCCACAGCGGCGGTACACCACCACCTGATCCGCGAAGGACTACGTACCAGGGTGGGCATCGTAGTGGAATCCGGAGAGCCCCGAGAGGTCATGCACTGTTGCCTTCTCAGCGGCTACGGTGCCGGCGCAGTGAACCCGTATCTGCTGCTGGAGACTGCCGAATGGATGCGGATCGACGGATTCATGGAGACCAACGACAGTGCAGAAAAAGTGGAGCGGAACGTTATCAAGGCCCTGGGCAAGGGCATTCTGAAGACCATGTCCAAGATGGGTATTTCAACCATCCAGTCGTACCGTGGTGCACAGATTTTCGAAGCGATCGGTATCCGACAGGATGTGATCGACAAGTACTTCACCTGGACGCCGTCCCGCATCGAAGGGATTGGTCTCAACGAGATAGAACGGGAATACCGTGCGCACCACCACCAGGGATTCCCGGAACGACATGTTGCCGTAGACCACACGCTTGATGTGGGCGGCTACTACCAGTGGCGCAGTGAAGGTGAATACCACATGTTCAATCCGGAGACGATCGCGCTGTTACAGGTGGCCTCTCGAACCGGCGACTTCAAAAAATTCAGAGAGTACACCGAATTGATCGATAGCCAGGAAAAGAATCTTGCCACACTGCGCGGTCTTCTGGGATTCAAGCAGGTCCAGGATCCCATTCCCATCGGCGAGGTGGAACCGGCTGAGGAGATCGTGAAACGCTTTGCGACCGGCGCTATGTCTTACGGTTCTATAAGCCGTGAGGCACACGAAACCCTGGCCATCGCTATGAATAGAATAGGCGGCAAGAGCAACTCCGGGGAGGGCGGCGAAGATCCGGATCGTTACTATCCGGATGAAAATGGAGACTGGCGCAACAGTGCCATCAAACAGGTAGCATCGGGCCGGTTTGGTGTGACCAGTAACTATCTTGTCAACGCCAGCGATCTCCAGATCAAGATGGCTCAGGGCGCAAAGCCCGGAGAGGGCGGACAGCTTCCGGGCTATAAGGTGTTTGAACACATCGCCAAGGTAAGAAAATCCACTCCCGGCGTGGGCTTGATTTCCCCGCCTCCTCATCATGACATCTATTCGATCGAGGACCTGGCGCAACTTATCCACGACCTGAAGAACGCCAACAGTCAGGCCAGAATACACGTTAAACTGGTAGCAGAAGTCGGCGTCGGCACCGTGGCTGCCGGTGTGTCCAAGGGAAAAGCGGACGTAGTGCTGATCAGTGGCTATGACGGCGGGACAGGTGCCTCACCGGAATCCTCCATGAAACACGCAGGCGTACCCTGGGAGCTGGGACTCGCGGAGACACAGCAGGTGCTGGTGCAGAACGACCTGAGGGGACGCATCACCGTACAGACGGACGGACAGTTAAAAACCGGACGGGATGTAGCCATCGCGTGTATGCTGGGCGCCGAGGAATTCGGATTTGCCACGGCGGCGCTGGTAGTCAACGGGTGCATCATGCTTCGAAAATGTCATCTGAACACCTGTTCCGTAGGTGTAGCTACACAAGATGAGGACCTCCGCAAGCGGTTCATCGGCAAGCCAGAATACGTGGTCAACTTCATGTTCTTTATTGCCGAGCATTTGCGCGAGATCATGGCGCAGCTCGGATTTCGGTCTATCAACGAGATGGTCGGACGTGTGGATTGCCTCGATGTGGACAAAGCAATCGACCACTGGAAAGCGCAGGGACTTGATCTCTCCAAACTGCTCGCCCCCATAGATGCGCCCGACCATGTGGCCCGATATTGTACAGAGCAACAGGATCATCGCTTGGAAGAAGCACTGGATACCCGACTCATCGAAATGTGCGCGGAGGCGCTGGAGTACAAAAACCCCGTGGTGATTCGCCACTCCATCCGTAATATCAATCGTACTGCTGGTACGATGCTCAGTGCGGAAATTTCCCGTAGGTATGGTGAAGAAGGCCTTCCGGACGATACGATACAACTGACGCTGCACGGATCGGCCGGCCAGAGCCTCGGCGCCTTCCTGGCGCCGGGTGTCTCCATCTTCCTCGAGGGCGATGCGAACGACTACTGCGGCAAAGGCCTTTCCGGCGGCCACCTGGTGGTGAGGCCCCCGAGGGACACAGATTTCAGGGCGGAAGACAACATTATCTTAGGAAATGTGGCGCTTTACGGTGCGACTGCAGGCAAAGCGTTTTTCAATGGCCGTGGCGGAGAACGGTTCGCGGTACGAAACAGCGGGGCTCATGCAGTCGTAGAAGGATTGGGAGACCATGGCTGCGAATACATGACCCGCGGCCTGGTGGTGGTGCTGGGATCGGTAGGACGAAACTTCGCAGCCGGTATGAGCGGAGGTGTGGCCTACGTGTTCGATGATGCCGGTGTCCTCGCCCAGATCTGCAACCGGGAGATGGTCGATTTGGAAACGGTAGAGACATCGGAAGACCAGCAGGAACTGCGCAGTCTGATCGAAGAACATGTCAAACATACCGAAAGCGCCCGGGGCCGTCATGTACTGGATAACTGGGAAAAGCTCCTCGGAAAATTCGTCAAAGTCATGCCCCGTGATTACCGGCGTGCACTTGAAGAGGCAGGGAAACAGGCGAACAAATCACGTAACAACGGCACTGACGGGCACGTTAAAACAAAAATTGGAAACATTCCAACATCGTAATAGTGAGAAAGTGAATACATGGGTAAGATAACTGGATTTATGGAATTCGAACGGGAAAATCTGGCGTATCGCCATCCGGCGGAACGGGTGAAGGATTGGGATGAGTTCCTGATTCAGATGTCGGAAGAAGGGCTCAAGGTGCAGGGGGCTCGCTGTATGGACTGCGGGATTCCATTCTGCCACACTGGGGGATCGCCCGCCGCACCTGCCGCCGGATGCCCCGTCAACAACCTGATTCCGGAGTGGAATGACCTGATTTATCGGAACCACTGGCGGGAGGCTCTGGATCATCTGCATAAAACCAACAACTTCCCGGAATTTACCGGACGGGTCTGTCCCGCGCCCTGTGAAGGGGCCTGTGTGCTTGGAATTAACGATGATCCCGTTACCATAAAAACGATCGAATGCGCCATCGTCGACAGAGGGTTCCATGAAGGCTGGATCGTACCTGAGCCACCGGAGAAACGGACCGGCAAGAAGGTTGCGGTCATCGGCTCGGGTCCTTCCGGACTCGCCTGTGCCGCACAGCTCAACGGGGCCGGGCATCTAGTTACCGTCTACGAACGTGCCGATCGGATCGGCGGACTACTGATGTACGGCATCCCTAATATGAAACTGGACAAAGAGAAAATCGTGAACCGCCGTAGGGACCTAATGGAAGCGGAAGGCATCAAGTTCGTAACGAATACCGAGATCGGCACAGACCTGTCGGCCAAACAAATCGCAGATGAAAACGAAGCGCTTGTCCTCTGTATTGGCGCTACCAAAGGAAGGGATCTGCAGATCGAAGGCCGGGAGTTGGACGGAATCCATTTCGCCATGGATTTCCTCCATGCTAATACGAAAAGCCTGCTGGATTCCAGACATAAAGACGGCAAGTTTATCTCCGCGAAGGACAAACATGTGATCGTTATCGGCGGTGGTGACACCGGTACCGACTGTGTCGGCACGTCCATGCGGCACGGGTGCAAGTCGTTGACTCAGTTCGAAATCATGGCGCGTCCGCCTGATGAACGTGCAACGCACAATCCGTGGCCCCAGTGGCCTGTGGTGTACAAGCTCGATTACGGCCAGGCGGAAGCCAAAGAGCACTTCGGCGACGACCCCCGGAACTATCTGATCAGTACATTGAAGTTCGTAGGCGACGAAAACGGACGATTGAGAGAATTGCACACCGTCGAGGTCGAGTGGGTTGCGACTGATAACGGCCCTGCATTCCGGCAGTTGCCAGGTACCGAAAAAATCTGGCCTGCCGACCTGGTGCTTCTGGCCCTGGGCTTTTTGGGACCGGAGGATACCATTCTCGAGGAGCTGAACGTAGCTCGGGACCCCCGGTCTAACGCTAAAGCGGAATACGGAGAGTTCACCACAGATGTCGAAGGTGTATTCGCCGCAGGAGATGCACGGCGGGGACAGAGTCTGGTGGTCTGGGCAATCAACGAAGGGCGTGGCGCTGCCCGTGAATGCGATCGGTACCTGATGGGTTCCACGGAACTGCCTTAACACATCGTTAATGCCTGCCATGATTAATCCCAGGTTGCGGGTATGTGCCACTTATTTTTCAGAATCAATCCCATCGGTTCTGACAACGATCGAAAACCATTCCACGAAAACCATTCCACTGGATTCATCTTATATACTGGACCATGTCTGCAGGTCAGGCAGGTTGCTAAAGAGCAAGCGAATAGACGCTATCCAACCAGTTCAATAGTAGACCGCGAGCCGTGCACCGTAGAGAGCGGCTATTGCTGCCGTTCGTCATAGGAGCCAATTCTGCAGGCATGTCCTGTTACTCACACGTAGCGTCAGTTGCTTGACATCATTGAAAGCGGACTATATTTTCCCCTTTATGACGATCCGCAGACTGCAAGTCATTTTGTCACGTAATCTGCGACTTATAAACACATCTGACGCCGGTTGTCCGGTAATCCCCAATGATGACGTCCCACATGCGAATCGGAATAGATGCTACGTGTCTACCTTCCGCCCTCGCCGGCGCAGGACGCTACATACTGGGTCTTGTTAATGGTCTGGCGGCGCTCGACACGGACCACGAGTTCTATATTTTTATCAAATCGTCGGATCAACCTCTCTTTCGGTCCATCAACAGACCGAACATACGGTTTGTAACGATCAAAAGCGCCATGCGTCCGACCCGATTGTTCTGGGAACTCGCCCGGTCTCCCGCAGTGATTCAGCAACACGATCTTGATGTCTGGCATGCGCCGCATTATATCATACCGATGACTACCAACGCCCGTGTAGTGGTCACATTCCATGACATGGCGTTTTTTGTTTTTCCTGAATTATATCCCTTTCTGAAGCGGTGGATGTTTCGGTGGGCAGTCCACAGGGCATCTCACGTCGCAGACCACATTATCGCCACATCACAGGCCACACAAGATGAATCCGTCCGGCTTCTTGATCTCGACATAGACCGTATTACAGTAGTTCACCATGGTATCGATACGACCTTTCGCCCCATTGATGACAATTTACGGATTGCCGCTACCAGAACCAGATATCAGATTCCCGAACAGTATATCCTCACTGTGGGCACGACCGATCGCCGCAAAAATCTTGATACACTGATCCGGGCATACCGGCTTCTCATCACCAGAGAGGACATACCTCATACTCTGGTGATCGCCGGTCAGGAAGGGAACGGCCACAGAGAACTCCTGCGGGAAGTCACAGCCCTTGGTATCTCCGACCGGGTGCATTTCACCGGTTATGTGGCAGAGGAAGACCTGGCGGATCTTTATAGCGGCGCCCGATTATTCGTCACCCCGTCCCGGTATGAAGGATTTGGATTCACGGCGTTGGAGGCTTTGGCCTGCGGCACGCCTGCCATTGTGTCTCCCGTGCCGTCAGTCATGGAAACGCCAAACCAAGCGGATATCGTCTATAAGACATATGATACCGAGGCCTGGTACAATCGGATATCCGTTGCGCTGACAGATATTACCTACCTCGACCGGCAAACGCTTAGGAGTTCCACCTGGATAGAAGCCGCCAGGCAAACAGTAGAAATATATGAGCGTGCTGGGAGAGGGAAACAACCAGTGACCGCACAGCCCTCTGCCCACCAATCCCATGGATTCAGCGCACTGGACCAGGAAGCATGTATGGACGCCGTACTGCAGACGATCACCTATGCCGATCTGTTTGACTATCCGCTGTCGGCAGGTGAGATCCACAAAGGATTGATCGGATTCAAAGCGTCCGCCAACCAGGTGGCTGCGGCATTGCGAGCGCTTGAGTTGTCGGTCCGGATCGTATCTCGAGACGGTATGTACATGCTCAAGGACCGGGCACATCTGTCAGAGAAACGGTCGATACGTTCCGCCTGTACGACCGGTATCTATCGGAGACACTATCAACTTCTCCAATGCGTGTGCGCATTTCCGTTCGTAAGGATGGTTTCATTTTCCGGCACCATGGCCCACAAGAATTGCAGTGATTCAAGCGACATGGACCTGTTTATGATCATAGATACCCGGCGCATGTGGACTGTGTACGCCGCCCTCTCGATCTTCGCTAAAATACTCGGTAGGCGGGATCTGCTGTGTATGAATTACCTTATCGGACAATCGGACTACATGGTTGAAGACCACGATTTCTATACCGCACATCAGATCGCAGCGCTACGTCCGATTTTCGGATGGGACCAGTTCCGGCGTTTCACCTCCGCCAATACCTGGGTGATGGACCACCTGCCGCAGTGGACCGGTCATAGCAGCGATGTCGATTGTTTTGCACCTATTACCCTTCCGGGACCCATGAGACGGCTGAAACAAATCCTGGAATTGCTGCTTATCATCCCAGTTTTCACTCCAATCGAATGGCTTGTACGTCGCCTGTACGGAAACCGCATCGCCCGAATATCCAGAGCCCGCGCTGCGTGTGACATCCGACTCGACCGGGATTGTATCAAACTTCACACCAACGATCACAGCCGCCGCATCATGGACAGATTCGAGCAGCGGCTTTCCATTGTTACTGAAAATCCGGATCAAATCCCACTGGATGTGATGAAAGGTAGCGAGATACACTAAGTATGGCTGAAATCCTCTGTACCCATTCATACTTTTTGAGATTTGATCCCAAGCAATGGGAGACCATGCAGCCCTACCCGCCGCTCGGGACGCTCTACGCAGCCGGGTATGTAAGGCAGGCAGGGTATTCGGTAGCGTTGTTCGACAGTATGTTTGCGGAACGACCGGAAGAACTGAAAAACGCTATCCGGACACACAAACCACGGTTCCTGGTCTTGTTCGAAGACAACTTTAACTACCTAAGCAAAATGTGCCTTACCCGGATGCGCGATGCTGCCTTCGTGATGATTTCGCTGGCAAAGCAGCATGGCTGCACCGTCATCGTATCCGGCTCCGATGCGACGGACCATACAGAGGACTATCTGAACCACGGCGTTGATTACCTTCTGGCCGGAGAGGGCGAACACTCGCTGCGGGCACTACTGGATGCCCTTACGGGTCGCTTACCATCTTCTCCGGAAGACATCGCAGGCCTGGTTTTTCGTCGGGACGAGAATCTGGTGCACACGGAACCGCGTGGCTTCATAAAAGATCTCGATGTCCTCCCTAAGCCGGCCCGTGATCTGGTAGCCATGGAGCGGTACGAACGGGCCTGGCGATCGCGCCATGGCTATTACTCCATGAACATGGTCACTACTCGCGGCTGCCCGTTCAAGTGCAACTGGTGCGCCAAGCCGATCTACGGCAACCGGTATAGCAGCCACAGCCCCGGGTACGTAGCACAAGAACTGAAAGAGGTGAAGGAGCGTTACCACCCGGATCACATCTGGTTTGCGGATGATATTTTCGGACTCAAACCGGGCTGGGTATCGCAGTTCAGTCACCGTGTAAGCCTACTTGACGCAAAAACGCCGTTCAAGATTCAGGCCCGTGTTGACCTGCTCGATGAAGATGTGGTCGCATCACTCAAAACAGCCGGTTGCGACATGACCTGGGTCGGGGCCGAATCCGGCTCCCAGAAAATCCTCGATGCCATGGACAAGGGAACAACGGTCCAACAGATCCACAGCGCGGCAGAGAGGTTGCACCGGCACGGCATAAAAGTAGGATTGTTCCTGCAGTTCGGATATCCGGGAGAGACCCGCGAGGATATCGACCGCACCGTCCGGATGGTGCACGCCTGTGTGCCGGACGACATCGGCATTTCGGTCTCCTATCCCCTCCCCGGCACCAGATTCTACGAACGCGTCAAACAGCAGATGATTCACAAGCAAAACTGGACGGACAGTGATGATCTTGACATGATGTTTCAGGGAACCTATGCACCCGAATACTACCGGGTTTTACACCGGGTGGTCCACGGCAGATTTCGACTTCAAAAAGGTTGGACCACCTTGCTCTCCTGCCTCCGTCATCCGTATCGGACCAGCAGAAAGCATCTCCAGACCATAGCCTCCGCCGTAACAGGTGCGATCGCCGTTACGACCGGCAGCCTCAGGCTGCGGCGGCTGCAACAGGACATATGACAATGGCGCGGCATCGTATTCTGCTTTACAATCCGGACGCCGTCTTCTACACCATGCCACTCGGGCTGCTTGCCGTTGGATCGTCGCTCGACACCGACAAATATGAGGTCGATATCATCGACGCACGGCTCGAATCGGACCCACTGGATGTAGTACTGACCCGTGCGGATGGTGCCCTCTGCCTTGGCATGACCGTGCTTACCGGCCAGCCGATTAAAGATGCGCTTCGAATATCACAGGCAGTCAAGGTCCGACATCCTAACCTGCCGATCGTGTGGGGGGGATGGCATCCATCGCTTTTTCAAGCGGACTGTCTGGAAGAGAAGAGTGTAGACATCACGATAACAGGACAGGGCGAGGAAACGTTTGCAGAAGTGGTGGAGCGCCTGGCATCCCACGACTCCCTTGAAGGGTGTGAAGGAACAGCCTTCCGGCAGAATGGAACCATTACCGTTAACCCTCCGCGTCCGCTCCGTAAGGTAGATTCCTTTCCTGAACACAACTATGGCCTAATACCGGTAGAGCGGTATTTTGTATTAAAAGGCCGGCGGCAACTCGATTACATCTCCTCTCAGGGCTGCCGGTTCCGATGTGAATTCTGCGCTGATCCATTCGTATATAAACGCGGCTGGGTCGGTCTGTCGCCCAATCGGATGGGGCGAGAAATTACCATGCTGGCCGCTCAGCACCACATTGAGGAGGTATCTTTTCAGGATGAGACATTCTTTACGAGCGCGAAAAGGGTCGCTGCTATTTCCGAGGCGTTTATCAGCGCCGATCTGAACATTTCATGGACCGCCACGATGCGTGCCGATCAGGGTGACAGGATGGATGATGCACTGTTATCAGGTGCCAGACGATCCGGACTAAGGCGGGTAATGATTGGCGTGGAATCCGGCTCTCAGGAAATGCTCGACTGGATGAAGAAAGACATAAAAATAGAACAGGTTTTTATCAGCGCAGAAAAGTGTATCCGCCATGACATCGGAGCTACCTTTCCATTTATCGTGGGATTTCCGGGTGAGACGGAAGAAAGTATTGCCGCTACCATGCGCCTTGTAAAGGAGCTTCGGCGTTTGAGCCCTCTTTTCGAAGCACAGATTTTCTTTTACCGTCCGTACCCCGGTACTCCTATCGCCCTTGAAGCGGAGCGTACCGGGTACAGGATGCCACGCACTCTGGAAGAGTGGGTTGATTTTGATTATGTGGGTACCGATGGTTCGGACAACCTCTGGTTGAACCGTACGCAACGCCGAATGGTCCAGCGGTTCAAATTCTACCAGCGGCATGCCTTCGGTATTCACCCGCACATATTACACCAGCCGCTGCAGTGGATGTCGCGTCTGCGTTGCCGAACGGATTTCTATCGCCTACCCTTTGAAAAGACGTGTGTGGAGTGGCTCCGGCCACCCGCGCAATTGTCGTAAGCCGTCTGGATTTCATGTACATTCTCCTCTCTCATGGTTTCTTCCTCGCTGAAGACCCTAAAGAACAGCAGGTTATGAAGCCGTACCCGCCACTCGGTCTTCTGTATATCTCCGCCTATCTGAAATCCGAAGGCCATACGGTGGATGTGTTTGATGGTACCTTTCAAACACGGCAGGCCTTCCGGGACATTCTGGCTGAACGACGGCCTCCTGTGGTGGGTTTATACTGCAATCTGATGACCAAGCTCACGATTTTGGAAATGATACAGGAGGCCCGAGACTCCGGCGCCGTGGTGATTGTAGGCGGACCTGAGCCACCACATTACGCCGAGCAGTTCCTGAAGCACGGTGCGAATATTGTAGTCATAGGCGAAGGCGAGCATACCTTGGAGGAGCTACTGCCGACCATAGAAAGGCAGGGTGTTCATGAACTGGGAGATGTACAGGGAATCGTATACCGGACAGAGGATGGCGTTTGCGTGAAAACGGCGGAACGGCCCTATATTCGGAACCTGAACACGCTGCCTTTCCCGGACCGGGACGCCATCGACATGTCGTGCTACCTGGACGCCTGGATATCAAGCCACGGCATGAGTTCGATCTCGCTGATCACCGCCCGGGGGTGTCCCTATGAATGCGCCTGGTGCAGCCACACAGTGTTCGGTGAATCCCATCGCCGTCGATCGCCTGAACTCATCGCGGAGGAAGTGGCTCTCCTGGTGGAAACCTACAATCCGGACATGCTCTGGATTGCGGACGATGTATTCACGATCAACCACAAATGGCTGTATAAATATGCTGATGAAATGCGTCGGCGCGGATTACGACTTCCGTTCGAATGCATCTCCAGGGCAGACCGGCTCAACAATCGGGTCATTGAGACACTGGCCGAGATTGGCTGTACGAGGATATGGCTCGGATCAGAGAGTGGTTCGCAGCGTATCTTGGACGCCATGCAACGCGCCGTGACGACTGACTGTATCAAAGAAATGACCCGCGTTGCCCAACAGCACGGGATCCAGGTGGGCCTGTTCGTGATGCTGGGATATGAAGGTGAGGAAATCTCGGATATAGAAGCGACGACGGAGCATCTCAAGCAAACGGCGGCGGATATGTTTCTCACCACCGTCTCCTACCCCATCAAAGGGACTCCCTACTATGATGAGATCGAATCCAAACTGATCGACCATCTTCCCTGGAATGTGCGCACGGAACGGGATCTGGCCGTACAAGGGCGCCGCTCACGCCGATTTTATAGGTTCGCGAATCACTGGATGGTCCACGAAGTGGCGCTGCATAAGGCCCGGCATAGTCCGAAACGGAGCTATTCAAAACTCGTCCGCGCCTTCATCAACGCCCGCATCGCCCGCTGGGGCATGAGATGGACAGAAAATGAATTTCAAGATTGAAATAATGAACCCATCCCCATTCGATGCTATCGCACCATCCTACGACGATGACTACACCGACACCACAGTCGGTCGGTACCAGAGGGCAGTAGTAACCGATATCTTGACACGCAGGTTTCGGTCGGGGATGCGGATACTCGAGATCGGGTGTGGTACCGGGGTGGATACCGTTTTTCTGGCAAGGCAAGGGATTCGGGTGACCGCCATCGATGCATCGCCCCGGATGGTGGATATAGCACGCCAGCGCGTGGCGGAGGCGAGGTTGGAGGACCTAGTGGAGCTGAAAGCGTGCTCTGCGGAAGAGGTAGCGTGCGCTACACCGGGTGAACCGTTCGACGGCCTGTTCTCGGATTTCGGTGTATTGAACTGTCTTGACAACCCGGAACTTATCGGAACGCTTGCCGGCAATTGGCTGAAACCCGGCGGCTATGCGGTCCTATGCCTGATTGGCCGATGGTGTGCCTGGGAAATAGCCGCTCACATAGTGCAGCTGCAACCGCGCACCGCTTTCCGCCGCCTGCAGAGAGATGGCGCGGATGTGTCAATCGGAGAGGCTTCCGTCCACGTGATCTATCCCCCACCAAAGACGGTCGTAGAAATCTGCAAACCCCATTGCAGGCATCTCATAACCACGGGCGTCGGTGTTCTTATTCCGCCATCTTACATGAATCCGCTGGTCGATCGTTTTCCCCGGTCTTTTCGATTACTACGATCCCTTGACACATATTTCAACCGCTTGCCTTTATTCAATAAACTCGGCGATCATTATTGTCTTGAATTGCAGCGCCAGTAGGGAACCTGCCGGAGAATTGTATGCCATTCCGAATTTGCTACGTCGTTCCGGGGTTTCCAGCGGGTGAGAGCGACTGGTTTTTACCCGCAGTTTCGGAGACGATCCTGGCCATGGCAGAGCGATACGAAGTATATGTCGTAACGCTCCGGTATCCAGGGAGACAGATGGATTATCGGATCAAAGGCGTACCCGTATCGGCCTTGGCAAACGGTCCCGTCGGTTCCGTAAAATCCGGAGTTGGATGCATCAAGGCAGAATATCGTCTCAAACCGTTTGACCTGATACACTCTTTTTGGGGAACAACACCCGGCCTTACCGGCGCCATAGCAGCATTACAATTGGGCCTCCCTCTGGTCCTGACCTGCGCCGGTGGCGAAATTGTTGACCGCAAGGATATCAGCTACGGAGACTGGCAAAGGTTTATACCGCGGCTTTTCGTTAAAGCATCTCTCAGGTTTGCAGACAGGATTATCGTCGGGTCTGCCTATCAGTACAACCTGCTTACCAAACGTAATACCGCCGGGGTTAAAAAGGCTCTTTCCATTCCACTGGGTATAGACACGCAAGGCTACAGACCGGTAAAGTCTGGTTTGAACAGAGATGAGATTAAAATCCTTCATGTGGCTGGGCTTGTACCCGTAAAAAACCAGCGGTTACTGCTACAGGCCATGGCTCGTATTGCGGACCGTCCATGGCGTCTCGAAATCGTGGGGGACGGATATCTGAAAAAAGATCTGCAGGCTCTCAGTAGTTCATTGGGTATAGATTCGCGGATTGACTGGCGGGGATGGGTTCATCACGATAAGATGGTCGTCTGTTATCAGAATGCGGATCTGTTTTTACTCACGTCTGAACATGAAGCGCAGGGCGTCGTACTGCTAGAAGCCATGGCCTGCGGGCTTCCGGTGGTGGCTACGGAGGTCGGCCTGGCGCCGGAGTTGATCGATGCGGACGTCTGCGTACCGAGAGGCGATGAGCAGACGCTCGCGAACGCCATTGCCGGCTTTTTGGACCATCCTCACAAACGACTGGAGACCGGACTCCGCAATCGTGAAATAGCACAACGGTATGATATGAAACTCTCTGTCGACCGGCTAGCGGACGTATATGAACATATTATCGGAGATGATTCCCACCCGTTGGACGGCTGAACCATGAACCAAAAGCGACAGAACCTGACAACCATAGTGCTTTTAACCGGCCTGCCGGCGCTGTTGATACGGTTCGGTATCGTATGGGAAACAGGTTTCGACGGTTTGTACGGGCAGGATGCCTACTATTATTTCGAGCAAGGCCGGGAGATCGCGTTATCCCTGGAGCATCGGGGGCAGGACAGTATCGGCTACCCTGCGCTGCTGGCATTGATGATCACAGCTTTCGGCGTGCGCCCTGAAATCGCTCAACTGGTTGGCTTAACCATGGGAAGCCTGACTCCGGTGCTTGTGAGCCTGTTGGGTTGGGTACTCACGAAACGGTTTGCCGTAGCGCTGATCTCGGGGCTGCTCGTGGGTTTACTGCCCTACCACATCCGCAGTAGCATTGTGATCATGAGCGATGTGCCGGCCCTGTTCTGGCTGACCGGTGGCGTATTGTGCGGCATCCGCTACCTGCAGCATCCGACGTGGAAGTGCGGGCTGGCATCCGTTGTACTGTTCACGCTGGCGACCATAACCCGCTACATCAGCGCGTTGGCATTTCTGCCGGTTTTGGCCTATGCGGTAGTATCAGGCCGAAGGCCGCCCTGGCGGCATATTGTCGCCGGCAGCGCCGTCGGGTTGCTCATAGCTTTGCCTGAGCTGCAACACATGGAGTTGCACATCCCATCACTTTTTATAGCACAGGCTTGGCACCCGCTCAATGCCCTTCGAAGCGAATTCGTGACGCCTGACGGACTGCTATCCTATCCCTGGCCGGTCGCCCTGATGGATATCAGGACACTCGGTGGATGGAGCTTCCTCAATCCTATCTGGGCTGCCTGTTCGTTGATCGGGCTTTGGGTACTCAGAAAGGACCCTCCCCTGCTGGCCTTCACAGGAATCTGGCTTTTGGGGTTGTTCGGATTCCTAGCCGGACTGCCACTGGTCAACCCCCGATACCTGATGCCGCTGACCGTGCCGCTCAGCCTATGTTGTGCCGTCGGACTGGTTTTCGTTCACGACCATATAGATCGTAAGGCAACAGGTCTTCGGGTGGGGGTAGGTGTGACCTTGCTGGCCGGCCTATTAGGCCTGACCATGGGCTCGTCCCGCACGATCGGTGAAGTCATCGACCGTAAGGCATGCGAGATGGAGGCGGTAGCGTGGATAGAGCATAATATACCGGTTGAAGGGAGTCTTATCATCGCGTTCGATATGGCTCATGCGGCACAGCGTTATACCCACCACCGGGTGGTCCATTTGCATGAGATCGATGCGGATACCCTGGCAGTGCCAACTGGAGATACGCCCGGCCTTTATCTCATCTGGAACGAAGCCCATGCGGGCCGTATCGCAAAGCGGCATCCCGGCACGGATGATGTCATACCCCGATTCGCCGGCAACTACTCCTGGTTGAGGGACCGTATGCGACATACGACGCTGGCTAATATCTGTGATTGGGAAGTAATTAAACTGAACACGCCCTAAAACCGTATTTCGACCTGTCCGATCTCACCGAAATCCGCCAAGGCATGGTCGCCGGGTTGCGCGATGTTGATGCCTGTGCAGGTACCGGTGGCGATCAATGAACCAGCGGGGACGGAGTTGTTCCAGCCGTTTTGCTGATTAACTAGCCACAGTAACGCGTTGATTGGATGTCCCATCACATCCCGCCCCATTCCCCGAGCGACCGGCTTGTCGTTGATCAGCATGCGAACGGAATGATTCGGCAGGTCCAGCCGCTGCCAGTCCTGGATCTCGTCCCCAAGAACCAGCTGTGTACCGCCGGCGTTGTCGGCGCAGACCGTCAGGAAGCCTGCCGTGGCGCGGTCTGCCAAACGGCTGTCTCCAATTTCGATGGCAGGGTAGAGCCGATCCACCGCATCCGCTATATCTTTATGGGTGTATAGTTCGGTCCGCGAGGGAAGATCTCTACCGACCCTCAATACGAATTCAACCTCACAGTTGCGAAAACTGGTAAAGTGATCTGTCCCCAACGTCGCCGGGCTCCGATGTACGTTCGGCTGGAACAGTCTGCCTGATACCGCCGAGGAAGCGCCTTCTGCGGCAGCCACGGCCTTGCTGGCGGCACCAATCTTCCAGCCTGCCGAGGGCAGGTTCAGCCGCTCCGTCACCCGGTGCTGGATGGCATACGCTTGATCGGTCGTCTGTGGGCGGCAATCGTCCGGCAGGAGGACAGGTGCGTGCGTCAGACGGGCATTGAGGATAAGGTCCGCCGCCTGCTCTATACGGGCGGCGGTCACTACGCTGTTTCCGATGCTTTTTCCTGGCGGGAGCGTTCCTGAAGGTCGTAAAGAGAGGCTATGCGGCTCTCGTAAAGCGGAACCGGGAAATCCGACATGGTGAACCGAGCGGCAGCCGCGTAGTTCCCACGGACCAGACGGGAGTGTTGCTCTGTGAGGTGCGTCATCTCGCCGGTGTAAACCGGAAATGCATCAGCAGCCCGGTAGCTCAGAATCAACGTCCGCCTGGGTTTGGTGGAGATGTTGGTCACCGAGGCGTGAGGGGTCATGGCGTTCATGAAAGTAGCGGTGCCGGCGCTGCCGACGATTGGTACCGCGTCCGTTTCTGTTACATCAACGGTGACTTTACCGCGGAAGTATCCATCGGTGTTGTGGCTCAGCAGGGGAGAGGTGTGCATGCGAGGGATGACTTGAAGACAGCCGTTTTCCATCGATGTATCGTCCAGATAAAACAATATCGAAACGGAATCCCGGTTGGTCAAGGGATAGTACGAAAGATCCTGGTGCCATTCCACCGGAGATCCGATACCAGGCGGTTTCATATTTATCTTGCTGTAATGAAAAAACAGGTTCGGACCGAAGAGTTGCTCTATGCAGTCCAGCAGCTTTTCCGATTCCGAGAAGGAACGAAAAAGGTCGTAATGGGTACAGGGCTCATAGATCCGCCTCACCAGCGTCCCTTCCGGCCCCTGGTTTGGTTCCATCTCCATGCGTGTGCTGTCGTGTTCGGCCACCGTATTTCGGCCGGTAACCCGATCTATCTCACGAAGGAATCGGTCCAATTCCTCTGGTGACATGAAATCCTCGTAAACCGTATACCCTTCGTTCCGATACTGCTCGACCTGGTCCGGTGTAAACATATTTTACCCTTCAAATCCGAGCCTGCACCATGGTGATCACTTCATTGAGCACCTGGTCAGTTGGTCTGTCTGATAGATCCTGTGGGAACCAAACCGATGAAGCCGGGATTCCGTTGGCTGGCGAGCATCGGGTTATTTGCAATACCACAGATTATGAACGTCGGGGCCTTCGATTCCGCCATCTTGATCCGACCGTGGAAAAATTACCGCCCATACCGCAAGGGACAGTGAGAGCCAGAATTACTGTGCCGAACAGCGGGCCCGGGCACCATCGATTCCCAGTAGCCTGAATCCCGCTAGGATCATAGCCAATGAAGCGTTTGAGTTCCCCTTAGCTATGCATTGCATCGTTTTAGTATCAAAATTTCAATATAATAAACGGTGCCGCTTGCGCAACATAAAACACGTTAGCACACGTCTTCAGGCCAGCAGAATCGTACACTCACGTAGGCGGTAAAACATCCGTCATGTTGGAGATCATTGGGCGACAGATGTTTCCGATTTTACTGAATCTTTCCCATTTTCATTCAAGTAGAGACCTGGGGCCCTGTAATTGAGCCTGGTATCACCATATGGTAACGATCAGATAGAAATAACTGTTGTAGCAATCTTAGTCTTTGTATCTATATTACTATTTGATGTGTCACAATAATCTTCACGGTACCTGTAATAATTCTCCATGCGAAGGAGCCAGCCATGCAAAAGTCCTGGACGTGGTCTACCACCGGATACGGATTCGCCTCCAAATCCCCCGATGACATCATCGCGATCTGTCACACCGCCGGACTCGACGGCGTAGAAGCCGTGCCTCCGTTTCTGGATGGCCTGCGGGATGCCGAAGTAGAAGCGCTCGGTGAAAAATACCGGAATGCTGCGGTCACATTGCAGACATTCCACCTGCCGTTTTCAGCAGAGGATGACATCTCCTCGTTCTATGAAACCATACGCCGAAGAGCGGTAGACAAGGCAAAACTCTGGATCGAGCGGAGCGCCCTGCTCGGTGCGTCTATCGGCGTCCAGCATCCAACAACCACCCGGTATGACGTGGCGGTAGAAGGCCTGGACCGGTACATGTGTCAGATCGGAAAGAGTCTTGAGGAACTACTGCCGGTGGCCGAGCGTCTGAACTATACGATCGCTCTGGAGAACCTGCCTCCCGGAGACATCGGTGGTCGCTTGAGTTCCCGGCCGGACCACTTTGAGCGTTTTATCGAAACGTTCGACCATCCCAACCTGGGCTTCATCCTGGATACCGGTCACGCGCTGGTCTCCTGCGGCAACGCTGCTGATGATTTTCACAGAATCATGGCGCCCCGCATGGCGGCCTACCATCTCGCCGACAATGCCGGAGATCGGGATTCACACCTGGCGCCCGGACACGGACGGGTGGATTGGTACGCTGTTTTCCGTCGCGCCGCAGAAATCGGCTATTCCGGCTGTATGTGCATAGAAACCCCTCCATTCGCACATACCCCCGGCGGTGACTTTCTTCCGGAGGCATGGAAACAAATGGTGGATGATACGGAGGCACTGGCGGTGGAAGCGCTGGGAGGGTAGTGAAGGAATTCGAACCGAACCAATCGCCGTTTTTTGATACGGGATCACACTATGAAAGAAGTCATTAAACAATGGTTCGACCGCCTCCGATGTCCACGATGCAACGGTAAAACAATACACGGCACCCAGGCAGTATCCTGTACGGACTGTGAAACGAAATATCCAATTACAGATAACATCGCACTGATGGTGTTACCTGAAGATATGAATGCATGCGATCGATTCTGTTCGCAGTACGATGCCCTGCGTCTAAAGGAGGGGTGGGCAAGTGATCTCCCCGATTATTATGAATCACTTCCGTTTCATGATCTGGCGGGTCTGCATTCCGACCACTGGAAGCTGCGAACTGATTCCTACAGGCTGATCGACCGGTGGTTGCGTAGGAAATTCGATGGGGCGAGACGTATGGTGCTGGATGCAGGTGCCGGCAACGGCTGGCTGAGCAAGTTGCTCGCGAATCGGCATGAGGTAGCGGCACTGGACCTCAACGCCGGCCGGCATGGCCTGGGGGCCATTTCTAAAAACCGACGGACTTATGCTGCCATTCAGGCCGGTCTGGAACGTATGCCCCTCGTCGATGAATGCTGCGATGTGGTTGTCATCAACGCCAGCCTGCACTATGGGCAAGCGCCTGACGGATATCTGCAGGAGACGCATCGTATCCTGGCATCCAATGGCTTACTATTCATCATGGACTCTCCCGTATATCCGACAGAATCAGGCGCGGATCAGGCGCGTGAACGTACCCAGGCGTATTACGAAGAAGCGGGCTTTCCGGAGCTGGCAAAGTACTATTGCGGTTTGACAGATGCATGCTTCGATGCACACGACCTCTTCCAATTTCAACGTCTGCGCCGGGATTTCTCCCGCACGGAACTGATCAAAAAACGGGTTCGCGAAGCCCTCGGCAGTCCTGAGAGTGCGCGGTTTCCCGTATGGGTCGGTAGGAAAAAATAAACGCGCTTATGTTCAACCGTCCTTCATATATCCTGACCAACTGCGATCTGGTGGCATCGGACTCAATGAAATCCGGATCGCTACGAATCGCAAGAGATCGGATCGCAGCAATCGGTGAAACCATCCAACCGGCCTCACGGGATACCGTATCGGATCTTGGAGACGCCCTGGTGTATCCGGGCTTGATTAACGCACACGACCACCTGGAACTCAACCTGTTTCCTAATATCGGCCAGGGACCCTATGCCAACAGTTATGAATGGTTTGACGAGGTCAACTCGTTGCGTGACAATACGGTTATGACCGATGTGTTGGAGATACCGGTCGAGGATCGCTTTCTGTGGGGAGGCTACCGGAACCTACTGTCCGGCGTGACCACCGTGGCCCATCACAATCCGTACCACCGCCGACTCTTCAACAGCAATTTCCCGGTCCGTGTGCTGCGACGTTATCGATGGAGTCACTCGCTCAAGCTGGCCGGCACATACGGTGGCCGGCCCGATAAAGAATACGGCAGGACGATAGAAAAAGAACCTTTCATCATCCATCTTGCGGAAGGCGTAGACAATATTGCGCAGAGAGAACTGGTCCAACTTGACCGTCTGGATGCCCTCGGCGCTAACACTGTGGTCGTTCACGGCGTAGGTCTTACCGGAGATGACATGCTGTTGATGCAGGACCGACAGGCGAGCCTGGTCTGGTGTCCGTCCTCCAACCTGTTTATGTTCAACCGCACTCTCGACATCAACGCCATCCCTGACGGTATCCCGATTGCCCTGGGCACGGATTCGACCCTTTCGGGAACGCCGACGCTGTTCGACGAACTTAGGGTCGCGGCCGCCCAGGAATCAACCACGCCACTGCATCTTATGGCCATGGTCACTACCAATCCGGCAAAAATCCTCGATCTCCCAGATCGGACCGGTTATCTTACCGAATCCGCACCGGCTGACATGCTGATCCTAGAACGCCTGGATGACGATCCATGCCTAAACCTCCTGACAGCAACACCGGGCGCTGTTAGGCTTTTGATCAATGCCGGCTATCCACAACTGGGAGACCTCGACTTTGCCCCTCTTTTCAAACACTGTGGCATTCCAGTCGAACAAATCCTGGTTGAAGAAAAACCCAAACTGATTAGAAAAGGCTTTTGCAGCCTTCTGAAGCGTTTGGAACCGCACGGCATCTCACTGCCGATCAACGTTATGTGTGATTGACGATTGGTTCACTGAATCACTGTTTCAGTTGAACACGATCCATTAACGGATTAATGAATTCATCCACTGTCTCCCTCATTCTCCCTGCCTACAACGAATCTGAAGGGCTCCCGCTGGTGCTTCAGAATCTGTCCCAAGTGGATTTTCCGCGCTTACTGGAAATCGTGGTAGTCGATGATGCCTCTGAAGATGAATCCGGCCGGATTGCGGAATCTTATGGAGACAGGTTGCCCATACGGGTTATCAGACATTCCGCGAACCGTGGCTATGGAGCGGCTCTGAAAACCGGCATACGGGCAGCGCAGGGAGATGTGGTCGTTACAATGGATGCGGATGGGCAACACGTTACGGAAGACATGTTGCGAGTGACCGCCGCGCTGGGAGAGCATGAAGATATGGTAGTCGGGCTACGAAGTCCGGATTCGGCGCAAAGTACTTGGCGACGGCCGGGGAAGTGGGTTCTGGGAAAACTGGCTAACTATCTGACCCGAACCCGCATCCCGGACCTCAACTCTGGTCTGCGTGCAATCCGCCGTGATGTGATCCTGAAATACCTGCATTTGCTGCCGGACGGTTTCTCGGCTTCTACAACCAGCACAATCGCATTGATAAAACGGGGCTATGCCATCGCCTGGGAGCCAATTACGGCCCAGCAGCGAACCGGTGGCAACAGCCGCGTCCGGCAGATGCAGGACGGATTTGGAATCGTTCTCTTGATGATCCGTCTGATCGCGCTGTTCGATCCGCTCCGAGTGTTCCTGCCGGCCGGGGCCATTCTCTTCACCGGCGGCATGACCTCCGGCATGTACTACTTTTTCTACGGCAGCTACGGCGGCGGTATATCCGTTGGTTCTCTGTTGTTACTTTTAACCAGCTTCCTACTGTTCTTTTTTGGCATCGTAGCCGATCAGATCTCTGCACTTCGCCTGGAGAAGTACGAATGAAAAACATACTGACCATAGATGTGGAAGACTGGTATCAGGGCAACGCACATATCTCCTACCGGGATGCGGCGGGATATGAATCGCGGATCGAGCGAAGCGTAGATCGGCTGTTGTCTATTCTGGGCGCGTCCCACATCCGGGCGACCTTTTTTGTCCTGGGGCATCTGGCCGAGTCCCACGGAGAGGTAGTTCGCAGAATTCATGAGCACGGACATGAGATTGCCACACACGGGTATTCTCACGAGATGGCGTACCGCCAAGACCGATCGGTGTTCGAAGAAGAACTGCACCGTAGTATCGCGGTCTGTGAGGATCTGACCGGGCAGCCAATTCTGGGACACCGGGCGTCGAACTGGTCGGTGACAAAAAGGTCGCTCTGGGTGCTGGATATAGTACAGGAAGCCGGCCTGCTATACGACTCCAGCGTATTTCCTGTGCGCACCCATCTCTACGGCATATCCGGACGGCCGCGTCATATCCATCGTCTGGACTGCGGACTGACTGAAGTGCCGCCGTCGACCATTCGGCTTGCTGGTCATACCATTCCCTTTTCAGGAGGATTCTTCCTACGCGCCCTTCCCTACCGATTCATCCACTGGGCGCTACGGCGGGTAAACGCGGAGGGATATCCAGCCGTAGTGTATCTGCACCCCTGGGAACTGGACACGGAACAACCGCGCAACCTTCCGATCCCATTTGTCGACCGTATGGTTCACTACATGAACCTTCACACGACCGAACGCAAATTACGTAGACTATGTGAATCTTTCTCGTTCGGGCCGGTATGCGAGGTGGTATCCCTGTGACCTGTCGAGTAGACCTTATGAAGCGCGACACCACAGGTCGATGGGACGCATACGTCCGTCAGTCCCCGCAGGCCACCCTGTTTCACGGCACCCCTTGGAAACAGGTGGTGGAATCCACCTATGGGTGTACGGGCTTCTATCTGTACGCCTATGAAAATAACGAAATCCAGGGCATCCTGCCCGTGTTTCTGTGCGGTAGTCGCCTCACGGGAAAATCGCTTGTTGCTTTACCGTTCGTGGCCACCCAACCATCGGTGTGTGCGGACAATGAAGCGGCGGAACAGGCGCTCATAGAGGCAGCCTGCCAGTTGGCCCGGAAACATGGGGTGGCAACCGTAGAATTAAGGGAGCAGGCTGAGAAATCATGGGGATGGCAGGTCAGGCAGACGTATGTCAACGTTCAGCTTCCACTCGATCCGGATCCGGAAACAGTCTGGCTCAACAGAGTGGATGGAAAAGTCAGAACCAAAGTCTCCAGGGCCCTGGAGAGAGGACTCGATATCAGCTGGGGTGACTGGAACCATATAGATGATTTCTATCGGCTCTACGCCCACACCATGAGCCGTCTCGGCTCGCCACCCCATGCGAAAGCGCTGTTCGAACATACGATAAAAGCGTATCCTGACCAGGCAAAAATTGCCCTGGTAATGTACGGAAATCAGGCAGTCGCCGGCGCTTTTGTGATGCATAACGAACGATGGATCGGGTTTCCCTGGGCGGCATCATTGGCGGGGAGTCATCCTTTACGACCTAATAACCTGCTGTACTGGAGAATAATAGAATTAGCCTGCCGAAAAGGTTATGCTGCTCTCGATCTGGGCCGATCTCCTGTAGAATCCGGTACCCTCCATTTCAAAATGCAGTGGGGCGGCACGGCGCGGCCGTTGTGGTACTATTGCCATGTTGGTTCGGGTAAGGCCCCGTCGACTCGGGATGCATCCAGTCCAGCGATGCGTACAGCATCATGGCTCTGGCGCCGGTTTCCGGAGGGATTTTCAACCCAACTGGGATCTCATCTTGCACGATTGATACCATAAGAGGCCGTGGACATGCCTCCACACAAATTGTTGAAACGCTCCCTTAACCTGCTGACCGACCGGATCCATACCCTGCCGGTGCTGGTGTTGTTTCCACACAGCCGGTGTAACTGCCGGTGTGTAATGTGCGATATCTGGAAAAACAACGGTCAGATACACCAGATTTCTGTAAATGAGGTCAAGGCATGGGTGAACCAGTTTCAACAACTGGGTGTGCGGTGGGTAATGCTGTCAGGCGGAGAAGCGTTAATGCACAGCGATATGTTTGCCCTGTGCCGGGTGCTTCGAAACGAAAATATCCGAGTGACCGTACACTCCACCGGATTGCTGTTAAAGAAATACAGCCGCCGGATCGTCGAGGACTGTACCGATGTAATCGTCTCACTGGACGGGAGCAAGGCAGTCCATGACCAGATCCGGAACATACCCCGCGCATTCGAGCGCCTGGTTGAGGGAGTATCCGCCGTTAAGTCGCTCGCACCTGATTTTCGTGTTACCGGACGCTGCGTGATTCAAAAGCTCAACTACACCGACCTTGGGGGCATCATCGACGCAGCTGGGGAGATAGGGCTCGACCAGATATCTTTTCTGGGCGCGGATGTCTCTTCCCAGGCGTTCAATCGTCCTGAACCTTGGGACCAAGATCAAATGCAGTTGATCACTCTCGATCCGGATGATGTAATCGCATTCCGAAGCATCGTCCAGCAGGTCATCGCCGACAGAGCGGACGCTTTTTCAACCCAGTTTATTGTGGAATCACCGGAAAAACTGACACGTATCGTAGATTATTACGCCGCGCTGAACGGCGATGCGGATTTTCCGACTGTCACCTGCAACGCACCCTGGGTATCTTCCGTTGTGGAGGCGGACGGCACGGTGCGGCCCTGCTTTTTCCACAAACCATTTGGCAATATCTATGACATGCCGCTCGATGCTATCCTTAACTCGGACGATGCCATTCGGTTTCGAAAAGACCTGGATGTTACGAAAGATTCGACCTGCCGGCGGTGTGTGTGCACATTGAATCTGAATCCGATCGCCAAGGTGTAAGATAGACGATCCTGCGCTTGACAGCAATCCAGTGGACTACTATACTGGCGTGCCAAATCACTTTTCAATTAGGCGATCTGCCCGTGAGTAAACAAAATCCAACGATTGTCTGGCATAATGTAGAATCCTGGGGCATTGAAGGCAAAGGCTGGCATGACACTGCCCGCTACTTCGACCGACTGCCGGCTCACGCTCAAGAACAGGTACGGGAACCGGTGTGGGACCTGTCGCGTCACACGGCCGGCATGAGTGTCAGATTCGTAACGGATGCGCCCGCTATCCACGTGCGATTTGCGCTTCTCCATGAGCAGCTGGCCATGGCTCACATGCCGGCCAGCGGTGTCAGCGGGCTGGATCTTTATGCCGAAGATGAAGACGGTGCGCAACGCTGGGTATCGATGGTGGCTCCGTTGGAACAAAGCATCGATACCGTAATCGCACAAAACCTTGTACCCGGGTCCCGAAGATATACCATTTATCTGCCGCTATTTAACGGCGTCGAATGTTTGGAGGTCGGGATTACTGAAGGCGACACTTTCCTTCCCGAAGCACCTCGTAACGAGCCGCCGATCGTATTCTACGGCACTTCCATAACCCACGGCGCCTGCGCCTCGCGGGCCGGCATATGCTTCCCCGCCATACTCGGGCGCAGGCTACGAAGACCGACCATTAATCTGGGGTTCTCAGGAAACGGTCAGATGGAGATCGAACTGGCGGATCTGCTGGCGGAATTGGATCCGTGTGTATACGTGATCGACTGCCTGCCCAACATGACCCCGGAACAGGTGGCTGAACGCACGGAACCGCTGGTGCGCCGACTCCGTGCGGCTCGTTCGGATACACCGATACTGCTGGTCGAAGACCGGACCTTCACCAATGCCCGTTTTCTGCATTCCCACCTGGAACTGCACGGTCGCCGACGCGCCGCCCTGCGAATCTCGTACGAAAACCTCATCGCCGATAATCTTCCGGCTCTCCACTACATGGAAGGAGCGGGAATCCTCGGTCATGACGGTGAGGCGACCACCGACGGATCCCACCCCAATGATCTGGGGATGATGCGGTATGCGGATGGGTATGAGAAAGTTTTAAGGGAAGTGATCTAAGGAGGATAGATGTTTGTTCCGCAATATTCCAATATTGAAATCAACCGCTATTCCTGCCCTCGAACTCCGGATTCGTTAACAACCGATGAAAAACCCGATGAGTCAATCTGGATGTTCGCGCCGGAATCCCCACGCTCCGTCGAAGTAGTCAGCGGCCGGACTTATCATGCAGGTTGGTCCTGGAACCGGTTCGATAATCCCAATTTCGATTTCCCTGAGCAATTTACGGAGGTCCATTTTTCGACCCAACCGGGCACGGCAGCTACCGGGGCATCTCGTGGATAAACCACCCGATTTTTTCATAGATGCGGACGCGTGTCCGGTCAAAGAACAAGTGTATCGCGTGGCCAAACGGTATGATCTCAAGGTCTTCCTAGTATCCAACGCCTGGATGCGAGTGCCATGCGAAGGCCGGATAAAACTGGTGGTGGTAGACGATGGATTCAATGCCGCTGATGACTGGATCGCGGAAAATGTTACCGGAAATGACATCGTAATTACAGAAGACGTCCCGCTTGCCTCTCGGGCCCTGGAGAAAGACGCCCAGGTGATCAGTCCGAGAGGACGTGTATTTACTAAAGACTCCATCGGCGATGATCTTGCAAATCGGGAGCTGATGTCCCGTCTAAGGGAATCCGGGATCATCTCAGGTGGGCCAGCACCATTCGACAAAAAAAATCTTTCAGCCTTTCTCCAACGCCTGGATGAGGCTGTTCAGGTAGTACATCGAAGGAAGTAACTGCCTGATCATGCCCTCAATACCCATAGTCAAACTCAATACATCACAGATCGAAGCCGCGGGCATAGTCCTGGCGCGGGCATTTTTTGAGGATTCCCTTTTCTCTTATATCCTTCCGGATCCAGACACTCGGTTTCCAGCCCTGGCGTATTATTCCAGGGCTTACGTATACGCCAGTTGCTTTGCCGGCGGTGTCTATGGGACTCCCGATCCTGTTGCCGGCATAGCAGTTTGGGGTGTACCTGGATCCCCGGTTACACCTGAACATCGTAATCGGGGGGGATTGGATGGTTTACCTGAATCTTTTGGAACGGGGGGTTATCAGCGGTATAAACACATGGTCGAATTTTTCGAAGCACTGATTAGAAGGGATGTTCCAACTCCGCACTGGTACCTTTCGATCCTGGGCGTCGATCCGGATCACCAGGGCAAAGGTCTGGGCGGAGCACTCCTGCAGCCAGCACTCGCCAAAGCGGATCAAGAAGGCTTACCATGCTATCTGGAAACCCTAGAAGAAAAAAACCTGGCATTTTACGGGAGGCATGGTTTTGAAGTCCTCGTGGATGACAGAGAACCCCACAGCGGCCTAAAATTCTGGACTATGATACGTTCCTGAGGCCGATAGATGCATTTCACGGTGCATGGGGTTCGCCTCCGAATCAACACGGTGACCGCCTCATTTCCCTTAACCCGGCTACTCTCCCCGACAGTCTGAACCAAAGGCGTTGTATCCGTTGCCGTAATGATGCAGAACGAACGGGTATCGCTCTGTGGATTTCCGATCGGCTGGACTCGCCCCCAACTTCGGGGAATGCATTAGCTTCCTTGGCAGTAACGCGTCTCCATCTCCCGGCGTAAATTCACGACGGGATGCCTTTCATCGATCTCCACATCCGACCAGCGAACCGGCTGATTGGATCCAATGGCGCATTTGAGCATCACGCCCTGCGCCAGGCCGATCGGAAGGTGATCGTCCCTAACCGCATCGGCCGCCGGACGTAAGGCGCCGTACACACAGTAACCGCCCTCTCCGTCTAGCGTTTCACCCACAGACAGATCACGCTTGGCCACAGAGATCACATCCGCTTCAAAACCGGCGGGATAGCCGGTGGCTTCATGATGCAGGCCCGCTTTGAGCACACTCTTGTTCAGTTCGAGTCCCACGAAATGAATCGTTCTATACACTGAAGCGTACCATCCCGAGGAATCCGTCTCAACACCGTATTCCGAGAAACAGCGGCGCACATAATCACCCGGTGCCTTGATGGTTATGAACACACCCCAGCGTAGATCGTTTTCCACCGGACGACCGTCCCGATGCATGCTGGAAACAATCTCGACGGTGCCCGCATGGCTCAGCACACCGCCGTCATGTTTCGGCCTGCATATATCGGCAATCTCATGAATTCCCCCGGGGGGAAACGCAAGACCGTTCGACTGTGGTTTCAGGCCGGTGGCGTTCGCCACCGCAGCCATTTCGATCGCTGCCTTGGTACCGTCCAGGAAAGAGTTAAACAGCTTAGGATTCATGCCGCCCTGAACCGCCTTCTCCGGTGGATATCCGTAATACTCCCAAACGGTATCAGGCGTAGAGACATTGTACTCGGGCATAAACTTGTTTCCCTTCCCGGCGCACACCACTTCGAAACCGCTCATGCGCGCCCAATCCACAAGCTCACAGATCAGCGCGGGCTGGTCACCGTAGGCCAGGCTGTAAACGACGCCGCCCTCTTGAGCCTTCTGCACTAATGCAGGCCCCACCAGGACATCCGCTTCGACGTTGACCATGATGACGTGTTTACCGTTTTCAATGGCCCCCAGGGCATGCTGTGTTCCGGCAATCGGATTGCCAGTTGCTTCGACAATCACCTCGATGTCGTCCGCCCTTATCAAGGCATCACCGTCTTCGGTGTGCCAGGCAGCGCCGGTCTTTAGAGCCTGTTCGAGCGTCGGCGCCTCGGCCAGTTCTCGAGGCCACTCCGCCCGGCTCTGCGCCTCCCGGATTCGATCCAGAGATATATCCGCTATACCGGCCACGTGCAGTCCCGGTACCCGGTGCGCCTGACTCAAATACATGGTCCCGAATTTCCCCGCGCCGATTAACCCGACCCGCAGGGGATTACGGGCTTCGGCTCGGGCACCGAGTTTGTTAAGGAGGGATAGAGACATATCGTATTAATCTCCCAGGCCTGCGTACTTACACACTATCTCAACCGCTTTGACAAGCGTTTTGGCGCCCAGAACGGCGTATTCTTCGATTAGATTGCCATCCGCATCAAGCGTGCCCATGCCGGGACCGAGAAACATCTTGCCGCTGTATATGGTGGACGGCTCCACGCCCATATGCTCCTGGGCCGAGACGATCGGGTTTGTGTTGGCCCATAGATCTTCCAGGTTGAAGATGGGGATGCCGAATCCGTCTCCGTCCCAGGTGCGCTCATAGTTCAATTCCGTGCCGCCAAGCTGGTAGGTCTTGGCAAAGATGAGCTTGTCGCGAAACCGGGCCGGTTTCATTTCCTTGAATTCCTCAACGATGATCTCGTGAAACCGGTCGATAGGATCGGTCACCAGATCCGGCTGATCGCGCAGCACTTTGAGGTAGGCTATCAGGCCGACCAATGTGTCACGCCCCGGATCACTGAACGTATATACCGCCTTCCCGTGGGACGACAATTCACCGTAACGCTGTCCGCCCAATCCCATGCCCTTACGGATAGGATTGATGACCTCTTCCTTGCCTATGATCAACCCGGATGCAGGCGCCCGTCCTGGCTTGTCCATACTGTAAGTAATGATGTCACAGTCTATTTCCCTCGGATCCATCCCGACAATCGGAATAGAACCGCCGGTATCCACTAAATACGGCACATCATAGTCTTTCGCTACCTCTGCCAGCTTCTTCAGGAGCAGGGGCGCACCGTTCTCATCCCGTTCACCGTGCCCGTAACTCGGTGTATCGTAGCCGACGGCTGCGATACCGGTCAGCTCCGACGCATGCCGATAAGCCGCTTTCTTCACATTCTCCATAGTACCGTCCACATCCACCTGCGTCAGCAGCGATGTCGGGTTGTACCGGATGCCATGGGGTTCATACTTCGCCCCGGCCATACGGACATAAAGCGTTTCCAGGTTGGCAAGACTCTTGTTCTCCACGCCCAACTCACCGCCAGAGATGGTACGGTCGATCAGCAGGTTTTTATACTTGGGCGGAAACGCACGGCCATACCCGCCGATCCATTCGTAGTCCTCCCCGTAAGGCATGATCACCCGCGCACGGTATATGTCGCCGTGGCGCATGGTTGGTGGGGCAAACAACGTCTCCATAGTGATGCGCAGCGCCGCCTCGCAGGTATTAGCCGCGGCTGCGTCGTACGCGTCGCCGTATACATCCTTAATTACCTCCCTTAACTGGTCTTCGACCGCACGCACGGTATACGTTTTCCCAGCCCGGTTAGCAGCAATAATCTCGTCCAGAACATAACTCGGCAGATTCCCCGGCCGGGCCGAACTGCCTGCATACAGGCCTATGTCATTTTTCAGTCTTGTGGTGCCGAGCTGTTCACCGTACCGGCGGGCTTCTTCATGGATTTGAGGCATGCTTTGGTAGATCTGTTGATACCACTGGTATTTGTATTTTGGAATCATTTACTATCTCCTTTGTTGCACCGATTCTCAACTCCACGGAACATGAGTAAAATTAATTCGCATTTCTGCAAGGCGTTTGGGGAGAGGAAACTGTAACATCGGAGCAGTCTTTAGGCGCCCACCTCCACACCTCTCGCTGGGAGAGCGGAGCGGCTGCGGGACATCCGGCCGAACGTGCACCTCATGAAACCGACTGAAGGGTTTGAGCTTGATTTACCGCATTGTAAAAATGCAGGTGAAACAGATGTGAGATCAGCAATATCGGGCCGGCATCGGAGTTATGCTAAGATCGTTCTCCGAGACGGGGGAGTAGGGAAGGGACATGGCAATCTGAACAACTTCTCCGCCCAGTAATCCCAGAGTCTGAACGGTGCGATCTTTTGGTTCGTTTCTCCTAAAGAAATGGACAAATATAAATTTTATTAAACCTGACTTATTATCTGATCAACGCACGCCAGGGCAACCTCAATATCGTCTATCCCATTGTACAGATGCGGTGAAAACCTCACTACATCCTGCCGACAGGCAACCATAACCCCCGCCTCCTTAAACCGCTGCGTGACCTCAGCCGGATCCCTCCCGGGAAATTGTGCCGTCACGATGGCGCAGCGCTCCTCAATATTTTGGGGGGAGGTAACTGTAACACCGCGGGACTCCAGACCGTCTATCAACGCATCTGCGAGAACCTGATTGTGGGCAAATATTTTGTCTATGCCTATTTCGTTTAGATACTCCATGGCACGGGTCAGGCCGACGGCGCAGCCGTAGGCCATAGTGCTGAACTCGAACCGGCTGGCGTCTTCCGCGTAGTCGATCCGTTTGGCGTCGATGTTCCAGATATCGGCGTTGCTTCGGTAGCCTACGAGACCCGGTTCCAGAGTGGTGTGCAGATGGGGCGCCAGATACATGAGCGCCGCACCGAACGGACCGCACAGCCACTTGTATCCTCCCGCGATGACCGCGTCGACTCCGTCTCCGGTTGCATCGATCGGCACCGCACCGGCCGATTGTGTGGCATCCACCAGCAGCAATGCATCGTGGGCGTGGGCAATGTCGGCGAATGCGGTCAGATCGTAGCGCTGTCCGCTGCGGTATTCCACATGGGAAAGACAGACGACAGCCGTTTTGTCGTCGATCAGCGCGCGCAGCGCATCCGGATCCACATAACCGTTCACGGCGGGCGCCAGCCGAATCTCGCAGCCAGTGTGGTTGGCTATGCGCGCCCATGGATACACCGCCGTGGGAAACGCGATGTCTGCACTGACCACGTTGGTTCCGGCGCCCGGCATCACCGCCCAGGCCAGGGAACTGAGCAGATCCGTCGCGCTAGACCCGCCCGCGATATCGGCCGGTGATGCATTAAACATCTGTGCGCCTGCCTCATGGAGCCCAACGAACACGTCTCCTTCCGCCTCCTCATCAAAATTGTTACTTCCGTTCTCCGCCACATCCTCCTGCCACGCCACAATCGCCTCACTCGCGCCGCGGTACATGAGCGCAACGTTGGCGGCATTAATGTAGGTGCACTTTTCTGCGGCGGGAAAGTCATTGGCAGGGATGGTCAATTGATTCATTTCTGTTTTTCCAATGGTTAATTACGCCACGATTCTCCGATTATCCTAAGCCACCTTCGATGACTTAGATGGCTTCCAATTCGCAATTTATTGGGGCCTAGATAATATCCGATTTCCAAATGCCGCCGCCAACATTAATAACAGATTCATGCTCGCTTTGGCTCCCGGCCTCTAATTAAAACATGAATCATTCAACCAGGATATCAATCCCATCACCCTCCGGCGGCAACGCCGCCTTCCTCTTCCGCTACTTCCCTGAGCACCCTGCTAATTCGATTCAGCCCTTCCATCAAATAATCATGCGGCAGGCCGTAGCTGATGCGGATGTGGTTGGGAATGCCGAAGTAGTCTCCGGGGCCTGTGAGGACGGAGCCTTCGCGGATGAGGCGTTCTACCAGGGATACGGAATCTATTTTGAGATTGTATCGCAGGAACGAAATCGCGGAAGCCTGAGGTGGCGTCAGGCTGAGGATGTCCTTGTGCTCTTCTATCCACGGTTCGAAGCGTGTCCAACCTTCGCGGATGTACCCACGGGTGCGAGCAAAAATGCTGGCCCGCACGTCAGGTCGCATTGCCAGTGGGGCCAGATAGTGGTTGGACAGCTTGGCGGTGCTGATGGTCAGGTATTCATGGCGCGCCCAGAATTCCTTGAGGATATCTTCCGGTCCGACGAGCCAGCCTATACGCAAACCGGGAATGCCGTAGGATTTGGACAGGCTCCCGGCCGAGAGCACCTTGTCGAAGCGTCCATAGATGGTAGCAGTTACCTCGTCTTTTACGCGTTCGGAGCCGGCATAAATCTCATCCGCAAGAATATAAGCGCCGCTGCTGTCCGCGGCCTGTATCACCGCGTCGATTTCGGCGTCCGACAGAATCTGCCCAGTCGGATTGTTGGGGTTGCATATTGCGATCAGTTTCGTATCATCCGTAACCGCATCGTTCAGCGAATCTACATCCAGTGCCCAGTTGCGGTCCGGATCCAGCCGGAACGTACGCCGGTCCGCTCCCAGGTTGTGGGCCACCCCCCAGCCCTGCAGGTAGTTGGGCACCTGGATTGCTACCTGGCCGCCGGGATTCAGCAATGTGGAATATACGATATAATTAGCCTCGATACACCCGAGCGTGACCAGTACGTTGTCGGCGGTAGCGCCTGGATAGTACTGCGCGATAGCCTCCCGCAGTTCGGGTGACCCCTCCGCATACCCATAACCCAGTTCGGTATCCAGCATCTGGTCTAGCACGGAATCATCATACGCCAGCAGATCTTTCAGTTTAAGAGGATGCGCTCCACTTTCGGATAGATTATACTCGACCGCCTGCTCCCATTCAGACATGATGCGTTCAAGCTGAAATGGCTGGAAATTGTGTGACATAAATAGCTCCTTGTTAAATAAAAGGTTATTCCAAACGTGTTCTATACCCTTAAGGTACTTGCGGAGCCTGATGTGCTAAACTTTTCAAAAAACTCCAAACTAAACGATCGCATCATCTCCAATCTATTCAGAAATTCCCTCCGTGTCCACTCGGAAGTTAAACGGTCAATAGATCCGGTAACTGAAAACCGGTGCTCATGATGCCATAGGCCTCGCGGTATCAAAGAAGTTTAAGCGCATGGATTATCCGCACGCTAGCACCTGCGAATAGCATCGTTGACGCATCAAGCCTTCAGGGAGTTGGGAAAGCCGTTCAGCATGGGATCATTTTCTTCAACGATGGGAAAACTGTCATCACCGGACCTTCGCGGAATTGTCGAATCGGCACCTCGGCTCACTCACGGTAATCGGCTTCGGTTCAGTCAGTCCCAAGTTGCCTGCCCATCCCATCTACACAGGATGGGAAATCAAGGGCTCGCGCAATTCATCAAGTAGACGTAAATGGGATGAACCGAAAGAGTGAGGCTTGATCAAAAAAAATCCAGCGGCGAAATCTCCTGTCCCCCTTCCCAAAAACGGGAAGGGGGACGTTATTCATGAAACGGTAAAATCAGCCGCTCACGGCTTTGTACACCGCCTTCGAAATCTGGATGTCCTGAACCGCTACACCCGTCAGATCCGCGATGGTGGTCTGGTCGTCCGATGTGCGCCCTTTGGACGGGTCCTGAATGACGCTGCCTAACTCGGTAGCAGCATTCTCACCGATAGCGCCTGCTTCGGTCGCTTTGGCGATTTCGCCGCGGGACTTGCTTTGGGGGATGCTGTCCACCACCAGGACATCAGCATTGGCCAGGATCTGTGGATCCAGTTCAACCTTCTCTGGCGTGTCCGATCCCATGGCTGTGATGTGCGTGCCGGGACGGATCTGGTCGTTCGTCAGTAAAGGCTCTTTGGAAGGAGTAGAGGTGATAATGAAGTTACAGCAGGAAGTGATCGCCTCAGCGTCCCGAGTGGTCTCGACCGTGTAGCCCTGGGCGCCCATCTCGCTCTTGTAGGCCTCCATGCTTTCGTCGGTGCGGCCCCAGGCGATAATGTCCTTACAGTCGACGATGCCTTCGAGATATTCCACCTGCATGCGTCCCTGTACGCCGGAGCCGAAAACGCCGATGCGCTGCACGTTTTTCGGCGCCATATACTTCGCTACCACCGCACCGGCTGCCGCCGTGCGTACGTTGGTCAGGTGACCGCCGTCGAGCAGAATAGCCACGGATTCACCGGTCTTCTGGCTGAACAGCAGCATCATGCCCTGGATGCGGGGAAGGCCCTGTAAGGGATTGTCCTGGAAGCCCGAAGCCAGCTTGATCGTGTAGTAGTCGTCCCCGATGATGGCGCCGTACTTGATGTGCACATCACCCGGGGGGTCATGGAAGATCATCTCGCCGACCGGTGGCACATCCACTTTGCCCTGCGAATAAGCAATAAACCCTTCTTCGATCGCCGCCACCGAGTCGATGCCGGGCAGAACGGATTTGATCTGATCAATTTCGATAAAAACAGGTGATGCCATGGTTTTTCCTCCAGTGATAACTATTGGTACCTTAATTCAACAGTTCTTTAAAAACAGAACGGGAGAATCGATAGGAAACAGGGGCGACCGGCCAGACGCCCGACAGTAACAGACAGATGCCGCTATTTTAATGTGTTCGCTGAAGAATGTCAAGGGTTTGACACCCCGTCAAGACGTATTGTCTCTTAGTTATTTCCATTGGTCAATTAACCAATGAATCATTCGTCAACTACACTTTCTTCTCTCCCTCCGACCGACGGTGACATCATGATCCGCCGTTGCTGCTCGGACACATCCTGGTATGCCTCCGGATCATAGTAGCCGTCGGACCATGAGGAATGACCGGGACTGTATTTGTACAGGAGCGACCGGCGTTCGTGGTCCGCGGTCCAAGGCATGGTACCGTGTACCAGCGCCTCTGTGAAAATAATCACATCCCCGGCATGCACCTCCGGCTGAGCTACGTAGTGAGCCGGGCGCTCGTGTGAGCGTACATCGTCAGGAATGTCGCCAAGGAAATTGGTTTTGTGAGTGCCGGGGATGCACGCAAAACCGCCATCGCCTTCCCGTGCGTGGCTCAGGCAGTAGGTGAACACCGTGAGGCCATTTCGGATCAGGCCGTTGTAGCACTCATACCAATGATCTCCCGGCACGCCCGACCGCAGCTGCATACGCGGTCCGCCGTGCAAACGCCCGCCCTTGCCGCCCTTGCGCATGAAGATACAGTAGTCGTGATCGATACGGAAATGAGGTCCCAGAAGACCGTCGAAATACGGAATTAGTTTATGGTGATCGATCAGCGCCTGCGCCGGGGGGCCCCACCGGGAGACCCTGCCTGTTCGCCGCAGTCCGGTTTCGTCGTATTCCCCAGGAAACGCCTTATCCGCCAGTGCATTCAGTTCGTCCACCTCTTCCTGGGTGAGGACATTTTTGACAACGAGATAGCCATCAAGGTCGAATATGAACTTTTCTTCGGGTGTCATCGCTGAGTCCTTTCGGTTCGGTTTCCCAGAAGATCGTTTGTGGTAATGCTCGCAGCAATCGCGAAACCTTCAAAATAAGTGGAACCAGATTTATATTCAAGCTTATAAGAACCGAATATTCCCATTGACTCATATACGTTTTGTCTTCACTTTAAAGATCGTCAGGCCGGGCGTACATTCATAGCATAGATGAAAGGCAAGGCCATGCTCCCTTTACGTATCGGCATAATCGGCGGCGGCGGCATCACAGCCCTACTCCACCTCCCCGAAATCGCCGGTAACCGGGACCTGGATGTAGTTCTGATCGGCGGCAGGAAAGAAGACCGTCTGCGGCAGCTCTGCGGCAAATTCGACATCCCCCGCTGGACACGAGACTACGACGACATAATTGCGGACGACACGGTGGACACCGTGATCGTGGCGACGCCGCATCCCCTACATGTATCCTGGGGCATCAAGGCTATTGAGGCGGGCAAACACGTGCTGATGCAGAAGCCGCTGTGCGGTGACATGGCAGAAGCGGATGCCTTCGTGGCCGCCACTGAAAACACAGACAAAACCGTGCTCTGCATGCCCCACTATCCGCCCCTTGTCTATGGACTGAGGAAGCGATGCCTGGCTGGCGATATCGGTAGGATTTCAGGGGCTCGATGCCGGACCAGCCATGGCGGACCTGAAATCTACTATGCCGGTGTGCGCGAGGCATTCGATGAGGATAGCGACGACCTGTGGTTTTTCGATGCGGGACAGGCCAGCGTGGGTGCCCTGTTCGACATGGGCGTCTACGCGGTCGCGACGCTTGTGGCCATACTCGGCCCAGCCACCCACGTCACCGGTATGACCGCAACATTCGACAAGCCGACCACGCTCGAGGACGGCGCGGTGCTGGTGATCCGCATGGCCAACGGAGCGCTGGTCACCGCCGAAACCAGCTGGTGTGATCCGGCCCGAAGCTGGGAACTCACGATCCACGGTACCAACGGAAAATATACCATGCCCGGCACCGAAGGTGCCCCGGTCTCGAAATGGACACCTACCTCATACACCGATGAACACGCCCCGACTGTAACAGAGCCGGTTTCATTCGACGACGCGGTCGGCAACGTGCACCAGTACTTTCTCTCCTGTGTCCGGGAAGGCAAACACCCACCCCTGTCCAACGCCTGGGCCGCGCGACATGTAACGGAGATTTTGCTGGCCGGGATAGAGGCAGGAAAGACCGGAAAAACGGTAGCGATAAAGACTGTTGACAGAGTGGCGAATTGACAAATAATACAAATGAAAGTAGGACACTATAGAAAGTAGGACAAATAGATGGCCGAGTCTTTGCGGGTTGCCGTGCTGGGCATGGCGCACGATCATATGTGGACGAATCTTGATGACCTGATGAATCGAGAGGATGCTGAGCTGATCGCGGGAGCAGATGGTAACCCAGGTTTGCTGGATCGCTTTCGGGTATATACCGGATGTGAGAGGCGATACGACCGACACGATGCACTACTCGATGATATGAAGCCGGACGCCGTGTATTGCTTCAGCGCTACCGCGCACCATGTGGGGGTGGTGGACCTGTGCGCTGAACGTGGCATACCAGTGATGGTGGAGAAACCCATGGCCGCGACGCTCGCACAGGCGGACCGGATGCTGTCGGCGGTGAGGCAGAGCGGAATATGCCTGATGGTCAACTGGCCCATGGCCTGGTCGCGCACCCTGCGCACAGCATTGCGACTGGTTCAGGAAGGGCAGATCGGCGATCTGTGGCAGATAACCTGGCGCGGCGGCCATGCGGGGCCCGACGATATCGGTTGTTCAGATGAGTTCCGCGAGTTCCTGTTCGATAAGGATCTGAACGGCGGCGGCGCCTTTGTGGATTACAGTGGCTACGGCTCCTGTATTTGCTTGATGTTTATGGGTGGCTCGCCGAACAGTGTGATGGGAATGGGCGGCCGACTTGTCAAAAAACACCTGATGGTAGACGACAATGGTATCCTCCTACTTCGGTACCCACAGGCCATCTGCCGGCTGGAGATGACCTGGACCGAGGCAGTCTCCCATGTGCCGTCACATGATCCGGTGTTTTACGGTAGAAAAGGCACCCTTGTCGCCGGAAAAAAGCTGATGCTGCATACCGGAGAAAATCCGCAGGGATCAGCCGTTCCACTGGACGCACTGCCGGACGATCAGCAAAACGCCACAGACCACTTCCTGTCCTGCATCCGAAACGGAACACCCCCTCAGGGCCAGACCTGTCCGGAATTATCCCGCAATGCCCAGGAAATAACAGAAGCGGGACTGCAGTCCGCAACTACTGGAATGGAAGTGCAACTGCCGGTAGAGAGTCATCTTTTCCGGTAGCGTTGTTTGTCCCGTGACGCAACAGCCGTGTATACGCACTGGGATCATGGCGGCCCGAAGGAGAAATTATCCGGTACGAACAGCTCAACAGGCAAGCAGCGTACATTACCAATGGGGCTTTGCAGTAATGTTGACGTGAACAGGCCGCTGACCGAAGGCCTGTGTTTCAGCAACAAGCCTATGCTCGCGATCAACGGTGAGTTCGGCGGCCGACTGGAAGACTGTAACTGTTTGACAGACAACGGACCGGTTTAATTCACTTAACCTCGTCCGGCCAAATACCAACCGTTCGTGTGAGTGGGTAGTCCACGATTTTCCCACGATAATCTACGCCGCACAAACGACATAGGGAGGTGAGATGGACCGTAATTTTGCACTCGAATTCGTACGCGTTACAGAGGCAGCCGCACTCTCCTGTGCACGATACATGGGACGAGGGGATGAGAAATTGGCTGACCACTCGGCGGTAGAGGCCATGCGCCTGGCCCTCAATTCCATCAGTTTTAAAGGTACAGTTGTTATCGGCGAAGGAGAGCGTGATGAAGCCCCCATGCTCTATATCGGTGAAAAAGTCGGCACCGGCACCGGGCCGGCACTGGATTTGGCATTGGATCCTCTGGAAGGAACCACCATCTGTGCTCACGGCGGCACCAACGCGCTCTCCGTAATCGCAATCGCGGAGGAGGGTCAATTTCTACATGCGCCGGATATATATATGGATAAGATTGCCGTAGGCGCAGACGCCGCAGGTGTCATTGACCTCGACAATACACCCACGGACAACCTTCACAACATAGCCAATGTCAAAAACTGTGATGTGAATGACTTGACCGTGGTGATCCTGGACCGCCCCCGACACGAAGACCTGATCGCCGAAGTGCGCCGTGCAGGCGCCCGGATCTGGCTCATCGGCGACGGAGACGTCTCCGCGGCCATCGCCACATGTAAAGAGAACAGCGGGGTGGATGTTTTGATGGGAATCGGTGGTTCTCCGGAGGGTGTAATCGCGGCAGCAGCCCTACGATGCGTGGGCGGCGACTTCAAAGGCAGACTCGTCTATCGCAATGAAGCGGACCGGGAACGCAGCACACGTATGGGTATCGAAGATCTCGAGAAAATATACAACATAGAAGAGCTCGCCAGTGGTCAAGTGATGTTCAGCGCTACCGGCGTAACACAGGGTACGTTTCTGAAGGGCGTTCAGTTTATGAGCGACGGCGCCAAAACGCATTCTGTTGTCATGCGTTCAGAATCCGGTACCGTTCGTTACATCGAGACGGAGCATCGCTTTGAAGACCAACCTGAATATTAACCGTCTTGTGTAGCGTTACAGATTTTCCTTCCCCGGCTAAACCCGGGGTCCGTATCTATAATACTTAACCCAACAGAATTCCCCCAGCCACAAAGGAGGCGGCTATGTATCATCTGCTCCTCATACTCACATTTTTCATTTTCGCCGGTGCCCCATTGTCCGCGCAGGAGCGGGGACTGCAACCTACGGACTTTTATAACGAACATACCATTCAGAGTGTGGCCATGTCCCCTACCGGAACACTGATCGCGTTTACCGTGATGACCATCAATGAGGAGAAAAACAAGCGCCACCGGGAAATTTGGCTCCAGCAGTTGAACGACGGCCAGCCCATCGGGGAGCCTTTCCGCTTCACCGACCCGACAGAGGAATCGTCCAATCCGCGGTGGTCGCCGGACGGCAAGATCCTTAGCTTTACCTCCAAACGGGGCGAAGACAAAAACACTACCTGGTTCATCCGTGTCTCCGGTCCAGGTGGGGAGGCGTACCACATCGATGGCGTATCCGGAACGCCTATTTGGTCGCCGGACGGAAAATGGATCGCCTATACCAAACGGCCGGATGAGCAGGACCAAGACGGGAATCCGATAGAAAAAGAGCAACGGGAAGGCTGGATCGCGCCAGACGCCATTTCCAACACGATAGATGCAAAACGGTTTGACGGCCGCGTGGTCACCTCAATCCGGTACAAACGGGACGGGACCCTCACATTTCTGGCCCATAAGTCGGTACAGAACAAATTGCAGCTGTTCGTCGTTCCGGCCACCGGCGGTGAAGTGCGGCAGGTCACCGACCTTCTGTACGACGTGAACGGACCTGTGTGGACACAGGACGGCAGTGCTCTGTTGTTCAGCGGGAACGAATTACAGGATGACGAATACAACCTCGAATACACCATCGACCTTTACGCGGTCTCCCGGTCGGGCGGTGCGGTGCGCAAGCTGACCGGCAATCCGGGTAACGACCGGGGTCCGGCGATATCGCCCAAAGCGGATAAACTCGCTTTTCTTTTCACTAAACAGTACGCGTCGGAAACCGACATAATGGTTGTGGATATAGCTCCGGACGGTAGTTTCAAAGGCACACCAGTGAATATAACCACCAAATGGGACAAGAGAGTCGGCGGTCTTACTTGGACGCCCAACGGCAATGCACTCCGGTTCGCCACCGGTGTGACCGGTAACAGCCATCTGTTCGAGATCTCCGCGAGCGGCGGCACCGTAAAACAGATTACCAAAGGCGACAGAACACTCCGTTCCATTTCCATGACAAAAGACGGGCAATGGATGGCTTATTCCCTTACTGACGCCGTGACTCCTACCGAATTGTACCTGGCCAAGACCGACGGCAGTATGGAGCAGCGCCTGACGAAATTCAATGACGGCTGGCTCGCGCAGATTAAGAGGAGTCCGGCCGAACGCCTCACCTGGAAGGTGGACGACGGTTCCGAGATCGAGGGATGGGTCATCAAACCGGTGGGTTACGATCCCAATAAAAAATATCCGCTCATCCTCAAGATTCACGGGGGTCCACACGGCGCCTACGGCAACTATTATTTCCGGACGTTCCACGTCCTCTCTACCTCCGGTTTTTTCGTGATGTACCCAAACCCGCGGGGGTCCACAGGTTACGGTAACAAGTTCACGTACGCCACCCGTGGCAAATGGGGTGAGATGGACAGTGAAGACTACCTAAAGGGCGTCGAAGCCACCATCAAAAAATACCCGGCCATCGACCCGGATCGTGTGGGTGTATCCGGCGGCAGCTATGGTGGATTCATGTCCAATTGGCTCACCGCTACCACCGACCGTTTCTCTGCTTCAGTCACCAGCCGATCCATTACCAACTGGGAAAGCTGGTACGGCGTCTCCGACGCCCAGGGTCTTACCGAGCGGGAGTTCTACGGTACCCCGTGGGCTGAAAGAGAGACCTACCGTCGTCTGTCACCCATCTCTTACGTGGAGAACGTCACTGCCCCGACACTGATCATTCACAGCGAAAACGACTACCGCACACCCATCGCCGACGGGGAGCAGTGGTTCATCGCCCTGATGAAACGCAAAATCCCGGTGGAACTGGTCCGTTATCCCCGCTCCTCCCACGGCCTCTCACGCACGGGCGAACCCTGGCTCCTGGTAGACCGCCTGGAACGCCTCCGCACGTGGTTCGTCCACTGGCTGATCGAACAGCAACGCCCGGCAGCGCCAATCGATGGTAACAGTTAAAAACTGCACATCAGTCAGGGCTAGTTTTTCAGCCGGACACAGGAGTTCGTGGTTCAGAAGCACACCGAAGTCCAGTGACGTCACCATCTTTATTATCTATTACGGAATAAACAAAATCTGGGGAATCTCAGTTTCCTCCCGGTTACGGCTGCAACGGGCTCTGATCTCCTGATGAATCTCATTCAAAAACAAGGTGTTCTGCAAATAAATACCTTGTTCCTAGCTTTAGATTCCATCCTGTATTATTCCGGAAATGTTCATTCTTGACTGGTTGGAATTGAGCAATTATATTCGTTGTATTCTTTAAGGATTGTTGTCCCGGTTGTTTTATTCTAGGTAACCAAAGAGCGGGGAGCGACTTATGAAATCATACCTTATTGCCGTGGTCACGGCAGCATTGGTGAGCTTGCGATGCGGCGAGGCTCCTAACCCAACAACTCCGGAAGATTCACAAACTGACAACAGTGGAACAAGCAACGACGAAATCCCAGCCGTATTTGACCATTTTATAAGCGCTGTTTCGGTCACTTTAGATGGGAATTCGGTCGTGCTACAGTCCCAGGGCGTTCCTAACCATGCCAGTCCATACTGGGGCGTCGGAAAAACGCTCTATGAAGCACCCCACAGTGGCATGACGGTTATCCCCAACTTGATTGGGACATTTAACCTTGAGTTTAGGATACCCCTAAATCCAGCCGTGGCATCCAGTGTAACTGCCACCGATTTCGGACCTGTAGGTATCGCCGTCAATGGAGTATCATTGTACAATCAGAACGCCGCGCCAGGCGACGTCCTTGCAGACGAGTTTCCGACATTCGACCGTTACAACGGTCACCCGACCCCAACCAGTCAGTACCATCACCATATAGAACCCCTGTATATCACAGATAACGGTAGTGAGCTGGTAGGCTTCTTACTGGACGGCTTCCCGGTCTACGGTCGGAAAGACCGGGACGGCTCCGTCCCGACCGATCTGGATACCGCCAATGGGCACACCGGTGTTACAGCGGATTATCCAAACGGGATCTATCATTACCATATCACCGAGACTGACCCTTATATTTCAGACGGATACAAAGGTACACCGGGCACGGTAAGCCAATAGCATTATTCCATACAAATCCTGCCTTTCCGGAGGATGTTGCATGGAGTACTGGAGACAAGACGATGAGATATACATTCGCCCTGATAACCGGCGTACTGTTTCTTTCAGCCTGGATACTGGCACCTGCCACTCAGTCGGAACAGATGCCCCGGGTTCCTGCATCGGGCGCGCTGGAGATTCCGAATGTGAGCATCGAGAGGCCGGACGCGACCCTGCAGAATGGCTTACTGTTCTACAATGAGGAAGTCTTCTCCGGTAAGGTCGTGCGACCGGCCGGCGGTATACGGCTGAAGACGGTGACAGAGTATTTTATGGGTAAAAAACACGGAGTTTCGGAGGCATGGCACCCCGATGGAACACGTGCTGAAGTAAGATACTATAAGGCCGGACGTAAGGCCGGAGTGCACACTGGATGGTGGCCGAACGGAAACTTGAGGTTCTCCTACACTTTCTCAAACGCCGTGTACCACGGCGACGTGCGGGAATGGTACGACAGCGGCCAGCCTGCATCTGCTTATTATTACGAAGGCGGTCAACCCGTTGGTCCACAGAAGGCCTGGCGCGAAAACGGCAAGCTGTATATCAACCTGATCTATAGAAATGGGAAACGATATGGCGTGCTCAGGACGAAGCCCTGTTTCCGGGTTGAGGATGGTGAGCGGAAACCCGCGGGGGATCCCGATGAGGCTTTTTAAAGCATTGATAATAGCCTGTCTGTTCGTCGTAATCGGGTTCGGAGTCTATCTTAAGAACGGTTCCGAAGAATTGTTGCCGTTCTACGTCGATGGCGCCCTGACGCCGCAATGGATCGCTGCCGGCACAACGGATTACGGTAAAATCCACAAAGTCGCTCCGTTCCGGTTGACCAACCAGCACGCCGAGGTGGTCACACAGGAAACCTTCGATGGGAAAATCTACGTGGCGGATTTCTTTTTCGCCACCTGTCCGGGCATCTGCTCCTCGATGACGCAGAACATGCTCAAGCTCCAGAAAGCGTTCGAGGATGATAAGGGAGTGCTGTTTCTCTCCCATTCGGTAACACCCGAAATCGATACCGTTCCGGTTTTGAATCGATATGCACAAGAATACGGCATCATGGAAGACAAGTGGCACCTAGTCACAGGTCCCCGCAAGGATATCTACACTCTGGCCCGGCAGTCCTATTTCGCGGAAGAAGATCTCGGCCTGCCGGTCGATGAGAACGATTTCCTGCATACTGAGCTGTTCTTCCTGATAGATACTCACGGCAGAATCCGTGGCATCTATAAAGGCACATTTCCTAACGAAATGACCCGCCTGATCGAGGATATTAAGATATTGAAACAGGAAGAGAAATTGCTGGGTGGGTGGTAATACATCCACACGATAGAACTGATCTCAATCGATGCTCGGCAAATACTGAAGACCTACCCTAACAATACCGCCGATCGATTGTGCCGGCGAGATAAAACCTGACCTTCTTTATGCCCGGTTGGCACCGTAGGCGGCCGTAAACAATTCCCCCCGTTCGAAACGCCGCAGATTGAACCTTGAAATATCGATGCTGTGCGCCGCCCCATCGACTATCTCTTCGGCCATCAGTTCGCCTATGGATGGGGCGATCTTGAACCCGTGGCCGCTGAATCCGGCACACAGAATCAATCCGGCAACCTGATCGATCCGGCCAAGAACCGGGTGCCAGTCGGGCGTTACATCGTAGAGTCCCGTATAGGAATTAACAAAGAGGGCTTTCTTGAATGAGGGCCACCGGGCACGGAAACGCTCGGTAATCTCGTGGATGAAAGTAGTATCGACTTCCTGATTGTAGCCGTCCGGATCCACGTACTGATATTCCTTGGGAAAGCCACGGCCGATCAACGTGCGTTCGGGGCCTTCAGGGCGATAATAGATGGCTTTGGCCATATCGGAAAAACACAGTCTGGGCGGTCCTCCGACGTCTAGAGTCTCGCAGATGATCTCTTCTTCGCGGGTCACCCGGATCGGAATCTCCACCCCCACCGTGGCAGCGATATGATGGGCCCATGGTCCCGCAGCGTTTACAACGGTCTCACACGAGATATCCCCTTTATCAGTCTGGACGCCAGTGATACGCCCCCCATCGGTTAAAAGCCCTATCACCGAGGTGAGTTCCTTGAGGTCGCCTCCAAGGTCGAGGAATCGGCGCACATAAGCATATGTAGATCGCCGGGGATCCGCATATCCCGCATCCGGTTCGTAGACAATCCGGTGTACATCTGATAGATCGATGCGCGGTTCGATCTCGTGTAATTCATCCGGCATAATTTCCCGCACATCCACACCGTGTTCCTGCCCCAATTTCATGTTGCCGGAAAGACCGTCGGACACGTGATCCGGAATTAAAAACGCCCATCCGGTGTTCACAAAACCGCCGTCTCCGCCAACCGCGTCGGCAAAGTTGTGGAAGATTTCAACACTGTGTTTCACCATCCGCACCAGTTCCACGTTCGAATAATGCTGACGGATGATAGCTGCCGATCGACCGGTCCCACCGGATGCGATCAGATGTTTGTCGATCAGCACGACCTTTTCGACACCTCGTTTAACAAGATTGTAAGCCGAAGCCGCTCCGTTAATACCAGCGCCGATTACGACCGCATCTGCTGTCTGCATGTCAAAACCTTTGTCAGTTACTTTGCGCTGCCATCCGTTCCCGGTCGTGGCCGGTCAAAAACGGTTGTATCTGTTCGACAAACTGCTCCAGTGATTCTCCCGGGGTTGCCGTGGTGGTGTCTATCTCCATCTTATTCTGTATCTTAGAGGCATGGAACGCAGTGTCAAAGAGGCGGGATACCCGCTCAACATCTTCTTCCTGAACGACCGGATAGGAATGCGGATTTTCCGTCATACGCCGGACGATGGCCTCGGGGGCGGCCTTCACATGCACCAGCACCGTGTGTCTTGACAGCCTGGTAACAATTTCTTCGATCTTTTTCGAATGTGCTTCCCGATTGCCGGGTTGTCCGGGGCCGCCGTAGTTGTAGTAAAGGCAGGCGTAGATGGTATCCTCAATATAGTAGCCGACGATAAGTTCGTCTTCCTCTACCGTGTTCTCGTGGGGTGTATGGTAATAAAGATTGTGGCGCATGTAGGATTCCATGAGGCGTGTGCTCAACCCGAGTAGCTGCTGATGCTCTTCCTCCGTCAAACTCTCGGGATAATGCTCCACCACATCAGGAATCTTCCAGTGATCATGAATGAGCCCCAGGTCGATTCCCATTTCCTCTTTAGCCCATCTGTTAATCCCCACTGCGAGAGTCGTGGTGCCCGAGTATTCGCAGCCTATAAGATAAATGCGCATTTGATTCCCCTGGACGTGTATCGAGGCAGGTCATAGCCGGAAAATCGAGTGGCAGATGTTATCCAATAATCCAAGGTTCCAGAAACAGCCCGCCCCCCGTGATTGGCGGAATGGGGCAATGTGGACGCCGGATTTCATATAGGCTGGTCTCCAGACCTGTATTTTCAGACACGCCTATACCGGTATTGTGATCGTCTTACGCTCGGCCATGCTCCGATTCACTGCTTCCGTGAATTCCATGTACTTCACACCGGTATCGAACGTCGTGTGGGTGATAGGCTCTTCACCCCGGATGGCCCCGATAAATTCCTCTTCCACCCGCCAACCGCAACGCTCCTTGTCCGGAATCTCAATCTCGCGAAGGGCGGTGTCACCGCGCCGGGCGCCATACAGTTTCTGTCCCGAGATGCGTAACGTGCCTTCGCTGCCATAGATGCTTGCATCGTTGTCACCACAGAAGCCCTGTACACCGGACATCTTCATATATCCCTGTGCGCCGCACGCCAGATCCATGATAATGTCGATGTGCTCCGGTATGCGCGACACCTTCATATGGTTCGTGGCAGGGTCATGACGCATCTTGACGAACGTCTTGCCTTGAGCCGTGACCGAAACCGCCTCGCCTACCCAACGGAGCATAGCCTCGTACCAGATCCCTATACCCATGATATTGAGCCCGCTCAGGTCGTAGTCTTGACGCCAGTGCATGGGGCCGTCTTTATCGATAAATGCGTCGCCTGAGGCGTGGATGTCCACTGACAGGATGTCGCCTACATAACCGTTGGCGATATGCCGCTGGATGGTCTTATCGGCCCAAAGCGTCATGGGCGATGGGACGATCTGCGCGATCAGTTGCGGGTGTTCCTGCGCCGCATTACGCATGACATACGCCTCTTCCGCATTCATGGCCATGCGCGCTTCGGTCATCACGTGCTTGCCGGCCGCCAGAGAGGCCAGTACGAGCGTACAATGCATGTACGGCCAGGTGCCGATCACGATGGCGTCCGAGTCCTCTGCCTCAATCAGCTCCGCCCAGTTCTCGTATGTCGTTGAAATTCCGAATTGCTGCGCCACCCGCTCTGAAGACTCCCGACTGCGGTTGCAGACACTTACCACCTCCACACCATCCATCGCCTGCAATTCTGGAATGTGCTTGGCCACCGTATTGGTCCCCGCGCCCACTACCCCTACTCGAATCGTCCCGTTACTCATGGATGTCCTCCTTTTTATGGATACCAAAAAATGTCATTGCCAAACAGCCGGGGTATTATCGAAAACACCTTACCGGATCGCAACCTTGATCCGCTCCGCCAAATTTCGTGCCATCTCTTCCATACCGGAGGGCGATGGATGGACCAGATCTCCAATAAGGCCCGATAGAGAGGTCAGAATGTCTTTGCCGGAAACATGCATAAGCTTCGGCATATTCAGAGCCTCCACCTGCGCCCGAACGATCTCACGGAATGCGTCCGCCTTCGGGTCGCCCGTATAATCCCAACGGCACGGGAACACGTCGATACAGAAGACCCACTGATCCGGATGAGCCTGTGCGATGGTAGAGATGAAGTAGGAAACACGCCGTTCGAACTCGTCAGTATCGACCGACCCCAGTAGGTTGATACCCATCTCCAGGGTTGCGAAATCCCAGTCTTCGCGGCCGGCAATGTAGTCCGCCATCTCCGGTTCCAGGTGTGCACCGCCGCCGAAGCCCAGGTTAATGAGATCTACATCCAGCAGCTGCGCGGTACGCATTGCGTAGGTGCCGGTAGGTCGCACCGCCGTGCTGCCGTGGGTGATCGACGAACCGTACGCCAAATACTTGGTCGCCGGCGTCTGATGGGGCTGTGGCAGCGAGGTGCCGCCCTCGATACCGATCAGCCTGCACGGCGGCCGCCAGGGCAGGATCACTCTAAAAAGATTGATGTCGTACGGAAGCTGATGCTCCTGACACAGTTCGCTCAACCGTTCCGAGAGCGGATGGTGGGCAACCGTAAACTCAGTAGAATCCGTTCCGATGGTATGCACCGAGATGAGGAACGAGCCCTGGTACACCTCCACCACCGCCGGTACTGCCTGCTCCCCAGTATTACGAAGCGTGATTTTGGCTTGCTCACCGGTGAGATTGAATCGCAACTCGGAACCCGGTGTCGCCACAGCGTTGTTCTTCGCCGAGTCGTTAAGCTGCAGCCGCAAGTCATTGGGAATCCGACAGAAAACTTGACTGCCGTCCTCACCATCGAGCAATTCCTGGATGTTGTATAGTTCGACGTCGTTGTAGATCATGAATCCTCCATAAATCTCATAGTCCCAACAGCCGGCGCGCATTCCCACCCAGCACCAGTCGCTTGGCCTCGTCGGATATTCGGGCAGTGATGATCTTTCCGATCTGCGGACGAGGATCCATAAGCGGGATGTCGGAGCCGAACAATACCCGGTCCGCACCACCTGCCGTCACCAGTTGCTCAATGACGCCTGGCGTCCGGAACGTGGAGCAAGTTTCCAGATATACGTTAGGATATTTCTGTGCCGCGGCGAGGGCTTCCGCCCGGGCCTCAGGAACGTTGCCGGAATGCCCCGCCACGAACTTGACCTTGGGATATTGCGCAGCCAGTTCTTCGAAATACCGCGGACGGTTGTTCATGAAATGATCCGTGTGAAAAATAACCGCCAGCTCCCGGTTGTTGGCAAACTCGTAGATTGGATGCCACGGTTCCTGATTGAACGGCCACGGCGTATACGGCGGATACAGCTTTATCGCCAGGAATTTCAGTTCGTCGATGGCCCTCGTCAGTTCCGGAATCATACGATCCGGCATGGTCGGGGATACATAGGCAAATCCAACAAAACGGTCCGGATGCTGCGCGATGAACCGGGCCACCATATCGTTGCCGGTCGTGCCGTCCGGATGAAAAATTGCGAACAGGCACGATACATCGATACCGACTTTATCCATAGCATGCAGCATCAGCGCCGGATCATCGTCCATGCCCAATCGGTCCCACCGACCCACATGGCCGTGAAAGTCTATGATTCTGGTTCCATCGATCATAATTTCATAATCCGTTCTACATTGCCGGAGCAGACGCTTCGCAGTTCCTCATCATTCAAATCCGTATGATGCAGATAAAACAGAATCGCTCCCATGGCATAGCGGGTGTACCAGGAGCCGTATACGAGCCGCTCTGCCCCGAATTCATCGCGTAACGCTTCAACTTCCCCGATCGGTTCGTAGCGGCTAAGTTCCAGATGCGCGTTCGGTAGTGCCTGGAGGATAGGCCGTACCGCAAGCGCGTGCGTGTAGTGTGCGCCCACCAGAACGGTGATCAGGGAGGGGTATTCCTGAAGAGTCGCCACCACCTCGTGCGAGTCCATGTCCGGCAGTGGGAGCCACAGCGGGATCTCCGTCTCACTCAACCACGAGAGCAGCATATCAAACGCCCAGGGACGAAACGGAAGTCCAGCACCGGTGGTATTGCTCAAGCGCACACTCCGCACGCGACCAGCTGCATGTAACTCCTGAATCTGTCCCAACGAATCTTTCGTAGGCATGACAGACCATTGAGGAATAAGCCGTGTATCATCGTGCAGCCAGTCCTCCAGCATGCGATTGCCATCGACCGGACTTATCTCTTCGGTCTGCGCATGGTATATCACTGCGCGCCCAACGCCGTAAAAATCCAATTCTTCCAACAGCTGGTCCCTGTTGCGGCACGGCGACGGTCCCACATGCGTGTCACCCACGGAGATATTGGCATCGATTACAGGAACTCGGGGAGAGAAAGACAATGCAGACAATTATGGGACTTTCTATGTCAGGCGGCGTTACGACAGGCTACACCATTCCCTATCGCAAAGACGGTTAAATTCAACAACAAACAGATCAGGAGCCGACAACAGTCCAGCCGTCGCCTCGGTACCCAAAAAACTGTTTTTCAGAGTCGACGGGTTTTACAAAATGTTCTCAGAAAGACAGTCGGAAACCGATCATTTAAGCGACGTATCATCAGAGAAGATTAAAGAATTGTATTCAACGTTGTAGTCATGGAATCATGATTCCTAGCCGTTTTTCGGAAAGCCATCACTATTCAACGCAGAACGCATACCTATACCTGCATCCGCCACCCGAAAAGCTGTGGACGATTTTTTCGGCCTACCCTCAAGTACAATTACATCTTAGTTTGCATCTACATCAATGGGTATTCCCTGGATGACGCATTCTATAACAGGTCGTTGATGACAAAAATATAGTTGAATTGATAATATTTCACCACTTTTTTCATGCCTGCAATGGCCCTTGGCATCGATATCAGAGAAAAAGACGATTTTTTGCCAGGTTTACGATTTTTGAGACCAATCGAAGTTGTATCGAATAACACGGACGTTGCTTGCAGGATTTGAAAAGCTTGCTTCTATAGATTGATTCGTCCTTTTCACAGGTATGGAAATAAATGGAAATTCCATTCATTTATCCGTGATATTAAATTTAATCCAACAAGCAAATCGAGACATTTTCCAGACTGTGCGAAGTGGTTAGAATCGGTGCCCGAGACTGACGTATGTCCTCCTCGCCCCGAAACTGGCGGACCCATAAAACACCTGCAATGGCCCCAAGGGCGTATCTAAGCCGATGCCGGCACCGAAGCCGTGACGGAGGTCGTCCCATCGAAACTCCCGTCGCTTCTGCCACAGACCGCCGGTGTCGTAACGAATGTCCGCGTATACACGGGACAGGATCAGCGTGCGCACCATCAAGCTGCCCCGAAGCAGGTAAGCGCCGCGGAATTGATCGTCCCGATAGCCAAAAAAACTGTGTTGGCCTCCCAGACTGAACTGTTCGCTGAACGGCAAAGTTCCCTCGCCGATGCCGAATACAAACCGGGGGCGCACGGTAACCCGCCCTACTATGGTACGGTACCATTCCAACGACGCATGTCCCTTCAGAAAACGTTGATGACCGCCTAAAACAGCACCGGCCACCTCTATCGAGGCATCGTGAAGATGTCCAGAGGAAGGGAACGGATACCGATCCAGGTTATCCACCTGGGACCGCAGGGTCAGGCTCCGGATATCGCTTCGCACATTGGGACTCACCCCGGCCCGCGTCGAAACCGTTACACCTTCAACACGGGCGGTCAAGGATACGGAACCGAAACGTGCGAGCTGTTGCCCCAGCGTAAACCGAACACCATTCCTGTTCTCTCTGAAATCTCCGATCTGCGACAGTTTATCGTAAACGTATCGATCGTCCTCATTTCGATACAACGAGATCCGGTACGTTAGGTACGTCTTGAACACACGGTCCGACCTGAAATCCAGCCCGTAACGCTGCCGCCGAGAGCCGTGATCGATACGTCCCGTGACGCGGGAACCGGTGCCGAATAGATTGGCTTCGGTAAGCGAGAGCACGTATCCGCCCTGTCGTTCCCGGTCGAAATGCCCGCCGATTTTCGCCACCAGGGAAGGACGTTCTTTCACACCGATGCGTACCCGCGGCCGGCTGTTTTGACGGTTGATGTCGAGCGTTATAGATTCGAATAGACCCGTGCTGTAGATATTCGTGATCCCCCGATCCGCCTCTTTCGCATCGAAGATGTCGCCTGCCTCCAGTGGAAATTCCCGCAAAATGGCCCAGTCTCTCGTCCGATCATTCCCTATAACCTGAACTGACGCAATCCGCCCTTCATCGATTTCCAATTTAGCCTGGCCGGTCTCCAGATTCACCGTGTAAGCCAACGGATGCGCCAGCGTGTAATTGCGGTCCTTGTACCATTGCAGTATTCTCTCTCCGTCCTGTCGCAGAGACCGATAGTCTATGGGCTGGCCTGAACGGGACCGCATCAACGCAAGCAGCGTATCCGGATGCCCGATCGTAGCACCATCGATTGTGACATCCGTAAGCGGTGGATTCTTGACCAAGCGATACAGAATGTGCCGTTCCGCACCATCTCCATATACCTCTGCTGCGACGTCTGCGTATTTACCCTCCCGATATAACGTTTCCAGATCGCCACGGATCATAGACGCATCCATGAGCATCCCCGGTTTTGTTCGTAACGCCAGGGTCAGACGCTGATAGTCGCTATCGGCGCAGCCGTCGATCGTCACCCGTTCCACCGTGCCGCCTTGCTCGGCTCTGAGCCAGGATTCCTGTTCTATGATATCCCGGATGTTGGATATCATCGGAAAAGTGCCTTCGTATCCGCGTTGTATCAGTTGATCGATATCCGAGAATGAGGAAGACGCATGGTCTCCTATCTCTGGCGTTATGACCACATCCGCCCGATCGCGCTGTTCCTCCGAAGCCCGTATGAGCGATATGGTAATCACCTGATCCACCACGTCCCAGGGCGCTGCTAGCTGGTCTTTAGTCCGCGGCGTATCCTGGGTATTCACTGCCAGCACCACATCCGCACCCATCTCCCGGGCTAAATCCACAGGCAGCGGCTCCACGATGCCTCCATCAACCAGAAGACCGTCGCCACGCCCCACTGGTGCGAATATCACCGGAACCGCCGCACTCGCCCTCATGGCTTCCGCGAGATTACCGCTATCCAATACGACACGCTCACCAGTGGTCAATTCCGTCGCGACCGCGAGAAAGGGCGTGGGCAGACGAGAGAAATCACCGTCTGCCAGGTAATTGGCCGAGGCAGTGAGGGATGTAAACAGTAGCTGCAATTTCTGCCCGGCAGACAGGCCATTCGGTATATGAGGCTGCAGCCCCTTGAGGCGAAACTGGATGGTGTGGTCCGTCTGGTCCATCTTCTGGGTCACGAACAGGTTAGTTCGAGCCCGGTCATCGATGAACAACTGGTTCCAGTCGGTCGCCAGCGTAAGCCGTTCCAACTCCTCGGGCGTATAGCCGACCGCATACAGTCCGCCGATGATGGACCCCATACTGCTGCCTGCGATGAAGTCGATCGGAATGCCACCCTCATGGAGCGCCTTTAACACACCAATCTGTGCAAACCCGCGGGCGCCCCCCCCGCTCAACGCCAGCCCTACGAGCGGGCGCGTGATGATCTGCTTCTCGAGCAGATTCACCACCGGATACCCGGTCTCCAGACGTATGGTACGAACCGGATTCTCCGATTCGGCCTGAACAGAAGGTCCGAGGAATAACAATGGAAGCGTTAATGTGAGGTTAAATAGGAACGTTCGAAGCATTTGCCCGTTAATCCCAATGAACCAATCAACCAGCCAACCGATGCTTAAATATGCTCATAACTTAAACGTATGACAAGCAATAATGTCCCTTTCCCGCTCTCCTTTCTCAGTTGACACCTTTCAGGAAATAGGGTATATATACAAGTCTGTTTGACGTATACAATTTCTGTAACAATTTAAAAGGAATGTATCATGTCTGTAGCCCACCATGGTTTTCTCGCACTCCTGGGCATAATCCTGACTGTCGGTTGCGGTGATGGCGATCCGGGTAAGCGGATTGTCACTGTGTATTCGCCACACGGCAAGGAAATTCTGGAAGTGTTCGAAGCGCGCTTCGAAGCGGCGAATGCTATGATAGATGTGCAGTGGCTGGACATGGGCGCCCAGGATGCACTGGATCGGGTGCGTTCTGAAAAAGCCAACCCTCAGGGTGACATCTGGTGGGGCGCACCTGCGACCAATTTCAGCCAGGCGGCCGATGAAAACCTGCTGGAGCCTTATAGGCCCACGTGGTCGGATCAGGTGATAGATGATTTCAAGGACCCCCAGGACCGCTGGTACGGAACTTCGCAGCTGATTCCTGTCATAATGTTCAACAACCAGGTACTCACTGAAGAAACAGCTCCGCAGGACTGGGATGAGCTCCTAGCGCCGCAGTGGAAAGACAAGATAGTGATACGATACCCGCTGGCCTCCGGCACCATGAGGACCACCTATTCGGGCATGATCTGGCTGTATTACAAAGACAGCAATACTACGGACCAGGGGTATACCTGGCTAAAGAAGCTCGATGCCAATACTAAAGACTACGCTATCAACCCGACTATGATGTTCCAGAAGGTCGCCCGCAAGGAAGGCATCGTTTCATTGTGGCTAATGTCGGACATCATGCTTCAGGTCGATACCTACAACTATCCGTTCGGCTTCGTGGTCCCGAAGAGCGGCGCTCCCATTTTCACGGACTGCATCGCCCTGATCGCCAACGGTAAAAACCCCGAAGACGCCAAGACATTCTACGAGTTCGTCACCAACGTCGAAAGTTCTGTGCTGCAGGCCAACGACCATTACCGTATCCCGACCCGGACGGACATCCCGATAGACAGCCTCCCGCAGTGGATGGCCGACCTCGATGTGCTGCCGTTTGATATCGATTGGAATGTCTTGGCGGAAAAATCCGGAGAATGGATGCGGTACTGGGATGAGAACATAAAGGACAACGGTTAACTCTCTCCTATGGCCAGCGTTACCCTAACTGATCTTACCAAAAACTTCGGTGACACGCCCGTCGTCAAGGGTATCACCCTGACGGTGGAGGATGGGGAATTCTTCAGCCTGCTCGGCCCGAGTGGCTGTGGCAAGACGACCATCCTGCGTATGATCGCCGGCTTCACGTTTCCCACCTCAGGCTCCATCCTCTTCGATGACAAAGACGTCTCATACATTCCCGTAAACCGCCGAAATACCGGCATGGTGTTCCAGAACTACGCGCTGTTCCCGCACATGACGGTTTTCGAGAACGTCGCGTTCGGACTGAAAACACGCCGCGTGGAAAAGCCGGAAATAGCGGACAGGGTGGCGGCGGTTCTTAAAAGCGTCGGGCTCTCCGGTCTCGAACGGCGCCCGGTACCCCAGCTTTCAGGTGGACAGCAGCAGCGTGTGGCCCTGGCCCGAGCCGTAGTGATTGAGCCATCGCTGCTGCTTCTCGACGAACCGCTCTCCAACCTGGACGCCAAGCTTAGAGAAGAGACACGAGACCAGATCCGAGCGCTGCAGAAGCAACTCAAAATTACCACCGTCTATGTCACCCACGATCAGGAAGAAGCGCTTGCGGTATCCGATCGTATTGCGGTCATGAACGAAGGAATCTGCCAGCAGCTCGACTCGCCGGATACGATCTATCGGACGCCTGCCAACCGGTTTGTGGCACAGTTCATGGGGAAGATGAACCTATTGGAAGGATCGCTGGTACAGGAAAACGGGCAGTATATCTTCCGACATAAAGGCGGTCTTTCAGTAATTCTTCCCGAGAAAGATTGTGCTCAAGATGCGGCCTACCTTGCCGTTCGTCCTCAATCCATCCGTCTGCGCCCCGAGGCAACCGACAACGCCAAGTCCTGCACCATCAGGGACCGTCAATTCAAAGGTGCATCCATAGAATACCTCATCGATGTCCAGGGCATGGAATTCATCGTGGTCGAAAGCACGAAAGAAGCCGCAGGGTCCTATCAATCCGGCGAAGAAGCCTGGATTCACATCGCAGGTGAAGACGCCATTTTATTAAAAGATTAACGGACCAATCTGTACATATAATCCGCCAATCTGTGAATTTTTTAATCAATTACTTCATGTCCCATCAATCCATATACCGCGCTCCCATCGTCCTCGTACCCCTTGGTTTCATCATTCTCGGATACGTAGTCTACCCCAGCTTGACGGTACTGTGGGAGAGTTTCTTCAGGGACGGGATATTCACACTCATCAACTATGCCGAGTTCTTCGACCTGGATCGTACAGTCCATCTTGAGGCGTTGTTCAACAGTATCGGTATTTCTATTGGCAGCGTGATCCTGTCCGCGCTGATAGGTGTCCCCCTGGCGCTGATCTTTTTTACCTACGATTTCCCCGGTCGCTCCGTATTCGCTTCACTGGCAACCTTGCCAATTGTTCTCCCGCCGCTCATTGGCGTTATCGCATTCATGTTCCTGTATGGCGAAAGCGGAATGGTGCCACGAGGGCTTCAGGCGATACTCGGCCTGGAGGAAGTGCCGTTTTCATTCAAAGGGGTGGGGGCCATTCTTCTGGTGCACGGGTATACCATGTACGTGTTCTTTTACCTGTTCACCTCAGCGGCGCTTCGCGGTATCGATCCGTCAGTTGAAGAAGCGGCCTACAACCTGGGCGCCTCCACCTGGTTCCGGTTCCGGACCGTAACGCTCCCGCTGCTGACTCCTGCATTGGTGGCCGCTTCCCTTCTGGTATTCATGACATCTATGAATTCGTTCAGCGCGCCGTTTATATTCGCCGGCGGCTTTCGTGTCCTCAGCCTGGGTATCTACACCGCCAAACTGAATGGCGACATGTCCATGGCCGTGACGCAGACGGTGGTTCTGTCCGGCTTCTCCCTCGGATTCCTGTTCTGGATGCGATATTACGAAGGTCGGCGACAATACGCCATGGCCGGCAAGGGCGTCCCCTCACGCCGCCGTGAGGTGCAGGGCTTGTGGAAACGCCTGCTGCTGGGCGGAGTAGGTATCGTGGCAGTCGTTATCCTGCTACTGCCCCATGTGACCGTCCTGGTGCTCTCATTCGTGAAAGACGGCACCTGGACGTTCCAGATTCTTCCCGACACGTTTACCACTGAAAGCTACACCCGTCTGCTACGGGATCCGGCCGTTCTGGATCCGATCAAAAACAGTGTGGAGATGTCCGTTCTGGCCACCGTGGCCGATTTGGTCATCGGGGTAACCGCCGCCTATCTCGTCGTTAAGGGACGCTTCCGGGGGCGGCGGCTCCTGGATGCTCTGGTGATGGTGCCCTGGGCCCTACCGGGTACGGTGGTGGCCATCAACCTGATCGTGGCGTTCAGCACGGGTACTCCGTTCAGTTTCGGCCAGGTGCTGATAGGCACGTTCTGGCTGCTGCCTATCGCCTATTTTATACGGCATCTGCCGATTGTTTTTCGTGCCGCTTCGGCCGCATTCGAGCAGGTTGACGACTCCCTTGAAGAGGCGGCCCGCAACCTGGGTGCCCGATGGTTTTACGCCTTCCGCAGAGTAACGCTTCCGATGATCGGCCCCGGCGTATTGGCAGGTACTCTTCTGGCGTTCGTCACCGCGCTTGGCGAGTTCGTCTCGTCTATTCTGCTGTATGTATACAGCAACCGCCCTATAGCCATAGAAATCCTGTCCCAACTTCGACAGTTCAATTTCGGCAGCGCTGCGGCCTACGGTGTATTCCTGCTGATTCTCGTCTCTGTGGTCCTTCTCACCTCCAACTTTATTTCCCGCGGGCCTACCCAGGGGAACCTCTCTTAGCACATTAAACGGATAACATGAATATTGACAATGAGGAGCCGAATCATGAGATCAGCCGAACATTTCTGTAAAGTTCTAAACAGGATTTTCCAAAAACCTATCCCATGGCTCAATGTACCTGACCAAGAATACTCCCAGATGGAACTTGATTGGAATCTCAAAAGCTTTCATTATTTTGCGCCCTTTGTCAGTCTTCAAGACTCTCGCATTTTGGAAGCAGGTTGTGGCCTTGGAGCGGGGAATGTTTTCATTTATGAAAGGCTACGGAGCGGTTACCGGTGTTGATATAGACAAATCACCTGTGTATTCCGCAAGGTCATTTTCCCAGGGACATGGTGCAGACAATACCAATTTTGCCATTTCCTCGCTCGATGCATTACCTTTCGATGACAATACGTATGATATAATCATATTACGGGATGTGGT
>CAYYIS010000011.1:0-12790 GCA_964470965.1 uncultured Gemmatimonadota bacterium | reverse complement strand
TTTGAGAATGATTTTGGGCCTACGCTTTTTGCAGTATATACCGTTTTTGAATACCTATTTTACATCAAGGGTAATAGCCGTCTTGTCAAAATGACAATTCAACAGATCTCACGGAATCATTTACCTGTGTTTTCACACCTACCCGAGGTAGTGATTGCGCGGTAACCTCTTCCTTTACATATCCGCTTTCATAATGGACCTGTGTGCCGGCCTGGCAACGTTCGCCATCCCGCTTCTGGCCATTGAACTCGGCGCTTCCGTTGTCGAATTGGGGCTTATCGGAACGGCCGGAGCCGTGGCCTATACACTGTCCTGCGCATTCACCGGCAGGCTGGCCGATCGGTACAACCGGCAACGACTGATGGGTATCGCAGCGCTATGGGTCACATTAATATTTGCGATACTTATCTTCGTGCAGGAGGTCTGGCTTCTGGTGACTCTGGCCCCCGTGATCTGGATAACGATGGCGATGTTCTGGCCAGCCCTTCAGGCGATGCTGGCGGAAGGAAAAAATCGGTCTCAACTAGTGAGGACTCTCGGCACCTTCAACATGGTCTGGACCATTGGCTACATGGGCGGACCGCTGCTCGGCGGTCTTCTGTACGAAGTCAACGGGCGTCTGCCGCTCGTCATTGCCATGTTTGGCATGCTCGTTTTGGCGCTTGCAATTCTCCTGGTCCGTTTGAGGATGGATCCTGAAGGATCTTCTGAAGAATCCCATGATAAATCGACCCAGGCAGGGGACACGCTTCGTTTCAGAAGGGTTGCGTGGATCTCCTCTTTCTCAGGCTTCTTCGTCATGGGAATTCTCAGCTACCAGTTTCCGAAGCTGGCTACCGATCTGTCCATATCCCCAGCAGTACTCGGCTATCTGCTCGCCATCCCGCGCCTGATTCAGTTCTGCATCTTCTTCATAGTCCGCCGGGCCCACTTCTGGCAATTCAGACTCTATCCGCTAATCATTCCTCAAATCGCCACCATTAGCGGCATGATTGTCACCGCTACCGTAAGCGACCCCTTCATAATCGGCCTGGGCTTCGCCACCGCCGGCCTTCTCATCGGAAGCTCTTTCACTGCGAGCCAGTTCTATTCGTTTTTTCAGCGGGAACGTAAAGGGCAGGGAGGCGCGCTCCATGAAATGATCGTTGGGATAGGCAATGTCTCCGGACCGCTTATGGGAGGCCTGTTCGCGCATTTGATTGGACTTCGAGCGCCGTATCTGTTATGTTGCGTGGTGCTTGCCGCCGCCGTACATATCGAATACCGTTTGACAAGGAGTAAATAGAATATGCCCATGATCCAGGAAAAAGACCGGCAGGTCATCGAGGAACGCTTCCAGGGAATGGGCGGTCCGGCCACATTGGTCTTCTTCGCGCAGGCTAACGACCCGCCCGAACATTCGGAGGAGATGCTCGCCGTCATGAACGAACTGACCGACCTCTCCGATCACCTAGATGTGACCACGTACGATTTCCAGACCGATTCCGCCAGAGTGGAACAGTACGGTGTCGAGCGTATGCCGGCAATCGTGGTGGAAGGGAGGAAGGATTACGGCGTCCGCTACTACGGCTTTCCTTTCGGCCACGAATTTCCCGCCTTTATCGATGACATCGTCGACGTGTCCACCGGTGAATCAGGCCTATCGGCAAACACGCAGGAGCGCCTGTCATCACTTGCCGCTCCAATTCATCTGAGGGTGTTCTCCACCCCCACATGACCCCACTGTCCTGGAGCCGTGCGGATGGCACATAAGCTCGCGATAGAAAGTGATCTGATCACAGCCGAGGCGGTGGACGCCATGGCGTTCCAGGAGATGTCCGTACAGTATCAGGTACGGGGCGTCCCAAAGATCGTTATCAACGACGAAGCCAGTTTCGAAGGGAATCTTTCGGAAGAGATGTTCATGGAACAGGTTCTGGAAGCAATCCGTTAGCGTGGTAGCCGTGGATGGGATGGCCTCTCCGTTTTTTACAAGGGATGAGTGCTGTGCTCCTGCCATACCATCTGTACTGTCTGGCCGAAAGGGGAACTCGGTTACATGGGCCCATGCCTCTTCCATAACCAGATCGTCCGCATTCCAAACCGCGTAGGCGTAATTTGGCCGGGGCCTTCAACAGGATTGGGGCCGACCGTCTCCTCTTTTACCCAAACATTCATCCCAAAAATCCGCATCCGCAATGCCGATTGGACTTACGGTATTGTTTACTTCCCGGTGGGGTATCATTTCCCCTCCAGAAACCTCTGCGCGTTTAGGCCCAGGATCTGATCCACCTGTTCTTCCCCTAAAAACGGTGCTTCCCGTATGGCGCTGATCAGTTCCACGTAGGAATGCAACCTCAGGTACGGCCAATCCGTACCCCAGTGGACCCGTTCTGTGCCCAAACCATCGACGAGCACTTCCAATACCTTCAACGCCCGCCAGTAAGGATACGGATCATTCGGTGTTATCAGCAGTTGATAGGCCGAGAGGTCACACCGAAGTCCGGGATATGCCTGCATGAAATCGATGACTTCCCCCAGGCGGTCGTAATGCATGGTGCCGGTGGTAAGTGTGCCGGAGACATCGCCTCGATCGATAAGGCGCGGTGTTCCGTAATGGGCGAGCTGTATGCGAACCTCTGGATAGTCTTCGATAAGGCGACCGAATCCTTTTACATACTCGGTAAAGGATGCATACTTTCCATACACACTGGGCGCAAACCACGGCTGGTCCGCGTACCACCAGGATAGATCAATTATGCAAGGGCAGTCGCGTTCCCGCAGCAGGTCGAAAACAGGCCGCCATCGTGGATCGCCCATTTCGGTGTCGACAAACAGCGGCAGCATCTTCAGCCCGGCAGCACCACGGTCCAGGTCCTGCGCCGCTCGCTCTACGTACCCCGGCACGCGGGGATCGATCGAATCGGCGAACCACAGGTAGCGATCCCGATTCCGCTCCCATACTTCTATAAAATAGTCTTTCCTGAGATAGTGCTGGAATACCCGCATCATGCGGTCCCTGCGTTCGGGCGCATAGTGCGGCCCCACATCGATCGGAGTATAACTTATCAGAAACGCTTTTCCGATCCCGGCTTCGTCCATCTGCCGCAGGCTGTCCTCCCCGCTGCCTCCCCATTCCTTGCCGGGCCATAGCGGGAAATTCTCCTCCGCCCCCGCCACCGAGCTATCAAATACGTGAATATGGCTGTCGATTATCAAAGTGTCACGCTCCAAAAACCGTTTCGCATACCCGCAGGAAATTACCCCCGAGGATTTTGTGTATATCCTCTTCCCCATATCCGTGATCTACGAGACACCGGGTGATTTCCGGCATCCCACTCATATCTTCCACCGCCCATTGCAGATTCGTCGCACCCTGAGCCGCCTGAAGATCGTACCACACCCCATCGGTAGGAAAGAAATCCACGCCAAGCGCGATGTGGTCAATACCCACCAGATTCGCAACATAGTCGATCTGTTTCACTACATCTGCCGGTGTGGGATTCGGACCGAGATAGGTAATATAGAAATGAATACCCAGTACACCGCCCGTATCGGCGATCGCCCGAAGCTGCGTGTCATCAAGGTCTTTGGTTACCCGTTGCGCCGTGCCATGGGACACGATAATCGGCAACTGGGCTTGTTCTACAACATCATCGAATGCAGCCCGCGGTATATGTGTTACATCAACGATCACACCCAGACGCCCGCATTCGGACACGACCTGCCGGCCAAATGCACTGAGTCGTCCGTCCGGGACCAGGGCGTTTGGGTAGGCCCAGGTCAACTGCAACTCTCGTAGACCGAGGCTGTGAAACTTGCTGAGTGGTTCTAGTGATTCCTCCAGCCACCGGGCCCCCTCCACCCCCAGCAGGATGGCGACCTGATCTGCCGCCTTCGCCAGCCGGATGTCGGATGCCGTTTTCGCCAGCACGCAGTGGGGGGCATTGGCTTCGATCTCATCCAGCGTCTTCGTCATGCCCTGCTCAGCCAGCCGAAGCCATCCATTCCTCTTCTCCGCGGAAGCTTTATAACCGACATCAAGGTCCACATCAAGCGAGACCTGATATACCTTGGCGGTTACCCCTCCTGTTTTCATCAGCGGGATATCCGATCCAATGGGCCGATGGTCGTGGTCGACAACGACAGTGGCGCGCTCATGGATTTTATCGGCCTTAGATATGGTCATGTAACCTCACAGATATAGAATTAGCCACACATGAAAGAAAAACAATGCTCAAGTTCGTGTGTCGCTAATGTAATATTTGGACCTCAATACTATGCGTCCGGCATCATCCCTTAATCCCGTACCGTATCAGCATCTCGGTCAACTTGCTGTTGCCGTGCTGCTTTGCGATGTGGGCGTGGTGCCATGCCAGGTCGTACCGCTCTTGTATAACGTAGATTTCGCCCAGATTCTTATGGGCCTTCGCATACGTTTCATCCAGCTTGATCGCATGTTGATATGCCGCTATAGCATCGCCCACACGTCCCTGGCTGTAATACAGTATCCCCACATTGTACGCGCCCTCGGCAAAATCGGGGAATTGAGCGTTCACGTCTTCCTGTGCCTCAATCGCTCGATTCACATCGTGATCGAGGGCGAATTCAGCCAGACGGCGAAATAGACCCCTTTTTCGATCCGGAGCGTCCGCCATTAACAGCCACTCCTCAGATGCTTTGAAAACAGCTCTCGGGCCGAACCGAACTGCTCCGGATAATTCGGGCCTTCATCCATCCCGCCTATCACCAAAAGGCCTGTATCCGCATCCGGTGTCACTGTCATCTCTGCTGCGTCCTCGAGCAAACCGGCGATGCGGGTGATATCCAGCCGGTCCTGCGTGAGTTCCTGATCCAGCGCCTCGACCATCTCGCCAATCATGCGCACATCATCGGGAGTGAATTCGTCCAGCGTATCTATAAAGCGGTTGATGCGGGACAGCATATCCTCAAGTTCGGCGCAAACCGCAAGTGCACGGACGATTGGTGGGACCGGAGCGTAGTGTTCCATCTCCTTCGGTGTGTCGATCAACCGCTCTTGCGCCGCCTCGACGAAATATCGCCACCGGTCTACCATGAGCGGTATCCGGTAACGGGACTGATCCAGCGATGACGCCCATCCGAACACCTCATCCCTTTTATGGCCACGCAACTTCACCGCCAGACTCTTGAGAATGTAGATCTCACTCTGAAACTGCGCCACAAACGCATGAAGGCAACCCAGATACTGAGAACGGGTGAGCGGCTCGCTGACATCGAATAACATGGCTATCCTTCCTTAACATCCACGATCAGATACCCGGAGACCTTGGCCTTGCTCCATACGGCGGAAGCCTTCACGACTTCACCGTTCCGGTAATCGCGTACCATACCGCCGGTCCGCTCCACGAGGATGTAGTTCCGTCCGATCTCGAGATCATATTCCAGATTACTGTTGCCGGCGTCTACCTGGCCCTGGGGGAAACCATTAAACACCGGGTTCCCCTCTGCGTCAACTTCGGTCGCAAGGCCGTATTCATAGACGTCTTGCCATCGGGATGATATTTCGTTGAGATCGTCGCCCAGGACCAGCTTCACAGAAATATGCTTGTCCAGCGTTTCCACAGTATCCGCATCCTCCCAGGTTACAAACCTGGGAAAGCCCGGTAGCCTCTTGTAGGGCACACTCCGGTCGATTCTCATCTGTAATTCATGTGTCGCCATTTTATTTCAACATCTCCTCATTTTCGCCGAGAATTGCCTCTGCAATCGTTGTTGCTTTTCGATCGGTATGGTTTCGGGCGTTGACGGCGGCCTTTAGATCCTGCCAGTATTCAGATATTTCCGTCTGGCGGTCGATCAGTTCATCCAGTTCATTGTCCTCGATTGCTGTGCCGGGAGGAAAGTTCAATTCACAAGCCTGCAACGAATCGGGATGTTGCGGATCATACAGCGGGATGCCCCATTTTCTACAGACCACCGGCCGGGCATCGTAAATCTGGCAAGCACCATCCTCCAATGCAGGACAAGGCAGACGCAATCCAGCCGTGGGCACCTCACGTTCATCGTCTACATGATTTTCATGAGCCACAGCTTCAATCATCCGCGCCCGTTCCTCCAGGTACACCCGCGCCCGCAGCTGAATTCTCGTCCTTACCTCCGGCGTCATGCGTTTCATAGCATCGGAAATTACGACCGCATCCATCAAAGTGATACGAAACACCTGGCTACAACAGGCCGAACACCCTCGTCCACATTGCATTTGCTCGCCGTACAGACCGATATTCCGATCGAATTCTTGCTCGACCATTGATACCACTTTTTTGTAATCTTTATACAGTTTGTGCATGACTGTTAGCCAATAAAATAAGTAAAGCCGAAGGCATATCATTCATTGCCTCCGGCTCTACAGTTATCAATAAACTCGTCACATTACCCGCTGGAATCGATCTGGATCAAATTTTCACCACGAGGTTGCATCGCCGGAATCGGGCCGCCGTCAAGAAGGGCATTGAGCGCTTCAAGCAAAGGTTCGACATCGATGCCGTACCCTTCGCACGCCGGGCCGAGCACGTGGTGCTCACTGATGGCACAGCTCGAACAGCCGCCCAAGTGAAAATTCGCCATGACGGACGCGGCGTCCGGATGAAGATTCAAAACTTCATCGACCGTCATTTCCGCATGGAAGCGCTGATTGCTCTTGTCCTCTCGTTTCCCTATTGAACTGCGAACATCCAGTATCTTCTGTTCCAGTATGTTATTGGAGGCTGCAACATGGCTCCGCAGGGATGCCATTTCTTCAGCTCCCTCTGCGACCGCTTTCCGAAGTCTGCCAACTCGCCACCAACCCATCGTCGCCATAACAATCGCAACTGCTACTACGATCTCCATAACACCCATTTTTTCGATCAGTCCTTATGTTACCGCGGGAATATGATCTCCCAGCGCGTGTTCCACATCCTCTGTATCAAGCATCTCACCCTCGTTCAATCTCAACAGTATTCCTTCGATAATCTGCTTGGCATCTTCTTTTTTGAATTCTTTGATGAAGCCATCATAGAAATGATCACCGGCAAGCGCCTTGTCGATTTCCCGGTCCCGTGTATGATCGTTCAATTCCGTGAAATATACAGCGCGATATTCGTCCGTCAAACGGTCCCGGTAGATTTCGAACATGACTTTGTTCGTTTCCAGCATTGCTCGATCCTGTGAGTTTGGCCAACCATAACCCAATGTGCTCATGGTTGACGCAGTTCTGGCTTAAACCCCACCGCCACCGCCACCACCGGCGGCAACGCCAGCATCTTCAGGCTCGGGTATCATCTGTGCCGCCCGAAGCTTCCGCTCCAGTGCCTGAAGCTTCTGCTCTATATCCCGGCGTTTCATATTATTACGTTCCATATCTTCGCGGTACCGCTTGAGAAAGTAGGCGATGGTTTCTACGCGGATTCTTATGGAACCGGTTGGTTTGTTCTCGTCGATGTCCTTGAATGAGAAATAAGGGGTTCCGGAACGTTCGATGATTTCTTCTATCACCGCATAAGTGGGCGCATCGTGCCCGCACTTAAAGCTGGACAACTCAAGCGCCACAAGGTTTGGGTGTCTCGCCGTGAACTTGGCGGCCCACACCTTCCGGGTCGTGTTTTCACTGTAGGAATTCTTCCAGACGTCTCCCACATCGAGCGCGAATTCAGCAACCGATAGCACTTCACCAGTGGCCGTGTTGATCGGGGCCTGTCCGAATTCCTCGATATAATTATCGTAGTCCTCCTGCCAGAGACGGGTTAGGAGATCGTCGTCCATGGGCAGGGAATCCATCGTGAACACCGGGTATCCGATTTTCTGGAATTCTTCGAGGATCTCGTGGTTGCAACCCGGATCGTTGTGATACGGACGACCAAGCATCACGATACCCAACTGGTCTTTTGCTTCGAGCTCGTCTATTACTTGGCGCCCGGTTCTAAGCAGCGATTTGTTGTATTCATCGAGTGCCTTGAAGGCCTGCACGACGGCTCGTTCGTTCTCTTCCCATGTTAAACCGAGAAGATCCTTGAACTGGTTGTACATCTGACGTTCAAAGTGTTTGTATTCGCTTGTGTTTATGAACGTGTCGAGGAAGATAATCCCCATCTCCTCGAACAGGTCACCTTCTTTAGTGAAGGCCGCTTTGGTTGCCTCCGGCGTTATGGCCACTGTCGGGCACGAGCGCCGCGATTGCGTATTGATGAGCGGACTGGTGAGACAGTCAATCATCGGGAAAAAGATGATATCGAGCGGTTTTTTCTTATGATGCACATACAACAGATTGTGTACGTGCGGAATCCCAAGTTTGCTCGGGAAGCACGGATCGATCGAACCGCGTTTTGCACCGTCCTTGTAAAGCTTCTCGTTGGTATAATCCGAGTACACCAAGTTACGGGGTTTGATACCCAGACTTTCGAAATATGCTGAAAACAGCGGCGTCTGCGAGTACATATTCAGCACCCGCGGTATACCGATTCGTATGTTCTCGCGCTTCTGCATCTGTGCCGCACGCTGCTTTGTCTTCTCGGTCATAATACCGAATTTCGGCTGCGGGACCGGATCGGCGATCTGCTCGGGCTTATACGACTTGAACACATTTTTCGCCGAAATCTCGACCAGGTTGATGTTGGCATCCTTGACATCATCGAGGCCTTTCTTGATTTCCCGCATATCCTCTACATCTTCCACAAGGCCTTTTTCGCAGGAGTTCCCGACGATCAAACGCTTATGACCTGCCACCAAGGGCACCTTCGATTTCTTCTTCGACTCATCTACTTCCTGACTTTCTGTTACCTTCACGTCGATGAAGGTCCTCAGACATTTGTTCTTGCAGAAGAAACACCGCGTCCCTTCGTTCCGGTGCGTGTCATACGTGATCTGAGCGACCGCATCCAGCCCAATAAATTCGGTCTGCTTGCCGTTCTCCCAGAGCCGGACGGACTCGATACCCGCACCGATAGCGCCGCTTTCCCCGCAATGTTTGTGGACGATAACATTCGGCTGCTCCGGCTTGCCTTTGAACCGGGACTCGATAAAATCGACTTGTGCCTTAACCGCCGCCAAGTTATGCTGCGTACCGCCTTGGAGTACAAAATTGGTGCCCAGCGCTGACAAGTTGGGAATCTGTGATACGTACAGCCAGATATTCTTCGGCAGCACGTTTGCCAAGCCAGCCATGATCTCTTCCGGCTGCCAACCCTGGCGCTGGAAATCGACGATATCCGACTGCATGAACACCGCACAGCCGTACCCGAACATAGGCATGGATTTCGCATCAAACGCCGCATCCGCAAACTCGGTTACATCGTATCCGAAATCTGCGGCGGTACTCTGTAGAAAATATCCATTACCGGCGGAACATTGCGTGTTCAATTTGAAGTCTTTGACCTGGCGGTTTTTTAGGATCATGATCTTGATGTCCTGACCGCCTACGTCACAGATAACGTCCACATCGTCGTAGAAATGGAGTGCTGCCTCGGTATGCGCCACCGTTTCGACCAGCGCCACATCCGCTGCGAGGACATCTTTGAGGATATCCTTCGCGTATCCGGTGGTGCCGACGCCGAGGATTTCCAGCGTGGCGCCCTGGTTTTCGACCTTTTCCCGAAGCTGCTGGAACATCTCCATTGTATCTTCAATGGGGTTCCCTTTCGAGAGCTGATATGCCTTAACCAGAATGTTCCGTTCTTTATCAAGCAAGACCGCTTTGGTCGACGTGGATCCGCCGTCCAGCCCTACAAAACCTTCCACCACTTCGCCAGGCTTGAACGTCGCTTCTACAAACGGTACTTTCTTTTGAGATTCTTTGAATGCCCCAAGTTCCTCCGTGGTCTTGCTCAACCCGTGTCCACCGGCTTTCTTCTTCTCTTCAAGGCGGCCCTCATTGATGTACCACTCAAGGTTTTCGTATCCCTGATAGACGCCTATTTCATCGGCTTCGTCCTTGCCGAATTCCACAGCACCGATCGCGGCGAAGTACTGGGCGTTGTCCGGTGTCTTGATAAGATCCATGGGATCGACACCTTCGGGCAGTTCCACGTTACGTTCTTCCCACATCTTGGGAATGTTGTACCGCCACGCGTCGCGCATACCTTTGATAAAGCAGTTGGGGCCGCCCAGGAGCAATACTTCCGGACGGAGTGTATTCCCGCGCGTCAGCACCGACATATTCTGGCCGACGATGGCTTCGAACAAAGACGCCATCAGTTCATCAACGGGTACACCCAGCTTCTGAAGACTGTTGATGTCCGTCTCGGCGAACACGCCGCATTTACCGGCTACCGGATGGAGCTTGAGATCGAAATATTCCATGTTGCACAGCTCTTCCGCCGGAATACGGAGTTTGGCGTTGATCTTGTCGATCACCGCGCCGGTGCCGCCAGCGCACTTGTCGTTCATGCTCGGGATTTTCTTCTTCTTTCCGGTTTCCGGATCTTCCTTGAATATAATAATCTTCGCGTCCTGACCACCCAGTTCTATGACCGAACCGGCTGCCGGATATAGTTTCTCCACGGCCAGTGCCACCGCGTTCACTTCTTGAACGAATTTACCTCCGATGCGTGGAGCGATTCCGGCTCCGCCACTACCGGTGATGAATATACGATAGTGATCCTGAACCAGACCGAATTCCTCTTCTATCTGTTTCAGAAATTCCAGTACTTTTTCTGGCTGTTTCGTGTCGTGCCTCTGATAGTCCTGCCAGAGAATTTCGTCTGTCTCCGCATCTATCACCACAGCTTTTACGGTCGTTGAACCGACATCCAGCCCAACCATCAGACGACGATCTTGTTCACTCATTTATTTACCTCATCAGGCATTAACCGGGGTAACACCCCGGTCAGCATAGGGTTCATCTTCTCAGAAGAATCTAACCTGCGGCTTCGCTGTAGGTGCCTTCTTCTTTCAGCTGTTCAGCCACGTATTTGACCGTGCGGGCTGCGACGCCGACTTTACCTTTGTATTCCGGCAGATGGACCACCGGCCGCTTCAATTCCGGATGTGTATCGATAAACGCCTTAACCTGCTCGATCGTCAATCCGGTTTCCGTCAGCGTATCGTTCAATTCGCTTTTGGTCTTGGCTTTCGCTTCGCCGAGCGCCATCTGGACCCTGCTGTGGGCGTTTATCTCACCTTCACCGGACGTCTCAATCGGGAGGTAGATCATATCCTTGTACTGGCTGACCACCGCCGCCTGGGCGCCGTCGCTCTGAGTACTCGGCATACAACCGAATGGTTTGACGGAAAGAACCATATGCGCGAGATCTTTATTGCTGTAGTAGATGTTCTTGGCCACTTCAAGATGACCTTCACCGCCGCCAGCCCTTGAGTTATAGAACGGATGACCGAGGCGCTGCAACTCGTACTGATTGGCCAGATGGTGCACCGTGCCGCCCATGGCCTCTATAAGCCGGTTATACTCCCGGTTGAAAATACTCTCAGCTATCGTCATGGCGCCAATCTTCTGTTTGAACTTGAGTTCCTGATTGAGCCGTTTGATCGGATTGGACCAGGACGCGAACTCTTCGCCGCCCTTCACGCCCTTGCGGTCCTTCGCGGCCTGCTTGGCCTGATGCAACATGTAGATGATCCAGGTGCCGATCGGCTCGACCAACACTTCGGCGCCTTCCCGCTCCAGGAAGCGGAACATGTTGAAGTTGCCGTCCCCTTCAGTCGTCTGCGCCCAGAACTCGCCGGTGATTTTGACGATGGGCTTTGCGCGGAGCCGGTCCACTTCAATCGCATTAAACTGGTCACGAACGTGGTGGAGTGCCTGAACGTAATCTTCGCTGAAGAGCTGATCCAGGAACTTGCCGATATAGTTAGCATTGCCTTCCAATCCAGGGAACAGCTTGATCAACCCGGCCCATTTGCTCTCCCCGACCTGGAACCGCTTCTTCTTCTTCATCACATCGTGCAGATAGTCGACACATTCTTCCAGCACCCGGTCAGTTTCACCTGGTACCACCTCGTACGGACGAATCAAATAAGCAAGGCCGGTGACCATGTCGCCTATATTCAGCGCATTCAGGATCCCCATGAAGAAGTCGAGATTCATATCCAGACCCGCTTCAAGCTCTGCCTGATCGATACCTCCAGACTGCTGGAACAATTGTACACGGAATCCGTCGAATCCAGAGTTGCGAAGCGCCAAACGATATTCGGCTTCGTACATGCCGAACCGACAGGGTCCGCAGGCGCCGGCCGTCAGAAAGATGTAATTATTGATGATTTCTTCTTTCGTCTGCCCGGCTTCTTCCAGGCCCTGGAGGTACTGCACCAGATTACCGACCGTGAAGTACGTAGGATTGCACTGACCGTTGTTACCGTATTCCTTACCCAGTTGAAATGCGTCGACGTCCGGCACGGGAACGTATTCACATTTGTATCCGAGACCTTCAAAGGCTCCGTGAAGGAGGTGTTCGTGTTTCCAGGTCAACCCGCCAAACAAAAGCGTCGTATGCGACCGCTGGTCTTTGGTAAAGGGGTTTTCTTTGGGTTTCTTGAAGTGATTGGATTTCTTCTCTTCAAGCCCCGCTTCCGCCATCAGCCGTGCCCGTTCTTCGACCAGCATTTCCTGGATCGGATCTACCGCTTCCTCTACTGAAGGGGTAATGGACAGCAATCCATCGTTGTTGGCGAGCTTCGACATGTATCGGCCTCCATGAATGTGAAGGACCTTACGAAACGTGATCGAAAGTCCGAATTTGAAATAATAGTATCCATATTAATTTCTGGGCTAATTATCGTGTCGGTGTAAAGATTTTCGTCAGCGTAACAATAACATTTGGTAAACTCAATACATAGGTTT
>CAYYIS010000010.1:0-115107 GCA_964470965.1 uncultured Gemmatimonadota bacterium | reverse complement strand
GGCGGGGTTCCCGTAAACAACAGCCGCAGAAGACGTGATCGATACCGTGTTCGGACACGGTTTTCGATGCAATTCCAGCATGCGTACGGTGGTGGAAGCCTTGTTCAAAATCCACCCAGGTTGCTTTGACAGACCCGGATATCGAGGTCGGCGCCGCCAGTTACCCACTAAAGGCTTCCATCAATCACCGCGCGCTGCCCCTTTTCCGCAAACCGAATCGTATACCTGCTCCAGACGAACCGCCACGTGTTCCTTAGTATAGTTCTGCTGCACTTTTTGATATCCGTTCTCTCCGAGCTGGCGGGCATAGGCGGGATGGTCCAGTAGTTTCAACAGAGCCTCTGCAATCTGCCGGGGATCCTGCTTGACGATCAACCCGCACTCCCCGTCCCCGATCAGTTCTCGCAGCATAGGAATGTCTCCACCGATAACCGGCCTGCCAAAATGCCACGCTTCCAGGATGGCAGTCGGCATGATTTCGCTGATCGACGGTAGACAGAATACATCGCTGGATGCCACAGCACTGGTCTTGTCAACATCCGATAAGGGCCCCAGCCGCAAAATACGGGGATCGGAATCATGCGTGGCCCAGTGTTCTGATTCTTCGTATGGTCCGACAAAGGCGAACGAAACATCCCGATGCTTCTCCCAAACAAGCGGCGCCGCTTCCAGAATTTCCCTGTAACCCTTGCTCTTTACCTGCCTTCCGACAAACAGCACGACTTTTCCATCGACATGATGCTTCACCTTAAAATAATCCTCATCACATGATTTGGCAATGACGGGACTCACGCCGACGACGTAGGTCCCCTCCTCCGGCACACCATGATCGAGATACAGTCTACGCTCCTTTTCCAGCAGTGCCACAACGGCGTCCGACCGGCGGTATATCTCGAACAGGGTGGGACTATCGCCCCAGATACCTTCATGGACAAGGGGTGTAATCACAAAGGGTAGGCCGCAGCACTGCGCCGTTTCCAGAGACAACCGCGTCAGATATTCCGTTCCGAGCAGTACATTATGAATCACATCAATGCTATGTTCCCGAACAATGCGGGACAGCTTTGGTCCAAACACGGAGGCGTAAAATTTATAGCCGAGGGGTTGTGTAATCGGATAGGGATATAACCGGGCCGCGGGCATCGCCCGCAATCGCTCCAGGGTCGTCATTCCCGGCAGATGCACCCGGGATGCGCCGTCGTCATATTCCTCATAATCCTGAGGCGTATCGACTGTAGAGACACGAATCGGATCGACCCGCTGATCCTTTGTATGAGCGAAAATATCTATCTGATGCCGTGTCGAAAGCACCGAAGCGACCTGACGCACATGCGTTTCAGCACCGCCGATGGCCGGCCAGTAGCGGGTGATGGTATACAGTATATTCATATGTGGGACGTCATCGCAGAGTCGGAAGTAATGGCGGTCCATCAAACAATATTATTATAATGAATTGTCAATAGAAATGAATTACGGCTGTGGAAGATGATCATGGCATCGAGAGTACCTTCCCACCACAATTCACGGTCATATATTTGCTTTTCTTCAATACTCCAGTGATTTTTTGTGCGTTGGTGTGAATAATAGGATGGATCATACGTAACAACACTTTAACCACTCGGCCGGTTGGAAAAAATGGATGAAGACAGATTTCCGTTACTCATAAAAGAAAATAAAACAATTGTCTATTAAGATCTGTCATTCCTACTGCCGGGATCCGGAAAACAGGGAAGATCTTGCACGGGAAATTATAATCCACCTGTGGAAATCCTGGACCATGTACGATGGTCAATCCAGACTTTCCATCTGGAGCTACCAGGTTGCGTTGAATGTCGCAATCTCGTTCTACCGGTGTGAAAACAGCAGAAAACAAGGCGCCTGCCCAATCGATGAAAGTACCATGGATCTAGCAGATGAACCGCAGAAACGGGACGACCTGGAATACATTGTACAACACCTAGTACAACGCCTATATCATTTCTCAGCATAACGAAATAAATAAGGCTTTGATGCACCTGTACCTGGATGATCACTTCTATAGCGGGATGGCAGAAATCCCGGGCATTACCGAAACCAACGCGGCCACAAAATTGAGTCGCATGAAACATATTTTAGTGTGGGAATTCGAAATAAGGAACATTGTAATGGATCGGGATGATTTAAGGAATCCTGGCGTGCGTACGACGCGAGACTGGAAAAGAGCATGGTGCTCAATATTCATATCCTGAAAACCATGGATCTGGATAAAACCAGGAACGGCCTGGAAAAATTCACCATGGGCCGATTCTGGGTGTTATCATCGGCATCGTCCTTCAGGTTGTGCTTGGATCTTTTATCTAAAACCATATCTATGCCGAAGTTCGTTATCCCCGCCGCACTGATCTACCTGTTCGCACTGATGGAGACCATATTCGGGATCTATCAGTCATCCGCCGTATTACCGATCGATTATGATATGACGGGCACAAGCATACAGAAGAAATTGGAGACGAGAAACACCGCTTCCGATACCAGACCCTCGCAAGGTTCGCCTAGGCCATCCTGTGGGTGCCTGTAGTGATCGTCGGTGTAATGGTGTTTATCCGATGGTAATCTGTACCAACACCATGACAACACATGGCTTCTGCCAGAGACCCTCATAGGTGTCGCTTGTATCACAAGTGCAATCCGGCTTTCACAAGAATACGGGACTCAGAAGATTACATCGCCTTTTCTCAGCCATCTCATTTCTGAATGAAATCGAAACATTTGAGAACGAAGAGTGAGAGGCGACTGCTGATTCTCCTTGACAATTTTCGCCTTTCGAAGACAGACTAATACCATCCCAACTTCTTCAGGAGGCCAAATTTTTGCATGATCCTCTTATCATCTCAGGTGAAAATCTGACTATCGACGACGTGGTTGCCGTATCCGAAGGCCGGGAAGTCGGGATCCATCCTGATGCTGTTCCTAAAATGAAGCGGTCGCGCGAGGCGGTGGAGCAGTTGGTGGCTGATGGCCGTATCGCATACGGTATCACGACCGGTTTCGGACGATTTAAAGATAAGGTCATTTCACCAGACCAGGTCGCTCAACTACAGATGAACCTGGTACGCAGCCATGCGGCCGGCACCGGTGAAGAGCTGGACGAAGCTACCGTGCGGGCCATGCTCGTCATACGAGCCAACACACTGGCCATGGGATATTCGGGTATACGTCCTTCGGTGGTGCAGCTTCTGGTGGATATGGTCAATAAGGGGGTGCACCCCTGTATTCCGGGCCGAGGCTCCCTGGGAGCCAGCGGTGATCTGGCGCCCCTGGCACATATGACGTTAGTGCTGATAGGCGAAGGGGAGGCTCTGTGCCACGGACGACGTCTCAGCGGTGCTGAAGCGTTGCAGCAGGCCGGGCTGATGCCGGTGACGCTGAGTGCAAAGGAAGGGCTGGCCCTGACCAACGGAACGACTCTGATGGCCGGGCTTGGCACCCTCCTGGTGCGTCGCGCCACTAACCTGGCCCGGACCGCCGACATTGCCGCAGCCATAACGCTTGAAGCGCTCTACGGCACAGACCGGGCCTACGACGCCAGAGTACATGCCGTACGACCGCATCCTAGGCAGATTGCCTGTGCGGCATTTCTCAGGGCGTTATTGGACAAGAGCCGTTTCTTGCGCACGGACGATCCCAACAACGTGCAGGATCCCTATACGCTCCGCTGTGTACCGCAGGTCCACGGTGCGGTCAGGGATGCTATCGATTATGCGCGGTGGGTGGTTAACATCGAGTTGAATGCGGCCAACGATAATCCGCTGGTGTTTCTTGACGAAGAAACCGGCGAAGCGGATGTCGTAAGCGCCGGAAATTTTCATGGGGAGCCGATCGCGGTGGCCATGGACAGCATGAAACTGTCGCTCACGGACATGGGCAATATGAGTGAACGCCGCACCGCCCGACTCGTGGACGCCGACTGCAACGGCGGTGTGCTGCCCATGTTCCTTACAGATCAGGGCGGCCTGGAAAGCGGCCTGATGATCGTGCAGTATACAGCCGCGGCACTGGCATCTGAAAACAAGGTTCTGTCCCACCCGGCCACCACGGACACCATCCCCAGCAGCGCCAATACCGAAGACCATGTGAGTATGGGCGCCACTGCGGTCCACCATACGAAACTAGTGCTGGATCATACCGAAACAATTGTTGCCATAGAGTTGCTCGCCGCCGCACAGGCGATCGATTTTCGATGCAGAACGCTGGGCATCACCCCCTCGGACATGGGCAGGGGCACCGCCCTGGCGTACAATCTTATTCGCAGGAGCGTGCCATTTCTGGACCATGATACCCCACCCGCTCCCCACATAGAATCCGTTCGCCGCCTGGTCGCTCAGGGGAAAGTTACGGACACGATTGGCCCGGCCATCGATATTTCCAAACCAACATTAGACTGAGATCAGCCCTCCGCAAGCTTATCCTGGAAATCCGGCAGAGTAAGTATTGCTATCTTGTACACAATAGCATATATTTTAACGTATGTTCACCATCAAGCAACCATTAGAATTCCGGCGTACCAGGGGATGGTAGATACCGAATGGTACAAGGATCCGATATCATCGGGCCGGTGATAGGTGAGGGTTGGAATGCGGCGTTGTGTCTGACAACGCTGCCAGATTAGGTACATAAATTGAATACGGAGATACACTGATTGTAACATTATTGATGCCTGCATTAAAACCCACTTTAACCCCGTAAAGGTCCTATGAACAAACGTCATATCATTCTATTTACGCTGTTACTCAATCTCATGATCGGATCCGCCGTGCAGGCACAGCCGGTGCGCACGGATTTTGTGGAGAGCCAGCTGGTCGCAGAGGAAGCCTCCATCCAGCCGGGCCGCTCCTTCTGGATAGCGCTGCGCATGAAGATGGACGAACACTGGCATATCTACTGGCGCAATCCCGGAGATGCAGCATATCCCACGAGCATCGAGTGGACACTCCCCGAAGGGTTTACCGCAGGACCGATCCACTGGCCGTACCCACAGCAGATCGACCTGCCGCCGCTTGCCAATTACGGCTACGAAGGGGAAGTGTACCTACTGACCGAAATTACCCCACCGGCAGACCTCAAACCGGGAACCACCGTGGATATTACCGCATACGGAGACTGGCTGGTATGCGAAGAAGTCTGCATACCGGGTTCGTCGTACTATACATTGCCGCTGCCTGTGAAAGACGAACCACCGATGGCAGTGGAAAAATGGATGGACGGCTTCGCCAAAGCCCGCGGCAGCCTGCCATTAGAGGAACACGGCTGGAAAGTAGAAGCTGCAGTGACCGACAGCCAGGTCGTCATACAGGCCACACGGCCGGCCTGGTTTACAGGCGAACTGTCCGTTGTTAAGTTCTTCCCGTATGAATCAACACTGATCAACCATTTTGATACGCAACTGTTCACCAAGGATAATACTACCTATCAGGTCACCGCCAATGCCAATATCCTGATGTCAAAGACGCCGGAACGGATACAAGGCGTACTGGTATCCGAAGACGGCTGGCGCGGACCAGGCTCAGAAAAGGCCATAGCGTTCGATGTGCCGGTATCCGGGACGATGACGGTTCTGACCGCCACGGCTGCGGCGGCTGTGCCGACAGGTGGTAGCGATGAAGTGACTAACACATGGTGGGCGCTCGTCTTCGCTTTCGCAGGCGGCATAATCCTGAATCTTATGCCCTGCGTGTTACCGGTGCTGTCACTCAAAGTGTTGGGTTTCCTACAGCAGGCCGGCGAGGACGAAAGCAAAAGCTGGCAACACGGCTGCATGTTCACCGCGGGCGTGCTGATTTCGTTCCTGGTGCTGGCAGGCATCCTGATCGGTCTACGGGCCGGTGGCGAGCAATTGGGCTGGGGCTTCCAACTGCAGTCACCAGCCTTTGTGGCGATCATTTCTTCGTTCCTGTTCCTGTTTGGACTCAGCCTGTTCGGTGTATTCGAAATCGGTACTTCCCTGGTCAGCGCGGGCGGGCAGTACGACAACAGATCCGGTATGACTGGGACTTTTATCAGCGGTGTAGCCGCCACGGTGGTGGCCACTCCATGTACTGCGCCGTTCATGGGATCCGCACTGGGCTTCGCACTCACGCAATCGACGACGCAATCGCTGCTAATATTCGCATTTCTCGGACTCGGGATGGCATCGCCGTACCTGCTGCTCTCCTTCGTCCCGTCGTTGATTCGCTTCATGCCTAAACCGGGCGAGTGGATGGTCGCCTTCAAACAGTTTTTGGGCTTCCTCCTGATGGCTACGGTGGTCTGGCTCATATTCGTAATCGGCAATCAGACCGGTGTCCTCGGGATGACCATGCTCCTCATCCTGCTGGTGGTACTGGGCATCGGAGCCTGGGTGCTCGGCCGTTGGGGATCGATCATGGCCTCCAGGCAAACCCGCCTGATCGCCCGGACTGCCGGGGTCATCATTATAGCTGGCGGCCTCGGCTACATACTGTCCATACTGCCGACCGCTTCCGGCGGCGGGATGGCCTTGCAGGCCAAATCGGACAGCGGGCCTAAATGGGAGGCCTTCTCCGCGCAACGTGTAAACGAACTGCGGCAGACGGGTCGGCCGGTGTTCGTGGATTTTACCGCCGCCTGGTGCCTGAGCTGCCAGGTGAACGAGCGCGTAGCCCTGCACAATTACGATGTAGTGAGGAAATTCCAAGAACTGGGAGTCGTAACACTAAAGGCTGATTGGACCTCTCGGGATGCGGAAATTACCAGGGCCCTGGGAGAATTCGGTCGAAACAGCGTACCGTTGTATGTTCTCTATACCGGCGATGCTAACGCAAAACCGGTATTGCTGCCTGAAATTCTTACGCCGGGTATCGTGCTCAATGCCCTGAAAGAAGTCAAAGCGCCCACAACTGCACATGTTAGGTAGGGCGTCATACAGAGGAAGGGGATTTAGCTTGAAGAAATATATAATCACCGGGCTGGGCGCTATGGTGGCGTTCGGCATGTTCCTTGGTGTCACACCCGAACCCAAAGCAAACGGTCAAGTCCGGGTGGGTCAGCCTGCGTTAGATTTTACGCTAACAGATACCAATGGCAACCACGTGTCACTGTCCGACTACAGAGGCAAATACGTGGTGATGGAGTGGATCAACTACGACTGCCCCTTCGTCGGAAAACACTACGAGAGTGGCAATATGCAGGCACTCCAGAAAACCTACAGGGACCAAGGTGTGGTCTGGCTGGCCATCTGCTCCAACAAACCGGGTTCCCAGGGCAACTTCGAAGACGAAGAGATCCATCGACGCTGGGAAGATCATGGATCGAGCCTGACGGCCTACCTGAAAGACCAGGACGGTACGGTTGGACGCCTGTATGGTGCGACCAACACACCGCATATGTATGTGGTGAACCCGGAAGGCACCCTGGTCTACATGGGCGCCATTGATTCGATTCCGACCGCAAATCAAGCCGATATAAAAAAAGCGGATAACTATGTCTCCATGTCACTTGATGCCGTCCTGGCAGGTCAGGATGTACCGGTCAAAGCCACCAAGGCGTATGGCTGTACGGTGAAGTACTGACCGTGATGTAGAAACGAACCGTCGCAATCAGTATGGGATAGTAAACAAAAGAGGGCTTGCGTATATCAGTCCTCTTTTTCTGTTTTGGAGATTCGTGATCCCTCCATTTGTTCCTTGATTGCGTCGCACATCCACCGGAGTCTTACCATGCCGACCGATCGTCCCAATATACTTGTCCTGATGACGGACCAACAGCGCTACGATACTGTCAGCGCCTATGGTCTCAATCCCACCTGCCGAATGCCGCATGTGGATCGTCTCGCGGAAAACGGTGTGCTGTTCACCCACGCGTTCACACCGACCGCCATCTGCTCTCCGGCGCGGGCGTCGTTTTATACCGGTCTGTATCCGCATAAACACGGCGTCACCGCCAACAGCCTTACCATCAACGAAGGTGTCCGAGGTATCAACCACTACCTGGAGGAAGCCGATTACGTAAGCGGCTATGCCGGGAAATGGCACGCGGATCACAAACGTGGTCCCAGCGATCTCGGATTCACAGGTAAGGATTTCCTCGGGTATGGCTTTCCCGCTTCCAAGGTGCTGCCCGGACTTCAGTTCGGTGCCGGACCACTCAACAAACCGAATTATTATGAGGAATATCTGAAGGAGAGGGGATTTGACATCCCCACCGTCACAAAGCGGTTCTCCGGGAAAAACCCGCCCACCTCACGTCAGGAGATGTTCGCGCTGCACAATGGGCCGGTGGAGTCAAGCATCGAGTATTTCGTCGCCGATGAGACGATCCGGGTGATGGAGGAGATATCCGGCCACGACCAGCCGTTTTTCATGTGGGCCAACTTCTGGGGACCGCATACGCCGTGCCTGGTGCCGGAGCCGTATTTTTCCATGTACGATCCCCGTGAGATCGCCGAACACCCGAGCTACTGCGAAACGTTCGAACGAAAACCCGGTATCCAGTCGCTCATTGAAAAGATGTGGGGACTGGGCGATTATGGTTGGAAAGGCTTCCAGGAAATCGCCGCCCGCTACTACGGCCACTGTACCCTGATCGACGACATGGTCGGCCGCATCATGGCCGCGCTGGAGGCCATGGGGCAGGCGGACAATACCGTGGTGATCTTCACCTCCGACCACGGCGACTGCCTGGGTGCCCACCGCCTGATCGAAAAGGGCGAATTCATGTACGATGAGATCTACCGTATTCCGATGGTGGTGTCTCATCCCGAATGCAGAAACCCCGGCTCCGTGAACGACAACTTCTATTATCTCCACGAAGTAATGCACTCATCGCTCGACATGGCCGGCCTCGATGTGCCCGACCACCTGGATGGAGAGTCGTTCCTGCCTGGCATGCTCGGAGACGACAGCTACAACGGCCGGGAGGAAGTGTTCTGCATCTTCAACCGCCACTTCTCCATAGCCAACCAGCGCATGGTACGCACCCGAACACATCAGTTTACATTCAACTCCTCTGACAGGGGCGAACTGTATGACTTGGAAAAAGACCCTTACCAGCTCAACAACGTGTACGGCTATGCCGACTACGAAGACGTGCGCAAGGACCTGATGAATCGCATGGAGAGATATCTGCAAACCCTGGATGACCCCGTAAAGGGCTGGTTCAATACAATGAAGGAAGTTTATTAAACGAAAGGAGATCCTGTGTCGAACAGGCCCAACGTATTGCTTATCTGCACTGATCACTGGCCGGGCACGCTGTTTGGGGTTGCCGGTCATCCGGTGATCCATACGCCCACGTTAGATACACTGACGCAGAGCGGCGTACGATTTTCCAGGGCGTACAGTGAATGCCCGGTCTGCATCCCGGCCCGTCGCACGCTAATGACCGGACTTTCGCCCCGTTCACACGGTGACCGGGTATTCAAAGTTAACGAACCCATGCCCCAGGCCCCTAACGTGGCGCAAACGTTCCGGGATGCGGGGTATCAGGCGTATGCAGTCGGTAAGTTGCATGTATATCCGCAGCGGGACCGGATAGGTTTTGACGATGTTATCCTGCTGGAAGAAGGACGACCGCATCTGGGGGCTATCGATGATTACGAACTGTTCCTGGCCGATAACGGATACGCGGGAGATGCGTTCACGCACGGGATGAGCAATAACGAATATTCTCACCGTCCCTGGCACCTCCCGGAGGCAATGCACGCCACCAACTGGACTACGCAGCAAATGTCACGCACCATCAAACGGCGTGATCCTACCAAACCCGGATTCTGGTATCTGTCGTACTGCCACCCCCATCCGCCGCTGGTGCCGCTCCAAAGCTATCTTGACCTCTACCGGGATGAGGATCCTGGTACGCCCTACACAGGATCCTGGGCCTCCGATCCGGAATCGCTCCCGTACACGTTACAGTCAATAAGGGACAAATTTGATGGTATGAACACAAGCCAGGTGACCTGGGCACTCCGGGCATTCTATGCATTATGCACCCATATCGACCATCAGCTGCGGGTCGTCATTGGCACGTTACGGGAGGAAGGTTTGCTGGATGACACCATCATTCTTTTCACCGCCGACCATGGGGACATGCTCGGCACCCACGGACTATGGGCGAAACGGCTGTACTACGAGCAATCCGCCAACGTTCCAATGATCCTCCTGGGCACGGCGGGCGACGAAAGAGTCGGCCACCACCGGATCGACGATCGCCTGGTTTGCTGGCAGGATGTGATGCCTACTCTATTGGACCTGGCCGGTATCAACATCCCGGATACGGTTGAAGGACTATCGATGGTCGGTGATGAACGCCGCAGCCACCTTTATGGAGAATCCGGCGAAAACGCACAGGCTACACGGATGATGCACGACGGGCGGTTCAAGCTGATCTACTATCCAGTAGGAAACCGGTTTCAGATGTTCGATATCGTGCAGGACCCCGAAGAAAGGACCGATCTGTCGAGATCATCCGACCACACCAAGATTCGCAAGCGGCTGACAGAGCAGTTGATGGGGGAACTTTACGGGGGCGATGAGCAGTGGATTCAGGACGGACAGCTGGTGGGATTGCCGGACAGAGAGTACACCCGGGGTCCTAACCGTGGTCTATCGGGTCAGCGGGGTACGCATAATCCCATGCCGCCGAAAGACTCAAATGTTTCATACGTGCCGTAAGGAGAGGTGGTTATCCAATTTTCGGACAGGAAAAACCGGAATATGGGGAACGTATCAATAATGGAGTGAGCGCGTAGGGCACGGTACTGAGAGCGAGCCGGTCTTACCAGAAAACTAAAGGCTGCCTCCTCGGCGGAGTAGAACCTTACGCTGGCTGCCCTGGGCGCTGACGATGATGGGTACAGTAGGTTTCTACTTGCGAGGTATAACGGCAACACGGCGACCGCGTCGATATTGTTCGTCGGACTCTCTCTTGCCGTCGTAGTCCCAGAATTTCCAGAGCCCTTCTTGTCTGCCGTTTTCGTATTCACCTTCGTATTGTTTTTTGCCACTTTCATGCCAGCCTGTCCAGAGCCCCTGCTTCTTACCTTTTGCATAGGTACCGACGTATTTCTTGTCACCAGTAGGCCAATACTCCACCCACTTTCCGTGAGATCTGCCGTCTTCGTATTTCTTCTCGAACTGTTTCCTTCCGTTCAGGTACCAACCCACCCAGGGACCGTGATGAATACCCGCTTTATATGATTCGTTAGATTTTTTCTTTCCGTTCCGGTCCCAGTATTTCCATTCACCCTCTCGCTTGCCGTTCTTATACTTCCCTTCGGCAGCCTTTTTGCCGTTGGAGTGCCACTCCGTCCACTTACTGTCCTTCTTCCTGTCGAGATATTTTCCCTCGGTTTTTTTCTTACCGTTGGCAAAGCGTTCCGTCCATTTTCCAGTACTGGGCGGACCTGTAGCTTTCTGCCCTTCAGCTACCGGGATCCAGAGCAACATGATGAGAACGACCGGTATCAAAACTAAATGAAATCGATGGGGAATTTTCCGATTCATCGGGATTTCTCTCTCTGAATAATAGTGTTTGCATTTGAGAGTGGTTAAAATCAGTCTCATTCATAATAACACAATCACAGAAGTTAGTCAAATAATCAGTCGGAATCCGCCGGTTTTTAAACGGTTTTCAACGCCCGCTATCGGCATTTGACTATGGATCTGTGGAGAACGTCTCTCTCGTATACCGTCTGACCAAATCCCTGGACGTCCATGGGGTATCTTTAAAGGCACATTTCGAAATCGGTATTATTCAAAGAGATAAAACAGCGGAGCGTGCGGCGAACAGGTGTCCGATACAAAATCGGCCGTTCTGAATTGCACACACCGTCTTGCCGTACGGGTGAGCAACCTAATCTCTTAAATGTTTTTTTACGGCTTTACGTGCCACGTATCGACAGGCGCCCTGGAATCGGAAGCGCTAATCTGTAACGGGATGCGGACGTCTTTTGATATAATGAGGATGTGGTGACCTGGCTCAGTTCCGTGGGGACAAAACGTTGTTCGGCTTTGGATAGAGGCTTGTGCTCTCCGGAGAAAAACGTCGGCTATTCCTTCCGGCAGGCAACACACAGGTCTGAGTCAGGATCCTTCAGCGGCTCGCGGCACATGGAGCAGAGACCGAGGGGATATTCGTCCGGCTTCGTGCGCGCGCCGCGTTTGTAGGTAATGAGACGCCAGACCGTTTCCCCGTCCTCTGAAAAGCTACTCCAAACGCCTTCCTTTTTGCCGTCTGTGGATTTGCCCCGGTGGGGGCCATACATGCCTTCGTAGTTCTTGTTTCCGTTCCGGTGGTATGAGGTATAAAGACCTTCGTAAAGACCATTTCGGAACGTTCCCTCTCGTTCTTTGTTGCCGTTTGGGTAGTAGTACACCCACTTCCCCACCCGCACGCCTGCTTCAAATGATCCCACGCTGCGCTTGTTGCCGTTCGCGTAGTACACCGTCCACACACCTACTTTATTCCCGTTGACGATTTTACCTTCCTCAAGCGCCATCACCGAACTCCCTGTATGATGTAGAAGAAGTTTCCCGGGTGTGTGTCGTCACCACATCCCGAATCCCGGCCACACCCTGCCATTCATCTCCTTCGCCCGAAAAGATCAGCGAATAGGGACCTTCGAAATCAGCGTCGCGTGCCAGGTCAAGACATCGGATGAAATCAGACCGTTCCATCACACCGGCCACATCGTATTCCGGTTTGGCGTGGATAGACGTAGCATGGGGTAGAATCGCGGCCAAATCGTCGTACCGGGTGGTATCGGGATAGTTGCCGAAATCGACACACAGACCGAGGGCGCCTTCGCAAAGCCTCAAAATCGCAAGAAGCGGTTCCGGCCGTCTGGTAAGTCTGCGGAAATTCTCGGTGATGACCTGTACTCCCCGGTTTTTGCCGTACGCCGCAAGCACTGTCAGGTTTTCGGCGCTCAACCTTACGGCCGGATGGTCTATGAGCTCGCCGCTACCCTTGGCTTCCGCCTCTCCCGCGATTATACGGGCATGCGTTGCACCGCAACGGCCGGCGATATCGAGCCACGAGCGTATCCATGCCAAGTCCGCTTCCCGCTGATTTTCATCCGGATGGGTGATGTCGCCCGCATCTATAAGAATGCTGTACAGTGAGATGTCCGCCTCTTCCAGCGCACTTCGTAATGCGTCTATGTACGAATCGGCCACGCTGGGGAAATGGAAATGGCAGATCTCCAGATTGCGAATGCCGAGCGAAGCCATGCGGGCGGGCACACCCAGCAGTGTCATTACGCCGGGTTGGTGCCGAACCTCGATCATCCGATCCGATCCGTCGTCTGCACACCGATAGGTCGATCCGAGCGCATTATGAATACTCCAGGTAGAGAGAGCAGTACTCGGCATGATAATCTCCTGAGAAAAACGCTTGCGATTGTCGATCGTGTAATAATATTGTTTTAAATATACTGCGGAATCAAGGGATAATTCCGTATGCATTCTTCAAAAAACGAGGTACTCCATGAAATTAGGATTTTCTACACTGGGCTGTCCGGATTGGGATGTCGATGCCATCTGTCGCAAGGGCAGCGCTTTCGGTTACCAGGGAGTCGATTTTCGTGGGATTCAGAATCAGATCGATGTTACCGTAACACCGGAATTCACAACCGACCTGTCAGTCACAAAACGGAAATTCTCCGATGCGGGGATGGTGGTGAGCGGTATCAGTTCCAGCCTTAAAATCTGTGAAAAAGAAAAATTAGAGGCCAATCTCGAGGAAGCCCGGCGAACTATTCCTCTGGCCCACGAATTGAACGTTGATACCGTCCGTGTGTTTGGCGGAGGGGATATTGAAAAATGGTCGAAACCGGACCTGGCAGACGTCGGGCGGGTTACCATGGATGCGTTACTTTCCTTGGATGGCGCCGACAGATTCAAATGGGTATTCGAATCGCACGACACCTGGATAGCAGCGAGGGACTGTAAGCTTTTGCTGGATCGAATCCCGCACCCTTCCTTCGGGGTCCTTTGGGATATGGGGCATACTGCGAGAGTAGGCGGTGAGGCGCCCCCCGTCTCACTGGCAGCACTGGGAGACAGAATTTACTGTCTTCACGTGAAGGACGCGATCTACGACCGGTCACACCCTCAAGCCATGGAAGACGGCTGGCGATACGTCCCACCCGGCGATGGACAATTACCCCTGGCCGAAGCACTCGGCATGCTGCGGCAGCGCGGCTACGACGGGTGGTTACTGTTCGAACACGAAAAACGCTGGCACCGGAATCTACCGGAACCGGAGGTGATGTTTCCGAAGTTTATCACATGGTATCAGGGACTCGTCTAACCGAAACCATTGGCCAGCATCTTTACAACGTCATCCTGTGAGACAGACTGATAGCCGAGTTGTTCGGATTTTTCCTGGTCATTCGGACCTGTGTAACCCCAAGAAGCCAATAGCAGGCGGATTACCGGCTGTTTCCGGTTGAAATGTTCGTTCAGTTCCCGCAGGTTCTCGATGTTATCGTCCAAGAACGTATAGTCACGCTGTCCGAAGGAAGTCTGAATCTGCAGAAAATTGCTGATCTTGCTGGCCCCCTGATCACCTGAAAAAATGTTATCAGGCAACACCATAAGCCCGTAATGATGGCACAGATTGATGACCGCTTCCCGGTTTTTGTGCGTAAGGATCACCACATCCTGCCCGCCCTGTAACTTGAGGTGATCCCACATCGGCTGATAAGGCTTGTTGAGAGCACGCCAGCGAAGGGTATCGTGATCCAGAAATCGCTTGCGCACCTCGAAAAACCGCAGGGACCGTTCTTTCATGGATCCCTCCACATTCTGCTTTTGCGCCTGATATTCAGGTTCTGTCATCCTGTAATCCGACGGTTTGTCTGCGTGAACCATGCACCACCCCATCAGCGCAACGCCGTCACCCGCTGTCTGAATGTGGTAGCGGTTTGTCCGGAACAGGCCCGCCGCATTGCCCGGCAGTTCCTCCAGCGACGTTATCAACTCTCCAGTTAAAGTGTTGTATGCGGAGACCGACATCTCGTTGACCGAGTCGATCAGAACACCGTCAAAATCAAATATCAGCATCAAACACTCCCCTACGGATACTGCGCGCCCTGCGCTTCGACGTACACGGCATAGAGTGACTGGCTGGCGGTCATAAACAAGCGGTTCTTCTTAACCCCCCCAAAACACAGGTTCGCTACAGGCTCGGGCAGATGAATTTTACCGATCAGATCTCCGTCAGGTGCGTAGCACCAGACTCCGTTGTGCTCGGCTCCACCCCATCCGGCACTGGCCCACAGGTTGCCGGCCCGATCCGTGCGGATGCCGTCCGACATAGCGGGCTTCAGATCCGCGAACACTTCCCCACCGGTGAGCCGTTTCCCTTCCACCACATCGAATCTCCGGATATGCGCCGGACCGTCCGGATTATGGGAACTGCCCGTGTCCACGATGTACATTCTGGATTCATCGGGTGAAAAACACAGGCCGTTCGGCTTTTCGAAATCGTCCGCCACGACGGTAGACTGACCGGTCCTGGGGTCCAGGCGGTAAACGTTGGTAGGCAGTTCGTACTCCGCCAAATGGCCCTCGTAGTTCATGAGGATACCGTAACCGGGATCCGTGAACCAGATCGATCCGTCCGAGCGAACCACCACATCGTTGGGTGCGTTAAGCGGCTTGCCTTCAAACTGATCCATGAGCACCGTGATGGTACCGTCGTATTCCGTGCGGGTAACCCGCCGGGTGTCGTGCTCGCAGGAGATGATGCGCCCCTCCCGGTCGCGGGTGTTGCCATTGGTGTTGTTGGAATGTGACCGAAACACGCTGACGGCACCGGTATCTTCTGTCCATCTGAGCATCCGATTGTTGGGGATGTCACTCCAAATCAGACAACGGTTGTCGCCGAACCACACCGGACCTTCACTCCAGCGTGCACCGGTAAATAGGCGCTCTATGGCGGCAGTACCAAGCACATAAGGGCTAAACCGCGGATCGAGTATCTCAATGGCAGGATCCGGATAAGTCACTACATCCCGGTCCCAGTCTCTGGATAAAAGGTAGTCGGTCATAATGCCTCTCATTGCGGCAAAAATGATGATCGATTGACAGATATATTGTGTATCATCGGACGCCGGATGTCAAACGGATATGGACGGAAAAGGGATATACATTAATGAAAAGGCCAAACGGCACCGATAAGTGAGGACTTTTCTGATTGAATGGCTACCTGAAGCCTGAACATACAAAGAAGATAACAGAAGATCAGTATGACTTTGAGGTCCTTATCAGGCGACTATGAGCGGAGTCAATACCGGAATTCCTGTCGCACGAAGCGATATTGAGCTGACCGACCCGGACAACAGGTTCATTTCGATCGGAATTGCCGGAACGGAAGCGGCCTTAAACCAGTACCCGTAGACACGCTGTATCAGTTTCCCCAATTTCTATGGCGGTTTTTTACCTTTGATGGGTTAGACCCATTATTCTAAAAATCCCGACACTGGCTACCGCCTGCGAGATGCCAAAACCCCACCTGTCGTGTATGGCCATAATCCATCCACAATGTAACATGGCAAATCACAATTTCATTCATAATAGTGGCTCTACATAACGAATTCCGGGGATCATGCGGAAATTGACCAATTTAATCAGACAGATAATTTTCGTGTTCAATTTACCTCATTGTAACCGAGGTGGGAATCCCCCAGACAGGTCACTGACTGATTCTGTCCAAAAACCAGGGATCTTTACCTGGGGTACTTCGTATAACATGTTAAGACTGGAGATACACAGGGAAATTTAAGAATAAAGGATATTGGCATGTGTATTTGAGTTACATTAACATCCATGTAAACAAAACCAATTTTCCCAAGAAAAATATCACCATGAGAGGGGGAATGCCATATGGATAGAAGGCGCGTGAGGCCCCCTGCTTCACAACTGACGTCAACCTCGGATCATCCATTCCCCTGGCGTTCCCCCTCTTCACTTTTGCCAAGATCAATCTAATCAATCCCGAAATGGATTCAGTCCAAGATGGTCGAGCGGTTTTTTCGTGAAGGTCACGTTATGGTTTAACCCGCAATCTTCCGGAAAGGCATCTTCACAGCCGGTCTGGAACAACAGGGGCTTCCCCCGGCGATACCAGTGGATGGTATGAACCTGCGCAATCATGTGACGGAGATGATCTGACAGATTAGGAACGCCTCGGTGCCAGAGACGAATGTCTCGGATAAGCACACTCCCCAGCTTCGTACATCCGCGGATCGGCGGACTAATCTTCCTCTGCTCCTCCTGCGTTGCCTCATTGATCGGATATTCCGATACAGTGTTTAAATGAGAACCCGGCCAAAGTTCTATGGCACCGTTTTCCTCGGTTATCTCCTGCGGTGCAATGTTCACCACCAACTGAGCCGTCGGATGCGGTGTTGTTTGCCCAGGCCACAGGACCGGTCCGTCACGATGCAGCGGTTGACTTATGCTGCCGGGGCAGTTGGTATTACCGTTGTAGAAATCGTTGAATATTCCGTCACCCAGTAGTTCGGTGTTAACCTGGATCACGATCGGATTCGCCACGACGTCCTGAAAAACAAAAGGGGCGCAGAGAGGCGGCCCCTGTTGGAGATGGCCGATGAGTTGACCGGCCCCTCCCCATTTCCCATCCTGTATCAAAACCGCGGAATCCTCATCCATCCGCATCCGAAGTACACTCAGGTGCTCGGTATCGACGATATCCTCGATAACCACGTAACCTTCGGTACGGATAGCTTCCACTGCCTTCGAAAGATTGCGTTTGAAGAGTATGCCCGCCTTGCGTTCCCCCTGTGAGGGTATGATGTTCATGGCAGATTGCCTCCCATCCATTTTAATACCGTTCATCCTGATTCTAATGGTAATTTATCTGTAATTTCCTCCCTGTCAATCGTCCATCCTTGACAGGGGTAGGCCACACCGCTATGTTACGAACGCCCGTACCACAGAGGAGACTTAATGAAAGCTCACGCGGTGGTTTTTACCGGTCCTAACGCAGTTAAATATCAGGAAGTCGACTGTCCTGAACCGACGCCGGACCAGGTCGTCATTCGGCTGATTCACTCCTGGATCAGCAACGGCACGGAAGGATCGTACCTGAGAGGTGAACGCACTGACGGAGACACCGCTTACCGCCCGGGCGATGACTGGCCGTTTCCGATCGTTTCGGGTTACCAGAGGATCGGTGTAGTCGAGTGGATTGGTGAAGCGATCACGGATCTTGAGGTGGGTGAAACAGTGTTTTCCGTCCTCGGATCGATTAACCACATGTTTACGCCGCGTGGCGGCCATGTTTCTCCCTCGGTCACCGGTCGGGGTAGCGTCTGGAAGCTGCCGAGGGGTGTCGAACCCCTGGCGTTTTCCGGTATGGTACTGACCCAGGTCGGTTACAATTGTGGCATCAGGCCACAGATTTCGCACGGTGAAGGCGCGGTAGTCATCGGTGACGGCATGGTGGGGCAATGGACGGCACAGACACTGGCCTGGCGCGGCGCCCGAGTTGTAATGGTCGGGAGACATAACGACCGTCTCAAACAGATCACAGAGCGGCCAGACACGCATGTTGTCAACGGCCTTGAACGTGACCCAATGGACAGAATAAAAGAGATCCTTCCTGACGGCGTGCAGGTACTCGTTGACACAGTAGGATCGATTCCGGCTATAAATCAATATATGCCGCTCATAAAACGGTTCGGGCATATCGTCTCCGCCGGTTTCTACGGCACTGAGGACCTCCTGGCACTGCAACTGCCACGCTATAAGGAGCTGTCCATCGATCTGGTTTCGGGGTGGACGCCCGAACGAATGGACCGTACCCTGAGCCTGATCGCCGACGGCACGCTCGACACGCTTCCACTGATAACCCATCATTTTCCGGCAGCAAAAGCCGCAGACGCATGGCGTTTGATAGAAGAGAAACCAGAGCCGGTACTGGGTGTTATACTGGACTGGTGACGGAGGCTGTGTGCAAACTCTGAAAATTCTGGAACCCGGCCGTGCGGAATTGATAGAAACGCCGATACCCGAACCCAGCGAAGGAGAGGTCCTGGTGAAGGTTCTCGGCATCTCCTCGTGCCCGCATTGGGATATTCACATGATGGCGGGAGAACCGATGTTTCCCGGTCAGACCGTGAAGTATCCTTTGCCACCCGGTCAGCCCGGCCATGAGATGACGGGCGAGGTGGTAGCGGTCGGTCCCGGCGTCACGGCCCCTGCAGTAGGGTCCAGGGTGGCTGCCTGGCAGGACCGGGGTGGAAACGTAGCGCAGGGCTGCTATGCACAGTACGTGGCGTTCAGGACGGAAAGTCTGATGACGGTGGCGCCTGATATGGAACCACATCGGATCGCTTCTCTTGAACTGGCTATGTGCGTTCAGGTTTCGTTCGATCAGCTTGCGCCGTTCGATACCATCCGGGGCAAACGCTTTGGCGTGAGCGGCTTGGGGCCAGCCGGATTGATCGCGGTGCAGATGGCCAAAGCCTGTGGCGCGGCAGAGGTGGTCGGCATCGATCCGCTGGTTGAGCGCCGCGAGGCCGCAGCTCTTCTCGGCGCCGATCGTGTGATACGGGGTGACGGAGAGCTTCCCGCCGGACGCTTTGCGCCGACCGCAATGGATGCGGCGATTGACTGTACTGGTTTGAAGGTGTCGATCGAGTACCTTGTGGGCAGAACCCGTAAGGCGGTTGCCATATTTGGCGTCCTCCGGGAAGAAGTGGTTTTTCCGTCGGATTGCTGGCGCGGCGGTTTCGCCTTGCTGGGGTATGGCTCCCACAACCGCAACGCTGCGGAACAGGCCTACGGATTGATCGAAAAAGGCAATCTCGACCTGGCACCTCTGATCACCCGGCGCCTGCCGCTCAGCCAATATACCGAGGGCGTCAGCCTGCTTAGAAACAGGGAAGCAATCAAGATACTGTTTGTGCCCTGGGACTGACCACCTCATCACCTGACCCATAACTTTGCGCTCTACACCCGACACCCTCGCACTTCGAAAACGTGTCTTCGCCCTGGCGTGGCCGGTAATCTTCGAAAGTTTCCTTGAGACGGCTCTCGGTGTAGTCGATACGCTACTGGTATCCCGCATCGGCGAGTTCGCGATCGCGGGAATCGGGGCGGCCATTCAAGTGTTGTTCTTCGTGATCGCGGTTCTCAGCGCTCTGGGCGTCGGGAGTGCTGTCCTGGTGGCGCAGGCATTCGGGGCGCGGCAGCTGGAACAAGCGGGTGAGCTGGCACGACAATCGTTCCTGTGGGGTGTCGTCATCTCCATACCGCTGGCATTTTTGGGGATATGCTACGCCGAAAACATCGCTGCTTTGTTCAGACTGGAAGCGGAGGTGGCAGTCGTAGCACAGGGCTACATCGAAATCACCATGGGCACGGCCGTGGTAATGACCTCCCGCTTCCTGCTCGGGGGCGTCCTGCGGGGCGCGGGTGACTCACGCACGCCGATGCTGGTAACGTTCGGCGCCAACATCATAAATATATTCTTGAGTTATGGCCTGATATTCGGGAAATTCGGTCTTCCGGAGCTGGGAGTACTGGGCAGCGCATGGGGCACATTGATAGCCCGCGTTATGGCACTCACTGTCATCCTGATCGTCCTGTGGCGGGGCCGCAATGGGGTGTCGATCCGAGGACCGGTACTGGTACTTCCAAACATCCGCATTGCACGCCAGGTACTTGACGTCGGCGTACCGGCCGCCCTGGAGCAGGTATTAATTACCGGGGCCTTCTCGGTACTTACGGTGGCGGTGGCGGAGCTGGGCACCATGACGCTGGCCGCCCACCGCATTACCATGAACGCACTGTCCCTCTCGTTTCTTCCCGGCTTCGGCTTCGGCATGGCAGCCACATCGCTGGTAGGGCAATGTGTAGGAGCCAAACAATTTGACCAAGGCTCCACCGTGGCGAGAATCGCAACCCGGTGGGGCATGCTGTGGATGAGTACGGTGGGGCTCATCGTCTTTCTGTTCGGACCACAAATTATGGAAATGTTCTCAGACGATCCGGACGCCATAGCCATTGGGGCCGACGGTCTTCGTGTGGTGGCGTTAGCACAACCATTCTGGGCCATCATTTTCATTCAGTCCGGCGCTATCAGGGGTACCGGTAATACACAGTTTCCCCTCCGGGTAAACACCATCGGTGTTTGGTCATCCTGTGGACTGGCAGCCATCCTCATCGAGTTCTTCGACGGCGGACTGGCTGCGGTTTGGGCCTCGTTCCTGGCCATCGCGCCGTGGCCGGCCGCGATGCTGTGGTGGCGTTTCCGCCGCTCAATGAGAGATATGGCGGGGGAAACGCCTTGCCATTAATTTCGGACATCCCCAAGACACAGATATCTCCCAGCGTTCGACAATCGTCCATTTCCAAAACTCAGCGCGAAACTACGCTCGTACCGGCCGACCGGACAGGCAACAGTCCACGGGACACACATCGTGGCCCGTTCCCCGGTCTCCCAGCGCCAATCGAACCGGGTTATCCATGGTACGCTCTTCGATCAACTCCCGGATCATACGTATGAATCGGGGATGGATACCGACGGTAGCGGCGCGGACCATATTCAGGCCGATGCGATCGCACAGCTGTTTCGCCTCCACATCGAGATCATACATCACCTCCATATGATCCGATATAAACCCTATGGGAGCGATCACCACATCTTCAGCATCCGCTTCCCTGCGCAACATCTCCAGATAGTCACTCACATCCGGACCAAGCCAGGGCTGGGCCGGAGGGCCGCTGCGGCTCTGATACACCAATGCCGATTCGTTCTTTCCAACGGCCTCTGCAACCAGACGGCAGGCTTCCTGAAGCTGAATTTCATAGTCACAGCTCCGGGCCATGGCATCCGGTAGGCTATGGGCGGTAAACAGCAGGGACGCGGCCGACCGCCGGTCTTCGGGTACACGTGCCAGGGCGTCCAGGACATGCGCCGCCATTGGTTCAATGAACCCGGGATGGTTGTAGAACATGCGCAGCTTATCAACTTTGGGCGCATCTCCACCGACTGCCTGCCGGGCTGCTTCGATGTTTTCCCGGTACTGCCGGCATCCGGAATAGGAACTGTAGGCCGATGTGAAAAACGCCAGCACACGGCGAACGCCGTCGTCCCGCATCTGCCGCATGGTGTCGGTCAGCAACGGGTGCCAGTTGCGGTTGCCCCAGTAAATCGGGAGGGCGGGGCCGTGTTCGGTCAGTTCCGCATCCAGGGCGGCGACCAGCGCCCGGTTCTGTTCATTGATCGGGCTCACGCCATCGAAATGGTGGTAATGCCTGGCAACATCCATCATCCGTCCCGGGGGCACGTTGCGCCCCTGCAGGACATTTTCCAGAAAGGGAATGACGTCCTCAACGCCTTCCGGACCACCGAAGGAAAGAATAAGAAGGGCATCGTAAGGGATAGTATTGTTAGGTTGAAATACCACGAAGACCCACCTTTGCCTGCTTCCCCTTTCTTTCCGGGACGAAACCGGGGATTAGAATCACTAATTCATCAGTTTTCGGGTGGTTAATTAAAAGAATTACAGGCGATTCGTCAACGGATTTTGACGGGTGTGGAAATTGCTTGTCAGGTCAGCGCAGGTCGGCGTATATTGGGGTAGCGAATGCACACAACAATCTTCCATACCAATATAGGAATACAAGATGAACCACGAATCAGAATCGAATGAGCCTCTTGACCTCAGGGAGCACGGGGCACCGGTGGATGGAACTCCGCAGGTGAGTGATCGTCGCCTGTATGCACAGGTGCAGGTATATACCGGCGTGACGAACATGGACGAGGTGACGGCAACACTGGGGAACACCCTGATCGTTACGGTGCTGTACGCGGATGTAAACGACCCATACGGTATCGGTGTGCTGTTCCTATCCGATGATCCGGAGGTGTTCGTGACCACCACACGCGACCTGTTGAACCAATCGCCGTTCGATATGATGGATCGGCGGGCGGAGATGAACATGTTCGGACGGACCTATGCCACCGGTTACGAGCCGGACCTTGAAGATGCGCTCATAGGACGGCCGTGCCGCACCGCCCTGAACCCGGAATGGCCCTGGGCGATTCTGTACCCGTTGCGCCGCAACGGGACGTTCGCCCGACTGGACCACAAGGAGCAGCGTAAAATCCTCATGGAACACGCCGCTATCGGGCGAACCTACGGCCGTGATGACTACGCCCACGACCTACGGTTCGCCTGTTACGGAATGGACGAAGCGGACAACGACTTCGTCATCGGCCTGGTCGGTAAGGACCTTTACCCCCTTTCCCGTGTCGTCCAGGACATGAGAAAAACGCAACAGACCTCGCTGTATATCGAGTCTCTGGGACCGTTTTTCGTAGGAAAGAAAATATGGCAAAGCGGGCGTGAAGGGATGATTTCATGAAATATTGTCTGCTGTTCATATTGCAGCGGCTGGAAAATCGGATTCAACAGGGGTACAGGTCCGCGGATTCAGAGGAATCTTATAGTGCTTTACAGGCAACGATTGGAACGTCGATAGCTGACTTTATATTCTGAAGAAATAGGTTTTGAGAAATACGCTCCTGCATAGGATTTAGAATCATTGCCCACGAGATTTCCGGGATTGTTTCGACTGTAGATATAGACCGTTTTATAAAATGCAAACATGTCGAATTTCAGGAGACTAACATTTCGGTACCACCTGTATTGACGAATACTGCACCGGATCTCGACTCCGGACTGGCACAGCTGGGATTTGAAACATTCCGGCCGGGACAGCGGGAGGCGATTGAAATGCTGCTGGGTCGAGGACGACTGTTGCTGGTGGCACCCACCGGTGGCGGTAAGAGCCTCATCTACCAGTTGCCGGCTGCGATACTGCCGGGCACCACGCTGGTTGTGTCCCCATTAATCTCGTTGATGCACGACCAGGTGTCCGCTCTGGAGGACCGCGGCGTATCTGCCACCTATCTCGCCCGTACGCTCGAAGAGGACGAGATGCAGCGGCGTCTGGCAGCAGCGGCGCAGGGGGCGTATAAACTGATTTACGTCGCTCCGGAACGCTTGGCGCTGAGCCGGTTCCGCAACGTAGTGCGGCAGCTGGACTGCCCGCTGGTGGCGGTCGACGAAGCCCACTGCATCAGCGAATGGGGCCATGACTTCAGGCCCGAATACCTTCAGATAGGTTCCGTCATAAAACAAATGACAGGCGCCCGAGTCCTGGCCTGTACGGCCACCGCCACACCGGTGGTGCGCGATGAGATTCTCGAGCGCCTCGATCTACCGGCGGACACGCCGCAGCAGATTCGCGGCTTTGCGCGTCCCAACCTGGGCCTGCACGTTGCCGAGACGCAGAGCCGCCGGGAGCGCACCCGCCATGTGGATGCGCTGTTAAGGGAAACCCTGGGCACCCCGGAGGAAGCCGAAGGCTCTGCCATCGTGTACGCGCCGACCCGGAAGAGTACCGAAGAAGAAGCTGACCGGCTAGCCCGCGAAGGGTGGCGCGTGGTGGGCTATCACGCCGGTATGCACGGCGCCATGCGGGAGCAGGTTCAGAACGCATTCATCAACCGGGAGGTGGACGTCGTCGTAGCCACCAACGCGTTCGGCATGGGTATCGACCGGCCGGACGTGCGGTGCATCATACACCTCGCGCCCCCCGGATCCATCGAAGCCTACTACCAAGAAGTAGGCCGAGCCGGCAGGGACGGATTGCCGGCCACATGTCTCCTTCTTCTCTCTCCTGGCGATATGGCTCTGCGCCGCCACCTTATCGAATCCGACGCCGAAGGAGTTGAGATCGCCCCGGAAACGGTTCGCCATAAGTGGTCCCTGTTCCTCGAACTGATGCGCTGGTCCGAAGGTGGAGCCTGCCGCCACGACGCAATCCTCCTCTACTTCGGCGACGAAGAAGAAACGCTCCGCGGCTGCGGTCGCTGTGACGTCTGCCTGGCACCACCCGATCCGGAGTACGATCCGGACAAGGTGGCACCCATCGTCCGCAAAGCGCTGTGTGGTGTGGCCCGCGTTCATGGCAGGTTCGGAATCCAGACCGCGGCTAAGCTCCTCGTGGGAAGCGGCGACGAACGCCTTCAGTTCTCCGGGCTCCACAACTCGCCGACCTTCGGCATCCTCAAAGAATACCCGGAAGAATGGCTGAACCGGCTGTTGCTACGGTGTGTCACCGCTGGATGGGTGGATTTCGAGGGGGGCGACCGACCACTGGTCACGGTCACCGAAGACGGTAAGGCGGTGATTTATGAAAAACGTCCAGCCCAGTTACTTCTGCCCCCTGCACGTCGCACCGCACAGGTCTCCACAACCAGGAGAAAACCGGTCTCCCAGGACGCCCGCACCTCACTCATCCGTGGGGCACGGGTCAATGAGGATTTCGATGAAATAGCTCGGGCGCTGTTCGAAGCACTCCGCGCCTACCGCATCGATACCGCCCGCGATGACGGCGTCCCTCCCTACGTCGTTGCCAGTGACCGCACGCTCCGCGACATCGCCCTCCTGCGTCCCACAACACTGGATGAACTGATGATGGCCCACGGTATCGGCGACACCAAGGCGGAGCGTTACGGGTCGGATTTACTACGGGTGGTGCGGGAAGTGGCGGAATCGGTAGAGCCTGACAGTCGGTAACAAAGAAGCCGGCCCATACCGAGAAACGGCATGGCGGCCCGATCGGTCAGACGGCATGGTTGGCTTCGTCGTAATAGCGATTGATCTGCGGCACTTCGTTCATACCGCACCACACACCTCGGAACAGGGTACGACGCTTGGGCGCCATGCCCTCCACTACCTCCGGCGGCGGACACCCCTTTCCCCATTTGGCATTAACGGTGTTGTAACAGGTAAACAGGCAGAGCCGGTCACGGTCCGGGTTCGCCCAGCGCGTGCCGGTGTGGCAGAGGGCTTCGGTGAATATCACCGCAGAACCGGCGGGACAGGTATAGGTATCCCACAGATCGCTGCCACGTCCGCTCACCTCTTGGGGACGAGGGAACGCCGCTTTGTGACTTCCGGAAAGGAACATGGTTCCGCCGTCACCGGGGCCCACCTCGTTCAATTCCCAGACTACCCTGGTGAGGCCGGAATGGATTCTGCCCGGTAGCATCTCGTAAATATGCGAATTGCCCGAAAAGTTAAAATAACCATTACCGCCATGAGGATTAAAGTTGTCGTGATCCATCTTTCTATGGCTCGTGTAGGTGTGGTCATACCGAAAGCCGTAGCACTCCTCGGTAGCCATTGCCTGGTGTGAAATGATCTCATTGAGCACACCCGCAACAGCCGGATGGTCGAGCAGTATCTGTGATGGTCCGCCGTGATTGTCACGTTCGTGAGGCGGCAGGGATTCTCTATCGTAGAGATACTTCATCTGATGCGCCCGGATCCCTTCAAGTTGTTTTTCGGACAGCAGGCCGGGCAGACAGATCCACCCCTTTAGGTCGAAGATATACGCCTGGGGCGCGGTCATGGGAACGACCGGGAGTCCGTCCGCGTTAGTGATGGGAAGCAATGGATCGCCCATGGGAAACCTTCCTTGTGGTTTAGTTCAGAATAAACACCGTGAGAGACCGGGGCCCGTGGGCACCGATTACAAGGGATTGTTCTATGTCAGCTGTTTTGGACGGCCCCGATACAAAAACCCCGAACTCCGGAGTACCTATCTGTATCCGCCGATAGGCTTCGTGCATATTGTTTACAATCTGGTTACTTTCCACGGTCAGGATCAGATGCTGCGGGATGAATAATGCCACACGGTGGGTGAGGGTTTCGTCAGTAAGCCAGACGGCCCCGTTTTCTGCCACCCCCATTCTTCCGTCCGCGATGAACAGGTCAAGATCCTCCAGCGTATGTGGGTCCAAAACCCCATCGAACGGGTCACATTCCAGGCTCGTGTGGGTGCTGTCCGACGCTACCCGCCGGGCCTCTTTATAGAATTCCAGTGCGACAATCGCTTCGGTAAGATCTTCCGGATTCTCCAGACGCACCGACTGTCCGCCCACGGTAGCAACCGACTCCTCAAATCGTACGATCGGATCCGACCAGGTACTCCAAAACTGGTCCAAATCTGGGTGGGGCACCGTGTCTTGTGCGTTGCTGCTCAGGTTCGCCAATATGTCATCCCGGCTGCTCATGACTGATCCTTTTTACGATTGGCCCTGTACCAGGAAGTGAACGTACCCTTTGGCGCCGGCGGCAGGTCTCGCTGCCGGCCCCAAATATTGAACCGGTTTTTCAGCAGACCGGGAAAGAATCTCATAAACCGTTTTGCCATGCCGCCGAAAGATCGTAACAGAACGGGAGACCGTAGCACCTTTCCGGCCACGCCCATGGCAACCCTCTTCTTCCAGGCGAGATGGCCCTCAAGCCTGACATGATTCCGTAGCGTCAGCAGCTGATGATGTAAGGGGATTCTGACAGGACAGACATCGGAACAGGATCCGCACAGTGAGCATGCGAAGGGCAGACTATTGTATGCGGCGGCATCATTGACCGGATTCAGCACCGATCCGATCGGACCCGGCACGACCGCACCGTAGCTGTGCCCGCCGCTGCGCCTATACACCGGGCAAGTGTTCATGCAGGCACCGCACCGTATGCAGTGGAGTGCATCACCGTACGCCTTGCTCTGCCGCATGTTGCTGCGGCCGTTGTCTACCAATACGATGTGCAGCGCCCCGCCTTTCGGCGGACCGTGGAAATGAGACGTATAGGAAGTGATAGGCTGGCCGGTCGCAGAACGGGCAAGAAGTCGAGTAAAAACGCCCAGATCCTCTGCAGTGGGTATTATTTTTTCCAGCCCCATACTGGCTATGTGCACATCGGGGAGAGACACGCCAAGATCCGCATTGCCTTCGTTGGTACATACCACGATTCCGCCGGTCTCCGCGATGGCGAAGTTGACGCCGGTGATCCCGGCATCCGCCTCCATAAATTTCTCCCGTAGATGGTGCCGAGCGGCCTCCGTCAGATATTCCGGATCCGTGGCGCCCTCGTCGGTACCCAGATGCTCGTGAAACAGGTCACCTACTTCTTCTTTTTTGATGTGGATTGCGGGCAGTACGATGTGGCTGGGCGGTTCCCCACGGAGCTGCACGATGCGTTCGCCCAAGTCCGTGTCGACCACCTCGATTCCCTGTTTTTCCAGATAGGGGTTCAGATGGCACTCCTCCGTCAGCATCGACTTACTCTTAACCACACTCCGGACGCCGTGCTCCTTCAAAATCCCGTGTACGATGAGATTGTGCTCGGCGCCGTCCCTTGCCCAGTGAACCTGTGCCCCGAGTGCGGTCGCTTTCTGTTCAAATGCGACCAGGTATTCGTCCAGCTTCGCCATGGTGTGGGCTTTGATCGCCGAGGCGGTTTCACGCAGCCGTTCCCATTCCGGAAGATCACGGACCTGCTTATCGCGTTTCTCCCGGACGAACCAAAGCGCCTTATCGTGCCAGTGCGCTTTCTCACGTTGTGCGATGAAGGCTGTTGCTTTTTTAGCATGATCACCGCCAGGCTTGCTCATCTAGTCCATATCCTCCGGTCTTCGTCCGGTTAGAATCTGTGCAATGTGCATGACTCGGATGGGCTTTTTCTGCCGTCGGATCAGACCGGACAGATGCATGAGGCAGGACATGTCCGTAGCGGTAAGCACCTGAGTGCCCGCCTGCTCGTGATCAGCCACTCGGTCCAGCCCCATCATGCAGGACACCGCCTCCTGGTTCACCGCAAACGTACCGCCGAATCCACAGCATTCGTCCGGCCTCAGTAACGAAGTCAGTTCAATGCCGTCCACCAGACTCAGCAACTGCTGTGATTTGCTGAACGCCTCTCCGACCGTCTCGGAAGAACGGCCCATCCTCAGTTCCCGCAGGCCGTGGCAGCTTTCATGCAACCCCACACGGTACGGAAATGATGCCTCCAGCGCTTCCACCTTGAGCACATCCACAAGGAATTCACACAATTCAAACGTTTTATCTTTTAATTCTTCGAATGCCGCCGATTCACCCAGAAACGTCTCGTATTGATGACGCACCATTGCCACGCAGCTACCGGACGGCGCCACCACATACTCATATCCGCCGAAAAGCTCCAAAAACCGTTCCGCGAGGGGCCCCACGTCATCCACGCACCCTGCGTTGGCCATTGGCTGACCGCAACACGTCTGCGCCGGCGGATAATCCACCGTCATGCCGAACCGTTCCAGCAACTCTAGTGTGGCGATGCCTACATCGGGATAAAACTGATCGATGTAACAGGGGATGAAGAGCCCTACGGACATAAAGAAACCGGCTAAAGGATTAGTAGCTGAAATTAAAGTAAGGTATAAATATGATGTGACCATCTCAAAAAAACCAGATGAATTGACGGAACAAACCATAAAAAAGATAGCCAACGGTCGAGGGCGTGTAGAAACATTCGCAGTATGGTACTCCAGGGTTTATTAGATAATAAAGCCTTGGGATCTTGTCCTGGATCTGTTATTATATCATGTATTCCCAATGATCTTATCTTACACTTCAGCTTTTCCTTCCGGGGATGTCATCGTCGCCAATCCGGAGTTGCCGGGCCTCGTGTGCCGGTTCGGTACCGACATCCTGAACAGAAACCGGGGCCATGGTCTCTGGAGACCCTACATCCGCGGCAAGGCACTCACTCCGATCCCGCCCCCGGCTAACCCGCATGGCATCATGCTGGGTTGATGCATCTTAGCAGTCTCCTGTACATGGCCTATGGTTAATAGCCTGCAAGACTGAAGAATAAAGATGAACTATCTCGATCTGGGTCCAAATGACGTATGGGAGAGATAACATTTGTTGAAATGAGGTATGCCCATGAACGAAGCCATCCGAAAAGATTTTCCGGCCACCAAATCGCTCACTTATCTCAACTCCGCATCCATTTCTCCCACACCAACCCCGGTGATCCGAGCGGCGCAGGAATACTTCGCCAGACGGCAGGAATGGCACACCATTCACGGTTGGCTGGACAAAGCGGAAGAAGTGCGGCAGCAGGCGGCAACCATGATCGGTGCGAAGGCAAAGGAGGTATTCTTCGGCATGAATACCGGTGACGGCATCAACCTGGTCGCCTCGGCCATCGACTGGCAGCCGGGCGACAACGTGGTTCTGGACGACCTGGCATATGTGTCCGATTTCGTGTTGTGGCAACATTATGAGCAAACCTACGGCATAGAACTGAGGATCGTACAGAACCTCGCCGGCGCGGCGACGGTCGAGGCGTTTGCAGATGTGACGAATGAGCGTACCCGGTTGATCAGCATACCGTACGTATCCCATCACAACGGCTATCTGCACGATATCAGGGGCATAGCGGACCTTGCGCATGCCTTCGGTGCGTATTTCTACACGGATGCAGTACAGGCGGTGGGTGCCATTCCGGTGGATGTGAGGGCGGGTGACATGGACGTTTTGGCCTGCGGGACTTACAAGTGGGTTTTCGGTCCGTTCGGGCTGTCGTTTGTGTTCGTAAAAGAAGACCTGTTGGACCGAATCCGGCCAAACAAGTTCGGTTTCATGCAGAAACTGAACTTCGAGGGCGCCTTTCGCGACTGGCCCGGACATCATTCCGCCAAGCAGTACGAATACGGCACCTACAACTTCGGCGGCCTCTGGGAACTGGGCGCGGGGTTGCAGTACATCGAGGCAGTCGGCCAGGAAAGGCTGACCCGCCATGTGGTTGACCTCGCGCACCGGCTTCATGCGGGCCTATTGGACCTCGGCTATCGTATGTTCACGCCGCCGGGCAACCAGACGCCCATCGTTACCTGTTTCGTGGACGCTCCGGCAGATGTCTCCGACGCCCTCGAGGATGCCGGCGTCACAGCTTCGGTTCGCCTGGATAAAGGACAGTTGAGACTTTCACCGGGCGTGTTCAACATACCAGATGAGATCGATACGGTACTCGGACTCATGGAGAGGCAGCGGCGTTAAATACCATCGATTTAAGAACGTTGCCACCCCGTACAACATCCAACTCAATATCCAGCACCAGGATCCTCGTCCTGTCACTGCTTTCCGGAATACGAATGGCGTCTTTCTCCGTGGTTACTATCCATTGGGCCCGAGTTCGGGAAGCAGCCCCGCATGCCAATTCGATTTCCTCATTCTGGTAAACATGGTGATCCTGGTAGCGCAACATATGCACCACCTCGGCACCGATCTGTCGAATCGTCTGTTCGAAAGAGACGGGATTTGCGATACCAGCCAGCGTAACGACACGGCAGCCGGAGATATGATCGAGAGGGAAGGATCTGCCGTCCGAAAGGTGTCGGAGGCCCGCAGGACGGTAAGCGGTTTCTACAATCTGCATTTCCGGATTGTAACGGCGAATACGTCGGACAAGAGTATCGAGTGTCTCGGCCTGATCGACGCGGGTGAGAACGATGAGGTCGGCTCTGCGCAGCGCTGACCACGGTTCCCGCAGGGGGCCCGTAGGTATCAAACGCTCTGCGGGACTGGTCGCGTCGAGTACGACGATATCGAGATCCCTGGACAGACGGCGATGCTGAAAACCGTCATCCAGCATCAGAATATCGGGGTCGAATTGACGAATGGCATGTTTTCCAGTTTCAATCCTATCGGCGCCGACGACCACCGGTACACCAGGCTGCGTCGAAGCCAGTAGGTACGGTTCGTCACCTACGCAGTGCCAGGGCAGGCATTCGTCTCCGGCGCTTGAGGCCACCACAACCGCCTTATTCAGGCGTCCATATCCCCGGCTTAACACCACCACACGCTGTCCGGCATCCGACAGCAATCCGGCCAGGTGGCGAACGACCGGCGTCTTTCCGGCCCCACCGACCGTGAGGCCACCCACACTGATTACCCGAACCGGCAATCTCTGCTGAACGCGCCAGCCCATTGTATAGGAATAATTACGGAGCCGTCCGGCTATTTTGAATAATTGGGCCGGGAGCCAGAGCAGACCGCGCAGGATGATGATACCGGATGCCCGGTCATCGGGATCAGAGATGCGGTAGAGGAGAGTGTATAAAGGCATGAGATCAAAATATGATCCGGATTACTCCAGCAACTTTCTGATGTCATTCAATTCTTTGCGGAGATAACCCAGAAGTTCCGGCGGCAGGTCGGAAATGTTGGTTGGTGTTTCCTGATCCGACTTGTCTTCGGAAGTCTTTACGCTCTTGGTGGAGTCTTGCATATGTTTTTTGGCGCCGGTGAGCGTATAGCCTTCCTCCCGGGTCAGACGCTTGATTTCCTGGATGACCCTGATATCTTTTTCCCGGTACATCCTTTTACCGGCACGGTTGTACTTCAGGCGCAACTGAGGAAATTCCTTCTCCCAATAGCGCAAGACGGTAGCTTCAAGTCCGGTCAGTTCAGATACCTCGCTGATGGAATAGTACAGCTTACCCGTTGATCGACCGTTCATAGAAAGACCCTTTATTCTTGCCTATCATCCTTGCCGCCACGCCCACGAATCAATACCCGGATCGGGGTGCCCTGGAATCCAAACGCTTCCCGAAGTCTATTCGAAAGATAGCGTCTGTATGCCTCCGGCACCGAATCGGGATAGTTGGTAAAGAACACAAACGTTGGTGGCGCTACACTGGCCTGGGTGCCGTAGTACACCCTTACGTGCCGGCCGTTGGATGTTACCGGCGGTGGATTGAGTGCCACGATCTGTTCCACTGCGCGGTTCAACTCGCTTGTACCCACCCGGGTGTTCCGCATCTGCTGCACCTGGTTTACTTTTTGTGCCAGCTGCGTGACCCCGCGATGGGTCGCCGCGGAGACGAACATGATCGGTGCATAATCCGTGAAACGCAGCTGTTTCGAAGCCGTTTCCCTGAACACGTCACCTGACGTAGCGTCGGCATTGACCAGGTCCCATTTGTTGAACGCGAGGATCAGCCCCTTACCGGCTTCATCCACCTGAGACACGATTCGCATGTCCTGCCCCGATATACCGTCCACACCATCTATCAAAACGACTGCCACATCACAACGCTCGATGGCACGGACGGTTCTCGTAAAGCTGTAAAATTCGATATCGCTTTTGATCCGGGAACGCCGACGTAATCCGGCCGTATCGATCAACAGGTACGGCACACCCTGGCGAACGATCTTCGTATCTATTGAATCCCGGGTCGTGCCCGCCACATCTGAAACGATTACGGTTTCTTTGCCCACCATGGCATTGACCAGGGAGGATTTGCCCACGTTTGGGCGGCCTATCACTGCGACCTTTATAGCCCCGTCGGCAGGAGGATCCGACTGCTTGTCTGGCAGTCTATCCGAGACCATGTCCAACAGTTCACCCGTACCTCGCGCCTTGAGCGCCGAGATCATGACCGGGTCACCCAAGCCAAGCGCCGAAAATTCCCATGCTTCGTCTTCCAATTTACCGTTATCCACCTTGTTGGCAACCACGATCGTTCGGCCGTTTCCGGCCCGCCGGACCACCTCAGCCGCCTTTTCGTCCAGCGGCATAAGACCTGCCCGCACATCGGTCACCAGTAGGATAAGATCCGCTTCGTTGACCGCCAGCTGGGCCTGCCGTTCGATGGCGGACTCCATCGGTTCGTCCGAATCCGGTACCAGACCGCCGGTATCCACGATCGTGAACCGCTTCCCGTACCAGTCTGCATCCGCATAGTGCCGGTCCCGCGTGATGCCGGGGGCATCATCCACTATGGCGTCCTGCCGACCCACTATACGGTTGAACAAAACAGACTTACCGACGTTCGGACGTCCTATGATTGCAACAATTGGTGAGGCCATACCCACTCCAGCTTATGATGATATCACTTTCTCAACATGCTCAGGAAATAAAAACACCTCACTGCCAACCGCTTCGCTCACCTTCTCCAGTGTCATATCATCCAGAAACAGTCCGTCGTCGTTCAGCACGTTGGGCGGCAGGTAGACCGCATCAACCGGATCATGCCCTTCCAATGACCGGACGATGTCACGACCGACCAGAAGACCGGAGACCGTTACGCCAGGGCCGAAGAAATCATTGGGGACGACTACCAGCTCCACCGCTAAGTTCTCAATCTGGTTCAGTGGCTCAACCAGATGATCGCGTACCGTGCCTTCTGCCATCGTGGCAGTCACAAACGTTATCTTGCGCGGCGATTCCAGCCGGGTAGGCAGAACCTTCATCTGGCGCCCCATCTCACCGATGAAAGCGTTTACCATCCCGACCCCGTTTTCTATGACCGGACAGTCCACATACACCTCGTCTGGTGGAAACGGCGTGTCCGACAGAAGATACCATTCGTCGGAAAGATACACCAGAGGTCTGCCGAGCTCAGCACGTAATGCTTCCTGCCATACGGTCACCGTCTCGATCATATCTCGTGCGTAGTCAACGGTGACTGCCCTGAGTGGGTGCAGCCCATCACGATGCCTCGTCAAGCCCACCGGCACGATCGAAATGGATTCCAGATGTGGATACAACGCCGCCAGATCGTCAACCGTCTGCCGCAGGGCAGGACCGTCGTTGACGTCCGGACAGAGGACGATCTGCGTCTCGATCAGGATTTCCGCATCCGCCAGTTTGCGGAGGATGGGCATCACATCTTTAGCCTTGGGCGAACCGAGCATCGTACGACGCAGCTCCGGGTCCGTGGCATGGACTGAGACATATATCGGACTCAGTCGCTGTACCATGATCCGCTCGAGGTATGCGTCCGAAGCGAACGCCAGCGTCACGTAGTTGCCATACAGGAACGAGAGCCGCACATCCTCATCCTGAAAGTACACTGCCTTACGCATGCCGGAAGGGTTCTGATGGATGAAGCAGAAAATACATTTATTAGCGCATGCCTGGTACTGGGGCTCAAGCAGCTCAAGACCAAGATCATCATCCGGATCCTTCTCTATGTCAATCAATATCCGGCTGCCACCGGCCTGCATCACATCCAGCTCCAGATCGGCCTCTTGAGACCAGAAATGGTAGTCAAGCATGTCACGCACCTGGGCACCGTTGATTTTGATCAATCGATCCCCCGGCTGCAACCCGACCTCATCCGCAATACTGTCTGATGCCACAGCTTGTATTTTCATTTTACCGATACTTTAATTTCGCTTAATCCTATGCCCCAGGTTACGAAGGTGATCCCGGGTAACATTCATAACGAACTATGACAAACAGGCTGTCCACGGTGGTCAACTGCGCCGCGATGAACATTTCGGGGAATCTGACTAAGTCGAAAAACACTTAAAGAGACAGCATTACCCAATCTGTATACAATCCCTCTGAATGCCGACAAAATTCCACGATGTGCAGTTGGCCAGCGACTTCAGCATCGTAACGAATGGTTCCGGACAGAAACCCGCCACCAGAATTCCAAGGGGCAGGTTTACGAAAAATCCAAAGCTGAAGGAATGATCTTCAGATGCCAGCAGCGAGTTCCTGGATGGGGGTGCAACCGATACCCACTGCCTACGAACAACGGGCAGGTCTGAAGCACCATCGCCTTCGAAAGCCGGGGAGTCCTTCTACCGGGTTTACCACGTCCCGCCTGTTGTGTTTCAAAGGGTCAACGACCACCTGGCGCCTTTGTGCCGTCTTCCACCGTGTACGCTGGAATGGCTCCGTGCCTCAACGTCACTCACTTGAACACCTCGACTCTCATAACACATTGACCACCTTAATAAACACAGCCTCACTACAAGCAAACATTTAAGTAATCGAAGTAAGGAATTGAGACGGTTGACAATATGACGTGCCATACAACAATTGTCAAGAAAATTGACATCTCCCTAAAGCTCGTGAATAGAGGGTGTGTTACCTACTTTTCGCTTGCGCAAATGAGCTTTGAAGCTGTACCTTTACAGTCTGAAGTGGGACGCCCCATTACTCTGATGCCGTTGTATTCTGAAATAATCAAAACCAAGGTCACCATGACAGATTCCTACCGCCTTACGTTCGAAACCAAAGGCTACCTGTCGATTGAAAACGCGTTGTCTTCCGACGAGCTTCATACACTCAACGCGGCTCTCGACCGGGAATTCTCAAACCGTCGGGATACGTTCTATTCTCGCTCTGATTAGACCTATCAGAGCGTCCGGGTCCTGGAAGTCGAAACAGCGGACACACCATTCCGGCAGAAGTTCTATCATACCAACTGGGGGCGCCGTGGTATAGTAATGAAAATTTTATGTCAGCAACTTGAAAAACACCGGTTTTCGTATAATAAAATCGGGCTCTCAATAAGCGATCCGCAGCACCTCAATAGGAGAAACAGGAGGTCATGGGCCAATGTCTAAAACCATGTACGACAACATATGGGAGCGTCATCTCGTTAGGGAGCATCCGGACGGTTTGGCGGTCATCTATATCGATGCACATCTGATACATGAAGTCACTTCACCGCAAGCGTTCGAGGGCCTGCGCACGAACGGTCGATCCGTCCGACGCACCGATCTGACATTCGCAACGATGGATCACAGCATCCCAACCACCAACTGGGATGTCCCTATCGAACAGTGGGCCCTGCCTCTGGCCGATGACGATGCCAGAATTCAAGTAGAGGCACTGGTGAAAAACTGTGCGGATTTCGGAATCGATCTGTACGATCTGGAGAGTCCAAATCAGGGTATCGTCCATGTTATCGGACCCGAGCTGGGCATTACACAGCCAGGCAAAACTATCGTCTGTGGGGACAGCCATACGTCTACCCACGGTGCATTCGGCGCTCTGTCGTTCGGGATCGGTACCAGCGAGGTGGAACATGTACTGGCTACTCAATGCCTGCTGCAGCAGCGATCACAAACGTTCGAGATTCGCATAGAGGGTAGCCTGGCGCCGGGTGTGACAGCCAAAGACATCATACTGAACGTCATCGGCCATACCGGCACGGCAGGTGGCACGGGTGCCGTGGTTGAATTCACCGGCAGTACAATCCGGGCGCTTTCGATGGACGAGCGTATGACGGTGTGCAACATGTCAATCGAAATGGGCGCACGCGCCGGAATGATCGCGCCGGATGACACGACCTTCGAATACCTCGCAGGCAGGCCGTTTGCTCCCGACGGCGAAGCATTTGACCGGGCCGTAGCGCGGTGGCGCACTCTGGCAACTGACGACAGCGCACAGTACGACCGTCAGCTCATACTCGACGCGACACAAATCGTCCCGCAAGTCACGTGGGGCACCAACCCCGGAATGGTGACGGACATTACCGGCGCCGTACCCGACCCGGAATCCCTGGCGGACAAAAACGACCGTAAAGCCACACAACACGCTCTGGATTACATGGGCCTGAAACCAGGTACCAGGATCACAGAGATCCCGGTCGACCGGGTGTTCATCGGCAGTTGCACCAACTCTCGTTTGAGTGACCTGCGTGCCGCGGCGGACATGATAAAAGGCCGCAAGGTTGCTTCCGCCGTCGCGGCTCTGGTGGTACCCGGTTCACGAACTGTCAAATCACAGGCGGAAGCGGAAGGTCTGGATCGTATTTTTAAGGATGCCGGGTTCGAGTGGCGTGAATCAGGCTGCAGCATGTGTCTTGGAATGAACCAGGACATCCTGCAACCGGGGCAACGGTGCGCCAGCACATCCAATCGTAATTTCGAGGGGCGTCAGGGTAAGGGCAGTCGCACCCATCTGGTCAGTCCGGCGATGGCCGCTGCCGCCGCAGTCGCAGGACACTTCGTAGATGTCAGAGAATGGTAGTAACATAATAACAGTTAAGGAGTTACAATGCCGACCCCATTCACAACTCACACCGGCCGGGTGGTCCCGTTGGATAGGATCAATGTGGACACGGACCAGATCATTCCCAAGCAATTCTTGAAACGGATCGAGCGGTCTGGCTTCGGCCAGTTTCTGTTCAACGACTGGCGCTTCTTGCCGGACGGATCGACAAATCCGGGTTTTATACTCAACCAAGACAAGTATCAGGACGTTACCATTCTGGTCGCCGGTGACAACTTCGGATGTGGCAGTTCCCGGGAACACGCTCCCTGGGCGCTCCAGGACTACGGATTCAAGGTGATCATAGCACCTTCCTTCGCGGATATCTTCTACAACAACTGCTTTAAAAACGGCCTCCTTCCTATCATCCTGCCGGAAGCCGTCGTCACACGTATCCTGGCGGAAGCCACGGCACAGGATACGTGTGCCTTGACGATCGACATAGAGGCCCAGACGGTAACGGAATCAGATGATACGCCCCATCCGTTTGAAGTAGATCCATTCAGGAAAGAATTCATCCAAAAAGGTCTGGATGAGATAGGATGGACGCTGCAGTACGAGGAGGATATCGCAGCGTTTGAGGCAAATGCATAACAGGTATTAAAGATAGGCGGTTGCGGCCGATTATATTCTAATAGAGGTGAGGACTCCGCTCTTCACCGTGCCTGCAGCTACCGTAGAGGTGCTGATGGACTCAATCCGGTCGGCGCCGAAGTTTCAGACGTTAGGTGCTTATCTTCAGCGACTCAGTCGCATTGCGTGCAAATAGGAATTCATCACTTTCAACCCCAATAAATGCCACTGATTCCGAAGATCCTGACAGGACGGACTGATCCATGGGTTTTCCTCTGTTTGGCGCTGGAAAGGCAATTATGGGAAGGTAGTCTCCGAGGGTTGCATAGGTCACCGCTTGTGATGGCGCATCCGTCCCGCCATAATTCGAATATGGCAGAGCGCTTCAACCAATTACTGTCCCCGGACGCCATACCAACGCACAGTGGACATAGACGCCGCGGCGGCGGCAGCGGTCAGGCCCTGAATCAGAAACTGAAGACTTGGCGGATACGGCACCTTGTATTGTTAAGGTGTACCGCCGGTCTTCATATGACCATCAACCTACGGGCAACATACTGGAATTCAAATAAAGATCTACAAGGCACGTGGCCGACTCCTTACTACCTGTGCCGTGCTTCTCAAACAGGTCGAATGTAATGGGTATTTGTTGAAGGCATCATCTTATCAAAATCCATCGGATAATCATTCAATAGATTAAAATAACGCGGTAGAGTCCATAGAAACGGTTCCTTGACAAAATGCCTACCCGAATCTAGTATGCTTGAATTCATTCGGAATAACAGGAGGGAAATATGAGCCGGCGAACGATGCCTACTCCGTTGGGACGCTGCCATATGGGTGTGGGGCGAACGGAAATAACACCGCCTGATAATATCTACCACCGCTGCTGGGGTGCTGCCAGCCACGATGCCGCCACTGGCCTGCATGCGCCTCTATTCGCCACCGTTCTGGTGATGCGGGAGGATGAGCAGGCCTCGGAAAATCTACTTGTCACCCTGGACCTGGGATGGCTGCGAGACAGTGAGCTTGAGAGGCTGTCCGACCGTGTTGCGACGGAGACCGGAGTGGACAGGGATGGAACAATCATTACGTTCTCTCACACCCACGCCGCGGGTAATTACGATCTGGATCGGATCGACGAGGAAGGAGGTCATCTGATCCCCGTATATCTCGAAAAACTGCCGACATTGATCGCGGAAGCGGTTCAGGAAGCGCAGGCGACGGCACAGCCGGTGGAAGTTGCATTCGGAGCCGGTCACTGCGATGTAGCACGTAACCGGGACTACTGGGATGAGGAAACCAATCAGTTCGTATGCGGCTGCAATCCCGATCGCTCTGCGGATGACACCGTGATGGTCACCCGAATAACGAGAGAGGACGGCCAGCCGTTCGCCCATATCGTCAACTACGCCTGCCATCCCACGACACTGGCCTGGGACAACACGCTGATCAGCCCGGATTACATCGGAGGCATGCGTGAAGTAGTGGAGGATGGCACGGGGGTTCCTTGCCTGTTCGTCCTTGGTGCCTGCGGTGACTTGTGTCCCAAAGACGGCTACGTGGGAGACACTGCCGTGGCGGAACAAAACGGCCGGCAACTGGGTTATGCCGCATTGTCCGCCATAGAAGGATTGACACCACCAGGGACCGAGATGCTGTATGGTGGCCCCGTGGTATCCGGTGCGACGCTGGGTGTCTGGTCGCACGAACTGCTGGGTGAAATCCGCAGTGCAGCTGTGGGCCGCACACGGACGGCGCAGATAGACCTCGAACTGCCGTTTCTCGAATTACCCACAAAGGACCAACTCGAAATCCAGTTACAGGAATGGAAACAACGAGAAGAGGATGCCCTTGCAGGGGGTCAGGACCGCGAAGCCGCCGATTGCCGTGCTATGGTGGAACGCACACGCCGCGCATTCCGGCGCATCGAGCCAGTGATCCCCGGTGGCAAAGCACCTTATCGTGTGGTAATGTGGGCAATCGGAGAAGGTGTTGTGGTGTTCGTCAACGGAGAGCCGTATAACGTTCTACAGACGGAACTACGCGCCCGACATCCTAAAACGCCAATACTCGTAACCGTCTTGTGCAACCATGGAACCGGGGGTTATCTCTTGCCCCATGACAAATACGGTTCCGGCCTATATCAAGAGACGTGCGCCGTCGTGGGGCCGGGCGCACTGGAACAGGTAATGACGGCCGTGTCGGATCAATTAAATCAATGGGAAATGTAAGGTAGGAATATGAGGGCAGGAGGATGAAAGTTGGGATAGTCCAACGGGGCATTGCCTGTTTCTATAATCACAAGGGCAGCACCTGGCATGTTAAACAGGGAATTGACTGCTTGCGCCACGGACTTCAGCGAACCTTGAGGGGTTCATCTTTCATCCATCATCCCAAATACCTTTAAGGGAGTGGCCATGACGAATGATACTTTGCGTGTGGGTTTCGTAGGTCTGGGTGGAGTCTGTGGCCAGGTGCATTATCCGGGATTTTCAGGCATACCGGGTGTGGAAATCACCGGCCTCTGCGATCCCGACGCGGATCTTTTGGCAAAACGTAAAGCAGAATGGGATATCAAAGCAGCGTATAAGGATGTCCGACAGTTTTTTCGGGAGGTCAATCCGGATGCGGTCGCCATTGCCGTGCCCAACATCTACCATCGCAAACTCGTGCTGCAGGCCATAGAGTCAGGCTGTCATGTACTGTGTGAAAAACCACTCGGAATGACCGTGCCGGAAACCGTGGAGATGTACGATGCGGGGCGCAGTGCCGGTGTGAGACATATGACCGCTTTTACCTACCGTTTTGTGCCGGGTCTGACGTACATCAAATCGCTCGTGGATGCCGGCGCCCTCGGTGAGATCCGTCATGCGCGCTTTCAAAGACTACAGGACTGGGGAGAGACATCGATCGGATGGCGCCAGTATAAGACGGCTGCCGGCACAGGGGAACTCGGAGATATGGGTATCCACAGGATCGATTTCGCTGAAGATCTGCTCGGGCCGATCCATTCCGTGTGCGGTGCCATGAAACGCATCGTATCCCGGGACCATACGAAGGACGGAAAGGCCTGCGAACCCCAGGATGTGGAAGACTGGGTCGCCTGGATTTCAGAATTCGAATCCGGCGCCACAGGTGTGTTTGAAATGGGAAAATTGACCAAGGGAAGAGGGCCGGACGGTGGGCACGATCTGTGCGAAATCAACGGTAGCGAGGCGTCCGTTGTGTACCAACTGCACACGCCCCATGCGATTCTGATAGCGCCGCAGGGCCAGCCGTATACACGCCGCACCGTACCGGATGAATTCCTGAAACGCCCCGGCTCACCTCGGAATCCCAACAGGGGTGACCCGGTAGAGACATTCCGGTATGATCAGGCCTGGGAATTCGTCTCCGCTATACGCGAAGGCCGCGAGTGCCTGCCGTCATTCTACCACGGCATGCGCGCCCAGGTGGTCGCCGAATCCATCGTCGAAGCCGCCACTACCCGCAGATGGGTCAATGTGCCGCAGTGGACGAAGGGAAAGAAGTAACGTTGAACTATTTCCAGAACGTCTTCGGCGATTCAGGGTGCCAGGCCGAATATACGGCCATATTCGGTGGCTTCATCTTGCAGAGTCTCTGCAGAACACAGGAATACATGGGCGCCTCAAAACCACACCACACCTGTTTCCAGAGGTCGAAATCCAAACGGGGCTTCCGGAACGACCGCAGATCCCGCGGCGGTAAATACAGGAACGGGACACCAAAGAAAACCACCTCGATGGGCGGATTCGATTCCGGGATCTTTACCATTTCGATACCCCGCAACTCCCCAAGGCCGGAAAGATCCTAATATCCGGGACTGTTGATGGGTAAGCGTCGGTGCAACCGACTGCCATCGACATGAGCTTTTTTGAATTTGGCCGGGTTGAAATCCCGATAAAGGCCTTCAAGTCTCTCACACCTGTGCCACAGGACTGTGTGACCATCATCACAGACAATCGCAAATGCTGTGTGGTATATTGTGAATAGCGTCAATGGAAAGGCCTCGCAATAGACCTTGACATTATTCGTCACAATCATATATTGTTTTAGGATTCGTAATAATAACTTATCGCAAGTTTCAACATCGTCAGGAGCATCGCCTATTATCAAGCGCTAGGGTTTTTTTGATTCACTTGTAATTTTGGAATTTACATCGTTTGCCCTTTGGTAATATACCTAGGGTCACACAGAATCTGTAACCTGGTGCGTGATAGATGAAGATGTTGAAACGGCAGCTGCTACCGGACCGTCTAATGTTTTATCGTGAACGAAGGCGTCCGGTTTTTTTATGGATTCTGCTGTACCCCATCCTGGCGATGTGCCTGCTTCTACCGGCCATTTTTCCTGATTCCCTTCACGCATCGATCAATGACGATATCCGCCTGGTACGTTCCGACGCTACGGGGGTGACGTTCGAGTATGTACCGGCACCGGTGCACCGTGATACGTTGTCACTGTACGGAGAGTTGTTTGACGTGCTGACCATCGACGGCTGCACTACGACGACACAACAGGGACGTCCTCAGATCCCTCTTCGTCAGGTGCTCATCGGTCTGCCATCAGATGCCGTTCCATCCGTTACCGTAGTCGAATCGCCGTACTTGGAACAATCCGGTTACCGCCTTGCTCCTGCACCGCCGCTTTCGTTAGATAAGACGTCCGTGCAACTCGATCCGGATGGCTACTACACATCCGGTTTTACGCCATCGAATCCCGTCGAAGTTGGTACAACCGGTGTTCTGCGCGGCCTACACGTGCTGCCGATTGCACTTGCCCCTGTCTCATTCAGCGCCGTTGACAGCCGTATCCGGGTTTACGGCCGTATCCGGATCGACATTCGATTCAACTCGCCTTCCGGAACCATTTTACCGGCGACCAGACCGGGAAACGACCGTCTCTCCTCCGTGTTCGACACGACCATCATAAATGCGCAGGTAGCTCTGTCATGGCGACGCACCAGGACTGTGTCACCACCGCGGCGTGTCAATTCGTTCGGCCCAGGTGAATGGTACAAAATCACGCTGTCCGAGGCCGGTTTCTACCGGCTCGACAGAGAAACGTTGGAAGCCGGAGGATTAAATGTCGCAAACCTGGATCCCCGGACGATCCGAATATTCAATGGCGGCGGCCGCACGCTCCCCCAGGATGTGGACGCTCCGAGGCCGGAACTCAGAGAGATGGCTGTCCAGGTGACCGGCGAATCCGACGGTCGGTTCGATGACGGCGACCACGTGGTATTTTATGCCAGTGCTCTGAACGGATGGGGCTACGATCAGTCAAATAGCTCATTCTCTTTCTTCACTAATCCGTACACCGACACCAATGTCTACTGGCTGAATACCGGTGTGGGCGCCGGCCGGCGTATCCCCACACGGGACGGAAGGGCAACCGGTGGAACCACACAGATTGATTCCCCCGCGCGGCTTCATGAAGAGCGTGAGATAATCAACCCGCTGGATTCAGGCACCGAATGGTTCTGGCAACAACTCGATGGGGCGTTCCGTGAGGAGGCGACTTTTCAGGTCAGCCTGGCTGATGTAGCCCGAAACGGACAGATGACTGCACGGTTCCGTCTCCAGGGCAAAACCCGGTTTGCTCACCATGTACAGGTCTTCATCAACGACCAGTTCGTCGGTGAACGCTTCTGGAGCGGAGAATCGATTCCGGTCATCATTTCGGGGTCGGGATCCTGGCTCCGGGAGGGCAATAACGAAATCCGCATCGTGGTGCCACGAAACAATCAGAGTGCGAGTCAGCCAGATCATGTGTATTTCGACTGGTTCGAGTTTTCCTACTGGACGTCTCTCAACGCGAGCGACGGAGATAGGGAAATTGAGCAGGATCCCCTCGCAAGCGGGCCAACAGTCCGGTATCAGGTAACAGGTGCGTCCGGTGATTCAGAAACATTCGACATCACTGACCCATTTTATTTGACTCGGATTACCACCGAGACTGGAGGGGCATTCCAGGATTCGATAGGTGTAGATGGACCAGCCCGGTATCGGATGGTTACGCCGGAGCACTGGAAACAACCGGTATCGGTTGCAAGGGATGTTCCAAGCGGCTTGAGGGATGCGGCTAACCGAGCCGATTACATCATCATAACTCACGCTGATTTTTCAGAAGTGGTGGAATTGCTCCATGCCCACCGGGAATCTTATTCCGGGTTGCAGGTGTATGTGACAACGATTTCGGACGTGTACGACGAGTTCTCCTGGGGCCTGACCGATCCGACCGCGATCCGAGATTTTCTGCGCTATACAGCATTGAACTGGTCCTCTCCGGAGCCTCCTGAATTCGCGCTACTGGTAGGCGATGGAAACTTCGATTACAAGAATCATTCTCGTTCGAGTAAAGGGCTCTGGATTCCACCGTTCGAGCAGGGAAACCGGTGCACGGACGACTGGTTCGTGTACTTCGACGGAAACAACGATCCTCTCGTGGAAAACGACATCTTCCCCGATATGGCCATCGGCAGACTGCCGATACAGTCGGTTGCACAGGGGGAGGCGGTTATCGGTAAAATTATCGCATACGATACGGCGCCTGAATTTGGCGTTTGGCGAAATACGATCGTTCTGACGTCCGACGATGAACGGACGCCGGGGGTTACCTTCGAGGAGCCGTACCATATAGGGTCCTCGGAGCGGTTGGCCAATCGTGAAATACCGGGATCATTCCAAGTTGAAAGAATTTATCTGACAGAGTACCCACTGGATGCCGCCGGAGAAAAACCCGGTGCCCGCGATGCACTGATCGGCCGGATCAACGAAGGGGCATTGTTGGTAAACTGGATCGGCCACGGCGCAGCGAATCTATGGGCGCATGAACGGGTGTTCAACACCGCGCGCGACCTGCCGTCCATCCAAAACGGCAGTAGGCTGCCGATCTTCGTCACCGCTACCTGCACCGCCGGGCGATTCGACCTGATCAATGAAGAGGCGATGGCGGAGGATTTCTTGCGCGTGGACGGTAAAGGTGCTGTGGGATTTATCGGCGCCACACGGCTTTCGTTTCCCTCGCCCAATGAGCGTTTGAATCGGATTCTCTATGACGGTCTTCTGAACCAGAATCTGCCTATCGGCAGCGCACTCCTGCGGGCCAAAATAGGCACCGTAAACCGGGAGAACAGTGAGAAGTACGTTCTGTTCGGAGACCCGGCTATGCGACTGGGTATCCCATCGCAGCCTATCCGGTTCACATCGGATTCAACGGATACGTTGAAGGTGCTCCACACTGCGGTTGTAAAAGGGGAAGTCCTAAAAAACGGGCAGCTGGATCAGGTGTTCGACGGGACCGCGTTTGTACGGACATTCGACTCGGCTCAGGAGGTGATTTTCGTAACCCAAGCCGGAGGACAGATAGCCTACCAGCTTATGGGGGCAGATGTGTTCCGCGGATCGGTAGGCATAGATATGGGACGGTTCACCGCTTCATTTATCGTGCCACGGGACATCACCTATGGCGGCAACCTGGGACGTGTGTCCGTCTACGCCACCGACGGGCGTGCCGACGCCTCCGGGGCGATCGATCTCCTACCGCTGCGAGGCGCGGATCCGGCATTCAACGATTCCATCGGACCTGATATCGAAGTTCTGGTGGCAGGAAACCCCTTTGCAGATGGTGATTTCGCCGCAACATCGCCCATGCTGACGATCAACCTGTTCGACGAAAGCGGTATCAACATCACGGGAGAAGTAGGGCATCAAATCACGGTTCAAACTGACAGAAACAGCAAGACCAGGCAGGATGTTACCGACCTGTTCACCTATAATACGGGAAGCTTCCAACGAGGTAGCGTGCAGTATCAGATTCCCGGGCTATCGCCCGGTGATCATCCGGTTACTATCCGGGCCTGGGACAATTTTAACAATTCATCTGCCATCACCCTGACGCTCACAGTGGTAGAGGACGTGGACCTGAGGATAACAGATGTGATGAACTACCCAAACCCGTTCGATAAGGCGACCACATTCACCTTCGAACTAACGCAGGACGCCGAAGTAACTGTACATGTTTATACCGTAGCCGGAACCCTGGTCCGTTCGTTCAGCAATATTACCGGGTTAAGAGGATTTAACCAGGTCGATTGGGAGGGCACCGACCGGGATGGCGACTTCCTGGCTAACGGTGCCTATCTCTATAAAATCACCGCTCGTTCTCACACGCCGGACCGGAAAGCAGCCTCCGTGTTCGGACGACTTGTAGTTGTCCGTTAACGCCACCGTATATAATGATTTGGACCTCAAAAGCAACCTTGTTATATTACCATCACCGAAAGGAGTAAATCATGAAACGTTTTATCCCATGTCTCGTTTGTGCTCTGTTGATGTTTCCGACCAGCAACGCATTTGCCCAGAGTCAGGCCGGAGCATTATTCCTACGCATCGCTCCGGACGCACGTTCATCCGGTATGGGTGAGACCGGTGTAGCCCACGCCTCGGGCGCCATGGCGGCCGCCTGGAACCCGGGCGCGCTTGGTTTTACGAATTCCCGTGAGTTCGTGGGCAACTACTTCAAATGGCTTCCGTATTTCCAGTTTAACGACATGTACTATCTGTATTTTGCTTATGCACATCCCGTAGAGGGTATCGGGACGTTCGGCATCAGTGTTCCGTACCTCTCGCTAGGTGAACAACCGGCGACCGATGAAAGCGGCAACGGCATCGGAACGATCAGCAGCTTCGATGTGGCGGTGAGCCTGTCGTATGGCACACGCATCGGCGATGTGCTGGGGCTGGGTACCAACCTAAAAGTTATATACAACAAATTGTCACCGTTCAGCGCCGGTGCCCAGCAAGGGCGGGGAACTGCCACCACATTTGCGGTGGATGTAGGGGCGACCTACAAACTCCATGAAAGGATTACCCTCGGCGGCGCCATTCAGAACCTTGGGCCGAAAATTACATTCATCGATGCGGATCAAGGTGATCCTCTTCCCAGAACACTCAAGGTTGGATTCGCTGCGCAGTTGCTGAACCGTGAACACAACCGACTGATGCTCGCGTATGATTTCAACAAGGGGCTGGAGACAGGTAGCGCGGTAAAGACGCTCCGGGAGTCTGTGTCCAATATCGGCGCTGAGTACTGGTACAGTAACTTTGTGGCCCTGCGTGGCGGATACATTTATGATAAAGCCGGGAATATCAAAACTCCAACATTCGGTGGCGGACTCCAATGGCGTCTGTACCGGATCGATTTCAGTTATATAACCAGCTCAACGCTCCAGGATATTACCAAGTTTTCGGTCACTGTCGGATTTTAGTTTTGAGAAAAGATGTGGGAGGGGGAGGAAAAAATTAGAATGGTTCCCACACCACCACAATCCCACACGCTCTCTACCTCATGCAGGAAAGTTCTGCGGTTTAGCCCTTGATACCTGATCAATTACAGAACTGGTTGCTGGTGCTCTGTCTTCCTTTCATTCTGACCGGATTTGCGATTACCGATCTACATGCCGGACAGATTAAGCGGATACAGCCCGTTACGGAAATGACATCTCCACAATACCCCTCCGGATGGATGCTGCGGAGACATCAGGTCTCGCGCAGGAATCTTCTGGATATCGACCGCCCCACGCCATACAGCCTGCCCCGTCCTCTTGGCACAAAGGTCACGCCTTTGTCGCTGCGCATCCTCGCCATACGTGTGGACTTCCCTGTAGACGTGACGGAAAAGACGACCGGAAACGGCCGGTTCGACTACAGGACTCCGTCGGATTTTGAACAGGAAGAAGGCCATGTCATCGATCAGGCGCCCCATGACCGGCGTTATTTTGAACGCCACCTGACGGCAATGAATGCCTATTACGAGGCGGTTTCCTACGGTCAGTTCAGCACGACCGCCCGTGTGGTACCGAATGAATTGGAGGCCGCTTTCACGTTGCCGCATCAGATGGAATACTACAGTCCGGACGTGGATTTCTTCGATCCCTTAAAACTGGAGCGTTTGGTGGATTTCGTGACTGATACCTTCGTTGCGGCCGATCATGATTCCACCATCGATTTCTCCAAATACGACACTTTCATTATCTTCCATGCCGGCTCCGATCTACAGCACGATCGCCTTCAAGACAGTCCCAGTGATCTTCAATCCGGCTTCCTGCGGATCGGTGACGAACGGCCTCCGATCCGTGTCGACGAAGGCACCGTGGAGATACGCGAAATGATTCTGATGCCGGAAACGACTTCGCAGGACAGTAATCTCGGTGCATTGAACGTGACACTGGCCCATGAATTCGGGCACCAGCTCGGTCTGCCAGACCTGTATAGCACGTTTAGTTATGCACCGGGCGTGGGCACGTTCGACCTTATGGATCTGGAGTCCGGCACCGTGGATATCGGTGAGTCAGGACAGCAGATCGTTACAGGTATCATGCCCGTCTACTTCAGTGCATGGACCCGTGCTTTTCTCGGGTGGTTAACCCCTGTTGAGGTCAACTCTGATTCCGTTGCCATCACGTTGCTGACTGCAAATTCCCAGGCAACAGGTACCAAGGCCATCCGAGTACCTATCGCACCGGGTGAATACTTTCTGATCGAAAACAGGCAGACGGATCTGGACGGAGACGGCGTGGCATACCTGAACTTTGTTGATGGTATCGTCGTCGGTCCCTCGGACATCAACAAACAGCCCAATCTGGAATACGATTATCTTTTACCCGGATCAGGTGTCCTCATCTGGCATGTTGATGAAAACGTAGCTTTCGGTGATTTTAACGGGAACGGTGTGACAAACTGGATTGAGAATGCCCTGCAATGGGATGAAACCCACCGTTTTCTTGATCTCGAAGAGGCGGATGGCATCCAGGATCTTGGACTCTCTATCGGAGCCAGTTCAGCGAAAGATCTGTATCTCGAAGGCAACAACACCCTTTTCAATGTGGATACGACCCCGGACAGTCGGCATTATTCCGGCGGAGATAGTCATGTGTCAATCCGCATCGAGAGTCCAGCATTACCTGTCATGGATGTAACGGTGACACGCCAGCATGTAAGCACTGGCTGGCCGGTCGCCATCGGAGGAGAAGCGGACTCACGATCTCCGGTTCTGGCAGATGTTAACAACGACGGCTTTGCCGAGATACTGATGGCGTCACCGGACGGCAAACTGTACGTCTGGCAGTATGACGGATCTAAATTGATTCCGAACGCCAGAGTGGTGAAGACGATCACATTCGAAGGGGATACGGTCTCGACACCGGCGGCCGTGTTCGCCGAACGGACAGGCTCCTTTTTCAATGCCCCGGCAGTAGCCGATCTCGATAGCGACGGTGCCACTGAAATAATAAGCACCGATACGGAACGTGTCTTCGCATGGACGGCGGTGGATAATGACACGGACGGGCTCGCCGACACGAAACCCGGTTTTCCGGTCCAGGTGATCCAGCAATCCTTAATCGGCCCGCAGAGTGCGTTGACAAGCCCGGCGCTGTTCCGCATTGGATCGACGCATTCGGGCATCGTGGTCGGCACTTCGGTAGGAGGGTTGATCGGTCTACGGCACGATGGAACAACCCTGTTCTCCATCTCCCTCGCACAAATAGCCGGCGAAGGTATAACCGAACCGCCCGCATCGGCGGACCTGGACGGTGATGGTTTGGACGAAATTGTCGTGACGACGACGACTTCGGACAAAGGCCGTATTGTGGTCACCGATGCCGTAGGCAATATCCTCTGGAGTGCTTCTACATCTGCAACAGGACGAGCATCCACACCTGTTATCGCCGACCTGGATGGTGATGGTGCGTTCGACGTGATCGTGGCCGGCTCGGACGGTACCGTCTCGGCATGGAATGCGGGTGGTGTAGTCAAGTCAGGATGGCCAGTACTAGCAGGCACGAACCTGTCCGCCCCGCCGGCCGTCGGGGATTTAGACGGTGACGGTCTTCCCGAGGTAGTCGTATCCGGTAAAAATATAATTGCAGCCTGGCATGGCAACGGTACGCGGATGGCTAATTTCCCGGTGCTGGTCGATCCGGTGAATCCCCTAGGCTTCATCAATTCAGCACCTGCGATCGGCGACCTGAATGGCGACCTGGTGCCCGAAATCATCGTGGGGCTGCCCAACGGCACGATCGCAGGCTATCAGAAAAATGGCAGCCCCGCCGCCGGATTTCCGCTGGGGACTAGTGGCGCAGTCGATTCCTCGCCGGCCCTGGGCGACCTTACAGGTGATGGAGACATCGCCGTCGTAGCAGGCTCGGACGACGGTTTCGCCCATCTCTGGACGTTTCGTGGCAATCCCGGCGCACTGCCCTGGCCCATGTTGGCTCACGACGCACGCCGCTCCGGCGCCTCAAGCACCATCTCGCAGGCCCCCTCAGGCAGTACTGGGGACCTGCTTGTGCTCCCGTCCGTATTCTGCTATCCTAACCCGGTCAACAGCGGATCCACCGGCATCAGGTATCAGTTACGCCGTGATGCGCAGGTTCGAATCCAGATCTATACCCTGGCCGGTGATTTGGTCACATCATTCAAAGGGACAGGGTTTCAAAACCAGAACGAGGTGCGTTGGAACATCGGCGACATCGCCAGCGGTGTTTACCTGGGCCGTGTAGAGGCGAGTGATACTACATCGTCTCAGACTGGAGTATTCAAAATCGCAGTAGTTAAGTGAGTTAACTGTAGGCATGTCATGATATCTTTCAAAAGAATACCAGAATACATGCTTGGGGCCGTATTTTTCATTGCCATAATCGGTTACGCAAAAGAGGCCTTTGCACAGCCACTTCGGATGGAGCGGAAGACGCTGTTCGCTGCGCACGATGCGGCGACGGTGCAGCAGGTGCCCGCCATGTCGACACAGATTCGAAGGAGCCCTTTAAAGGCCTTCGCTTTTTCCCTGTTGTTCCCGGGAGCCGGAGAGTTATATTCCGGCAGAAAGCGGGGATTGATCTTCTCTGCGATAGATTTCAGCGCACTCAGTTCATCGATCATTTATAACCGTTCCGGTACCGATCGTAAGGCAAAGTCAATCGCATTCGCAAACGCCCACTGGGACAGTGTCCGTTGTGCGCCCAACTGCCTGGATCCGTCCATCGGTACGGAACAGCTCGGGGAACCAGGCAGCCAGCAGTATTATGAGCAGATAGGGAAGTACAACAAGTTCCAGGAAGGCTGGGATGACTTCGATCCGATGGATTCAGATATCTCACCCAACAGAAAATCCTACGTGACCATGCAGCATAATATGAACCAGGCGTACAAACGCTCTGATTGGGCCATCGGCGTGATCCTTTTGAACCACTTCGTCAGTGCCATCCACGCTGCGCTGATCGTTCGTGCGGACAACCGTTCAATGGATAAGCCTGTTCAAGAAGCCAGGCTTCGACTGCGGATCGAGAGCTTTGACCCCACCGGGCGATTCGCGCCTACAGCGACCATGTCGCTGTCATTTTAAGGTGTCTCCTGTGTTAAAACGCATAGTCCAAAAAACGCTCTTGATAGTCTGTATCCTTTACGCTACATCGGCCAATGCTCAAGACCCCTCAAAATCCAAGCGGAAAGCTATCCTCCTTTCGCTGGCGGTTCCAGGACTCGGACAGGCCTACACGGGGAACTGGGATAGGGCACGAATTTACTTTGCCATGGAAGCGCTCACCTGGGTCGGGTTCACTGCCTTTCGCGTATACGGCGCTTGGCGGTCCGACGACTATCGCACATTCGCAGCCGACCGCGCCGGCGTGACACTCAGCGGACAGGGTGACACCTATTTCAAGCATATCGGCCTTTTCTCCAGCAGCGACGTATTCAACCAGGACCAGCGGCTGACGCTTCGTGAACAGGCAACCATCTATGCCGGTAATAGCACCTGGGCCTGGATCAGCGAGAGCGATCTGAAACAGTACCGATCGATCCGAAAATCAAGCCAGCGGGCACGCGTACGCAGCTATTACCTGACCGGCTTCGCCATCGCCGTCCGATTGGCCAGCGCGATAGACGTCCAGCGCTCCTTACCTGCATCCGACTACCTCCCTTCATTGAACCTGCACACACCCCCTGATGGTAGCGTGTGGATGATGGCAAAGCTCACGTTCTGATTGATTTATTCATTTATTGATTTGTCGAAAAAATCACTTGTGAAATAGTGGTGGCCTAGCTTATCTACCAAACATCTTCGGGGCTTACAGGCATGTATTCCCGTATCACATAGAACCACTAATTCAATTTTCCAGCCCCCCTTTTCCTTCCCGCTTGATTTCCTATTGAGTATCGTGTCTCGACCTGCCTACAGGGGGCCAAATGAATCACAACACATCCTCGTTGGAGGAGGCGCTGCAACAGAACCCCAGAGGGGTCAGCCATTCAGGAAGCCGGTTTCAAGATATGTTATACGCTCTAAAGGATTGGTCCAAGATCGGAATTATGCGGAGGATGCGCCGCCGCAGGTAATGCCGGAGTGCTTCATCAACATCGGCGGTTGCTGTGACTGAAGGGCGGGAATAACCCGAGATTTCCTGTGGTCTTTTCCACTCTGATTCCCCTTGACACTTCTTTTCTTCCGGTCTGGTCCGCACTACTGCCATTCCCTAAATACACTTGCTTTTTAGCCTGCAGTTCAGTACTATTAGACACCATAAATGATGTATGGATTAACAACGATTGAACTGTTATTTTATTGCTGTATCGACCGGCATATTACCGCTCTAATTCAAGGAGAACGAGATGGAAGAATTTGCGTCGATTCAAACGCAGGATCCGGAAGTGTTCGCCATTCTTGATGGTGAGCGGACACGGCAGCGGGAAGGGATTGAGCTGATTCCGTCCGAAAACTATACCTCGCCGGCTGTTCTGGAAGCAATGGGCTCCATCCTCACGAACAAATACTCCGAAGGATATCCCGGTAAACGGTATTACGGTGGGCAGGAATACATCGATAAGATAGAGAACCTTGCCAAACGACGTGCTAAAACGTTGTTCGGTGCGGAACATGTGAACGTACAACCTTATTCCGGCAGTCCCGCTAACGTAGCGGTGTTTATGGCAATGCTCGACCCCGGTGACACGCTTATGGGTATGAAACTTGATCAGGGCGGCCACCTAACCCATGGCCTGGGCGTTAATTTCTCCGGTAAATACTTCAACGTCGCTTCCTACGGTGTGCGACGGGATACCGGCCTAATTGATATGGACGAGGTGCGGGATATCGCACTGGTACAGCGCCCGAAACTTATAATCTCCGGTGCGACAGCCTATCCCCGCCTGTTCGATTTCAAGGCATTCAAGTCGATCGCCGACGAAGTGGGAGCGCTCGCCATGGCAGATATATCCCACATCTCGGGCCTTGTAGTAGGGGGCGTGCACCCATCGCCGTTTCCAATCACCGATGTGGTGACCACCACCACGCACAAAACACTTCGGGGACCTCGCAGCGCTATTATCATGTGCAAGAAGGAATACGGAAAAAGCATTGACAGGGCCGTGTTCCCCGGCCTCCAGGGCGGCCCGCACGACCATATTACCGCGGCAAAGGCGATCGCATTCGGCGAGGCCATGGAGCCGTCGTTTAAAGCCTATGCCCAGCAGATCGTAAACAACGCCCGGGCCCTCGCTGATGGATTGATCGACTACGGGTTCGACCTGGTTTCCGGCGGCACCGATAACCACTTGGTTCTGGTGGATCTCACCAACAAAGGCGTAATCGGAAAAGACGCGGAAACCTCACTCGATAAGGCAGGGCTAACGGTCAACAAAAACTCCGTGCCGTTCGATACGCGCTCGCCGTTTAGTCCGAGCGGTATTCGGCTGGGTACACCGGCCGCCACCACGCGCGGCATCAAGGAGCCCGAAATGGCACACATCGCCCGATGGATCAGCGAAGCGATCGAAAATTATGACAACGACGAGAAACTGGCCGCCATTCATAACGAAGTCCGCGAACTATGTACCGAATTTCCAGTACCGGGAATAACGATAGACGGTTCAAAGCGCGAAAACCCGGATTCAACACCCACAGGGGGATAGACCGGGTTCACTTTAAAAAAGACTCCTGTCGCCCTACCCATCACATTCTAAAGCGCTAAAACAGTGCTGGATCTCAGTCACATTTACAGCGGGGTCCGATGGACAAACCGATATCCTGTAGGGAATCTTGTGGTCAGCCGTTAAATCCCAGGGCGTAGGATTAGGCCGTTTCAAAGTTACGGGTGAGGGTATGTTAAAGGATGACAGCATAGCGTGATCATGGAGTACATATCCGGGAGACGCATTTTATGAAATCAGTATCTCTTACATTTATACTTTCCCTGCTGTTATCAGTGGGTTGCGGAACGGCCGGTCAACAGACCTCGGCACATAGTGATCCAACTACGCCTCGGACTGTTACGATCATGGAATTAACCGATTCAGGCGAACCAAAAGGAGTCATCATGGCAGATAAAGTGGTAAAAACAGTGGAAGAGTGGCGAAATCAACTAACCGACGAGCAGTACCACGTCACCCGGGAGAAAGGCACCGAACGAGCCTTCACCGGAAAATACAACAAGCATGATGAAGACGGTATTTACAAATGCATCGGTTGCGGTACAGCGGTTTTCGATTCCAAAACGAAGTTCGATTCCGGCACCGGGTGGCCGAGTTTTTACGAACCGGTGGCAGAAGAAAATGTGGAAGAGGAATCCGATCATAGTTTCGGAATGGTGCGCACCGAGGTGGTGTGCAAACGCTGCGACGGCCATCTGGGCCACGTCTTCAACGACGGTCCACGTCCGACTGGCCTGCGTTATTGCATGAACTCCGCCTCCTTGGATTTCACACCCAGAGCCGAGATGGAGAAGAATGCCGAAGAATAAAGGATTCCGCTACCTGTGAAAATTACCGATGTAAAAGCATTCCCCGTCTGGGGTGGTGGACGCAATTATCTGATCGTCAAAGTAGAGACGGACAGCGGTCTCTACGGTGTCGGTGAGAGCGGATTGACTTGGCGGGAGCTGGCGGTTCTCGAGACCGTCAACACACTCAAGCCCCTGCTGATAGGCCAGGATCCGACCCGCAAGGAGCATCTCTGGCAGGTAATGTTCCGCGGCAGTTTCTTTCCCGGCGAGCGCACACTGTCGGCGGCCATCAGCGCCATCGACATCGCGTTGTGGGATATACACGGAAAAGCCCTCGGCGTGCCGGTGTACGAACTGCTGGGCGGGCGGTGCCGGGACCGAGTCGTCTGCTATCCCCATGCAGGCGGCGCAACTCCGGAAGCGCTGGCCACAGCAGCCCTGCAGTTGGTGGAGGACGGCTGGAAATTCATCCGCTGGGGGCTGCTCTCGGAAGGTGACCTGTTCGAACCATCCCGTGCCTTGCGCCATGGCATCGAACAATGCCGGGCCGTGCGGGAGGCGGTCGGCGACGAGATTGAGCTTCTGTGCGATGTCCACACCCGGCTCGATCCCGCCGACGCAATCACGTTCTGCCGGGCGGTGGAGGAATTCCGGTTGTTCTTCGTGGAAGATCCCCTGCGTTCCGAAAATAAAGAATCCTATCATCATTTACGCCGTCATGTGGCCGTACCGCTCGGCGTGGGAGAGCATTATTCCAGCAAATGGGAATTCCGGGAGTTGATAGAACACGACCTGATAAACTATGCCCGGATTGACCTATGTCTCGTCGGTGGTCTCACCGAAGCCCGGAAGGTTTCCGGCTGGGCGGAAACCCATTATATTAACATCGCTCCGCACAATCCTCTCGGTCCGGTTTCGGCTTCGGCCTGTCTTCACCTGGACCTGGCCACTCCCAACTTCGGCGTTCAGGAAATGCCAGCCAAACCCGGTGCACTAGCCGACGTATTTCCCGTGCAGGCGGAATGGGAAGACGGATACCTGCTGCCGCCCGAGACGCCCGGCCTTGGCATTGAATTCGACGAAGAAGCCGCCCTCAAACATCCTTATCATCCGGTGCAGGCGCCCATGCTTCACCGGCAGGACGGGACGTTCACGAACTGGTAGTCAAACCAAGAAAACGGTTGCCATTAGGCGTGTGCCATCACGCCAGGCACCATTTAATCTCCCCCCAAAACCTTCCCGGCCTGTCCCCCCTGTATTGAATATTAAAAACGACCTACGCGTTTAACTTAAGGAGACGGTAGAGGCCATGGACTATGCACCGAGTAATTTGCAGAGCAATTCCAGTCGACATCAGTACTTTAAATGGATTCTGGTATATTCGGTATTCGGATTGTATCCGGCCTTTTCGAAGATGATCTGAGCAAAGTAGGCTGGTAGGAATATCGCTTGACAACATCCTCGCAGATTGTCATGATAGATCATCCGAATCTGACAATCATATGAAGGAGCATACTACGTGGAACAGGTCGAGCAATTCGTGGTCGACTTTGCGGATATCGCATGGTCATACCTATTATTCCTGCTGATCGGTGGTGGTGCTTTTCTCCTGGGATTTTCCCGTTTAATCCCCTTTCGCTATTTCAAACATTCCATAGAGATTATCCGCGGCAAATTCGACGATCCTGACGAGCCTGGCGATATCACCCACTTCCAGGCGCTGGTAAGCGCACTGGCCGCGACCATCGGAATGGGCAATATCTCGGGTGTGGCCATCGCCATAACCGTAGGCGGTCCCGGCGCCATATTCTGGATGTGGGTCAGCGCCCTGGTGGGAATCGCGACCAAATTCTTTACCTGTTCTCTTTCGATCATGTATCGGGGTCAGGACAACATAGGAAACACCCAGGGCGGCCCCATGTACGTGGTCGTCGAGGGACTGGGGAAATCCTGGAAGCCACTGGCTTCATTGTTCTGTGTAGCGGGTGTTGTCGGCTGCCTGCCAATTCTGCAGGTCAACCAGCTGGTACAGGTAATCAGAGACGTGGTCTTCGTGCCTATGGGTGTGACCGACAGCGTGGAGCACTTCTGGTTTGACTTCGGCGCCGGTGTTGCACTCGTGATGCTGGTAGGTATTGTTATTTTCGGTGGCATCTCCCGCATCGCAGATGTGGCCTCCCGCGTGGTACCGGCCATGGTGATCCTCTATATGGCCTGTGCCCTCTGGGTCATCCTGGTTAATCTGGGCGACGTTCCGCAGTATCTGGGACTGATCATAACGGACGCGTTCAGCGGTCAGGCGGTAGCCGGCGGAGCCATCGGTACAGTGATCGTGACCGGAGTAAGGCGGGCGGCTTTCTCGAACGAGGCGGGGATAGGTACTGAATCCATGGCCCATGGGGCGGCAAAGACCCGTGAACCCATAAGGGAAGGCCTCGTCGCCATGCTGGAACCCGTAATCGACACGATGATCGTGTGTACCTGCACTGCCCTTATGATCTTGATTACCGGCGTCTGGCAGACCTCATCAGTAAACGGCGTGACGCTGACCGCCAACGCGTTCGAATCCGCTATGCCGGGATTCGGATCGTACCTGCTCATCATCTGTGTCGTGTTCTTCAGCGCCAGCACCATCTTCACGTATTCCTACTACGGGACCAAGTGCCTGGGCTTCCTGATTGGCGCCGACCGCCAGGGGATCTACAATATATTTTATGTAGGCTGCATCATTGTCGCCGCCGTAACTTCCCTGGATGCCGCCGTAGCCCTAATCGACGGAATGTTTGCCCTGATGGCCATCCCTACCATGGTCTCCACACTCCTTCTTGCCCCCCGTGTGATGCGAGCATTGCATGACTACATCGCTCGGTGTCAACTATCTCACAGCGGCTATAACGAAGCTCCTGCCCACGAAATAGAGAAACCAAATTAAAGAAACCTATTGAAAAATCGGAGCATCAAATGGCTGAACTAACCTCCTGGCCCGTCCTGAAGAAATACGACCGGCATCATCTGGCGCGCATCGCATTGCCGATCGGAGGGATCGGAACCGGTACCGTGTCACTCGGTGGTCGGGGCGATCTCCGGGACTGGGAGATCATGAACCGACCTGCCAAAGGTTTCATTCCAGGAGGGCGCTTTAGCGGGGCGCCCTTTTTCGCGTTGTATGCCCGACCGGAAAAAGCCCGTGCCGTAACTCGGCTGCTCGAAGGCCCGCTCGAATATTTTGAATACGAAGGTGCATCCGGAAGTCAAACGCCCAACCACGGCCTGCCCCGGTTTTCCGACTGTTCGTTCGCAGCAGCATACCCCTTCGGTCAGGTTTCACTGTCTGACCCGAATGTCCCTGTCGATGTAAGGTTGGAAGCGTTCAACCCTTTAATCCCCTGCGATGCGGACAACAGCGGCCTACCGGTGGCAGTACTGCGCTATGTGGCGACCAATAAAATGGATACGGCCGTGGATATCTCCGTCTGCGGAACCATACCAAACTTCATAGGTCACGACGGCTCGGAAGGTACGAGCAAGGGAAATCAGAACCGATTCAGAGCATCCGACGGCTTTCGAGGTCTGTACATGACCTCGAAAGATGTAGATCGCACGGCGGCCCAGTGGGGCACCATGGCTCTCGCTACTCCGTCCGGTACCGGTATAAGTATGCGGACCGCATGGAAGAAGATAGGTTGGGGATCATCCTTGCTTGATTTCTGGGATGACTTCAGCACCGATGGAATACTCGAAGACCGTGAAGCAGGCGGTGATGACACTCCCATCGCCTCCCTGGCCGTCAAGACTAAATTGGCACCCGGTGAAACGCGTTCCGTCACTTTCCTTTTGGCCTGGCATTTCCCGAATCGATACACTTGGACGCCCGCGCCTCAGAAGGAAGGCTGCTGCGACGGCGGCGCCTGCTGTGACAACGGCGATCGCATCGGTAACTACTACACCGCTCAGCACCAAGATGCCTGGGAGGTGGTAAAACAAGTCGGACCGCATCTTAACACGCTAGAAACCGATACGGTAAATTTCGTCTCAGCATTCTGTCAGACAGACCTGCCGGAGGTGGTTAAGGAAGCCGCCCTATTCAACTTGAGCACCCTCCGCAGCCAGACCTGCTTCCGGACGCCGGATGGTCTGTTATTCGGATGGGAGGGCTGCAATGACGACGACGGATGCTGCCTGGGATCCTGCACCCATGTTTGGAACTATGAGCAATCGATTGCGTTCCTGTTTGGTGATCTGGCCCTGAAAATGCGAGAGGTGGAATTCGTCCACGCCACCAGAGACGACGGTATGATGAGCTTCCGCGTATCACTGCCTATCGAGCGTGCCCGGAATATCGCGCACGCAGCCGCGGACGGCCAGATGGGCTGCCTCATGAAAATATACCGCGACTGGCAGCTCTCCGGCGATGACGACACGCTTTACAGACTGCTGCCCAATATCAGAAAAGCACTGGCGTTCTGCTGGATACCGGGCGGATGGGACGCGGATCATGATGGCGTGATGGAAGGCTGCCAGCATAATACCATGGATGTGGAATACTACGGCCCCAATCCCCAGATGAACATCTGGTACCTGGGCGCTCTGCGCGCCGCCGAAGAGATGACACGGTACGCCGGTGATGAGGCGTTTGCGGACCGGTGCCGGGCGCTTTATCAGAAGGGGAGAGACTGGATCGACAAACACCTGTTCAACGGTGAATACTACGAGCATGAAATTCGAACACCGGGACAGGCAGAAAACGTAGCTGAGAGCCTGCGGGTCGGTATGGGCGCCACGGATCTGTCGTCACCCGACTACCAGCTTGGTCCCGGATGCCTGGTGGATCAGCTTGTTGGCCAGTATATGGCGCACGTGTGCGGACTTGGATATCTGGTCGATGAAAACCATGTTCGGACCACATTACGCAGTATTATGAAATATAACCTCCGTGAAGGCCTCGGCGATCATTTCAACACCATGCGTTCCTATGCCACAGGCGAGGAATCCGCGCTGCTGATGGCCAGCTACCCGAAAGACCGTCCCAACAATCCCTTCCCGTATTTCACGGAAGTCATGACTGGATTCGAGTACACCGCCGCCATCGGTATGCTCTACGAAGGGCAGACCGACGAGGGGCTTCTGTGTATCGCCAATATTCGTGAACGGTACGACGGCCGCAAACGCAACCCCTTTGACGAGGCGGAATGCGGCCACCACTACGCCCGAGCCATGGCCGCCTGGGCGGCTCATCTGGCACTTACCGGCTTTCAGTTTTCCGCCGTCGAAAAGACCATGCAGTTTGCAAAGAACCCAGGACGTTGGTTCTGGTCCACCGGTCACGCCTGGGGCACATACTCGATCTCGGATTCTGATATCGAATTGACCGTTTTACATGGCGAGCTTACCCTGTCAAAACTGAAGGTGGGCGATACCTTAAATACATGGGAATCTGAATTAAACCTGGCACAGGGTGACACGATCAGCTCAACGATCCCGTCATCCCGATAAACAATTTCTTTATTGATTGAACGACCATCTTTCTTTTGTTTTAGGAATCCATAAGCAGTTCCGGTTTGAATGATCTTTCTGATACTGGCTGTCGCCCCGGCTGAAATGCCGGTATCTCCCTGTTATTGGCGACTGTGCCTTTAATGATTCTTTTCCGGACTCAGGGAGACCCGACCTCCCCAGTGGTGACACTTCGCTCAGGAGACACTATCTTCAGCCAACCTGAAACTCATACCTCATATACGGAAATCGTCGCACAGCTCCACGGCCTGCTGTCCGAACGTATCCTCATATTCGATGGCGCCATGGGATCCTTGATTCAGGGTTATGGGCTTGAAGAAGTAGACTTTCGTGGGGATAAATTTAAGGATCATCCTAAAGATCTTAAGGGTAACAATGACCTGCTGTCCCTCACACGCCCGGATATCATCGAGGAGATCCACCGCAAGTATCTCGAAGCCGGCGCTGATCTGATCGAGACGAATACCTTCACGGCTACCTCCACGTCACAGGCGGATTACGGCCTGGAGGCACACAGCTACGACATCAGTCTGGCCGCTGCTCAGGTTGCCCGTCGTGCCGTAGATGCCTTTGTTGCCGAAGATCCTTCACGGCCCCGTTTTGTCGTAGGCGCTATGGGGCCGACCACCAGAACGGCGTCGCTATCGCCGGACGTCAACAACCCGGCGTATCGTTTGGTGACCTTCGACGATCTGGCGACGTCCTATGGGGTTCAGGCCCGCGCGCTGATCGCGGGTGGTGCGGACCTGCTCATGATGGAGACCACTTTCGACACACTCAACATCAAAGCCGGCCTATTCGCAATCCAGCGGTTGTTCGACGAGGGAATGCGTCAGGTGCCCGTTATGGCATCCGTGACGGTCACCGATGCCAGCGGACGCACACTCTCGGGACAGACGCTCGAAGCTTTCTGGACCTCTATCAGCCATTTCAATTTGCTGAGCATGGGCATCAATTGTTCGCTGGGAGCTGACCAGATGGGCGGGTATGTGGAAGAACTGTCCCACACCGTGCCGATTTACATGAGTTGTTATCCCAACGCGGGACTGCCCAACGAATTCGGTGGGTACGACGATACGCCGGAGCATATGGCCGAAGTACTCGGTTCTTTCGTATCTGAAGGATGGCTTAACTTCGTAGGCGGGTGCTGTGGATCCACGCCCGACCATATCCGTGCCATCGCGCAGGCGGTGGAAGTGCGAGGCAGGCCGCGTACACCGCCCGAGCAGGAAGAAATTTCTGTGTACAGCGGCCTCGAACCGTTCAAAATATTCAAAGACAGCACCTTCACGATGATCGGCGAACGCACCAATGTTACCGGTTCCCGCCGATTTGCCAAACTGATTCTGAAGGACAGATTCGAAGAAGGGCTGGAGGTGGCGCGCCAGCAGGTGGAAGGCGGAGCCAATATCATCGACGTAAATATGGACGAAGGCATGTTAGATGGTGGAGAGGCCATGACCACGTTCCTGAACTACATCGCCGCCGAACCGGATGTTGCCCGCGTGCCCATCATGATCGACAGTTCCAAATGGTCGGTGATAGAAGCCGGTCTCAAGTGTGTCCAGGGCAAGGGAGTCGTCAACTCCATCAGTCTCAAAGAGGGCGAAGCGCAGTTCAGGAAATACGCCCATCTGGTCAAAGCCTACGGGGCGGCGGTTGTTGTAATGGCTTTTGACGAGGAAGGACAGGCCACGTCGGTAGACCGGAAGGTGGAGATCCTGGCGCGTTCTTACAGGATTCTGACCGAAGACGTAGGCACGGATCCACTTGACATCATATTTGATCCGAACATCCTTACCGTGGCCACTGGCATCGAGGAACACAACGACTATGCTGTTAACTTTATCGAGTCTATCCGACGGCTTAAAGTTCTATTTCCAAAGGCTAAGGTGAGCGGTGGCGTGAGCAATATCTCGTTCTCGTTTCGCGGCAACGACTACATTCGGGAGGCCATGCATGCCGCGTTCCTGTACCATGCCATCCAGGCGGGAATGGACATGGGTATCGTCAATGCCGGCCAGCTTGCGCTCTATGAGGATATAGATGAGGAGACGTTGCAGCTGGTAGAGGATGTGCTGCTCAACCGACGGGAAGACGCCACGGAACGGCTGCTTGAGTTCGCTGAAACGAAGAAGCAAAAAGGTAAGGCACAGGTCAAAGACGAATCCTGGCGTCAGGGTACGCTGGAAGAACGTCTCTCCCATGCGCTGATAAAAGGCATCGCGGATTACATCGAAGAGGATGTGGAGGAAGCGCGGCAGAAATACGAACGACCGTTGCACATAATCGAAGGGCCGTTGATGGGCGGTATGAGCGTGGTCGGCGATCTGTTCGGCGACGGCAAGATGTTCCTGCCGCAGGTCGTCAAAACCGCTAGAGTTATGAAGAAGGCCGTTGCATACTTGATCCCGTTCATGGAAGGGGGGCAGGACGATGGCGCGCGGAAGTATCAGGGTAAAATCGTGATGGCAACCGTAAAAGGCGATGTGCACGACATCGGTAAAAACATCGTCGGCGTCGTCCTGGCGTGTAACAACTACGAGATTATCGATCTGGGCGTGATGGTGCCGGTCGATAAGATCCTGCAGACAGCCCGAACCGAAGAGGCCGACTTGATCGGATTGAGCGGACTGATCACCCCTTCGCTGGACGAGATGGTACATGTGGCCCGGGAAATGGATCGGGAGGGTTTCGACATCCCCCTGTTGATCGGCGGTGCCACAACCAGCAGAAAGCACACCGCCGTAAAAATCGCACCTTCATATCACGCGAATACGGTGCATGTACTCGATGCTTCCCGTGCCGTGGAGGTGGTCGGTAGTCTTATCAGCGATGCCCTCAAGCCAGGTTATGAATCGGCGATACGCGCCGAATATGAGCGCATCCGCGCCGAGTACGAAGGGCGTACGCCCCGCATAGCGCTCCTGCCGCTAGACGAGGCCCGACAGCGGCGGCCCGTAATCGACTGGACCGCGACACAGATCGGGATTCCGGAATTCCAAGGCGTACGTGTAGAGGATGATATTCCTCTCGAGGATATCATACCTTACATTGACTGGACCCCTTTCTTTAATACATGGGAATTGCGGGGGCGCTATCCGAAAATCATTGAAGATCCTGTCGTAGGCGCCCAGGCCCGGGACCTTTTCGAAGATGCGCAGCGCCTGCTTGAATGCATCGTTTCCGAACGGCTACTGCAGGCGAAAGCTGCCTGGGGTTTCTTTCCCGCACTGGCCGAAGGTGACGATGTGGTGCTGTATACGGACGATACGCGCTCAAAAACGTTGACTCGGTTTCACATGCTGCGCCAGCAACGTCCGCGTTCCGAAAACGCGCCGTGTTATTCCCTGGGAGACTTCATAGCGTCCGCCCATAGCGGGCGAGCGGACTACATCGGCGCGTTTGCCGTGACCGCTGGACTTGGCATCGACACGCTGGTACAGCGCTACGAGGCGGACTACGACGATTACCGCGCCATCATGGCCAAGGCGTTGGCCGACCGTCTGGCAGAAGCGCTGGCAGAGCGCACCCACCTCCAGGCGCGTCGTGCCTGGGGCTATGGACACGAAGAAGATTTCAGTAACAACGACCTGATCCGGGAGAAATACCGTGGCATCCGCCCGGCACCTGGTTATCCGGCCTGTCCGGATCATACGGAGAAGCAGATCCTCTTCGACCTTCTCCATGCGGAAGAAAACATAGGCATCACCCTCACCGAAAGCTTTGCAATGACACCCGCATCCTCAGTATGCGGCCTGTACTTTGGTCATCCCGACGCCCGGTATTTCGCCGTCGGGAAAATCGGCCGGGACCAGGTGGAAGACTACGCCTCCCGCAAAGGAATTTCGATGACCGATGTCGAGAAATGGCTGATGCCCAACCTGGATTACGATCCGGCGTCATCAGCCTCCACACATGTATCGCGGTAACTGCTCACCTTTTTCAGGAGCCATCAATGGACGCTGATGCCAGAATTCAGTTTGAGGAAAAAGGCTTTTATCTTGCCCGTGGTCTGTTTACTCAGAAAGAAGTTGCAGAGGTTCGGGATCATTTCATGAAGAAGCGGATGCAGGGACCGAAACCAGGTGATTACGGCGGTGATCCCGCGAGGGGTAATGTAGATCCACTGAACAGGTTTCCCCGGTTCATCAATATGCACGAATGGGATGAGAAATCGCAGGTGTGGCAGCGAGACCCCCGGTTGATGGATAATGCAGCGAAACTGGTAGGGGACGAGGTGGAGCTGTGTCAGACCATGCTCTATTTTAAACCGCCAGGCGCCCGTGGCCAGGGACTGCACCAGGACAACCAGTATATACGTCGCTACCCCATCATAGCAGCCTGGCTGGCGCTGGACCGTTGCGATCGGGCAAACGGCCAAATGATCGTCGTACCCGGATCGAACAGGCTGGGCGTGCTGCCCGTTCAATTCGCGGATGAGTCGCTCTCCTTTACTCCCGGTGAAGCGGTCTTACCCGATGATGCAGACGAGACAGGCGTCGATATGGAAGCGGGCGACGTCCTGTTCTTCGACGGATTCACGATCCACGGCTCCTATCCGAATGAAACAGACGACCGGTTCCGACGAACGTTCATCGTTCACTACCTAGCAAGACACACCGAGACACTGCCGGAAGATCCGGCAACGAGTATGTCAGGTTTGAGTAAGGCCTGACCCCTCTTCCCTACCCGTCAGCGGAAGGGAAGGAGCAGTCCTACTTCCGGAGCACTGCTGTGCCCCATGTGCTGGGATCGATATAGACGCGGAGATCACGACCGGCGCTCCACCACTGGGATGGCCACTCTGAATTGTTCAGGTAGTAAGTGAAACCAAGGCGGGGAAACTCTTCCGGATCGTATCCACTAAGAATATCAGCGGGAAGGGCTACTTCCAGCGTGTAACCACTGGACGTGATGCGAGAGGCGACCGGGATGTCCTCTGGCAAAGGGACGTTCCATTTTTCTTTGGAGCGATCGATCTGAGTAGGCTTTACGATCGGCAGGTCTCCATTCGGTCCGCCGCCGGTGGGCAGACAGTTGAACTGATGACAGTGCCGGCCAGCCCTTCGTGCAGTTTTAACATCCCGTGTATCGAGCCATATCTGGAAACTGTCACCGCTCCAGTGCCGTGCAAAGCTGGACCGGACCTGCCGCTTCTTCTTGACCTCAACACCGAAATACAATCCCTGCTCGTTCCAGGCCATATAGACATCTGAAACCTTCGGGATATCTTCCAGAAACCCGAGGTCCGGCACCAGAAATTCCGGTTCCAAATCGCCCAGGTCACCATCGATATTCGGCGTTTTTCGAAGGTATTGACAGGGAAATGAGTAGGTGAAATAAAGGCGGTTCGGAATATCAAGTGCCATGGGTTGAGTATCTCTTGTCCATTTTTGTTACTGGTGACGGATAATTATTCCAGACCATCATCTACCGAATGGTGCGGCATTCCCCTTCCCCACACCGCCCCTTCCAATCTGAGCAGGAATTTTTTTACCTCTAACCGATCCCCGTATCCGCCGATGCTGCCGTCGTGACTGATTACACGGTGGCAGGGAACGAAGATCGAAACGCAGCACCGGCTGTTGGCCTGACCAGCCGCACGGGCGGCTCCGGGTTTTCCGACCTGTTCCGCCACCCATTTATAGGAGCGGACCTGCCCGTACGGGATGGTGGTCTGTACCTGCCAGGCGCGGTGCATGAAAGGGGTGCCTTCGAGGAAATCCAGTGCCACATCGAACGCTCTTAATTCACCGACAAAATAGCGCTCGAGTTGCGACTCGGCATCTTGTAAAAGGGTATCTTTCGGGGCAAACACCGCTGCTCTGCCGTATCGAACATGGAGATCTTCTTCGAACTCTTCATCGGTGTCATCATACGTTACACGACAGACGCCACGCACCGTCGCTGCAACATACATAGTTCCAATTGGTGTTGAAATAGACTTGTATGAGAGAGGCGCCATCGATTGCTTATCCAACGATACCGCGGTCGTATAACCCATTCGCCAAAATCTGGGCGATCAACTGGTTACCGTCGATATTCGGATGGCTGGTATCCAGGAAGTACTGGTCACGGCGGTTATCAAAGGCTTCGAAACCGTCGTTGATGTCGACCAGGTCGACATCTTCTTCGTACGCCAGCGTACGGATCGTGGTGTCGTACACTTCGTATAACTGCTTCAGGCTGTCGAGATCACCCGGTGAGAAAAAGGCTGGATACCGTAACTTCTCCAGCATCTCCTTCCCCAGGGACGACTGGTCCACGCAAGAGGGGATAAGGGTAGGCAGCGTCACCAGAACGGTTCTGATTTGCTCTTTTTTACAGGTCCGGATGATCTGCTTCATGTTAAATTCAAAGTTTGTTGGCACGAACGTGTCCAGATCAAAGGAACTGATCGGTGGGTCATAACCGTTGAACCCGAGGGCATCCTTAACCGTGTCTAACATCATCAGACTGGAATGATGTCCGTTACCGTAATGCCAGAACGACCGCGGTTTCCGCCGCAAATCAGGGTAACGACCCGGGTTGCTGATCCACAAATCGGACCATCCGAGATATATGATCATGATATCCGGTTTATGCGTTATGAGCCACGGCAGACGAAGCAGCCCGTTAACCGAACTGTGTCCCTCTACCCCAGCGTTAATAACCTGGTAGGGCGACTGGAGCTCCATGTCACCCAGATGCTGTTGCAAATGGTAAGGATAGGGCGATTCATCGCCGGCAAGGCCGAATGTGGTGGAATCGCCGAGGCAGATTATCCGCTTAACATCGGCGTCTTTCGATCTGGAGAAATCTTCACCCCGAAAACCGTACTGATTGATCCGAATACCCGCGACGTTATAATCTGGCATCAGTTCCCAGCCGCTGCGGTTGTGAAACACCTGATAGGGTTGAGAACCGTCGTAGCTTTCGTGGAACCAACGGTCGCGGTTGATCATGCGATTCCGGTAACGAAGATAATATTCGGCGCCGATCAGGGCTCCGGTAGCCAGTCCTGCAGCAGCGATGAGGGTGCGTCTTTTCATAGGTCTCAATCCGAAGATGTGGGAGGCTCGAAATGGCTCGCTTGCCATACTGTTCTAAACTACACCACTGCGGCCGTTGTCGCAAGAAAAAATCGCGCAGGTTAGACAACCGCTTCTACATCGGTTGGGCGTTCGTGAACTATTCACTTACTATTCTGGACCGGTGACTATGACGTGAGGATCTTCCTATTTAAAAAATCCTAACTAGAACCTCAAATGGAGAAATGACAAGAAATAAGTCAGTGGCGGCAGTCCATTTTTCTGTTTTCACCGAATAGAACTGGGATGTGACAAATTTCAACAGACTCCCCGGCAGCAGCTTCAACATCGCCTTCGACGGTGATACCTTTCGGCACACAGGACATCAGTGTTACAGGAAGACAATACACAATGAAAGCCGCCTCATATTGAGTCTGGGGCGGCTTTCATTGTGTGGTTGTACTACCTCTTTTTCCACCAGTGATCCTACTGACGCAATACATCACTTTCCCTGAAATCCAAAATTGATTTAATGTAGGTCAGTTCTCTGTCGATAGGTGCTTTGGATGCCCGGATCTGCCGACGATTGAAGTAATGCGCCAGCCCCCGGAGATCTTTGAATGCCTTGTCCAGCCGGACACGAATGGTATTTTTTATGGGTTGTTCGGGCATCGTTTCCAACTGAATGTACAGATCTTCTACAAGTTGGTGCGCATCTGTGAGCGATTGTTTTTCCGTCTGACGGATATAGAAAGCACGGGAATGGCACGGACCACAGGTCTTTTCCTCGAGGGAGACCAGGTCCAGACTCACTTCCTGCACTTCGTGGCTGCCGTGACAGGTCACACAATTCGGTTCCCAGTCATTGTCCTCAAAGTCTTCCGTGTGAATATTGGCTTCGCTGATGGTAAACGCCGTCGGATGGCAACTTGGACCGCAGAAGTCAGGCGTTTCCTGCGGACTGGGATCCGATTGGAACCCCGCGGCTTCCCCCATGGATATAGTGAGGACCGTACTGGTAGGATCTCCGCCGTGGCAGGAATCGCAGAAGACGCCGTTACGGAAATGAACACTATTACGCCATTCGAGAACCTGCGAAGAAAGCCGCTCTCCAAGCCGTTGATGACACATGCTGCATGTTTCGAAGAAAGGACCGTCAACCTGTTTCCAGGATGTCGCTCCTTTTCCATATGCTTTTTCCTGTGCCTGGGATGTACCATTAACGGAAAGGCAGAATATGATCATAACCACGGGCAGATAAACTCGGTACATGTTTTTCATTCCTGTTCACAACCCCCTATCCGATTGTCCCTTGTTTCATTTGTTCGACGAGATACTCACTGGAACGATAGGCGAGTGCCTGGATCGTGAGCGTCGGATTACTCTTGCCCGACGTGACGAAACAACTGCCATCTACCACGAACAGGTTCTTCACATCATGCGACTGATTGAATTTATTCAACACCGATGTTTCAGGTTCGTCACCCATACGGCAGGATCCCATAAGGTGAGCATCACCACGTGGAACACTGTTCCGCCCTGCCAATATCTGACGCGCACCCGCGGCTTCCAGTAAATCTTTAGCACGGGCCCGGAAGAAATCGCCGAGCTTCCACTCGTTCGGATGGACGTTGTAGGTTACTCTAGGAACGGCCAGCCCCCACTTGTCAGTAACATTGGGGTCGAGGTCTATCGTGTTAGATTCCTGAGAAAGCGATTCCATGCTTGTCACCACAAACATCTTCTTGGCCCAGTTATCCATAATCCACTTCTTACGGCGCGATCCCCATCTCGGAATACGTGGGGCGTTCATATTGGCATAGTGTATGGTACTGCCGTCACCACGGGGTTCGAGCACACCGCCACCGAAAAATCCGTATTTATCGGGATTGGGTTCGTAGAAATCCTGGATGATTCTGGTATCCAGCACACCCTGGTGCTCATTCAGTTCCTGATCGAAAAACGCCCGGACCACCTGGTAGTAATTGAACATAAGGTGTTTGCCGACTTTGCCGCTACGGTTTGCCAGGCCATCCGGGAATTGAGATGACTTGGATGACAGAAGCACCCGGGGCGACATGATGCCGTTACCGCACAGTGCCACGACACGGGCCGACAGCTGATGTTCGTTCAGGTTCTCATCGAGATAGACAACACCATTGGCCAGACCGTTTTTGTCAACAGTGATTTCACGAACGCAGGCGTTCGACCGCAACTCGCAGTTACCTGTTTTCAAAGCTTTAGGTACATCGGTCACCAGAGAGCTGGATCTTGCTTCTACAGTACACCCGTATCCTTCGCAGAAACCGCAGTACATGCTCTTGGCTCTTCCGTCGTAATTCCGGGAAAGGATCCCCAGCGGCGCCGGGTACGAGTGCCATCCGAGCCTCGAGGCGGCGTAATCCGAAATGGCGCCGGAAGCTGTTCTGGCAACCGGAGGCATGGGATATGGCTTGCGGCGAGGTGAATCGAACGGGTTGGCGCCTGCCAGCCCGGACACACCGAATTCGTACTCGGCCTTTTCGTAGTACGGTTCAAGATCCCAGTAATCGAGGGGCCAGTCCTGGACATCCGCCCCTTCGACCGTTCCGAACATACTGCGCTCTTTAAAATCAGATTCATGGTACCGCCAGGCAATGCCGGTCCAGTGGATCGTAGCGCCGCCCACATTGGACTGCATGTTGATCGAATGCATGGCTTCAGCTTCTTCTTCAGCGGCGCGGCGGTATGTATTCGGCTGATCGTATTTGATCAAACCCCTCAAAACATGACTCTTAAGCTCATCCTGTGTGTAATCTCGCGTTTTGAGCCACGGTCCCATCTCCAGCGCAACCACCTTCAACCCCGACCTGGCCAGCTCTTTCATCATCACCCCACCGGCAGCGCCGGTTCCGATCACGATGACGTCCGGATTATCGATTCTAGGATTGGGCAAATATGGCATCTGTACTCCTCGAATGATATAAATTCAGATCCAGCACTATCCTTCTCTACCCGGACCTGTATACGGTATAAAAGGAGGATATTCAAGTTCCGGTATGATCGCATCATAGTAACCGAAAGGAGGGTCGTACCCGAATGGTTTCAGACCGGGGAAATTGAGCAGCTTCCAACCTGCTTCATTAGTATTACCACCGTAAATGGGATCGGAGAACATACCTTCCATCGTATGCTCAATCATGTGACGCAACCAGGCCCTGCTCGTCATGGCGGCTTCACCCGGCCATTCCGGCGGATTCTGACGATTATCCATAGCGGAAAGCACCGCATCCTGCAGGTCGGCAGTCAATTCCACAAACGGTTTGCCCTGGGTCGCTGTGGAAAACCGATCAAACCACTCCAGGCCGTGATCGTAGACTTCTTCTTTTTCATGTTCATGATGGGTGGCCAGCGCCCTGTCGATGTACACGACTACACGTGCATCGGTGGCGCCTGGTCCGTTCGAATCCCCCGGCATAATTCGTTCAGCCAGTGCTTCGACCGTCGCGGCCTGGCGGTCTGTCAACACTTCAAACTCATATGCATCCTGTCCCTTGGCCTTCCGGGGTACACCGAGTACACCCAGAGTGATAATACCACCCGTAACAGCAACGGAACGAGATAAAAACGAACGGCGAGAAAGCTTAGAATTTTTATTCATATGGAATTACTCCAGACAGGCTGGAAGAACCTGTTCTCATACGAAACTGTATTGTCTTCTGTACGGTGGGATGATACGGTTGGATAGCGGGAGATCGGTTATTCCTCTTTATTACTCCACATCAGTAACGCTAGATAATACACAACACCGATAAAAAAACATCCGCCGCCGATCGTCATGTACCAGATTATCGCGGTTGGATGCGACCAGTTCAGCGTTATTATTTCGATGACCAGCCCCAAAAGGACAAGACCACCGGATATCCGAACACCGCGTTCAAAAGACATAAGGTGAGCAAGCATCAATCCATTGTCTCCTGCCAGAATTCATCTTCATCGTAATCGTCCAGCTCATCAATATTGTGCTGGACGTCATGGCATTTGCTCTCCATGCAGGAGAGTGCATTGCTGTTGATCCGGGCGAGCATGTCCCCTTCTTTGCGGTGATGCCTGCTCTCTTCATAGCTCCGGGCGCCCTGATGGCACTGCAAACATTCCCGATTGTTGAACGGCTCGTACAGTTCTATGTCAAGCGGTTCGGGCATGGTCCCGATATACTGGACATACACATGCTTCATACCGCGGATTTTGGCAGTTATCCCCCCGTACCACGCATAGTCTGAATGGCAGACGTAACATGATTTATCACGGGAGACCAAATAATTCTGGAAATGATCGGCCGGAACAAACTCACTGTCATCCACATGGAGACTCCGGCCCCAGTCGTCCATAATATGGCAGGATAGACAGTATTCCGTAGTTTGGGCATTGTCGTCGAGGATGGCGCCCCCCATTCCTCCGACCGAGATCGGAAGGAGGAACAGCGCAAAAAAACCTAAGATCTGCCCGGCACCGTTTCTGAGAATAGCGGGTTTGGCAATAACGATACAGGCCAAGACCATCGCCAGCACAATGGGGATTATGATAAAGGCACCAGGTATAGAGGGAGCGGGCATGCGTGTATCCCCTTCTTACTGCAGTTCTACTTTGCTTCGGTCTTCAACGCAGATAACCAGGCAGTCAACGTTTCGAATTCCTCATCGGTACCGCGGAATTTCTTTTCATGCTTTTCATCGTTAAGCTTTACCTTCTTCTTCAGATACTGCTTGATCCATTCTTGATCATGCTTGAGCCCGGCGTCGGACAGATCCGGAGCGTCCTCATCCACCTCATCCGGCTCAAGTTCACCGATATCTAATTCGATTTTCGCAGCCTGAACCGTGTGGCAACCCCGGCATTCATGGTCGTTGAAAATGGCAGACCCAGCGTCAGCGTTGTCCTGGGCAAGCGAGACACCAGAGGATAATGTTCCGAGTGTGAACAATGCTCCCATGGCAAAAGCGCCCACTATAACCACAGCGAGAGAGCTTTTATCTCTTTTCATCCAATCACTCCTCATTATGGTTTTAATTGGGTTCTTCAGGCGCATCGGGTGCCGCTGTTTCAGGTGTTTTGAGCTTCAATTTCACCAGAAGTTCGTCCTTTTCAGCCTGCTCGAACTCGAACCAGTCCATGGCCATGCTCAAATGCCCCGTAACAATCGCCAGATCTTCATCAGCCAATCCAAGGTCCTGGTGCATAACCAGGAGGGTCTTGCCCATAAACATGGGACCGCCCGAAGCATCGGAAAGCTGACCGACCAGCTGCAGCCGCCAAGCAGCCTTATCGGTTTCCAAAAAGTGCATGTTGACACGTTCGTCACCCAGGACACGGGAGGTGAATTCGCTGACCACGCCCTTGATAGCGACCTTGCCGCCCCAGCGTTCGTAAAGGACTTTGGACTCTACCCCCTCCACGCCTTCATCTTCCGCCATCTCATCCATGTCTTCCCATTCCATATCAGGGTCGTCATGCTGGGCAAAGGTGACGGACGGCCCCATCACGATAGAAAGGGCCGTGCATACCGCAAAAAGTGCTAAAAAACGCTTCATTGTAACGCCTCCTGTATAATGAAACTAAAACTAATGTTCTATAAAGCGGATATACGCGCACTACGGCAATTGGTTTCGAATCCTCCCGATTCAGCACGAATCAATATAAATCGAAAAGTGTACGGGGACAAGGGTTTTTTCCTGTCCGACCGACCAACGTTCAGTGGTCCATAATCCGGTTGCGCGACTACTGTCCACGATAGGCGATAATATCGATCTCAATGCTAGTATTCAGTACAACACCGGCTTCAACCGTCGTCCGTGCAGGAGGATCGTTTTCCCAGTAGGTCTGGTACACTTCATTCATGCCGGCGTAATCTTCCAACGTCTTCAGATATACGGTGGTCCGGACCACATCATCCATCTCCAGTCCCGACTTGGCCAGTGCGATTTTGAGATTGTCCAGCACGTACTTTGTTTCGGCTTTCACACCACCAGGAACCACCTTGCCCTGGCGATATGCAATCTTACCGGAGAGAAACACGAAATCACCGGCTTCGACGGCTTCACTGTAGACCTGGTTAGGATTGATGGCCTTCTTACCGCTCTTTTTTGCCTGAGACTCGGCAGGCACAACACCGTACCCCAGAGAAATCAAACCCAGGGAAAGAACGATCATGGTAACAAGTAATGCTTTAGAGAAACCAATGGTCAGTTCTACCGAGCCATCGTCTTTGCGCGCCCGCACTCTAATAAGGGAATTCATCAAATTATGCCTCCATTGTTGACGTGGGTAATTTGTAAGTCAAAAGACGCTCAACAGCCTTTAACAAAAAACAGGTTGCACAGACTTCGGGAATCTAATTACAAACAATACAAACAACATTAAGAAACCTTCATTAGCCGGCAATGTCAATGATACGCTCCAACCCATAATAAGTACACGCTAAAATACCAAAACATAGAACAGCCCTGTCCATGAACGGCCAGGGCTGTTCTTAACTATTTCAATCGTTTTGAAAACTTAACGGACGGCCAAGTCTTCCGCAAACGAGAATTTACCGATGTAGGCGCTTCGCTTGTTGACCGTCTTCCAATTGGAATTCAGCAACTTGCCGCTGTAGGCATTCCTGGCGGTCTGTGCAAGCCGCACCGGGACGTCACCGGCGAACGCACCGTACCAGACCTGCGGGTCGCATGAATATTCGTGGTCCGCTTCTACCATGGTGCGGGTTACGACCTGGACTTCACCGGGAATCGTTATCCGGAATGCATCGCCGCCGTTATGACTGAAGTCGATAGCTGCCGACTGGACTGTTTTGATCGTACCGAACACATCACCGTAACGTTCAACAAAGGTATCCACCAGCATCACCAGCTGTGCCGGAGTGGCACCGTGATCGATGAAAAGGACGGTTTCGCGGGCGTGGTCGCCCAGTTGGAGGTTGCCCTCCCCCAGGACTACCGCTACAACCGAAAGGTTCGCCAGTTCGCCTCCGGTGATCCGCCAGGACATCACTGCCCGGTTGCCATCGTAGACCGCTTCGGCGGAATAGGTGCACCCGCCGGCTATGATGTGATTCGAACGGACTTCAACATAGTCTCCCGAAATAACCGGGGTGCGGGCAAGTGCCACAGATGCTATGGCAAGCGTAAGGAAGAGGCCAAATACAGCGTTTTTCATCCCTCATACCTCCTGAATGTTGTATGTGTGAAATTTTGCTTTTTATCGCTCTGCTCCTGTTCCATTAAACTACTCTGAAACTCTAAAAAAGTCAAGGTTTTGAGGGAGGAATACGCCAGAAGAATATGTGTTCATCAACAAAAATTTCAATGTAAAAGCGGGATTATTGCAATTTAGATTCTATTTATGGCAATCCGTGCCTTCGGGGAAATCCGATTTTAACAGGATAGGAAATAACTTGACCGGTGCAATCCGTGTCAGCATATTAAAAATACAATCTGTTTCATCATAGAAAACGCGTTTAAATCCAATATCTTTACAATCATTATAGTCTTGAATCACTGGCGCATAATCACCGTTAACTCTAACTCCGGAAAACAGAACCGATTCAATGATACCGTGCTCTGATTTCATGCGAGGGAGGAGGCAATGTGGTTGAGAAGCAACATGATGGACAGCAAATCCACGAGGAATCTCAGACACCGGTATCCGGCAGCCTGTCGATTACCAGACGTGGATTCTTAAAAGGGGTGGGCACTGGTGCCGTGACGGCCGCGGTGGCCCCTGCCGTGCTGATAAGCCAGGCGGAGGCCGAGCAATCGATCGATGAACTCCCCGGTGTGACCGAAACACAGATCCAGCTCAACATAAACGGCAAGAAGCACCTGGTGAATATAGAAGCGCGCGCGACACTTTCTTCTGTGTTGAGGAATCAGCTCGAAATTACCGGATCGAAACTCGTGTGTGACCGTGGAGAATGCGGGGCATGCACGGTCATCATCAACGGTAGGACCGTCTACAGCTGTACCATGCTTGCCCTCGACGCGGAGGACAAAGAGATTACCACGGTCGAAGGAATCGCCGACGCCGATAAACTGCATCCCGTTCAGGAGGCGTTTATCGAGAAAGATGCGTTGATGTGCGGCTTCTGTACGCCGGGCTTTGTCGTTTCCACGAAAGCGCTGCTCGATCAAAATAACAATCCTACGCTTGAGGAAGTGAAACGCGGAGTATCCGGAAATATATGTCGGTGCGGTACCTATCCGCGGGTCTTCGAGGCCGCTCTCGCCGCCGCGCAGAAAATGCGGAACGGAGGGTGATACGATGCAGATAAAGATGAAAAAAGTTAAAATCGTAACCCGGAGACGGGGCCAGACCGTGGAAAGTTGGGTCGATGTGCCGGACACCGGTGTGGAAGGATGGGGCGACCTCTCTGACATGAAATATGTGGGACAACGCCACACCCGGATCGACGCGGTTGAAAAAGTCACCGGCAGCGCAAAATATACGTATGACATGAAGTTTCCCGGCATGCTGTACGGAAAAATCCTGCGTTCCGCCTATCCGAGAGCGAGGGTCACCAGGATCGATGCGACCCAAGCCATGGCCCTGCCTGGCGTGAAGGTCGTCATTCTTCCGGATGACGAAGGAGCCGGCGACCTGTTACGGCGCGAGTGCCGGTATGCCGGCCAGGAAGTGGCGGCCGTAGCGGCCATGACGCCAGAAATTGCAGAGGATGCCCTTCACCTGATCGAAGTCGAATATACGGAACTCCCGTTCGTGGTCCATGCGGATAAGGCCATGGAAAACGGAGCCGCACAAGTTCAGGACGACCGGCCCAACGCCGGCGAACCGCGCGTCAACGAGCAGGGCGATGTAAATGCCGGATTTGCTGAAGCGGATGTGAAGGTCGACGCGGATTACAAGACGGAAGTGCACACCCACGTGTCTCTGGAAACACACGGGTCCATCGCCCACTGGGAAGGCGGAAAACTGACGCTCTGGGCTTCGACCCAGGCGATCTCCGCGACCCAGGGCGGTCTGTCCCAGTTCTTCGGGATTCCCAATTCCGACGTACGCGTCATCAAAGACCACATGGGCGGAGGCTTCGGAAGTAAGCTGGGACCGCGGCCAGAATATGCGGTTGCCGCACTCCTGGCGAGAAAAGCCGGAGTACCGGTCAAACTCATGCTCACCCGTAAGGAAGAGCACCTGACCACCGGTAACCGGCCGGATTCATTTCAGAGTGTGGAAATCGGCGCAAAAAGTGACGGGACGATCGTGGCGTACAAACGGAAAAACTTCGGATCCGGCGGTATCGCCGGCCGGGCCGGCCTTCCGGGAGCGCCCTATCTTTACGAAATACCTAACTTTCGCGTCGAACAGATAGACGTGTACACACACGGCGGTCCCCAGGCTGCGCTGCGTGCACCGGGACATCCACAGGCTGCTTTCGCGATGGAATCCATCATGGACGAGCTGGCAGTTAAGCTCGACATGGACCCCATGGAATTACGGCAGAAAAACGATCCGAATGAAACCCGGCGGGAGATGGTCAAAATCGGCGCCGAGAAATTCGGATGGAGCAAACGCCGGCAGACACCGGGTCCCGCGACCGGCATTCAACGCGGCATGGGAATGGGCTCTGGCGTATGGGGCGGTGGCGGCGGAAGGACCAAGGCAGAAGGTGTGATTCATCCGGACGGCAGTGTTGAAATCCGGTGCGGCACTCAAGATGTAGGTGTGGGAACCAAGACCGTTATCGCCCAGATCGCAGCGGAAGAATTTGGTCTGACCCTGGAAGATATCATCGTTAAGATCGGTGATACCAACTACCCGCCCTCGGGCGGTAGCGGCGGCAGCACCACGTGCGCCTCCGTATCACCGGCAGTGAAGAACACGGTACAGATGGCGAAATTGAAACTTTTCGATACATTCGCCTCCTCAATATTCGGCGTTTCGCCGCACGATCTGGAAGCAAAAGACGGCAAGGTGTTCGTCACGTCGGATCCGTCCAAGAGCATGACCTGGCAGCAAGCGGCGGCACAGTTGGGTGATGAGCCCCTTATAGTCCAGGGGCAATGGGTGCCGGGCTACTCCAGCAGCGGTGTCCCCACCGTACAATTCGTCGAGGCGGAAGTGAACACGGCAACCGGTGTAGTGAAAGTAATACGTGTCGTGGCGGTGAATTCCAGCGGCCTGATCATGAATCCATTACTGTGGGAAAGCCAGGTCAACGGTGGTGTGTTGATGGGTATCGGATACGGACTCTACGAAGAACGCATCATGGATCCCCGGGCCGGTTACATGGTCAATCCTAATCTGGAAGCCTACCGGGTCATCGGCGCCATGGACATTCCGGAGATCGAGGTCGTGGCCTATGATCAGCCGGAGCGCGGTGTCATCGGCATCGGCGAACCCCCGATCATTCCGACAGCGCCGGCCATCGCCAATGCGGTTTATAATGCATGTGGAGCGCGCGTAAGGGCAATACCCGTTACACCGGATAAAGTGCTGGCCGCTCTGGCTGAAGTGAGGGAGGGATAAATTATGAAAAAATTTGCCTACGTCAATGCGACGAGCGCCGCCAAGGTGCCGTCTCTCCTTGGCCGGAGATTCGGCCAGGCCCAGGTTCTGGCCGGCGGTACCGATCTTGTCGGCGAATTGAAGGAATACATAGCCACACCGGACCGTGTGGTGAACCTAAAATCAATTCCTGGACTCAGTTACATCCGCCAGGAAGACGACGGATTGAAGATCGGTCCGCTCACAACGCTCACGGATGTGGAACACAACGAAATGATCGACAAACAATACAGCGTGCTACAGCAGGCTGTTAGCGTGATCGCGTCGCCACAGATCCGTAATGTAGGCACGATCGCCGGAAATATCTGCCAGAGGCCTCGCTGCTGGTACTACCGTAGCGAGGATTTCGACTGCCTCAAGAAGGGCGGGGATACCTGCTATTCGGTTCGCGGAGTCAACAGGTACCACGCCATCATCGGCGGCGGTCCCTGCTACATCGTCCATCCGTCAGACTCGGCCGTGGCATTGATGTCGCTCAACGCCTCCGTGAAAATCATGGGGCAGCGGGGCGAACGGGTTGAACTCCTGGATGATTTCTTCGTGCTGCCCGAGATGAACGTGATGCGCGAAAACGGCCTGCGGGCGAATGAATTCGTCTCCGAGATCATCGTCCCCGCACCGAAACCAAACACGAAGGGCATCTACATCAAAGTTCGTGAGCGGGATTCCATCGACTTTGCCATGGCCAGCGTGGCGCTCAACATGACCATGTCAGGCAACACCTGCCAGGAAGCCAGTGTGGTGCTGGGTGGCGTGGCCCCGGTACCCTGGCGTGTACCGGAGGTGGAGCAATACCTGCAAGGCAAGCAGATCACGGAATCGGTCGCAATGGAAGCGGCTCAGCGAGCATTGCAAGAAGCCGACCCGATGAGCGATAATGAATACAAAATCGAGATGACTCAGAACATAGTGACTCAGGCCATTATGGATATAGCCTAAGTTAGATTTCCAGGAGGATATAAACATGGCACAACCTGTATGCCGGCACCTCCGAACCAAAAAGTGTCATATTCCGACCCAGGAAGATATCGATTTCCTGGCGGTGGATTATTCGAGCACTCCGTATTGGTGCCTTCGGACGCTTAACGTAATGGGACCGGATGATATCGTAGTTGGTCCGGAAGATTGTCAGAGCCACCGTGAGTGCTACCACACCGTAGATGTCGTCTTTACCTAAAACCTACACATGGCGGCCAGTTGTAAATAGAACGGAAAGGGAGACTGTTTATCTGCATGGCTCCCTTTCCGTTTTTTATTGCGGATCTCTATGACATCACCCACCAAATCCCGCGCGGCAGCCTGGTGGCCGCCGTTTCTCTGGGCACTTCTGATATTCATCGGATCCTCTCTTCCGGGAGGCGAAGCGGATGAGGCAACCCGGCAGGCTTCAGGCATGAAGGACCCTATACATATTCAACGTATCAAAGACGCCGTCCACGTCACGGAATTTGGTATTCTAATGCTCCTGCTTGTCCGGGCTCTACGCTTCAGGGGTCATAAAAACCCTATCTGGATTGGTTTGGCCGCTACCGTTCTGTACGGTATATCAGATGAGGCGCATCAATATTTTGTGCCGCAGCGCTATCCCGCAGTGGAAGACATCATCAGAAACACTGCCGGCGCCATTCTGGGGGCGTGTATCATGTGTGTACGGAGGAAGCGAAGTAAAAATAAAGGCTGAGTCTCTGGAGAATTTCGCCGCCTGCTCTTATCCTCTTGACACTTCAAGAAAAAGCAGCGTATTTTGTCTTGCCCGAACGTCTTGTTGTGGTTTAAACACCGGTGAATGGATTCCGATGTCAAGATATTTCAAACTTCTTCTGTTGTCGTTTGCTTGTCTTCTGTACTTCGCATGCGAAGGCGCGGATCTTCGGCCTCTGCCGGTGGTAGAAACGGATGGCGCGTGCTGCCCTACGCCCGAGTCGGTTTTGGCACGGAGGATTCAGCATGATGCGGATGCCCAGACGGTTCTCGATTCCACAGGAGCCACGGCGGCGTTAATCCAGGAAGGTCACGTGTTGTATAGACAACACGGATGCGCGTTGTGCCATGGCATGGAAGGGCGCGGAGATGGCCCGGTGGCAGTCACATTGAAACCACAACCCGGAGATTTTCGGAATCGGGCGGTCTATCAAAACGGCCGGACCATACGCTCAATAGCGAAAACGATCAACTGGGGTGTGGCGGGCGCCTCGTCCGCGATGCCGGCGTTTCCCCATATCGACGGCGACGAACGTGTCAAAATTGCCTACTACATCAATGCACTACAGGACTCTGACAAATAACCTACTATGGCCGATATGAAATGGAAACTTTTAGACTATCGCGTTTTACTGGTCCTCGTCGTGATCGGTGTCAGTTGTCAGCAACGGGATCCGATCCAGATAACCGATGCCTGGATACGGGCCGCGCCGCCGTCAAGTGACGTGACCGCCGGGTTCATGGTAATTGAAAATAAATCCCTGCAGGACAATGCACTCTTAGCGGTGGAGACAGTGGAGGCAGATACTGTCGAGATACATGAGATGGCCTACGAAAATGAAATGATGAAAATGCGGCCCGTTTCCGAAATCGTGATACCGGGCGGCAGCAAAGCGGAGTTGAAGCCGGGTGGATACCACCTGATGCTGTTCGGCATGAAATCACAGCCCGCGGAAGACGACAGTGTGTTTCTGATCCTGTATTTCAAAGATCAGACAACCCGGATAGCCAAGGCGTTTGTCAGGAAATCCGAAAACTCGGCCGGGGCCACCACGCAACCGGCTTCAGGGGAATAGCCCCTATGTCTCCCATGCGTTGTAGTCTTTTGGGCCTGCTCCTCGCTGTCGCTTTCGGGTGCGGCCCTGAACCCGAATCGCCGGCGATCGTTCCCTCCGCGGATATCCCCGCATTCCAGGACTACGGGGATTTCGGTGGCGACTTCACGCTTACGGACCATAACGGACTACCGTTCAATCTCCATGATAATCGGGGCACCGTGTTTCTGATATTTTTCGGTTATACATTTTGTCCCGATGCCTGCCCGACATTGATGTCCAAACTTACCACCGTGTTCGAGATGGCGGATTTAAAGGATGACCAGGAAATCCGCACCCTTTACATCACCATCGATCCGGGCCGAGACTCGCCGGAGCAGATGAAGGAGTATTTGCAGTATTTCTCTACTATCGATGTGCTCGGGCTTACGGGTACGCCGGATGAGATCGACGGAGTAGTGATGCAATATGGCGCATCTTACGAGAAAGTGGAAGGTGAAACGGCCGCCGGGTACCTGATGAACCATTCCACCTGGCTGTACCTGATCGATCACCGCGGCAAACTCCGCTACCGGTTCCGTCACGCAGATGAGCCACAATTTGTAGCAACCGGCCTCAGGCAGATTTTTGACGAGGGTGGGCTTTAAGCCAATGCCTCGGCAAGAACGGGGTGCCTTACCTTCAAAAAACAGCAGCTTTCCAACGGGCCTTTGAGAAAAGATCCATGATCATAATCCAGTTGATACGCATATACCTATTGCTTATCGTAATCCGCGCGGTGTTATCCTGGACTAAGCCGGACCCAGAGGCACCGCTCGTGCGTATTCTGAACTGGCTGACAGAACCGGCACTGATGCCGTTTCGCCGTCTCATCCCCCCAATCGGCGGCCGGGTCGACCTTTCACCTCTGCTCGCCATGCTCGCAGGTTCGTTGCTGCTTTCCATCCTGCGGTTTTGACACGTGAGACCATGTTTGATTTCCCAAATATTTCTACGCGCCTCTTCCACTTCAGAAAGGAAAGGGCGTTTAAAAACAGGCTGGAGCCGCCGTTGCGGTCGCATACCATGTGTGCGACCTCGCGGCTGCATTTGCCGGGAGGGCGCCCCGGAGCTCTTTATGATATATCCACCTATTTTTTGACCTTGAAAAATGCAAAGAGTGACTCATCAGAAAGACGGATAAAGCTCAGGCCCCTATTCCCATCAGCGCCCTCGGTGTCCCTCGGAAACATCCGAGCCAAATTCTGATTCTGGCAACAAACACGATCCCGGGCATTGGTGGTTTTTCGCACCGACTATTAAACCGACCTAATGTAGACCAGGGCTTGACCGACAATATCATCAATCAGTTTACGGTCGACATCTTCACGTAAAGCGAAGCTAAAAGGCCACAGATCCACGCAGTTACATGTGAGCCTGACACAATCAGGTATGCCGGTTTGATCCATTCAGGACCACTTGTCTGCCGGCGTCACCTGGGTGGGATATTTCTCATCGAATGCACTGACCTTCTTCTCCCTCGATAACAGAGGCTTTATCCAGCCCCAGTTTGAACTGTTCGGACCGATAGGGCGAGGTGAATACAAGGATACGTTTTGCTGGTGATTCCAGACCTGGTAAAAACGGCTGATTCCCCTTGTCTTACTGAAACCTGCTCCGTATATTTCGTGGGCATTTATCGCTGTTACCGTTCTGAAAGGTTGTCCCAATGATTCTCGTAGCTCTTGAAACCTCTTCCTTTGTGGCTGGAATCGCGGTCACGGATGAGGATCGGGTTCTGGTGGAGTCTTCGCTTCAGGTCGGAACGGTCTATGCCGAACAGTTGCCCGTCATGTTGGAGCGGGCGCTGAATGACGCGGATGTGCCGTTCGATCAGGTGGACGGCTTTGCGGTTTCGATCGGCCCCGGCTCCTATACTGGCTTGCGTGTTGGGTTGAGTCTCGCGAAGGGATTGGCCTTTACTGCCGGCAAACCACTCGTGGCCGTTCCCACACTCGATACAATCGCTCTCTGCTCGTCTTTCAGCAAGTATCCGGTCCAAGCGGTCCTTGATGCCGGAAGACAGAAGATCTATACCGCCGGGTACGACACATCAAGCGGCGAGCCGGAACGCCGTACGCCCTATCAGGCAACCACGCTCGACAGTCTGATGGAGTCTGTTATTGAACCGGTTGTATTTGCAGGGCCGGGCGCCAGAAAATATCAAACGACGATAAACCAGGCCTTGGGCAACAATGCACTTTTTCTACCATCCGAGTCCTCGCTCCGAGCGGCCTCTGTCGCTTTTCTCGGCCGGAAAACGATGCACCGAGGTGAGCAGACGTCCCTGTATGAAGTGGAACCAATGTATATCCGAAGTCCTAATTTCGCCCGGCCGCCGGCACGCCCGGTTGCGGGTGCCCCCCACTTGGCGACATGAGGAATGATGCCATCGTCATCGAAAGAATGCGATCGGAACATCTGCCCGATGTGCTGCGTATCGAGCAAGCTTCCTATCCTGATCCGTGGTCGCGTGTGAGTTTTTCGAAAGCGCTAGGGGCTTCACCACCGTCTCTCACCGTCGTGGCGCGACGCGATGAAGCGGTCGTCGGATATATTGTGGCCTGGCTGGTGCTCGATGAGGCCCATATCGGCAATGTAGCAGTGGCGCCGGAAACGCGGCGCCAGGGAATCGGCCGTATGATGATGGAATGGTTAGAGAGCCACGCCATGGAACAAGGTTGCACGTGTTCGAGCCTGGAAGTACGGGACTCAAACACAGCCGCAAAACAGTTGTATACACAACTCGGTTACCTGGGAGTAGGCCGCAGAAATCAATATTATCGTAATCCCAGGGAAGACGCAATCATCATGGTAAAAACGATGAAATGATCGGCGCGTCCCAACCATGTTCATTCATACAGTCTCGACAGACACTCGCCATCAGCCAGGGATCGGAGAAGGAGAGTTTGTGATGGAGTTTAATTTTCCTGAATGTCAGAAATGCACCACCGGTGTGCTGGTTCCACTTTCTGATTATGGTCGTGACGGTGCCACCATAATGTACAAAGCATGGATCTGCACCAATCCGTCCTGCGGGTTCAACATTCGTATAGATAATGGCGACATCAGTTTCGGTCGCCAGACAACACAGTCCTCCAAATAGCCGGAGTCCGTTTACCGGCCGGAGATAAGAATGGCCGATGTGCTGGCAACCGGGATCTTGGAGAATCGAGGGGGCCAGACCCTTCGCAAATTATGCGTTTCGACATGCGGAGCGGGGCATTTCCAGGGTATTCCAGGGCGTCGCGTGACCTGCCAGCGACGATAGGCCGATAAGGATAACAGATGCTGATACTTGGTATCGATACGTCCTGTGACGACACATCCGTAGCGGTTGTGCAGGACACCACTACCATTCTGGCGAATGTCATCTCCTCCCAGGGAATTCATCTTGATTACGGCGGAGTGGTGCCTGAGCTGGCGTCCCGGGCCCATTTGACGTTGCTGCTGCCGGCCATCGAATCCGCCCTGCAGACCGCCGGATGCCGTCTTCCGGATCTGGACGCTATCGCGGTGACAAGGGGGCCGGGGCTCGTCGGTTCCCTCCTAATTGGCCTTAGTGTGGCGAAATCAATGGCCATGGGGTTGCAGAAGCCGCTTGTTGGCGTGAATCACATGGAGGGACATATTTTTGCAGGACGGCTGGCAGATCCGGATATGGCGCCGCCGTTCATGGCGCTGATTGTGTCGGGAGGCCACACACAATTGGTGCACATCCAAGATTGGGGCGCGTACGTGATGATAGGCAAAACAAGGGATGATGCGGCGGGTGAAGCGTTCGACAAGGTGGCCAAGATGATGGATATAGGCTACCCTGGCGGACCGGCTATAGACCGCGCCGCTACCACCGGGGATGCCGGTTTTGTAGATTTTCCGAGGGTCTACCTGGATAGGGACGGTTCGGAGTTCAGTTTCAGCGGTATCAAGACGGCGGTGCGAAACTATCTAAAAAAGCGTACTCCGGAGGAAAACTCCCGTGACGTCTCCCATATCGCTGCGAGTTTCCAGGAAGCAGTGGTGGAAGTACTGGTCAACAAAACGGTTCAGGCGAGCCAGCGCCTCGGGCTCGACCGCATTCTGATCACCGGTGGCGTGGCATGCAACAGCCGGTTAAGGACATTGATGGCAGAAACCGCAGGTGCTCATGGCATGACGGTGACCTATCCATCACCTGTTCTGTGCACGGATAACGGTGCCATGATCGCCTCTGCCGGATCCTTCCATTTTTCGCAGGGCCATGCGTCACCGCTTTCATTGGCGGCCGATCCCCGGGCACCGCTCGTCTGACATCCTCACCATTTCGCCCGTAAACCTAAGACCACGCCTGTATTTCTCCCCGTCATGTGATCAAAATCCGCAAAGTGTGCATCCACATAGGCATCTGCTATACTGAAAATCCGGACGCCGATCAGCCCGAGCAGCATAGTATTTCCTAGAGGCGTTAGACCACCGGACTGCGCCTGATCCCTTTGCAGCAGAACTCCGGTGAACAGGCCCGCCTGGAGGATCAGGAAGAGGCCTCCCTTCAGCGGTTTTCTGTTGTAGAATTGCCCCCATCCCGGTAGGGCAGTCGATCGGAGTAACGCGCCGGTCGGAGATGGCAGGTGAAGAAGTTCTACAACCGCTGGACGCTTGCCTACGACGACCGAGTCCGGCTGACCGAAGGATTCCGGCGGGGCAACCATTATCCAGGTAAAAATACATACGCCTGCCCAAATGCCTTGCATGGCTTCTCCTGATGGGTATGGGTAAGATCGTCAGTTGTTGACTTCGGTCAACTTACAGCAATCTCTGTCAGTCTGTCAACACATCTAAATTATCTGGAACAAACCGGCCAGGATTTATGTTTAACGAATAGGTGCTTCCTAAATCGGCACAATACTCGGCACAAAACATTGTTATTATGGTTTAATGCCGGACCGGGTTGTTCTCTGCCACAGGAACCAAATCATGTTTCTGCGGTCTTGGTAATTCTGATGGTAATCTTTCGTGAAAGATAATAAAGAATTACTGTTCAAACCCATGAAGAAAATTCTTGACTTTGAGGCGTGCGGTCCGTTAAAATGAGAGGGTTTTGCTCTTTGGTGTGGGCGTCATCGCGCCATGATACACTCACCGCTGGATTACAGCCAGATTGAGATACAAACCGGTTTTTACCGTCGGTGCGTATCTCTGCTTTCAATCCGGGCGGGTTATCCTGAACCGCGTCTTCTTAAAGAACACAAATACGGCAAGGAGGTCGCAGATGGCACGCATGTTCCGGTATGTCCTCGCATGTTTTTTACTTGCGGGATATCCCCTTGCGGTGTCTGCACAACAGGATTATTTCGGACAGAATAAAGTTCAGTATAGAAATTTTCGCTGGCAGATTATGACTACCCCTCACTTCGAGATTTATTACTACGACGGTGAGGAAGAGACCGCCCGGGATGCGGCGCGCATGGCCGAACGATCCTATGCCCGTTTGAGTCGTATCCTGCGTCATCGGTTCAGCGATCCGATTCCTCTAATCCTTTACGCCTCCCACACGGATTTCCAGCAAACTAACGTTCTCCAGACCTTTCTCGGCGAGGGTACCGGCGGTGTCACTGAATTCATGAAGAACCGGGTAATCTTACCCTTCACCGGTTCCTACGCTGAACTGGAGCATGTGTTGACCCATGAGCTGGTTCACGCATTCCAGGGTGATATTCTTTTCGGCTCAGGACCGAGCGCCTCCATGCTCAACCCTATGGCGTTTGCCCCGCCCCTCTGGTTTATGGAGGGTATGGCTGAGTATCTCTCTCTCGGGCGTATCGACGAACATACGGACATGTGGCTTAGAGACGCCGCTCTGCAGGGCTATCTCCCGCCCATCATGTTCATGGATTTTAGCTTCGGTCTATACCGGTTCGGGCAGGGGCTGTTCTCCTACATCGGTGAACGGTACGGAGATGAAAAGGTAGGTGAGCTCCTCCGCAAAACTGGGCGTTTGAATAGTCTGGACGATGCGTTCAAATCATCCATCGGCAAAAATACCGAAGAACTGTCCGACGATTGGACCGAGCACGTCCGCCGCGCGTATCTGCCTCAGATCAAAGATTACGAAAAACCTGAATCTTTTTCCCGTCAACTGACAGATATTCAGAATGACAAAGCCAGTTTTCATCTGGCAGCCGCCATCTCGCCAAGGGGCGATAAGATGGTGTACATCTCTAACCAGAGTCTGTATAACGATATCTACCTCGCTTCAGCGATCGACGGACGGGTGATATCCAAACTGCTTGAAGGTGAGCGAACCGGGGAATTTGAGTCTCTCCGTTTTTTCACGACTGCTATTTCCTGGTCACCCAATGAACAGTTTATCGCATTCCCGGCAAAGATAGGTGCAAAGGACGCAATCTACATCCTGGACGTGCGAAAGAAGAAGGTCGTCCGTAGAATCAAAGTCAACCTGGACGGTGTGCAGTCGCCTAGCTGGTCACCGGACGGCCGACAGATTGTGTTCGTGGGCCTGCTGGGTGGCCAGTCAGATATCTATACGATAGATGTCACCGGTAAAAACCTCACAGCGCTGACAAAAGATCGTTACACGGACCGAGATCCAGTCTGGTCACCGGACGGAAAAACAATAGCTATTTCGACCGATCGCAGTTCGGTGACCAGTTTTGAAACCCTTACGTTCGCACATCAACAACTGGGGCTCTATGACCTTGAAACCGGTGAAATCGAGATGTTGCCTGGACAGTACGGCAAGAGCATTTCGCCCCAGTGGTCCAGTGATGGGAAAAAACTCGCATTCATCTCCGATCGCACCGGTATCTCAAATATTTTTATTATAGATTTACAAGAGCGCCAGACCTACCAGATAACGAACATCCTGACCGGCGTGACCAATATCACAGCGGCAGGTCCGGCGATCAGTTGGGCGCACAAAAGCAACCGGCTGATCTTTAATGCGTTTTCCATGGGTGGCTGGGAGATCTTCGGTATCAGCGATCCGGCGCGCCTTATGAAAGAGCCTTATGAGAATAAAAGCGATGCGGCAGTCAGACTGGGGCCTCCGATGCAACTTGCACCCGCCATTCGGATGGCGCCGAGGCAGCTGACCGACACCGCACCGGATACCGCCGCAACCGAATTGGCGGACATGGATGGAATAGACGCACAAGCGTCTTCGCCCGATACTGGATTTGCCGTCGAGCCGTCACCAGACTTGACCGATCTTTCAGAGGCAGAGCAGCCGGGCCAGGTTCCTGAACTGCCGGATACCTCCGTGTGGTCCGACGGAACATTCAAAACCAAACCTTATTCCCCCAAATTTACATTGGACTTCATCGGTGGCAGTGCCGGCTACGCAAGTAGCGTGGGTTTTATGGGCCAATCGTTGCTGTCGTTCAGCGATGTGCTTGGCAACCACAACATAGTTTTCGGTGCCAGTGTTTTCGGTTCCATAACCGAAGCGGATGCCCTGTTCCAGTACACGAACCTCTCACGGCGTACCAACTACGGGTTTGCCCTGTTCCAGTATCGGTTCGATCAGCTATACACGTTTCAGAGCCCGATTCTCGCGCAGACACAGACCCAAATTAATCGGGGAGTTCAGGTATTTATCAGCCGCCCGTTCAGTAAGTTCAACCGGTTTGAGTTCGCGGTCCAGGGCGTCAACCGATCCCGGAAGCTTGTGGAGATCTCGACCAATCAATTCTTCGGCATCAGACGAGAAACTGTTGGTGACCTTGGCAGTGTCAGTTTCTTCTCACCGATTGCCGCTATTGTCACCGATAATGTGATCTATGGCGTGACCGGACCTATCGCCGGCGCACGCGGCCGCCTTGAGGTAACGCCGTCCATCGGAGGCCTGCAGTTCACACGCTTCCTGGCCGATTATCGTAAATATTTCAACGTGATGCAACGTTATTCCTTCGCGTTTCGCGGTTATGGCATGATAAGCGAAGGACGGGACCAGGAGTTGGTTCCGTTCGGCGGTCCGTATGATTTCCGAGGACTGGGATTTTGGTCCGCCTGGGGTAGCAAAATGGCGATGCTCAACGCCGAATTCCGGTTCCCACTGATTGATGTTCTGGCTACGGGCTGGCCGCTGCAGGTGGTATTCCAGCAGGTACGCGGCTCTTTATTCCTGGATGTCGGTGGCGTATGGGATCAGCAGACCAGCGTCCTGCAGGCCGGTGCCTACAGCGGTTATCCCAATGCCGGCACACTCGTCGGCGAGCAGCTGGTACGCCCTAACGGTTTGATTGGTCCCAGTACGATCGAAGAAGTGGCCGGAGGTTCGGTGGCTATGGCATACGGTTTAGGAATTCGCTCCAGGCTCGGGTTTCTGATTTTGAAATTCGACATCGCCAAGCAAATAGACCTTGGCAACCGGCCGGGATGGTTCAACAACGAGAACATCTCTGGTGTTCCGACTGGTCTAGAATCCGAATTTGCAGGTACCAGGTCCTATCGTCTCCGTGAATCACTGGATGAAACCAAATTCTTCTTTACGATCGGCGCAGATTTCTGATAAGAGTCCGTAAAAACGAATCGTACATAATCAGAAAGCACGAATTGTTTCTGCATCCCAGAGGCGTGATCGACTTGGATTTCAATGCGCGTTCTCGATCCTGTGCAGGTTTATTTCGTGCTTTTATTCTATTTATTGGATTTTTTATTATTGTATTGTTTATTCATTAGAATGACTTCTATAACGCCATCAAACACGACAGAGACTCCAGGCGTCCTACGGGCCGCCTATCAGGAACGGTAGGTTTTCATGCAAAATTCTTCGTCCCCAGAAATTGAACAACTCCGTCAGCAGCATTACAACGCCACGCTCATTGATATTAATGACATCCATGAAGACCTATGGATTCTCCGGATTCGTCCGGACGACCATGTGCAGGAATATATACCTGGGCAGTACACGACGCTGGGACTGGGCGACTGGGAGCCTTCCAACGACCCGGCCAACAACGAGGATGTAGGTGAAAATCTAAAATCGAAGCTGGTCAGACGGGCCTATTCGTTTTCCTATCCGATATTCGGGGATGACCGTTCTCATCTGATCGCGCCCAGGGATCTGGACTACTATGAATTCTACATCGCCCTGGTGGCCCGCAGCGGCGAAGCCGGTCAGGATCCTTCGCTCACGCCCCGGTTGTTCGCGATGGAAACGGGCGACCGTTTGTGGGCCGGACCTAAGGTGACCGGACACTACGTACTGCACGATTACAAGCCGGACGACCAGTTCATCTTCGCATCAACCGGTACCGGTGAAGCACCGCACAACTGTATGATCAGCCACCTGCTGCGCAATGGTTATGAAGGTCCTGTCGTATCCATCGTCTGTACCCGGTACGAGGCAGACCTGGCATACAAAACTGCGAATCAGGAACTGGCGGAACAGTATCCCAATTTTCAATATATCACGCTTACGACGCGTGAAGAAAACAACCTGAACCGAAAAGTCTATATTCAGGACTTGATGCAATCCGGTGAATTCGAAGAACACACGGGGATAGAACTGAATGCTAAGAATACCCACGTCTACATGTGTGGTAACCCATCTATGATCGGTGTGCCGAATTATAGGGGCGAAAAAACATATCCCTCACCGACCGGCATGGTGGAGATACTGGAAAAGAGATGTTTTAAAGCCGACTACAGGAAAGAAAAAGGAAATATTCACTTCGAAGAATATTGGTAAGGCAAAGATAACGAGGGACTTCCGGAGTTATTCCGGAAGGGCTCTGGCATCAAGCGGTTGTACCCAACATGCCTTACCCCCTCCCCCCCGAAGAGATGGTCCGCAAGTGTGCGGGCTATTCTTGGATACGGTCTTGAGTTTTAAAACGTGGCCATGGAATGGAGACCTTTTCCGAAAAACCGTACTGGTCTCGTCATTTTGTCCGGTTTCCTCAGGAGCAACCGAACATTGGACTGGACCGGATGTGTGAATGACACCATCCCATCCTTGAACGACACTTCCGGGATCCTCCCCCCGAACCTGTACAAATGCCTCCGACGCCTCTATACCCTCCAGTGAATTCCGGAGATAGACCAGATGCAGATCTAGCAATCTGCGCTGTTCTTTTTGACTGGGCCCTGCCATGATTTCACTTCCGGTCAGACTTTCCGGTTGTCCCAGATGGCCTTAACTTTCTCGGCCAGTGTCATCGGATCAAACGGCTTGGCCACCACACCCAATGCCCCCATTTCTTTATATATGATTACTTCCGACGACCGGGCCTTGGCCGTCATGAATATGATCGGCACCTTGGCAAGCTGCGGATTCTCCTGCATTTTCTTGAATGTAGTCACCCCGTCTATACCGGGCATCATTACGTCTAGCATGATCAGGTCAGGGCTCCATGAGGGAGCAACTTCCAGCGCATGGCGTGCGGAATCACATACCGCCAAGGTGAACCCGCCAATCGCTTCGAGAGCCAAGCGGGCAATCAACTGGATATCCGGTTCATCCTCGACGAGCATTATGCGCTGGAGTGAGGTTCTGCCCATGCTTCGATTACCTCCTACTCAGGACAAAGGCCATGTGGGAGATGCTATTAAGGCGGCCACGGGACGCCATGAAGAACGGCGGAACGGCGGAACGGCAGATCGGCCATGGTCAGATTCCATCCCGCCTTTTCCAGGTGTTGGCACATCGTAATTCGGAAGAACCGGTGGGAAGACTGGCAGTACGGAGCACAGTCAAAAATTCCATCTTGGCCACATATTTGCCTTCATCCATCAGAACAACTGTCAGGCTCCTCAAGATAATGGCTCTAACGATATTCTGGCCTATGGGTTACCGAATGAGATGCTGGTCGAGGGCGCACGGCATGGCACTACCTACAAGGTGAAACACACCGATCAGTCAGACTTTCTCGGTGAGTTGTTCTTCTAACGTCTTGAATCGGGTACCTCTGCCAACGCAGTATTCTCACCGCCTCCATCATTCAATGCGTTCTGCCGCCAGATATGGGCTGACGTGATGAAAATGGTTTTCCAGGCGATCGAGCAATTCCTGTGCGCCCTCCTGAAGGCCCTGGGCCGCCTGGTTTTCCAATACCCCGCACAGGGATGCCATGGAATGGGCACCGATGCTGGCGCAACTGCTTCTGAGAGTGTGAGCAAGGCGCTCTACCAACAACATATCCTGCTGGGAAAGGGCAGCGCGCAGCGCATTTGTACGATCAGGAACATGTGAGAGGAACATATCGACCAGGTTCGTCACGATATCCGGCTCATCCGGTGCCTGGACGTCCCGCAGTGTTTTTAATTTATTCAGAACTTTGGAATCGATCAAGTCATCATAGGACAGCTGATCGGTATCCGGTCCGGGCATATGATTACTCTTCAAAGGTCTTCGGACGCCTGTAAGGCTTCCCCTCTCGTTAGGTAAATCTCGAACACCCTATGCAGTCGCACAATTTATGAAAAAGCCCGTACGGAATCCGTTAGGCTACACAGTTTCAGCAATCCTTCGTCACTTTCTAAACGGCGAGAATAGAGCATGGCAGAAACCATTCTGGTCGATAACCGACTTGATCACCTCAACCAATGCCGGGTTGCTACCCACACAAAAATTGGAATCCGGTGCATAGATAACCCAAACCTCGCTTACCTGTTCAACGGAGAGGTTCATTAAAGGTTTACCTTGTCAGAATACCACTAGGTCATTCAGGCTTTTCCCTGTGAACTTTCCGTGCTCTGAAAATGCATTCAGAACGACTTGATTCATGTCGACGATGATAGAAAAACTTTCGTTCATTCTGATTGTGGAACAATAGCATCAGGCCCATATCCGCCTGCTGTAAATGCACATATCGTGTATTTCGTCTAGAACCGGCCAATGGCGGGCTTCCCGGTCTGGTAGAGCATCGGACTGTTGTTTAGCCTATTGATGTGGACTTTCATCGGATTCTCTGAATGATGCTTATTGGTTCGGGGTTTCCCTGCATGGAAACAGTTGACACCTGGACTGGAGAAGCCGAAGCTCCTTCGAAAGGTCTAATACTAAGGGGCGCGGCGTGGTGTCGGCCATCCTTGATATGAGCGGCTGTTTCCCAACACTTTTCAAGATGAAAACATACGGTATCTGATCTGGAAAAGCAACCTGTCTTTTACATTCCGTTATCGTTATGGAAAACCGTTGACAAGGCCGTTACGCCAGTATAGGTTATAATGTCTTTCCGACTTTAATCAGTGCAGTAATCTTCCTCAGATATACTTGCATTAGAACAATTACGCGGAGGCCCTATGCCGTTTTATTATTTCATCGGTGTCATCTGGGCAATTCTGGTCATTTCGACCCGCGCGACCGGCCGACAACGAGGTCTGGAAAATACCCTGGTCGTAGCAATACAGGGTGTAATCACACTTCTTGCGCTCGCAGCCTTGGTGCCTACGCTCGGTCTTTACGGAAGTCTGCTGGCTGTGGTAGGCCTGTTCCTCTTCCTGGCGGTTTCTTCCCTTGCCCGGCGGTTCGAGCTGGCCATGCCGATTCCCTATGTCAGCGGCGTCCTAGGTGTCATTATTGCATTTTACGGGGCGGAATCTCAGAATACCATGCTGCTCAGGTCGGTCGGCCTGTTATCATTGACCGTCTTTTTTCTACTTGGTTTCAACCTAGGGTTCCGCTATCTGTTTCGACGGTTGCTCACGATACCTCTTGTCCTGTTCGGTGTTTCTCTCATCACCTTTGGCCTAATGCATTCTGTTCCGGGCGGTCCCTTTGACGCGGGCGGTGAAACCGGCGGTATTCCCCTCACACCGGAGGTACGCGCAAATCTGATGCGCAAGTACAACCTGGACCGACCTCTGCCGGTTCAATATATATCATGGGTAGGAAACGTTGTAAGGGGAGACTTCGGCTTTTCGTTTCAACGGCAGAACCAGACCTGTCAAGAAATTATCGCCGACGCATGGCCGGTGTCCGTGCATTTGGGCGCCATGACCTTCGTAATCGTGATCTTCGGAGGTTTGGCGCTGGGTATGTACTCTTCAGTCAATCAAAACACCTGGAAGGACCAGGGAGCAACCCTGATGGCCGTGATGTGCATCGCATTGCCGAGTTTTATCGCCGCCATCGGCCTAATTCTGCTCTTCTCGCTGGGGCTGCACTGGTTTGAAACAGGAGGCTGGTCTACACCATCCCACTGGATTATGCCGGTGATCGCCATGGCAGCCACACCACTGGCGGTGATCGCCCGTTTTACCCGATCGAATATGATCGAAACCATCCGCTCGGACTTCGTACGCACCGCACGGGCCAAAGGGCTGACCGAACTTTCGGTAATAATCGTACATGTATTGAAAAACGCACTGATCCCTCTATTGACGGTCGGTGGTCCGATGGCCGCGAATCTAATTACCGGTTCCTTCTTTATCGAGACGATCTTCAGAATTCCCGGTATCGGACGATATTTCACGACCAGTGTTTTCGCGCGAGATTATCCAATGATCATGGCCACAACCATGCTGTGGTCCACGCTGATTGTGGTGATTTATCGTCTGACGGACCTGTTGTACGCCTGGGCAGATCCGCGTATTCGGTATAGGAGTAGTAGTTAATGGAAGAATTTGGGGTCGCGGCATCGGAAGACATCGGATTTCAATGGGCGGCATCTGCCGTTCTGGGATGGGTTTGGAGCAGCTTGATTCTCCAGGTAGGTCGCATCGCTCTGGCCCTTGAGTTGATTTTTATGTTGCCGCGTATCTACCGGATAGGAGGCAATAAAAAGGAAACCGGCCAGTGGGGTTCATTCTGCCGTAAAGTACGAGGCAACGCCCTCCTGTTCGCAGGCATCACCGTGAGCGTTCTTGCGGTTGACTGGTGGCTGCTCGCCCCCTGGGCGGCCGAATATCCCTACGGAACTGAAGATATCCCTGAATCGCTCTCTGAATCCCTTACCTGGTACGGCCTGGAACCTTTTTTCTCATGGGCAGGCCAGTTGTTTCGTATAGCGATCGCGGTGGAATTTACCCTGATGTGGCCACGCGCATATTTTTATTTCAAGGTGCATGACAGCGGATTGTGGGCAGACGCCGCCCGGCGTTTTGCCAAAAACAATCTTTCACTCATCGGTCTGGCCTTGGTCCTTCTCCTGACGAACATCGCGCTCCTGGCACCCTGGATCGCGCCGCTTCATTACACAAAACAGAATTTCATGGTGGCCTGGCAATCGCCCTCCTGGGCGTTTCCTTTCGGAACCGATGGTCTCGGACGGGATCTTTTCAGCCGGGTTATCTACGGCGCGGAGATATCAATGACGGTCGGTCTGCTGGTTCAGGTCATCGTCTTTTCGATCGGTGTCCCGCTTGGTGCCATTGCCGGTTATCTGGGCGGCTGGATCGATGAAGTAATCATGTACCTGGTGGAAGTAATGTCGGCATTTCCGGGATTACTGTTCATCATCCTGATTATGGCCGTTTTCGGTCCTGGCTTGTTCAACATATTCGTGGCGATCGGTGTCACGGGATGGGTGGGGGTCTGCAGAATCCTAAGAGCCCAGATTCTATCTTTGAAGGAAAAAGAGTTTGTGCGGGCGGCCAAGTCCATGGGAGGAAGCCACAGACGGATCATCCTCACCCACCTGCTTCCGAACAGCCTGACACCTTTAATCATAGAACTGACGCTGGGCATTCCGTTTGCGATCTTCGCGGAAGCAGGGCTTAGTTTTATCGGGATCGGGATCAGCCCACCTACCCCCAGCTGGGGTCAAATGGCAGGCGAAAACGCACCGTATATCCGTTCTTACTGGCACCTGGCCACATTTCCCACGATTATGATCGCACTGACCATGCTCGGTTTCCAGTTAATGGGGGACGGTATGAGGGATGCAATAGATCCGAAGATGAACGAGTAGGAAGGGCACCGTGTGTCCGCACTGTGGCCGTGCGAGAATACGACGAATTATCAAAACAGTGGCAAATCCTTAAGAAGAGGTAGTCGATTTTTCCGCTCCATCACTTTCAATAAAATACCGTCAAACATCTGACGATAAGCCTGTCGAAAGATGGAAATCCCGATACTTCTTCCCGTGTCCGAGATTGCCGTACAGGTCGGGGTTTCATGTTCTTTGGCGCAGAGATGCCGGACGTGTTATCCAAGCCGCTTGTAAAACTCTTTGAATTTTCGCTCTGAGGCGTGTTTCTGATCCGGTGTCATCGCCTCGTAAAATTCACACCCTTCAGCGAATGAGGGTGAGACCGCGCCCATTTTGCGGATCCTGTACCGTTCGTATTTAAACGTGTATATTTCGCATGTCACCTCATCCCCGTGCATTCCCGGCAGCACATGCAGGCAATCGTAGCAGGATTTTTTCTGTCCACCGGTCAGATTCCCTTTTGTCCGATTTTCCATGATGGATTTCAGCTTGCTCATGGCGCTATCCTTTGAACGTGTGGGCTGGCATGTTGGACTTCATCTATAATAATCTATGGCCGGGGCCACGTCAAGGCTATCGCATCCTCGTTTTTCCACCCATCAATCGCATTTAATTCAGTTTATTCTGATTTTGAAAAGGCAAATTGACTCTCAGGCGGTGTCTTGACTTTTAATTTTCGCCCCTGTATAATCGATGGGTTGGACCCAGTGCACTGAAAGAAGCACCGCCCGGTCAGTATTTCAACATCGCACAACCGCGTGGAGGCACCGAAATCCTAACAATTCCCATCCCGGCTATAACGGCGTGACAACACCTAACGATGTATCGTCGATTTCTTATGTACAACTGCTGAGAGACAATCGCTCTTTCCGCAATCTCTGGTTGTCCCAGGCCATATCCAATGGCGGAGATTGGTTCAGTACCATCGCAGTATTGGCCCTGGTACTAGAGCTGACAGACTCCGGTCTCGCACTCAGCGTGACGATGCTGGCTCAAACGCTGCCCTCTTTCCTTATGGCACCCGTCGCCGGAGTGGTGGCAGACCGCTTCGACCGCAAACAGGTGATGCTTGCTTCCGATATCCTTCGGGGTGTCATTGCCTTCGGTTTTCTTCTGGTAGATGAACCGGGAGAGGTTTGGCTAGTCTTCCTGTGCATGGCCTTGCTCTCCGGATTGTCTCCTTTTTACGAAGCGACCCGCAATGCCTCGCTGCCCAGTATCGTCCGCCGTCCGGAAGAACTTCTGGCCGCGAACGCACTTTCCAGTGCCACTTGGGGTTTGATGCTGACCATAGGGTCCGCCATCGGAGGTGGTGTAGCGACAATCTTCGGACGTGATACAGCGTTTGTTTTAAATGGGTTGAGTTTTTTCATTTCCGGTATGTTCGTTCTCCGGATTATCATGCCGAAATCGGCAGGGGCCGGCCAGCCGGTCCGTTTTTTCTCTGATTTTGTCTCAGGCCTCGGATACATCAAGCGGGACCGATCTACCAGAGTGTTTCTCCCTGTAAAAGCGACCTGGGCTATAGGCAGCGGCGCGGCTGTTATGCTTTACGCCTTGTTCGGCGGCCAGGTGTTCGACCGGGGTGACCTGGGTATCGCTATCCTGTTCACCGCCCGTGGCGCTGGAACGTTAATCGGAACGGTAGGCATGAAACTGGTAACTACACCTAATCTCCATACGCTTCGTCGTGGAATTTATCTGGGGTTGTCCAGTTACGGTCTATTTTTTATCGTATTCTCGTTCGCCCCTTCTTTCTGGATCGCAGCCATCAGCCTGATGCTATCTACATGCGGCAGTATGGTGATGTGGGTATTCTCCTCACTGGGATTACAATTGGTTGTAAAGGAAAGTTACAGGGGACGCGCTTTTGCGGCCGATGGCGGATTATTTACGCTTGCTACCGCTATGTCTACGCTCAGTGGCGGACTGTTGCTGGATATCTTAGATCCTCGAACTGTCGCCTTCGGAGCCGGCGCATTGGGAATAGCCGCAGCTAGCGTCTGGTTTTTGTTCGCTAGGACAATACCGCTGCATCATTCACAAGCTGATTGAAATACGGTCTCAACCATTCGTTTACCGTACTTCTACCGGAAGGGCCACCATGAGCCTTTCGGTCCTTTTCGGGCTCTTGAATCATTGATGCGTTTCTGACGCTGGGCCTGTAGCAGTCGATATCTTTCCCGTTTTCCCTTTCCATGTTACACGGTGCGGTGACCTGACTTTTCCTTGCACCACCTTGATGTTCGACTTTACATTAAAGTGCGGTTAAATGGGATTTAATGTGAATCGGGACCTCCAGCATGGATCGTACCATAAAGCTGGTACCCTCGTTTCTATCGCCTTTGCACACGAAATTTTGGTTCGGTCTCGAAATCAGGGATCCGTTGGTTGCGGAAGCCATCAATCAGCAGGTCGCGTTCTTCGAGACTTATACCATACAGTGTTTTCGGGATGAAAAAGAAAATCTTCTGTAGAAATCCAAGGGCACCGCGCTTCTGCCCTGCTATACCCTGAACGTTCGAATAGGAAAAACTGTTTCCACTGTAATGCACATCCGTTGTAACCAGAAACCCCTTCCTTGGCATTCCTTCCAGCCTGTAAGCGATTTCTTCTCCCTGGACCAGCACATTGGCATCGAAAATATCCTCATCAAAAGGATACGTGTACTGCCTGTTATAAATTACTCGAATATGTGTCTGAAAATCCCCGCCTATCGAATCATCAGGAACGTAGAAAAAATAGGCGAGATGATCCACCGGGAACATCAATCCCAGCGAAAATCCTTTTTTAAACGCGTTGACAACCACCTCCCCCGGCGCATAGACCGGGAGTCCAACGTTACGGACCCACCGAGCAAAGAGTGCGGTGGCCCTCAACAGCGTGATCCTGTCGGCAGCAGCGGCCTCCAGAAACGACACCATATCCTGCTGTTCGATTACGATCGCAACCGAATCATCCAAAAATGGACGAAGACCAGCAGGGGATCGGATGGGCTTCCGGGATTCCATTCGCTCAAAGAGTTTCCCAAGATTTGGATATTCGTGGTCGGAGGCATGCGCCGTGGTAGCGGTAGAGAGAGTGACTGCGAGGCTGCACAGGACAGCCCACAGCGTCCCGCAATTCAGCATGATGGTGTATCCAATAGTGAATCTGAGTTATTTCACCCGTTCGATAGTTACCGTTTCCAGAACAATGTTGACCATAGGTTTATCCCCACGCCCACGCTGCACGCGGCTGATGGCGTTCGCCACGTCCTGACCTTCGACCACCTGGCCGAATATCGTATAGCCGCCGTTCAGATTCGGTAACGATTTTTGAACTGTGATGTAAAACTGGCTGCCATTGGTATTAGGGCCGCGGTTTGCCATAGCCAGGCGGCCGATCTTGTTGAACTTCAGAGATCTTATTTCGTCTTTGAATTCATAACCTGGGCCGCCTCTACCGGTTCCGGTTGGGTCGCCGCCCTGGATCATGAACCCGGGAATCACCCGGTGAAAGATGGTGCCGTCGTAGTATGGCCGTTTTACCTTATTACCATTATTAGGATCTGTAAACTCTTTGGTTCCTTCGGCCAGACCAACGAAATTCTGGACCGCCAGGGGTGCCACTTTATCGAAGAGTTTGCATACGATCGTACCCATATTGGTCTTAAAGGCCGCATATATCCCAGGCAGGCGGTCACTCGATCCAGGTTGCGACGTTTGAGCAGACGCGAACGAGGCACAGGACGCTGAAACTAACAGAACAGTCACACAGGACATGAGACATTTTTTCATTTTACGCTGCTCCCAAGGTTTTTAACTACTCTCTTTCGATCGTTATTGAGTTTATCACTACATCCTGCCGTGGCTTATCTCCACCGTCACGCGCGACTTTCGAGATAGCAACCGCCACGTCCTGGCCCTCTACCACCTGACCGAAAATCGTGTGCTTGAAATTCAATGAACCCTGAACCATCGCATCATCTGTAACGGTAATGAAAAACTGGCTGCCGTTCGTGTTAGGCCGTCCGGGGTTGGCCATGGCCAGCCGGCCCACCTTGTCGAAGGTCAGATCTTCGGAGAATTCATCCTGAAACTCGAACCCCGGACCACCGTATCCCTTGCCAAGGGGATCGCCGGCCTGGATCATGAAGTTCGGAATCACACGATGGAAGATAATACCGTCATAAAAAGGTTTATTTATCATTTTCTGGCCGGTCTCCGGGTGAATCCATTCCCGCGATCCCTCTGCAAGCTCCGATATGGTATTGACGGTGATGGGCGCTTTGTCCGGATACAGTTCACATACGATGTTACCCTCGGTCGTATTGATGATCATCCGTTGTGGCGTACCGGCCAACGGCGGTTTCTGGGTGTTTTCACCCCCACCGCAGGCCATACCTCCTATCAGAATCCATGCAGCTATAGCAAGGCCGCACAGGCTGGTTTGACTCGACAACCTGCTTATCATTTCGTCCTCCTTTTACTTATTCCCGCTCGATCGTTATCTTGTGCAGGGCAACCGGCGTCTGCGGTTGATTGTTGGGGCCCTGCGCCACGTTACCTATGTCGACCACAACATCCTGCCCTTCCACCACCTGCCCGAAAATCGTGTGCTTGCCGTCGAGCCAGGGAGTCGGTAAATGGGTGATGAAGAATTGACTTCCGTTCGTGTTGGGACCGCGGTTCGCCATAGCCAGCAAGCCCTCTCGGTCGAACTTCAGGCCGGAATTCACCTCATCCTCAAACTCATACCCCGGACCGCCTGTACCCTGACCGAGCGGATCGCCACCCTGAATCATAAAATCGGGAATGACGCGATGGAAGACGGTGTCGGTATACAATGGTACCGTGGTGGCCTGGTTGGTTCTGGGGTCCGTCCATTCTTTACCACCCTCTGCAAGACCTACGAAATTCTCTACCGTCATCGGTGATTCTTCGGCGAACAATTCAACTACGATCCGCCCCATGGATGTTTCAAAATTTGCGCGCATATTATCTCCGTTTCAGAACCGACAACAATTATACGTTTATGCCCTCAGTTTAGCGCAGCTGCAAGTTAGTCTGCAAGCAACGAGGTATTGATAGCAGTATACACGATCAGGGGTCCATATGCAAGGTTTTATGCCGCTCATTTCAACAGGCAGGAACAGGTCAACCTTGACAGTTCCCTGAGATGGTTTTTGATTATCAGGACCTAACGACCACCATACCAGACTGTAATTTTTCAATCCAGGAGATACGCCCATGCCGACCCTGCACGGCACTATCCACGATGGAACTTCCAACGCCCCCGCTGCCGCAAAGGTGCATGTGCTTGACAGCACCGGGCATTTCCGTTCCCCCGGTGACAGCGTACTCAAGGTCGGCCCGGGACGCCCGTTTTTTTATTGCGAGGGAACGTTCGAAGTGGATGTTCCCCGCGGCGCAGTGGATATCATTGTGGAGCGGGGCACAGAATACGAACCTCTGCGCAAGACCTTCGCCGTACCGGCCAAGGGGCATATCGATATCGAACTACCCCTCAAACGATGGGCCGATCTCCCGTCTCAGCACTGGTATCCGGGCAATACGCATATTCACTATGATGAGAAAGAACAACAACCCGAAGAAAGGCTGCGCCTCGAACCGCATGTACACGGCCTCAGTGTGACCGTTGTAAGCATTTTACAGCGCCGGGATCTGCCGTATGCCAGCAACCGATTCCCTCTGGGCGTCATGACGGATGCATCGACCGCCCATCACGTGGTGGATATCGGTGAAGAAAACCGTCACAACGATACCCCTTGGCATATGGGCTACGGACATGTGATGTTCCTGCGTATCCGAAATGTCATAGAACCGGTCAGCCGCGGGGTCCTGGTCAATGATTTTGACCCGGATTTTCCCCCGATCTGCTTTGCCTGCGACGATGCCCGGCAGCAGGGTGGCGTCGTGCTGTGGTGCCACAATGGTGTCGGCATGGAGGCACCGGTGGCAGCCGCTCTGGGCAAACTGGATGGGTTCAACCTGTTCGATCCATATTGGTCTGACCCGGAATACGATATCTGGTATAAGCTCCTTAACTGTGGCCTGTTTCTTCCCGCCTCCACCGGGTCGGATTGGTTCGTCTGTTCGAACAATCGGGTGTATGTACAGACAGGTGGCGATTTCTCTTACGACAACTGGATCGAAGGCCTTCAGCAAGGTCGCACATTCATAACAAACGGTCCGGCGTTGTTTCTCAATGTAGACGGGCAGCTGCCCGGAAGCCAATTGTCGGGCAGAGGAACAGTCGATGGCCATATCACGTGGCAGTCCCATTATCCTCTAAAGCGAATCGAACTTGTAAAAAACGGTAAGGTAGCCCAGCGGTGGGAGCATTCGGAAGGGTCCTATGCCGGTGAGATCCATGTTGACATAACTCCAGAAACGGACGGCTGGGTGGCTGCCCGATGCAACGGTCCGGCGCGAGACAGTTTCGACCAGGCTGTCTACGCTCATACCAGCCCTGTATGGTTCGAAGTAGGACAACCATCGGCCGAGCGTCGGGAAGATGCCGAGTTTTTCATCCGCGCTATAGACCGGTCACTCGACTGGATCGCCCGCAGGGGCCGTTATGCTAATGACGATCAGAGACAGGCAGTGGGAGAGTTGTTCAACAGAGGACGGAAGGAGTTTGCAAGGATAAAGGAATGACGCGGTCTTTATTCTTAAGTGGTTTTCAGATCTTTTTCCCGATAAGGCAGACCGTGGCCTTTCCGGTATTCCCAGCGCAGGCGGTGCTGCTCTTTTTCAGATGAGATAAAATCCCAGGGTAGAGCGGCGCGGTCTGACATGTTTCCCAGGTAAGCGTCCACATCGAGTTCTATCTCGGCTGCCGCGCGTCTCCAGTCGCCGTCAAGGCGGTCGGTTGCGATCAGGAATTCGCTCAGCTCTCTGCCTCCGCGTGACAGAACCGCCTCTAAATAAGCGGATTTCAAGCTCTCGTGTTTGACCGTCACGGCTGGCATACGGCGTAGGGCCTTGCTAACACGTTTCAGTTTCCGCTTGATTTCCTTTACGGACGCCATTGAACTCCACTGGAACGGCGTGAGTGCTTTCGGAACGAACGGGTTGATGCTCAGGCGCAATCTACCGCCGGGTACGCCATGTTCTTTCTGTAACTGTGCCAACTGCATCGACATGTGGATCAATTCATCTATATCATCGTCAATCTCTGTCGGCAGGCCGACCATATAATACAATTTCAAATTCTTTATTCCCCTATCCAGGATCCTGCGGGCACCGTTTAGAATCTGTTCCGACGAAATGGGTTTGTTGATGGCCTTGCGCAGCCGCTCCGAACCTGCCTCCGGCGCGATGGTCATGGTCTTCAACCCGCTTTTCAGCATCAGGTCAAGTAAGCTGTCCGGTATCAGGTCGACCCGTACGGAAGACACCCCAACGCGCACATTCATCGCATCCAGGCCGGCGCATAGCTCGTCCAGATGTGGATAGTCACACATGGCGGAGCTGACCAGTCCGACCGTTTCTATTCCTGGGCGTCCATCTACGGCCAACCGCTCGTTTTCGCTTTGAATAATTCCGAGGATTGTGTCCGGAGAGAGAGCCCGGAACTGGGGATATACATAGCTCACGGCACAAAACCGGCAGCGCCTCGGGCAACCCCGGGAAATCTCAAACAGGAACGTTTCCCCGAATTCCGTGTTTGATGTTAGTATACCGGAATAAGCCGGAAAATGATCCAGATCAGGTGCGGACTGTTTTGTTATATGGCCCAGCGTCGCGCCATTAAATTCAACCGGATCGAACGATTGCAGCGAAGGCACGTACGTTCCATCGAGCATCGACGCATGACTCAAGTGGGTTTCCCGGCTCTTTCCACGATCCTCATTATACTGATCGAGATACCGGTACGCCGCTTCCTCTCCGTCGCCTATGATCATAACGTCCGCGAAGTCTGCCAGCGGCTCCGGATTGATATAGGTTACCGCACCCCCGATAAGTACGATCGGATCGTATCGGGTGCGATCTTTAGCAAACAGTGGAATTCGGGCCAGGTTCAGGATGCGAATCAGGTTGGCATAGTCGTTCTCGAAGGAAAAAGAAAACGCCACGATGTCGCACTGGGACAGCGGTGTGCGGGACTCGTAGGTAGACAGCGGCGTGCGGGTGCGCCACAGCGCCTGCTCATCTTCAGGCTCCGGCAGGAAGACCCGCTCGCAAACCACATCCTCCCGAACGTTCACATGGCGATAGATCGTCTGAAAGCCGAGGTTGGACATGCCGACGTAGTAGGTGTTTGGAAATGCCAGTGCAAAACGAACGCCGGTACCGTCGTAGGTTTTGTAAATGGTGCCCCGCTCATCTGCAAGAGTACTCTGTATGGTCTCTTCGAATCGTTCCGGCATTCTGTTCCTGCAATCAATAACTCAATGAATCATGAGGATGTTATGGCATCTGGTTCATTAACCGAATCGCAAGATACGGCAAGGGTCCAAAAAAGTCAATCTAGTAGGAAGCAAGTATAAGAAAAGGGAGCGTGACGGGACCATCCACACTCCCTTTGATACTATCAAATCTGTAGCGTCTTGAAGACCTGTCAATGCACCACTCGCGGCTTTGACAGGTCCCAAAGCCGATCTACCAGATCCTGATAAGTCTTTACACCAGCGCCGGCGAAGAAGGCATGACCTTCGTTTCCGTAGTGTACGGCCGTCAGCACATCGTCCATTTCGCCGTCCGAAATCGTGTTCTGAAGGAAACCGGGCGACGTAAGTCCCTTACGTTCATACTGCTGTGCCCAGTTGTCGGCAAGATAGGCATTCACATTCAGTTCAGAACAGACATCACACATGGTTCGCTCCTTGGTTGTGTTTTCGGGTTCAGGCAGTAAGCGAAAGGGCAGATGACTTTTCGTTTTCGTCGTATGTTAAGGTATGATCCGCCACATGGTGAACCAGGTCCAGAACCCGGGCGCTGTAGCCCCATTCGTTATCATACCAGCCTGCCAGATTGAACAGGCTGTTGCCACAGTCCGTGGTAAGCCCCAGATCCACCGTCACGGAACTTGCATCGCCACTGAAATCGATAGAGACAAGGGGTTCGTCAGTGACGCCGACAATGCCGTGCATCACCCCGTTAGCAGCTTCAATAAAACACAGATTGACCTGGTCCGCGGTGACCTGTTTTATCAATTTCACACACAGGTCAATGTTCGATACGGTGCGTGTGGGAACCCGATAGGCCAAGCCGTTTACTTTTCCCTGCAAATGCGGGAACACACTCTTGATCATATCCGAAGCGCCAGTGGCAGAGGGAATAATGGACTCAAACGCACCACGTGCGTATCTTGGATTTGCATCTGCGTTGTCGAGAAGGTGCTGGGAATCGGTGATGGCATGGATGGTGCGGAAGGAACAGAACTCGATCCCGAAGGCTTCGTCGAGTACACGGAGCATCGGAGCCAGAGCGTTGGTAGTGCAGCTTGCGTTGGAGATTATCGGCGTCTGCTTCAGATTGACCGTCTGTTCGTTTACCCCCATCACGATGGCGGGAATAGCGTCACTAATCGGAGGACAACAAACAATCACATGTTGACCCCCACGCGCTAGATGGGCGGCAGTAGACCGCAGGTCCTTGAATTTACCGGTCGATTCGACAATAATATCGATGTCGTGCACTACCCACGGAATCGACTCCGGCGAGGGTTCCTGGTAAACCTGAATCTCTTCACCGTTGACTGAAAAACCGGAATCCGCGACTTCCACCTCCGCATCGAGCCGGCCATAGACCGAGTCGTACTTTAGCAAATGGGTCATGGTCTCGGCATCAGTTCTGCTGTTGATGGCAGCAATATGAACCGAAGGATCCTGAATGGAGTGACGATGAAACGCGCGACCAATACGCCCGTATCCATTAATACCGATATTTATTCGGTTCTCCACCATATCCCTCCTGATTTCCGAAGAGTTTATATTTTCTTTCTATCCAAATTTGTTTTGAACTTATTAAAGAATAATAAAAACAAAACAAAAAGTCAACTTATAATTTTTAATTGATTTAATAAAAAATAAGTTAAATTGTTCAAAATAAAAGGTTTATTTCTTTTATTAAAAAGAAGACGAAAAACAACAAACAAAATTAAAAAATAACTAAGTAATCGGCGTCATACTGGTTTTTTTGCTCTACCGGGCCTTATATTGACGCGACAGCCTCTGTTTGTACTTTTGAGATGTCTCAATAGTCCACCTTACCCGACCAATCTGTTTCTTGCTTACCCGACCAATCTGTTTCTTGACAAACACGCCGTTGACACTTAAGTTTTCATTGGCGGGAGGTAATGCAGGATGCCTAAGACCGGTAAAGACCAACGACAGCAGGCAATTCTGATCCGTCTCATGCGAGACGGCCGTGTTAACACCCGGGATTTGAGCGAAGAGTTCGGGATCACGGATGTGGCAATACGCGGAGATTTCGATGAGGTCAGCGAGGTGCTCAAGGCCCGCGGACACCATTTAAATCGATATTACGGTGGTGCGGAGCTGGTGGAAGAGGCGCATCTTTACCGTAGTTTCATGGACAGTTCCAAAGATGGTGAACTGGAAGCGCTACACCTGCTTGGTGACTATGTGAGCTCACGGATGATCGGAGACTGGGATCATCTGCTTCTGGACGCCGGCAGAACAACCGATAGGATCGCTTATCAGATTGCGGGTGATCAGAAGGAAGGCTTACGAATCATAACCAACAGCTACGCCCCCCATGTGCTTGAACTGTATACCCAAGGCGGTATTGAAATCGTACAGCTTGGGGGCGTGCCCGTACCCCGATCGTTCTGTTACGCGGAATGTCCTGGCGGCGATGAATTTTACCATCCGTTCTGGGCGGGTCCGTTCAAGGCGGTTCTCACGGGCACCGGGTTTCATCCGGATACCGGATTGCTGGTCAACAATCCCTACATCATAGAAATGAAGCAGCGATTTATTAAGGCTGCCTCCGAGATCATACTGGTGCTTGACCACTCAAAATTAGGGAAAATCGCGCGGGGAGTGGTCACCTTCTGCGGATTTCGGCGGGATTCCTGGCTGATTCAGTATTACGATGCGAAAAGGACCGCCAATGCAGAGCAGACTCCTGCATCCATTCCCTTGTCCATAGTCACGGATATCCCAGCGGGAAAGAAGGCAGCGGATCTGGAACTTTCCCAACATCTGACACCGCAAGTGGACGGTAAAATCTGTGTGTACCATACCAAAATCCCTCTGGTGACATAACAGCCAGTATACTATTAAGCAATATTGTGAATAATAAATGTTTTATAGCCGTTCATGGAGTGTGACTATGGCATACACCTGCCGCCATCTGCTGTCGGTTTTCATCATAGGATCTTGTCTGGGGCTACCCTGTGCCTCGCACGGCCAGCAGGTTTCCGCTCAATTCGACTTTACGCTTGAGACACTGCCCCAGACGCAACGGGAGGACATGCGGAATTTCGGTCGGGATCTCAAAAATTATGTAGAAGGGTGGGACTGGATCAATGAAAACCTGAACAACCCGGTCGAGGTGTTTATCGAAGGGCCATTGGCCTACCAGGGCAGCATTATAAAAACTCGATACGGCTCGAAACTCACCGCTACCAACGGACTGGATATTAAATATTTAGACCGTTGGTGGTTTTTCGAATTCGAACGTGAAGATCAGTTTCAGCACGATGAACGCCGGTTTCACTCGGTGACTTGGCTTGTTGATTTTTACGTGCATATCATGATCGGCCATGAACTGGATAAATATTCAGAATTCGGAGGTGAAGATCATTTCAGACGGGCACAGGTCATCGGTATGGAGGGTCGGTTTGATCAGTATTTTCAACGAGGCTGGGACGAACGATTGGCCCTGGTGGAAGGGCTGCTTTCAGATGATTACAAACCGCACCGGCAGATTCGCCTGTATTTCTACAAGGGCCTCACTAACCAGAACAACAACAATAATCCTGAAGCCAAGGTTCTGTGCCGTCAAGCCGTGGAAAACCTGAAAGTACAATACGCGAAAAATCCGAGGGATGAGCATGTAAAGTCATTCCTGAATGCTCACTTTATCGAGCTGGCGGAAATATTCAAAACGGAAACCTCACCGGCTGTCTATGACGAATTGATTGCTCTCGATCCGGAACACAGGGCGACCTACAACGAATACAGGGACAATCTGGAGCAGCCGTAAAGAGAGGTCAATGACGCCGCAGGTTACGGCGAGACCCCGGATACCGGGACCTGAGTTGCTGAAACCGCACTTTACCACAGGCAGGACATCGCCATTTACGCTGTTTGTGGAAACTACGTCGTTCTTCCCGCATGGGGCGTTTGCATCGGTTACAGATCATAACTATTCGAGATCGGAAATTATGGTAAAAGACTTTTTTGTTTGTTCAACCGAATTACGGCTTAATCTTTTCATTTGCCTTATACTGGCTACGGCGACACCGGTAGTAAATGCACAGGATGAAGACAGGGAACCGGCGTTCTGGCGGCAGCTTATCCCTGGATCAACAACGGTCAAATCCATGTTTGTTGCCCGATCACCTCAGTTTATAATGTATCGTGACGGCCTAATCGTGTATCGCCCCGGTTTGACCGACACCCTGTACCAGCAAATACAGCTGACTCCAGAGGAACAGGCGTTTCTTGTGCGGAGTCTGCAAGATGCCTATCGCCTTTCCGGCATTACGGCGAACCGTCTGAAACGGGAAGATCCTTACATCCAGAGCGTGCAGAAGACACTTGACCCTAATAACAAGAATACGGTAGTCATCTGGTTAGGTATGCACAGTCCGCCCACTTTGCACCGCTACAGGCAGACTCTTCTGGAAGCGCGTTCGGGAAATGAACAACTGGGGCCTGCCTGGAATATGCTGTATGGGTTCAGTCAGTATCTCTCATCGTTCAACCACCCCAAGTCAAAACCCCTCGTACCCGATAAGATCGAGATAGCCGTTCAGGCGCTGCCTTCCTACCTGTCGGATAAGGCCGATTCCGCGAAACAATGGCCGCTTTCCGAGGTAGCGCTCGGAGATATCAAAGGTTCCAGAAACAGAGGGTTCAAAACACTGAATGGGGACCTGGCCCGCTCCGCCTACAGCTTCCTGTCCGGCCGGTCCATCATCTCCGATGGCCGCAGTGTCTATGAGGTGTGGGTGCGGCCGATTCTGTTACCGAACCGGTAATCTATCCCTTTACCGCCCCCAGCGACATACCTTTCACCATATACCGCTGCACAAAGCCAAACACGAAAAGCGCCGGAATCAGGGCGATGGTGGCACCGGCCATCATGCGCCCCCAGTGTATGTCATACTTGCTGATGAACATATACAGACCCACCGGCAGCGTGAACGTGGCATCCGTGTTCAGAAACATCACCGCAAATAACAATTCATTCCATGCCCCGATGAACGCGAACAGGAATGTGGCGATCAGGCCAGGCCGCGTCAACGGCACCGCTACTCTGGCGATAGCCCCGAAACGAGTGCAGCCGTCTACCATCGCAGCCTCTTCCAGCTCCACCGGAATTCCCTTAAAAAACCCCTGCATCATCATCGTGCAGAAAGGAATATTCAGGACGGTGTAAACGATCATAAGGCTGTAGAGCGTGTTAAGCAGGCCGAGGGTCCTGAATACAATAAACAGCGGCACGATCAGAACGACCATCGGCATCATCTGCGTGGCTAGGAACAGCAGAATTGTGGGTTGTTTACCGCGAAATCTGTACCGCGCCAACGCATAGCCGCCCAGCACTGACACCAAAAGTGTACAGGCGGATGCGACACTCGCCACAGTTAAGCTATTGGTGAAATAGCGCAGGATATCGGTACGAATCAGCGTCGCTACATAATGATCGAACGTTGCCCCCGCGGGGAAATAACGCAGCGGCAAGGTGAACAGGTCGCTTTCCGCCGTAAATGAGGTAATGACCATCCAGTAGATCGGAAACGTCACGAACACGAAGAAGGCTATCAGACCGAAGGCGCTGATGATTCTGTGAGTGGCATTTCGCCGCTTCATGGAATCACCTCGTCTTCATGAAACCGGGTAGCCTTCAGAAAAACGGCGGTAAACATCAGGGATAGAGCCGTCAGTGCCACGCCCAGCGCTGCGGAGTATCCGAAATCGAGTCCGAGAAAAGCTTTCTGAAAGACGTACAGCGCCAGTGTCTGCGAGGAGCCGGCGGGCCCCCCTTTGGTCATGACCCAGATCAGGTCGGCCCAGTTAAAGATCCAAATCGCCCGCAGCAGGACGGTCACCACGATGGTCGACTTCACCATCGGAACGGTCACCCGCAGGAATACCTGCCGGGCCGAGGCACCGTCCATATCTGCCGCTTCGTACAGGCTCTGTGGGATGGCCTGGAGTGCAGCGAACAGCATGATGGCAAAAAAGGTGATCCCGAACCAGATATTGGCGATCACACAAGACAGCAGGGCTGTATCGCTTCGCGAGAGGAAACCGATCTTTTCGTCCACGATCCCGAACCGCGTCAGGAGGTCGTTCACCACGCCGAATTCACCGTTCAGCATCCATGCCCATATAACAGCGATTAGAAAGCCCGATACCGCCCACGGGGTAAAAACGACCGCCTGATACAGTCCTTTGCCGCGGAATTGGGTGCTATTGAGCAGCAGCGCCAGTATGAATCCGAATAAAAACTGAAACAGCAGGGACAGGCCCACCCAGACCACCGAATTCCGGAGACTGCGCCAGAAGTAGCTGTCTTCCAGCATAGCACCGTAATGGTCCAGGCCGATGAATGGCGTGTTCAGGGGATCCATGAGCTGGTACTGCTGAAAGGAGAGAAACAGCACGGTCGCCATCGGGTAGAACATGAAACCGCCGATGAGCAGATAGGCTGGGGAGAGAAGGAGATAGGGCTCGGATTTTTTCACGCTTGTTTGGGTGGCCTTGGCACGTCCGGACCGTTTTTATCCACGTATTTTCTGTGCGCTGTGTTCAGGAAATCAGCCAGCCTATCCAGGGTGTCCTGGGGGGATTGTTGTTTCAGGAGCATCTTCTGCTGCTCTTCGGTCACCATCACCTCAATGAATTCGCCCATCTCAGGCAGGTAGCTCGGATACCAGTTGGCCAAATTGTCAGTATCGCTGACCATGTCCACAAACGGTTTATAGAAACCCTGTTCGAGAATCGGGTCGGACAACCCCGACTTGAACGACGGGATCACGCCGGTATCGCGGGAATAGTCCCCCAGTGGCCCCGGTGACAGCAACCAGGAATACAGCTCCCAGGCTGCATCTTTCTTCCTCGAACCGGATGCCATGCTCAACATCCAGATATCGGCGGAAGCCACCCGGGCCTTTGGGCCGGCCGGCATAATGGCGGTAACCAAAGAAGTTTCGTCCATACCATGTTCCACACAGGTGGCGACCACCTCGTTATCCTGCTCGATACACCCACATGAACCCGACCAGAATCCCTGCACGAGTTCCGTATAGCCCCAGTTTAGGGAATCTCGGGGAGTCAGGCCGTCCTGGTACAGGTCGTTCCAGTATGAAAGACCGGCCACATGCTCCGGACTGTTTATAATGCATCTGTTGTCCATATCGAACCATTGGTTGGTGCCCGAGTACTCCTCTACAATCGCCCACCAGGACCAGAAGCCTCCACGAGCGCCCCGCAGCGCATAGCCGTAGCGTTCTCTCTGTGTATCTGTCATTTTCTCCAGTGCTATTCGCCAATCCGCCCTGGTCACGGCTGGCTCCAACCCAAGTTCATCGAGCCATTGTTTCTGATAGAACATCGCCCTTACAGTAACTTCAAAGGGCAGACCGTACACCGCATCCCCTTCAATGGCTGCCGAGCTCTCGGCCCGCTGCATTGCGATCGGCGTAAACATGTCCCTATATTCCCAGTCCCCGTGCCAGCGTTCCAGATTTTCTATGGCACCCATGGCTCTGAGTTCCGCCACCCACTGGCCGGTCAGAAACATCAGGTCGGGGGGTTTGCCTCCAGCGATCATGGTCAACAGTTTGGAATGAGCCTGATCCCAGGGGACCGGCATAAACTCAACCCGGCTGTTTGGATGTGATTCGGTGTACTCCTGGCACAGGCGTTCGATCGCACGATTTTTCAAATCACCCAGAGGGGCTATGACCGTCAGCCTATCGCTGTTATCTGGACCGCAGCCGAGCAATGAGGTACCGACCAGGGCGCCGCCGCTGAGTTTGAGCATTTGGCGTCGGGATAAGACAGATGGAGTAGGCATGAATCGATTCCTTTTTATACCGGTGGCTTTGGTGTGTCCGGACCGTGTACGTCAGTGAATTTTCTCTCGGCTTTTGTCATGAAATCAGCCAGTTTATCCATAGTTTCCTGAGGAGATTGACGCTTCAGGAGCATGTTCTGATGCTCCTCGGTGGCACGCACCTCAAGAAATTCGCCCATCTCAGGCAGATAGTTCGGATACCAGTTCGGCAGCATGGTCCGATCCGTGATCATATCCAGAAACGAGCGGTACAGCCCTTGGCCCAGTGCCGGATCGTACATGCTTTTCTTGAACGGGGGGATCATATTAACGTCCCTGCAGTATCGGTTGAGCTGATCTGGCGACGCCATCCAGGAGAGGAACTTCCAGGCTGAATCCTTGCGAGGCGACGCCGAAGACATGGCCAAGAACCCCAGATCCGCCAGAGACACCCGTGCCTTTGGTCCCGCCGGCATGATGGTTGTGGTGAGCGTGGCGTCGTCCATACCGTGTTCCACACAGGATTTTATAACCTCCGGATCCTGCTCCATGGTCCCGCAGAGGCCGGACCAGAACGCTGGCACGAGTTCGTTATAGCCCCAGTTGAGCGAATCCGCCGGTGCCAGACCGTCTTGGTATATATCGTTCCAGTAGGAAAGGCCTGCCACATGATCCGGACTGTTAATGATACAATGATGGTCATCGTCGAACCAGGCGTTAGTCCCGGCGAACGATTCCGCCATGGCCCACCAGCTGTAGAAGCCACCGCGGGCGCCGCGGAACGCATAGCCGTAGCGTCCTTTGTTGGGATCGGTCACTTTTTCCAGAAGCGTGCGCCATCCGTCCAGGGTATCAGCAGGCTCCAGGCCATGTTCATCCAGCCATTCCTGCCGGTAGAACATGGAACGGACTGCCGCCTCATACGGGATGCCATGAACTTCGTCACCCTCGAATGCCCTGGCGGCTCTGGCCCACAACGTCACTGTCTCAGGATAGACATCCCTATGCGACCACTCCTTAAACCAGGGTGTTAGGTTCTCGATCGCCCCCATGGCCCGGAATTCGGAAAACCACTGGCTGGGCAACACCATGATGTCTGGGGCATTCCCTCCCAGAACCGATGTCAGAAACTTTGAATGGCCCTGATCCCAAGGAACCTTGATATGCTCAACGGGCAGCGTGGGATAGGTCTCGGAGAACTCGGCTACCAGCGCATCCGTCGCCCGAATCTTATCCCCCGTTAATGCCGTCATGATGGATACGGGAGTTTTTCCGGACGACGTACAGGCGCGTCCGAAAAGAGCACTGCCGAGGGCGGCAGTGCCAGTGAGCTTGAGCATCCGGCGGCGGGAAATCGACCGGGGGACAGGGAATTTTGACATTATTCACTTTCGGATTACTTGTCGACCTGTAGCGTCATAGCGGCCAAAGACAACGGCGGCAATTCGAATGCCACGTCTCCATCCGCAACATTAACTCCCGTAAACGGTTGCGGCGTAATGAGATCCGGCTGTTCGAACGAATTGACCGCTTTTGGGTCGGAGCCTGTGAGCAGTTCACCACTTTCGAACTCGCTTATGGCGCCGTCAGACAAAATTGTACGCACCTCCGCGATTTCGTCCAGGCTTCGGTTGACGGCAAACACCTGGAGCTTGTCCCCATTTAGAATGGCGCTTGCATCTATGTACGGAGCCGTACCATGATTTTTACTGTCGTAGGAAGGGCCGTCCACGATCGTCCGAAGCGCGATGCCGTCACGGCGCCTGGCGATCATTTCGATCGGATAGAAGCTGGCCTGGATCAGCAGGTCATCCTTTCGAGTGAGGATGGGAGCGATGACATTTACGATCTGGGCGATATTGGCAATCTTTACAACGTCGGCATGTCGGATGAAGCTGTTGAGGAATCCGGCGACCACCAGAGCGTCTTCCAGATTATATACCTCTTCCACAAGATGGGGGGCGAACTTACCTTCTCCGTCTGTTTCATGGTTTTTGTACCACACATTCCATTCATCAAAACACAGATACGCCCGCTTATTACTCCTGCGCTTCGCCTGAACGAATCGACAGACGGAGTCCATCTCTTCTATCTGCTGATCGATGGCGTTGGTGACGGCCAGATAATCCGGGGTATCGTCCTCCCGGTTTCCCACGTATCGGTGCAGGCTGATGTAGTCCGCATAATCTCCCAGATACTCCAGCACCTTGCGGTCCCATTCCATGTACGTTTCGAACATATCGACAGAGCACGACCCGCAAGCCACCATTTCGATACGCTTGTCCACGTCTTTCATCATCTTCGCCGCCTGCTGCGCACGGATGGCGTACTGCTCAGCCGGGACATGCCCGAGCTGCCAGTGGCCATCCATCTCGTTGCCAAGGCACCACAGGCCGACGCCGTATTCTTCCACGTGACCGTTGGCTACGCGCATGTCGGCGTACTTCGTGCCCGGGGGACAATTGCAGTATTCTACCCAATTGCGTGCCTCCTCGGGCATACCGGTGCCCAGGTTTACGGTGAGCATGGGCGTCCAGTCCATTTTTCGGCACATCTTAATGAACTCGTCCGTACCGAACGTATTGGGCTCGATGCTCTGCCAAGCGAGCTCTCGGACGGTCGGCCGATTCTGCTGCGGCCCCACACCGTCCATCCAATGATAACCCGATGCGAAATTGCCGCCTGGATAACGCATGGCCGTCATCCTCTGGCGGCGCATGGCGTTCATTACATCAGAACGAAAACCATCCAGGTCCGCGTGGATGTTGTCCGGCTCGTACACGCCTTCGTACACGGCACGACCCAGGTGTTCCAGGAACCCGCCGAATACGCGGGGATCAACAGGACCAATTTGATATGCGGTGTGAAGATGGATGGTGGTCGGGTTCATTAAAATCCACTCCGTAGTGTTTTCTATAAATACCATTTTCTCAACCTCCCGACAACGCACCGCCTCATCGGGAGGGTTCGCATTCGAGCAGCGACGGAAATGATCCCATAAGACCCACTAATTCACACGACTTCAGGACAGTTGCCACTCGGCTTCCACAGGGCCATCAAGCGGCTACAGGGATCGGAAAAGGACA
>CAYYIS010000009.1:0-121134 GCA_964470965.1 uncultured Gemmatimonadota bacterium | reverse complement strand
GTCTGTATGCACCATCACGGCCAAACCGCCCTGGGACTCGATGATGTCGACCGTTTCCCCCATCCCTTCATCGTTCAGGTCCGCGATCACTACCTTTGCACCGGCCTTTGCACAACAAACGGCGGTACCTCGGCCGATCCCCGTGGCCCCTCCCGTTACAACGACGATTCTATCCTTCAAAGTCATTTTACACTCCTGATAATATCGGAACGAATGTCCTCTTGACGATCGGCCGAGTATGGGCTACAATGGTTCGATTGTCAAGCAGATTTGAGTGGGGTAAATTCAGGAGAGGTGATCCATCATGAAACTCAAAAACAAAGTGGCACTCGTTACCGGCGCGGGGCGCGGACTGGGGCGGGCCTATGCGCTTCACCTGGCGGGACTGGGGGCGGACGTGGTTGTAAACGATATATCTCTCGACGCCGCGCGTGAATACGATGAGAAGCTGACTGCCGCAACTGTCATGGACGAGATAGAATCCCTCGGATGCCGGTCGTTGGGTGTCGAAGCGGATGTAACCGAAAAGTCACAGGTCGATAACATGATGGGGCAGGTTATCGATGCGTTCGGACGGATCGATATCCTGGTAAACAACGCCGGCGGCTCCCTGGCCCATCCAAATGCCACCGACGGATCGGCTTCGCAGGCGCATGAGGATTATTTCAAATTCATCATGGATGTGAACCTGACCGGCACGGTTTACTGCTGCCAGGCCGCCAGCGGTCCCATGAAGGAGCTGGGCCGCGGCCGGATCGTGACCATAAGCTCCCAGGCCGGCATGTGGTCGGGCGGAGACGGTGGCGGGATGCCCTACAAAGTGGCCAAGGCCGGAGTCATCCAGTACACCCGGGTACTGGCGGCTGAACTCGGTCCGTTCGGCGTAAATGTCAACTGCATCGCCCCCGGCCTCATCCTCTCTTCCCGCGCCGTCGCTCAGGGCCGCGCCGATTCACCCACAAAAGAAAAGCTGGAAGCCCAGATCCCCCTGCGCCGCCTCGGCATGCCCGCCGACTGCGCCCGGGTGGTGGAGTTTCTGGTCACGGATCTCTCGGATTACGTGACCGGACAGGTCATACCCGTATGCGGAGGGTTTGTAAAGTTTTAAGGGATTTACCGGATTGATTCATTAGTCTGTTGAAAAGACGGCAGGGCGACTACCGAAGAGTTGACGTTGCACAGGGGTGGCGCCTCCTTCGAGACACTGTGTGCCGGCTACCCTGAACACTCACCCCATGACCACCGTTATTGGACTCCTTCTGGCCAGACCCAGCTCCTGAGCCGCGTTGCCGCGGTTGATCGATATCTCCAGCATCCCGGCGCTTCCGATGACCGCGAGCATTTCACCTTGGGCCGCATCCGCGTAGGTCACGCTCAAACGGTCGATGATCATGCCTTCGAATTCGATTCGGTACGACCGGCCGCGGGTGCTTTCGAAAAACTGATCTTCCGATATGTTCGTCACCACATTCCCGAACCGGTCGATATGCATAGCCTCGCCGCGTATGGATCCCCTGGTCACATGCGCAGTGGATATCCTGCCACTCACATAGTTGTCGACCTCAGGTCCGCAGGCGGACGTCTGCACGCCATGCGACAGATGGGCAGCCACCGGTGCAAATACATCCCGGCCGTGAAAGGTATGGCTCACATGAGGCAGGCAGTATTCCGGGTTGTCGATACAGGTTACCTTCGCGCGGGGCGACGCCTGATACACATATGAAAAAACACCGTTGTCCGGCCCCACGAACCGGAACCTGTCTGTCTCCACTATGATCCCCGTTCTGTCCGTACCCACGCCGGGGTCGACCACCACTACATGGATCGTGCCGTCAGGAAAATAGGTATAGGCGTTCCTGAGAAGATACGCGGCCTCCTCCACATCCTGGGGCGGCACCTCATGGGTAATGTCCACGAGCGACACCCCCGGATTGATCCCGAGGGCGACCCCCTTCATGGTGCCGACGAAACCGTCCTGTTGGCCGAAATCTGTTAGGAATGTGATGATGGGCTGGTTCATAGGCTCAATGGTCTTTCGGTTCGCCGGCGGCCATCCGGCCGGGCAAGTCGTCCGGCCGGATGTTTTCGAAACGCTTTAGGAGTTTTGGGTTGCCGTCTCCCAACCTATCAACGAACCGGTCCTTTACTCCCTATCAGAATCAACCGTGGTGCATCCGGGTCCACCGGTCTGCCGTCGAAATCACCGAATGTATGCGTTATGGCCAGGCCCGCGGCGGAAGTCATGTCGAACATCTCCTCCAGGGTATACATGCGGACGGATTCTTCGTAGGTACGGCTTTTGTCGCCTTCTGTCATGATGACCTGTTTGTTAATGCGCACATGCGAACCCGGCTTGTCGGAATCGCCCGATATCCACCGGCTCTGTTCCAGGACCGCACCGTCGATCTCTTTTCGGTCCCGGGGTACGATCGTTTGGAGGACATGGTCACGGTTCAGATAATCCATCAGAAAGCGTCCGCCCGGACGGAGCGCGTTGAAGATCGCCTTGAGGACCAGGGCGTTTTCCTCATCCTCCCGGAAATATCCGAAGCTGGTGAAGAAATTAACCAGCAGGTCGAATGAGTCGGTGTACGGGATGTCGCGCATATCCCCTCTTATAAACTCTATGTCCAGTTCGAGCGCTTTCGTCCGTTCACGGGCTTTCTCCAGGAGCTCTGCAGACAGGTCCAGGCCGGTAACCCGGTATCCCCGCCTGGCCCATTCCACAGAATGACGCCCGTCCCCGCAGCTCAGATCGAATACATCAAGAGGCGGTTCGAGGCTAAGCGTGTCGGTCAGAAAATCGATCTGCCTGCGCGCTTCGTCATCGTTTCGATGTTTGTAAACTCGGAGATAATCGAGCTGAAAGGCACTCTCGTACCAGTTGGAAGAAGGAGATCTGTTCATTGGTTCGTTGATGGGGTTGACATGGACGGGGATTTGAGTCCGGTTCAGTGTGTATAAGTTTGAGAACGTTGGCTACCCGATCTCCTGATTCGGTTTATCGTCCATCTTCTCCCTCATCTGCAGCGATGCGGGGCGGTATCGATCATGTTTCTGACACATGCAATATAAGCGGCCTATTTGTAATTTATTGGTATTCCGGACGGCGTCAAGGTCTATAGAACCGGTTTAGAAACCTGTAAATCCGGGTTGTCCGCGTACCGCTATTTTTTGTTGACATGCGATGGTTGAGCTTATACTGTACATGTGATAACCACTTTTCAGATTACCGAATCCCTCCGATGCCGCCAATCCGAGGAGGAAGCTGCATGTCTCGGAAAAAGATAAGCGATGATGAATTTGAGAAGATGCTGGAAGAGATGGATGAGATCGGCCGTGAGGCGGATCGGCTCCGCAAACGCGTCCACGAACTGATCGGCGAGGTACGGGAGGAATTGCCGGAGGAAGAGGAAGTAGAGGAAGAAGGAGATGAGGTGTAGGTTCGAACATCCCGCACTCCTTCAGGTTTCTAACCGTCGTACTCCACCAGAAACGCCTTCGCCGTTGCCGTATAATCCGCAGGATTCGTCGTGGCCCGCTCCGCCATATCCTTTAACGGATCCGACATACCCAGCACAGGATAAAACCCGTTTTTCCGGATGGCGTCTTCAAACGCCGGTCCGGTCTTTCGGTTCACTGCCCCCGTGGGCATAATTACAAACCCTTTATTGGAATATTCCCCTTCGTCCCGGGCGAAGGGAGCCAGCAGGCCACCCAGCGCTTTGGAGTCGTTGGAGGCCAGCAGTTCGGAATTGAAGATCTTAAGCGCGTCGGGACGCAGGCCGTCGTCCCGGAACAGGTAGAACCCCACTTCGCTGGGGCTGAACGCCGCCGGTGCGGAAAAAATGCCGGCTTCCCTTGTCAAGCGGACAAAGTCTATCGGATCGCGGTAACCTCCGTCCCGCAGCGTCGTGCCGCCGATGCCGTTCGATGGCGCTACCACGAAATCGAAGCCCATTCCGAGTGCGGCCTCCAGTTCCCCATAGGCGCAGACACTGCCCACGCCCAGCAGGACCTCCTTACCCTCAGCATACCATCTGGCCCGTTCCGGTGCCAGTTCCTCCATGGCCTCCCGCAGGATAGATTCCGGAATCCGAAACGTCAGCTCAGCGGGTAACCCGGCTTCCCACACACCCTTTATCAAAGCCACGATATACTCCGGGCGAATCACCGGTTTGCCGTCCGCTCCCACATCTTCCTTATTCCGCACCTGCGGTTTGCCGATCACTACCACTTTCCCCACATCCTTGATCAATCGTTCTGTCCGTTCAATATCCGGTGTATACCCAGCCATTTTACCCTCGTCTATTCGGTGGTCCAAGGATTGCCGATTTTCACTATTCAATGCTCCTACTAACGTGCCGCTTTCACCCCGCCGCCGGCCTGGGCCCGCTGCGCCTCCTTCTCAACGGCCCCCTGGTTGATCATAGTGATGTCACCCGGGGTTTCCTGTACGAGCATTCCGTGGGCGGCACCCCAGTTTACGGCCGTCTCGAGATCTTTCCCCTTGAGCAGGGCGGCAAGCACGCCCGATGCGAAGGAATCGCCTCCGCCGGTACGATCCCGGATCGGAACATTCTCCCGCACCGGTGCTACATACCACCGGTCGTTCCGTACATCATACAGTACGGCGCCCCAGCTAACCAGATCGGCATTGTGTGCACCGCGCCACTGGGTGCCGATAAGACTCAGGTTGGGAAAATCCGCCGCGACCTGTCCTATCGTTACCTTGTAGGCTTCCAGCCATTCCAAGAAAGTGGCGTTAGCGGGCGCATGCGTTTCGTATCCGAGTGCATCCGCCAGATCCGAATCGTTACCCACGAGCATGCCGATGTAAGGAGCAATCTGCTGGTTGATGCTGCGGGCTACGCTCTTGTCGGGCTGAACCTTTGAACGGTAATTGAGATCCGCGGATACGAACGTCCCGTGTTCTGCCGCCTTGCGTGCGGCATCTATTGCCAGATCGGCGGTCCTGGGACCTATCAGCGTCAGGATCCCACCGGTGTTGAATACACGGACACCTTCCTCACCGAACAGGGTGTCCCAGTCATAATCACCGGGCGCCAGGCGTGTGGCGGCGGAATTTGCGCGGTAGTAGATGGTTTCGGACGGTATTACGCCGCTGCCCACATAGGTAAAGTTGATGCCGTTGATTATCGATCCCTTGCCGTCCGTAGAGTACTCTGACCCGTCATCTTTCGTGTTCCACCAGATTATTTTCTCGGTACCGACCCCGGCCTCTCTCAGCTGGTTCCTGATATTCTCACCGACCGAATCATTCACGAGTGCGGTTAATACAGCGGTTCGGAGGCCGAATGTATAGGACAGCCCGCAGGAAACGTTGGTCTCCCCGCCGCCGTGGTAAAGCCGCACGTTGTCCCTTGCACGGGCCGTAGGTACATCCCTGGGATCGATTCGCAACATCACTTCTCCCAGGGACACGCCGTCATATCTGCAGGCATCGGCCTGTTTTAAATCAGCATAAGATATGGGTGTACTCATTGTTACTGTCCTTATGATTCCAATGTGGATGGATGATTTTACAGTCTCAGACTGACGGACACACCGTCGCGTATCGGAATAATCGTCGTCCACACATCACTCGACTCGTTTGCTTTTCTGTTGTACTCCTGTATGGCCTCGGTATCCAGATCATCGGATGGTTCAAGTACGCGATTACTCCACAGGACATTATCCGTTATCAGCAGGCCGCCCTGCCGTAAGCGTGGCAGGGCCAGATCGAAAACACGGGGATAATCGTGCTTGTCCACATCGTTGAAGATAATGTCAAAGGACCCCTCGGTCTGCTCCAACAACGCGAGTGCATCGCCTACCATCACTTCTACCCGGTCCGATACGCCTGCCCGGGCCAGGTAATCTCTCGCCCGGACGGCGTTTTCCTCGCTGCCGTCCGTATAGTACAACTTTCCTTCCTCACCTATGGCCCTGGCGATCCAGATGGTTGAATAACCAATTGCCGACCCCATTTCAAAGACCCGCTTGGCGCCTTTGAGAAGGGCCAGCTGGTGCAGGACTCGGCCAACCAGCGGTCCAACAATCGGTACGCGATGATCCTTCGCAAAGCCTTCCATTTCAGTCAATATCTCATCGCGGTCCGGCATGAGGCCGGACAGATAGGCATCGAGCCGTTCCGGCAGAACATTGGACATGTTTGCCTCCAGACAAATTCCCCCGCCTCGCATATACAGGATGACGGCAATATGGAGTGCGGAGAGTGGAACAGATGACAGTGGTTATCTACACCGCCACACGTTCCGGGACGGAATCGCTGCAGGTACCCGGATGGACCCGGTGTTCCCCGATGCTCGTCTTCAGGAAGAGGAAACGCTTGGACGTATCAGAACGGAACTCTGTGCGTAAAACACACGCGAAAGGTGATCCTGGACGTCGTGTTTCCTACCAGTCTGGACACGGGACATCACGGCAGGCAATCGGTTCTGTGATAGATTCACCCGACCTGACGGAAATGAAAACCTGACAATTAGAATATGGACACGTTCAGATAGCGCTTCGGATTTTCCTTGAGGTCCGACACCAGACCGTCCAGATTGACCATAAGACGATTCATGTCCGTATACAGTTTGTCATCATTCACCAGCTTCCCCAGCGTCCCGTCGCCGCGTTCGATTTTCTGCATGATGGCAGCCAGAGACGAAGAAACGCCTTGAAACTCCAATATCATTACGTCCAGGCGGGCAGAGGCCTTCCTCATATTGCCCATTGTTGCCGATATTTTTTCCCGTTCCGAAACGGATATTTCCTTCGCCGTATTGAGCAAGGAATCGAGATTTGACAGTGTTCTGTTGATTCGGCTCTGCTCCTGACGCAGTGTCACCCTCATTTCGCCTGTAAGCGCTTCCACATTGTTCAGGCTCCCCAAGAGGGACCTGTCCAGGTCATCACCAAATAAACGATTGACGTTAGTCAGCAGAGACTGTAGGCCGCCGCTGAGGGAATCCGCCTTGCCGATCACGCTGTCCAAACCCAGAGCGCCCATGCCTTCTAGTACGCTTCCCTCCTGAGCCATAGTCGTACTGGTCCCACGTTTTATTTCAAGCCCCAGTTCCCCGAGCATGCTCCTGCTTATCACCTGAACCTTGGAGTCCACAGGCACCGTGAACTCATCGTATATCCTCATGATGGCGTAAGGCGCATGATCCTCGAATCCGACGCCGATGACCATTCCGACCTTCACGCCTCCGAACAGCACCGGATCCTTGTTTTTGATACCGGATAAATTTTCGAATTTGGCTTTCAACTCATACGTGCCGCCGGTAATCCTGTAGTCTTTCAGGAAAAACAGACCGAATACAAACACCAGGATCGCCAGGACAAACACGCCTCCCAGCTTGGCTTCGTCGGGTATCCTGTTTTTCTTGGAAGGGTTCGACACTGTGGAACTCCTTTAATCAGATAACTGTATACAGCAAGGATTTTGCCAGTACATAATCCAGTACCAGTATCACAAGGCAGGAAACGACCACCGTATTTGTGGTAGCCGCACCTACGCCCTCGGCACCTGAATTCGTGGGGACCTTGAATCCTTGGTAACAAGCGATGGATGTGATCGCCAATCCGAAGCTGAACGCTTTTGTAACACCGAAATAGGCGTCTCTTTCATTCCAGAACTCCCGCATTCCCTTTACGAAATCGGGTATGGAGACATCCAGCGTGTTCACCGCGACCACCAGACCCGAGAGGACCCCCATCAGGTCGGCGAACACCACCAGGAGGGGAACCATTACCATCCCCGCAAGAATCCTCGGGATAGCCAGATACAGATAGGGGTTCATGGCCATGGCTTCCATGGCGTCAACCTGCTCGGTTACTTTCATGGTACCAATTTCAGCTGCTATTTTAGCGCCTACACGGCCGGACAGAACCAACCCTCCCAGAACCGGCGCCAGTTCCAGCACGACAGATTCCAGCACCACGCTTCCCACGAGGTAGAGCGGAATATAGGCCTGAAACTGATATCCGGTCTGTACCGCCGTAACCATTCCTGCGAAGAACGCAATAAAGAGGATGATCGGCAGCGAATGCAGCCCAATTTCTATCATCTGAGCCGTGGTGTAGGACCAGTAGATACGAATACGAGGCAAAAGGCGGACGATCTCGATGATCATACTGAAAAACTGGCCCAGATTGACTAAAGCCCATATGATTCGCGCCCCGATGACATTAAAAAAACCAATCATACGCCTGTCCTATTCCCCGTCCTCAGGTACCATGTATCTTCCTACCATTATGAAACAGTACGCGAGGTAACAACAACGAGAGACTACCTGTTCCATCCAAACTACAACGCGAGCAGCGGCGCAATCACCAACGACACCACCGACATGAGCTTAATCAGGATGTTTAGAGAGGGACCGGATGTATCCTTGAAGGGATCACCCACCGTATCACCCACGACCGCGGCTTTGTGCGGCTCGGAGCCTTTGGCAAACAGTTCGCCCTTAATGACCAGGCCGTCCCCTTCTTCGAACATTTTCTTGGCATTGTCCCATGCACCGCCCGCGTTCGATTGAAAGATAGCCATCAGTACCCCGGCGACCGTGACGCCGGCCAGCAGACCGCCCAGAGTTTCCGGACCGAATATGAAGCCGACCAGCACCGGCGAAACAATCGCCAGCAACCCCGGCACCACCATTTCTTTAATGGCTGCTGTCGTTGAAATTGCAACGCACCGGGCATACTCGGGCTTGCCGTCGGCTGCATCAAAGACCTTCTGGTCTTCGCCTGACATTTCTTCATGCTCATCGTACTTCTTCATTACCGCCAGCGCTGCCTTCAATTCAGGTATGGTGTTGAACTGACGCCGCACTTCTTCGATCATAGCCATGGCCGCCCGGCCTACCGCCCCCATGGCCAGCGACGAGAAAAGGAACGGCAACATACCGCCGACGAAAAGGCCGGCCATCACGCGGGGATTAGAAATATCGATACTCGTTATACCTGCTTGAACCATGTAGGCTGCAAATAGCGCCAGGGCCGTCAGGGCCGCGGAACCAATTGCGAATCCCTTACCGATGGCGGCGGTGGTATTGCCGACCGCGTCGAGCTTATCTGTCCGCTCCCTGACGTCTGCGGGCAGGTCGGCCATTTCAGCGATACCACCGGCATTGTCGGAAATAGGCCCGTAGGCGTCCACCGCAAGCTGGATACCCGTATTGGAAAGCATACCAAGGGCGGCCATCGCAATCCCGTACAGGCCGGCGAAATGATACGCGCCCATGATACCGGCCGCGATCAGAAGAATCGGAATAGCCGTAGATTGCATGCCCACGCCGAGGCCGGCGATGATGTTAGTGGCCGAACCGGTGACCGATTGTTCTGAAATGGCGATCACGGGTTTGGTGTGGATGCCGGTGTAATGCTCGGTAACGAGACCGATACCCAGGCCGGCGAACAGTCCGATTGTGGTAGCGATAAAGACACCGATACTGGAATATGTGACGCCCTCCATCACGAATTCTGCAGGGAGGAAATAGTCGACCAGGAAATACATCACCACAATCATCAGGAGGGAAGAACCGAATTCGCCTTTGTTAAGACCAGCCTGCGGATTGCCGCCTTCTTTGACGGAAACCATGAACGTTCCCAGGATGGACATCACGATTCCTGCGGCCGCGATGGCCAGGGGAAGAATAATAAAGTTTATGTCGAAACTGCCGGCTACTAGAATGCTGGCGCCCAGCACCATGGAACCTACGATCGATCCGACATATGACTCAAACAGGTCGGCGCCCATACCGGCCACATCACCCACATTGTCTCCCACGTTGTCAGCGATGGATGCCGGGTTCAGGGGATGATCCTCGGGGATTCCGGCTTCTACCTTACCAACCAGGTCAGCTCCCACATCGGCGGCTTTGGTGTAAATACCGCCCCCGACACGCGCAAACAAAGCTATGGCGGACGCGCCGAGCGAGAAACCGGCGATAACATTCAGCACTCTGCCGATACTTGAAGCGTCGGATCCGAAGATACCAGTGTAGAGAACGAATAGGAGACTCAGCCCGAGTACACCAAGACCGACCACATTGAGCCCCATGACCGAGCCCCCGATGAATGCCACGTTCAAGGCCTGCGCCAGGCCCTTTCTTGCTGCGTGTGTCGTTCGGTTATTCGCTTTCGTGGCCACGCGCATCCCAAGGAAACCGGCAAGTCCAGATGCCAGGGCGCCCACCACGAAAGAAAGCGCTATGAGGCCACTGGTATCCGCTCGGTTCATATTACCTACGCCCAGCAGGATAGCCACAACCAGAACGAAAACTGCCAGCACCTTGTATTCCGCTTTGAGAAAAGCCATGGCCCCTTCCCGGATGCTTTCACCGATTGCCTTCATCCGGTCGGTGCCTTCCTCCTGTTTATTAATCCAACTGGTCCGCCACAGCGAAAACAACAGGGCGACAACCCCGGCACCCATTACCCCATATAGAATTAAATCCATCGATCGGTTTCCTCCTTCATTGACTGCTAATTAGACATAACAACATTCAAGTATGTTATCTGATTCAATTGTCATGAGATACGGCAAATTGACCAACAAAAACAGAGTTACCCAATAATAGTGGATCTTGTAAACTTTGCAAGGTTTTTTTCCGTTATATTTTTTGTTCTGAATGCATAAAAAAACGACGATAGCCTGGTAGGGCCATCGCCGTTTTTTGTCGTATCGGATGATACAGAATCGAGGGTATATATCTTACCGCAGTTTGAAACGAACCGGGTAGGAGACCCAGACAGCTACCGGTTTGTGGTTCTGAATCGCCGGTGTCCATTTACTCTGTCTCACCGATTCGAGCGCCGACTCATCCAGCCCGGCACCGATACCCTTAATCAGGCGGACATCCCGCACGTTACCCTCTTTATCTACCAACACATGCAGGATCACCATTCCCTCAACACCGGCTTTACGTGCCATCTCGGGATATACCGGCGGCGGCTGGGATATGGGCTGGGGGGGATCCTCGTACGCGATGAATTGATTACGATCGGGAAGCGCATCGTCATCAACCACGATATTTTCTTCCAGAGGTGCTTCGATGATGATCTCGGTCTCATCCATTTCCTGAATCACCGGAGCGACACTCTGGCTCATCTCCGTCTGTGAAGCAATTGTCATCTCCGCAGACACTTCAGTATCATCTACCGGTTCCGGGATGCCGATCACCGGTTTTGAGGGAGCGGCCACATCCACTTCCGGAATGGGTGGCGCCGTTATGGCAGGAGGCGGTCCAAGATCAGCGTAGGTAACGATCTTGGTCGAATATACTCTGCTCTGCTCCTGGATAAACACTACACCCCAATAGGTACCGACACCGGCATAGTGTATTACGGCGGCGATAAAAAATGCCTTCCGAAAAAAATTCTGATAGAAGAATTTAAGATCTGATTCCTTTTTCATCGGGAAATGCTCGGCACGCAGAATCGACATTACACTCATGACCCAAACACCTCCTGGATTTCTTCCTGCTCCATCACGGTGATGCTGAAGCGGTCTATTGCTCCCACCTGCATCTCATCCATGATATTAACCATGGTATCGTACGAAGCCGTCCTCTGAATCTTGATTAGCGTCACCAGCTTGTCATTCTCTTCCGTCTCATCCTGAATCAGGGTCACAATCTCTTCGAAATCGATCTCTTCAGGAAAGTCCTTGCCGATGTTCCAGTACGCCTTGCCGCCCTCCATCAACCGCAGTGTCAACACGTTGGATTCCGCGATTTCAACAGTGTCATCATCTGGCGGAATATTTAGCTCCATCGTCTGAGGCGTCCGGAACACGGTGGTCACCATGAAGAAAATAAGCAGGAGGAACGCGATATCAACCATAGGCGTCATGTCTATCTGGACATGAGACCGTGCTTTTTTTGGCTTCTTGCCGCCTTCACCCTTGGTACTTCTCTTTGGTGCATTGACTGCTGCCACGTAACCTCACCTCCTCGCAAACTCATCATCGTTTAACCGACTGGTTTCTTCCCCTGTCGGCTGTGCATCATCTTCGAAATTGGTAATCAGATTGAAACGGGTATTGTTGGTTTCCTGCATGATATCCATGATATCGCTGACGACACCAAACTCGCCATCCTTATCGCCCTTAATCGCAATACGCAATTTCGGATTTCTTATTCGCGCCTCGATAATCGCTTTCTTCATCTCCGGCAGCTGTATCCTTACTTCCGGCTGGGGCTCCAAGCGCCAGTAAATTCGATTTTCAGGCTTCGGCCCAATGGTAATGATAAGCACATCCGACTGTGGTAGCTCGATCACCGAATGCGACTCCGGCAGGAGAATCGGGATGGACTCCGGTTCCTTGAATACTGTCGTAGCCATGAAGAAGATGAGAAGGAGGAAGGCTATATCCACCATCGGTGTCATATCGAGAAACACCGGTGTGTGTGACTTCTTTGCCATATTACGTTCTCCTTGAATGTCAGACTGACGTTAAATTAACCCTTAAGAACGCCCAGTCAGAACAGACACGACTTCCTGCGTGACTTCGTCCACGGCGTAAGTGACAGCGTCTACCTTGTTGATGAAATAGTTGTAGGCAACGATACCCATAATAGCAGCCGCCAATCCACCCGCCGTATTTATCAGGGCTTCCGAAATCCCCAATGCCAGCTGAAGTGCATCGGGTGCACCTTCTTGGGCCATGGCGGCGAAAGCACGGATCATACCGATGGTGGTACCTAACAATCCGACCAGGGTCGCAATTGTAGCAATCGTCTGGAGCGCGATAAGGTTGCGTTCCAGAAGCGGCATTTCAAGGGTATTGGCTTCATCGAATGCACGACGGATTTCCGACACTTGCCGGTCGCTGGTGAGATTTTCATCAGAGATGGTCTGATAACGTTCCAAACCCGAACGGAGTACATTTGCCATGGTGCCCGTCTGTGAACTGCACAAGTTAATCGCCTTGCCTATATCATTCTTACGGATGGCATCCATTGATTCCTTAAGAAATTGTACCTGAGGTCGCTTTCCTTTAGCCTTGCGCATGGTGAGGGAGCGCTCGATTATAAACGTGACGTCCATCATGGTCAAAACCATCAGGAGGATGACCACAGGGCCTCCGTCTTTCACAAATTGCGGAAGCATGTACTCATAGATAACGTACGAGGCTACAAAACAGAGAACAAGGATGATCATTATGAATGTTCCTGGCCGCATTTCCTTCTCCTTAAAAAAAGCACGCACAGTAAGTGAAACGGGTTAATTTAAAACACATGAATACTCAAGAATAAAATACCATTATTAAATTGTCCAGAGAAATCTTGTCAGCATGGGCCTGATATTACTTATACAACCACCTTTCTCCTTGTCAGAACATGCCCAGACAGGCCTGACCAGACTGAACATTACTTACTTGTTTTTATACGTTTCTACCGGGTATTCCGTTTATACCAAATTAATTCTGGGCGTCCAATGCTTCCTGCACCGTGTTCAGCTGATCCCGCGCCGTTTGATTGCCAGGCTGGATCCTCAGGACCTCCCTGTACTCCCGGACGGCTGGCGCCAGCTGCTGGGAATTGGTGAAGGCCTGTGCCAGCATCAGGTGGTATGAAGCATTGTCGGGCTGGATCCGCACGGCAACCCTGAGATGTTTTATTGCCGAGTTCCACGACTGATTTACCACATCCATGTAACCCATCCGGTAGCGGGCAACATGGTTTTCGGGATCTTGTTCCAGGAGATCATTGTAAATCGGCCGTGCTGACCGGAAATCTTTCAGTGCCACGTAAGACGTGCCGAGATAGTCTTTTACCTGGTGTAGCTGTTTCCGGACTCTCTTCAGTTCGGTCGAGTCCCCCTCGGCCGCTTTCAATTCAGCGGGTTCCAATTCCAACCCCTTGAGATCCAGGCTTGTAGCAAGCGCAACGCGCGCGGTTTCATAATCGCTGCCGACCAGTGCTGCGAGTCCCAGATTGTAATAAGCCGGAAAATACGTGGAGTCGTGAGCGATTCTCTGCTGGAAGAAGGAAATAGCCGAAGGGTATTGTTTGTCCCGGAACAGCACTTGGCCGAGCTGGAAATATACGTTGCTCAGCCTCGTCTTGATTTTCTCATCTTCCTGATTCATAATAGCCGGTTCCAGCGCTTCCCGAACGGAGGTCACAGCTTCCTCAAAGAGCTCCTGCTTGATATAGGCATCGCCGAGATAGTAATAAGGATTATGATCATCAGGCTTCAATGAGATAGCCTTTTTCAAGTTCGGAACCGCGTCAGGGTAATTGCCAAGCTCCAGGTCCACCAAGGCCAGCTGGATGACCGGTTTTTCAGAGGCAGGATCAATCGTCATAGCTTTTGCCAGGTACACCTTGGCGTTATCGTAATCACCGATGTCCGCTTGAGACTTCACCCATCCCAACCCGTAAACAAGATCGAAGTTTTCAGGTTCCTGCTCTACGGCGCTGGCGTACGCGAGGTGCGCTTTCTCATACTCACCATCAGCAACAAGACCCTCGGCCATCGGCGAATAACATTTTACGGCGTCCGCATGGTTGGGATCGATGGACAGGGCTTTTTCATAAAAAGGCACTGCCATCTTGATACGCTTGGTCCGGTTCAGGGATTCAGCCAGGTAGTAGTTGGCCTCGAAGTGATCGGGCCATGATTCGAGCGTCTTACGCAGTGGTTGCTCTGCACGGACATACGACTTGGCCAGGAAGTATATGTAGCCTTGCTGAAACCAGGCATCGGTGATCTTCGGATCGATGTTGGTCGCTTTCTCATATGCACCCACAGCTTCGTTGAACTGCCGGCTTTCGAAATGCAACTGCCCCAACTGGTACTGAGTAACCGCCGCATCCGGAGAATTAGGATTCATGGCAAGGGCTTTGTTGTACTGATTTATCGCCATGCCCCACACCTTCATTTCCTTGTATACGTCACCCAGCCCCCGAACGAACACGGTGTTGTCGGACTCCATCGCCATTGCCTTCGACATCAGGTTCCTGGCTTCCGTCTGTAACCTCTTAATCTCGCCGGCATCACCGCTTTTTTCAACTAATTCCCGGCTCTGCTTGGCCTTCATGAGGCCTTGAGCGTAGAATATACGAGCTTCCTTTCCCTTGGATCGCTTCTCAGCTTCCGCAAGATTCTCCACTGCTTCTTCGTACATCCCCCTGTCTATCTGCATCATCGCCAGTTCATACCGTCCCGGTACGAACTTCCCCTGTCGGTCAACCGTGATCTCGAATTCCGTAAATGCTTCGTCAAGCTGACCGCTGCCCTTGAGCGCCATACCCAGCAGGTAATGGGCTTCGTGGGACTTGGGTTTATCTTCCAGTATCGCACGGAGCAGGGGAATGGCGGTACCCCAATCCTTGGCATCGATGGCGGCCCGGGATGGCTTAAAGTTCTGTGCATAGGCAGGCGGAACAATGGTCAGACCGAACAGGGCCAGCGTTACACCAAGAAAAGCCAGACGACGCATGTATAAATTGGTGTATCTCATCAATAAAACCTCCATTTTGATACGGACTACCTCTTCATTTCAACAATTCTTACCGGCATCGTAGCGGGCAGAATACCTTCTCGCATAGCCAGGGTCTGCCCCTTGGCCTCCATCAAATAGGTAACAAACCCCTTCACAAGATCCATCGCTCTTGTCCTGAAATAACAGACCACGACGGGTCGACTTAAGGGATAGCGTTTATCATGTATAGATCTTTGAGATGGGACTACGTAGGCCCCATCATCTTCTTCTGCGATGGCAATAGCCTTCAGATATCCACGCTGGATCATCATCAGTCCGGCACATCCGATGGCGCCCTTATCATACTCAACGATACGGGTCAATTCCGCCACCGTGCTGCACGGATAGGCGTTTGCCCCGTATTTAGCTTTATCCAGGACACGATCCTGAAATACTTCATAGGTACCGGCATTGCGATCACGAACCAGCGGACGGATCCTCCGGTTTTCACCGCCCAGGTCCTTCCAGTTGGTTATTTTTCCCGTGTAAATATCTTTCAGCTGACGAAACGTTAATTTTTCTACCGGGTTGTCACCGTGTACAATGATGGTGACGGCATCGTGAGCGATGGTTCGATATTGAAATGTCTTCCCGTTCAGCTCTGCGATGTCTTTCATATCTTCCTGTTCGAACTGATTAAGCTCGCGGGACAGAACCGCCACCCGGGTTTCGCCTTCCGACAGTGCCACAAGCGCTTCTCTGGACGTAGACCGCTTGACATCCACATATGATTTTTTGTACACCGAGGTAAATGCGATGGCGGAGCGTTCGGTATATGGAAAGGCAGTTTCAGCGCTTGAGACGGACAGATAGCCTTTTGTGGCCGTCTCAAGAGCCTCTTCCTCAGCGCAGCCAACCACCACCAATGCGGTCAGAGCGGCGGCGAGGTATCGCCTGATGAAGATTCCTTTGTTTGGCCTTTCCATGAGTCATCCTCGATCCATTTTCTATCCCGTTTCACAGCATAATAGGCAGAAACAAAACGAAATACGCCGAAGAGGATCACTGTGACACCGAACACGAATTGCATCCGTTCGGTTTTTACAAACACCGGCACCAACAGCCCACTGGTGATCAAAACTCCGGTGAGGGTAAGGAAGAACGCTACGGCAAAACCAATTATCTGACGAACCGACTTAAATCGAAACATGGCTGTCCATGTTTGCAGTATTTGCCCACCCCTAATCAACGAATCCGCAAGACGGGGTCGGCAGTGCAACGTTCTCTGGGAACTACTGTCCCGCGTGATACACACACGGGGGACATGCGGTTAATTTTTTAGAGTACCGATCTCACGGTCAGCGAAGAAGGCATGCCGCCTGAAAAACAGGCAGGTGATTAACATGCTTCTCTTGCATTACCGGTCAATTCCATCTATCATTCACTTATCGGCAAAGTCCTTCACAAATAACGCCTCACCCGTGAGTTGTCAAGGTAAAAAACACAACTGAAATAACGTTTTCGGAAATCAACGTAAGTATTAAACGTGTTACTGTGAAATATACAGGCGTGTGTGGGTAATATGATTCCAGAAGAACGGTTGATATCCTCGCGCCGTCGTGACGAATCCCTTGACATTTCTTTTACGAAGTTGCGCCAGAACGGTATGGAAAAGAAACACACCCCCCACGTCTGAGGCCAGAATCCGTTCCGCATCGGCATACATCGCCATACGCCTTCCAGGTGCCATCTCAAAATCAGCTCGATCGATCAGGTTATCAAAGGCAGGATTACGCCAGTCATGGCGTCCATGCCCCACGGGCTGGGAGTGCCAGACCATGCCCAGCAGGTTATGAGGATCCGGATAGTCCGATTGAAATGCGCTGATCCCCATGGGTATCTCATGCTGGTACAGGTTCGTCATAAAAACGGTACCCTCTTGCGGCTGAAGTTCCACCTGTATGCCCAGGTGTTCGAGCAACATCCCCTGGATAGCCTGCCCGAGGCTGCGCAGTGACGGATCTTTCCCGCTGATCCAGAACGTGACCCGGGGGAAACCCCGCCCGCCGGGGAAGCCCGCTTCCGCCAGCAACTGCTGGCCCAGCAACGGATCGAACCGTTGAATATCCCGGTGCCTGTCACCGACATATCCGGGGAATCCGGGTGGTAGCATGGTATACGCCGGTATCCCCAATCCGTTCCTTACTACTCGACAGATAACATCCCTGTTTATGACATGGGAAATAGCCTGGCGGACCTTCAGATTATTGAATGGGCGCTGTGCTGTCTGGAAGAATAGGTACCACGTTTGCGTATGAGGCCATGTGACTAATTCCTGCTTCAAGCGGGGGTTTTGATTGATGTGGCGCAAATCGAACGGACTGATGTTATGCAGGATATCAATTTCATCATTTTCATAGGCGAGAATACCCGAAGAACCGTCTCCGATAAACGGAATGGTGACGCGCTCCAGCAGCCCCCTGTAGGGTCCGTCATAGTTCGGGTTCAGGCCGAACGTCATATGCCGTTGCGGCGCCCATTCAAGCACCTGATAGGAGCCATTGGTGACCACATGACCGGCCCTGGCCCACCGGTCTCCATATTTTTCAAATTGCCATCGAGGTATCGGTGAGGCGGACAGATAGGAGGTAAGGTAAGGCAGATAGGGACAGGGCTGAGTAGTCTCGATAACAAGTGTGTGATCATCGACTGCATTGACACCGATCACGGAAGGGTCTGAAATTTCATCCAGGTTAAAATCCCGGGCGTTTTTGATCTCATAAAAAAGGAACGCATACACATTGCCGATGGAAGGTTCAAGGAGTGTTTTGTATGTCCACTCGAAGTCGTGGGCGGTAACCGGCCGGCCGTCGCTCCATCTGGCTCCCCTTCGCAGGTGAAATGTCCATGATTTGCCGTCGGGAGACGCTTCCCACCGTTCCGCGGCACCCGGAATCAGCCGTTCCTCTTCATCGAGCAGTGTCAAGCGTTCAAACAGGTATTCGACCCGGCCGGATCCGTAATTGTCGAGTGTAGCGTCAAGTGTTCTGGGCTCGGCGCCGCCATATACAATACGTAATACCTGCTGTTCTTCAGGGGCTGAATCCGGAGGCATGGGAGCCCCGACACTGTTGGTCCGCTGCGGTGCGGCGGACAACAGGACGACACACGCCAGGAGGCCGGTTACAAGGAAAATTTGTCTCATCAGTATCCGATAGAACCCTGCGGGAAATTTTCGTAATGGTTCGAAACCCTGCATTCCATCTCCGGCATCTTCCCCATTCCCCGAGCACCATTATTAGCCGTATCGGCTATCCCCTTTTGATAGCCGTGGACCAGGCGTACGCATGAAGTTCGCCCTGCCGATAGGCCTTTACATCATCGCAATCGTGTTCCATGAGAAACTCTCAGGGATTAACAGAGACGGAAAATATTCACCTGTTCATCTTAAGAATGTGTTTACTGTTTTTCGCACAGTTCGATCAAAACACCGTTAGTGCTTTTGGGATGGATGAACGCAACTCTGACACCTCCTGCCCCCGGGCGGGGTTCCTCATCGATCAAGCGATAGCCCTGTTGGCGCATCGTCTCGACCGTAGCATCGATATCTTCAACTTCAACGGCAATATGGTGGACACCTTCACCACGCTTTTCTATGAATTTCCCCACGGGACTGTCAGAGTCAACCGCTTCCAACAATTCTATTTCGGTGTCACCGATCGGTAAGAACGCGACCGTTACCTTGTCCGCGTCGACAATCTCCCGACCATGGAGGGTGAGACCTAGGGTGTCCTGGTAGAGTTTGAGTGATTCGTCCAGGTTTTTTACGGCAATACCGATGTGGGCAATACGCGCTGGATGTGAAATCATGGCTATTCCTAGAACCTTTCCTCTCGTTCATACTCGCCGAATGTGTTACGCAGTGTGTTACAGATTTCACCCAGCGTGGCATAATCCTTGACCGCTTTGATGATGTGCGGCATGAGGTTGGAATCGGAAATCGACGCATCTGAAAGCCTGCAAAGGGCCTTTTGGACAAGGTCCTCGTCCCGGTTGTTTTTGAATTGTCGGAGACGCTCCACCTGTTTCACTTCGACTTCAGGATCAATCGAGGGCGGATCCGAAAATGAATCATCCTCGCTCTGGAACCTGTTGACACCAACGATCACCTGATCTTCCTGCTCCACTGCCATCTGATATTCATAGGCACTGCGGCTAATCTCCGACTGGGGAAATCCCTGCTCGATAGCCCCCATGGCCCCCCCCATCTCATCGATGCGGGCAAGATAGTCATGGGCGCGATTTTCAATTTCATCGGTAAGAGACTCGATATAGTAGGAACCTGCAAACGGATCCACCGTGTCTGCCGCACCGGTCTCATACCCGATGATCTGCTGGGTTCGCAGCGCGATGGTAGCGGATTCTTCCGTCGGAAGGGACAATGCTTCGTCCCGACCGTTGGTGTGCAGAGACTGGGTACCGCCGATCACGGCGGACAACGCCTGGAGCGCCACGCGGACAATGTTGTTCTCAGGTTGCTGGGCCGTCAAGGTAGACCCACCGGTCTGTGTGTGGAACCTCATCAACCAGGATTTAGGATTTTTTGCGCCGACCCGTTCTTTCATGAGCCGCGCCCAGAGTCTGCGGGCGGCGCGGAACTTAGCGATTTCCTCGAAGAACTGGTTATGGGCATTGAAAAAGAATGAAACCTGCGGGGCAAATTTATCCACGTCCATGCCTGCATCTTTCGTTGCCTGTACGTAGGCCAGACCGTTTGCCAGCGTGAAGGCCACTTCCTGCACCGCTGTAGCGCCGGCTTCCCTTATGTGGTAGCCACTGACACTGATGGGATTCCATTTGGGCATGTGATCCGCACAATACCGAATCAGGTCGGTCGCAAGCCGCATGGAATGGTGCGGCGGGTATATGAACGTGCCCCGGGCGATGTATTCCTTCAGAATGTCGTTCTGTACCGTCCCGGCCAGTACGGAGGGCGATACGCCCCGTTCCTCCGCCACAGCGGCGTAAAGGGCCACCAGAACGACTGCTGTGGCGTTGATGGTCAGGGATGTACTGACCTTGTCGAGAGGAATCTGATCGAACAGCCGCCGCATATCATCGATGGTCGAAATGGCCACACCGGTGCGACCTACCTCCCCCTCGGACATGGGGTGGTCGGAATCAAACCCGATCTGGGTTGGCAGATCAAATGCCACCGAGAGCCCTGTTTGGCCCTGGGAGAGAAGGTACCTGTAGCGGGCGTTCGTCTCCTCGGCTGAACCGAATCCGGCGTATTGCCGCATGGTCCACAACCGACCACGGTACATGGTCGGCTGCACACCCCTCAGAAACGGATACTGACCCGGTAGTCCCTGGTCGGAGATCGGGTCCTGATTTTCCATGTCGACGGCTGTATACAGCCGCTTGACCGGGATACCGGAACTGGTCTGAAATGAGGCCTGGCGTTCCGGGTATTTCCGGAGCAGGGCATCGAGCACTTCCTGCTCCCACTCGGTTAACGCTTTTTGCAATTCATCCTTCGTGTTCATAAAGATTCGTATCGCTCCGGTCGCTTTGAATGGAACTGATGGTGACGTGCGGACGATTCCAAATAAGACAAAACCTTCCAGCGGGTGTCAACTTGTTTCTGCCAGGAAAGAAACCGGGGCCACCGACCAAACATGGAAGGGCGGTAGATGCAGTGTTGCCTCACCGGTTGGGTGACTGCTCCTGCCGCGACTATGCCGATCAGGCAGGCGTCGATCTGGAATCCCCGCCAGGACCTCTGGGGAAAGGGACGCTCCGTCTCCCGGGCGGTGCGTTCCATGTGAGGACACATCCTCCGACCGACAGACCTATGGTTTACCGAAAAGTCTGCCTGCCAGGTGGATATCCCATCGGCCATGCCGCGCCGCTAGGTGCAGAAAAACGATCCCGGCCATGCGCAAAAAACGCGCACGATGGCGCGGGTGTTTGACGGAATTTCCGGTTGATTTCGAGATTCTGGATCATGTGGATTTTGGGACCACCAGGTTCTAAACCCTCGCCGTGGCTATGGGGATCTCGTGCCTTGGCAGGAGGTGGAGACCATATTCGCTGTAATTGGCCGGAGTGGACCTCTTATCGCTGGCAGCGGGGGTGAAAGTCTTTGCCCCCGATTCATCCCCCTTCTCCCCGCAATCCAATTTCAGTCGCGGCGCCTTGGAGCGCTTCCAAGGTAAAGGCGATGTGGTCTTCCAGGGACAGGTCCAGACTGTCGGCGCCTTCCCGGATGTCTTCACGGGAAACGGCACGGGCAAATCCCGCCTGCTTCATTTTCTTTTTTACGGAACTGACTTTTACGTCCAGGACGCTTTTAGATGGTCTCACCAAGGCCACTGCAGCGATGAAACCGACCAGTTCATCCACCGCAAACAGGGTTTTGTCCATCAGGCTTATGCGTTCCAGACCCAGATAGGTGGCATGGGATTTAATCGCATAGATGATATCTTCCGGACATCCGTTTTCCGCCAGAATCGCGGCACCTCGCATGGGATGATCCTTGGGATCCGGGGTTTCTTCGTAATCAAAATCGTGCAGCAGGCCGGCCATCCCCCATTTGTCAACGTCCTCCCCGTACCGCCCGGCATAGGCCCGCATGGCCGCCTCCACACCCAGCGCGTGTTTACGCAGGCTGTCCGTCTTCGTATGTGTGTGCAGCAGTGTGAGTGCATCGTCTCTGGTTACCATCATTGCCCAGTCCCTTCCCTAAATATCACGTCCATAGACCAGTGGATCCCTGTTGCGGAACACTGTCTCCTGCCGAACAGAATTTTTCCGATGCGGTGTGTGACGGAACTCCGCTGTTCGCTGATTGACACATGCGACACCCTTCACCGGATATTTTCCAGCGACCGTCATTGAATTTAGCACCGATGTCTGAAGCGGCGGAATCGCGAACGCCTCACTTTATGATAGCTCGGCCGTAATGATACGGCAGTACCTGGGCGTCCCTGTGGTAGGACCATCCCAGCCGCGCTTTGCCGATGTTGGCCCCGGGACCGGCGTCTGCGTCGTCACCGTCGTAGACGATGATGTTCAAGCCTATGGTGTCCCCTTTTAAGGGTACCTTGCCCCCGGGAACATCTTTCCAAGCGATGGCAGTTTCAATGATGTATCCGCTGTGCGTATCCCGTGCGGAGACCCGCATCCCGGGTGCGGTCTCTTCTATCACGCCCTGCCTGGCGTCGGCATCCCTCACGGCACGCGCCTCGACCCCGGCTGTAGTTCCGGGAAATATTCCGGTCTTGAATGTAGCCAGCGTGCTTTCTTCACTCTGACCCGAGGGATCGATGCAGATCTCCACGGCATCAGAGCGCCAGGGCGCTTTCACATCGTCGGGTGCAATATTGCGGACGACCGTGTCATCGGTTACCTCTACGGCTACATACAGATAGTCATTGTCATACGACAAGGCAGCTTTTGCACTGCAGTCAGCGTCTCCCCCGGGCAATTCACCGGACCAGATATTCGAAGATGGAATGTTGTGTATGGTCGAGCCCTGCCAGTCGTCCAGACGGCCGTCGATCTCTGGTTTACGTACTGCCTCAGTCAGCGACAAAACCGGCACCGTCACAATCTCACCGGCATCTGTTATTTTTGAGCCCTGTATGAATGTGAATGCCTCCACAGGGTAGCGGCCTACGGCAACCCGGTCCGGAACGGTCACCAGATACGGAATAAAGACTTGCCCGTTTGCCGGAATTGCATACGCTCTTTCGGTGGGTTCCGTGTTCCAAGCATCCGGAAGCCTCAGGGTAAGGTCACCTTTGACCGGCGCATTTCTGTGATTCAGGACTTCAACCAGCAGCGTGTCCGTACGACCGATTCCGAAGGATCGCGCCGCTGGCAGAAGACCGGCCGCCCACGCGACATCGTGATCATGGGCCCAACGCCTGAATTCCCGGATGTCTCTGCGGGGCACGATCCGTACGGTCACGGGTAAATCGGAAGAGGGCGGGACCAGAGAAAAAGAGGGGTCTACCGCATTTTCGATGCCGTCCAGCAGGCTATTCGATTTATCGGACACAGGCACCATGGATTTCACGAGCAGGAAGGGTTCACCCCCTGCTCGGACCAGCGTGTTTCGACGATCGAAGGCCTGGGACCGGTAGTTCCTGAGTGCGATCCCTTTTATCTCGGCATAGCTCCTGAAACGGCTGGGCGAGATATCTGCACTCGAGATTTCCAGGGCGCCTTCCCTTCCTGCATTGTAATATAGTTTTCGTGGTTGCCACGGATCCAGGAATTCCTGGGTGATATGCTTTGGAAACGCCTCGGGGTCCGCCGCCGCGGAGAAAGCCTCGGTCGCCAGGCGTCCTGCAGCCTGGTGCATTCCATGTGTACCCGGGCCGGGCCACATGGTCACGATTACATCCGGTTGCATCAGGCGCACCAGCCTTACGAGCCGCCCTAAGGCATCGTCGTGATCCCACACGTCGAAGGCAGCACGGCTGCTCATTGTGTAGAAAAAATCGGTCTTATCGAGAAAATAGACATGGTTAATGCCATATTCGGCGGTAGCCCGCCGCAGTTCCGCTTCCCGCAAAGCCCCGAGTGACGGACCCAGCTGCCTGCCGATGGCGTTGGCGCCGCCTTCTCCGCGTGTGGCCAGTACCACAGCCGCCCGCGCACCATGATCGAGGACTTCACGGGCAAACGTCGCCGTGACACCGCTCTCATCATCCGGATGGGCGCCGACATAAAGAAGATTTACTTTGAGAAGGTGCTCGGATTGAATCTGCTTTGGCGCCTGAGCACTGCTCTGAGAGACCATGAGCGCCAGAACGACGACCAGGGTACCGGCAGATCGGATTATTGGGTATAAATACAGAATCATCCACCCGTGTGCGAAGGTTAGGGTTCGATGGGAAGATACACCGAATGTAATCATTGGAGAGAGGGATAAAAGGGGGTCTTTCGGCTCCCGACTCCCTGTTGAATTTGAGAGATAGCGGTACGGGGAATCGAACCCCGGTTTGATGGCTGAGAACCACCTGTCCTAACCACTAGACGATACCGCCGCAGTGATCTAAAACCACAACAAGTGCACATGGCATTGTCACGTAATTCCTGGCTTTTCTGCGGGGTGGCCGACGTGAAAACCAAACCCGACTGGGGGGCAGGGATTCGAACCCCGATTCCACGGTCCAGAGCCGTGTGTCCTACCATTGAACGACCCCCCAATAACGCCGATTCCATGTACATTTCGGCGAGCCATATATTATAATAATTTTATCGTTTGTGTCAAGAGAATATTCAGCCGCGGGATAGCAGGTTCACTGGATCATCGGGAGACGGGTATCTCAAGCGTTTCCACCAGTTCAAACGACCGATCGAGACGCCTCAGGACGGAATCCTTCCCGAGGACTTCTATCAGGTGGAATAAAGAAGGACCGCCGAGTTCCCCGGTGAGAGCCACACGGCACGGATGGATAAACAGGGCGGCATTGAGTTCATGCGCATCCGCCAGTTCCCTAACAACGTTTTCCAGGGATTCGGCGGAAAATTCATCCACCCCCGCGAATCCGTCCCTCAGCCACCGGAGACGCGCGACCACCTGTGCCGGTTCCTTCTTCCAGTGTTTCCTGAGTCCCTTTGGGTTGTATTCGTAATCATCAGTGAAGAAGTACGCGGCCTGTGCCGGAAAATCCTTCAGAGTGCGACAGCGTTCTTTAAGTAGGTCGATGACCTGCAGCACGTAGTCTTTTTTCTGTTCAATCTCCGCTTCAGACAGGACTCCAACCTCCACCAGAAAGGGTGTTACCAAGGGCAGCAATTCGGCCGAGTGCCGGGTGTTGATATGCTGTCCGTTCAACCACTGGAATTTCTTGACGTCAAACACCGTATCCCGCTTATGAACCTGATCGATCGAAAAACGACGGTGCAGCTCTTCAATTGAAAAAAACTCCTGGTCGTCACCGCTCTGCCAACCCAGTAACGTGAGATAATTTATCACCGCATCCGGCAGGTATCCGGCATCCCGGTATTCCATCACGCCTACCACACCGTTTCGCTTGGACAGTTTTTTCTTGTCCTGGCCCAATATCATAGGCAAGTGGGCGAATTCCGGCAGTTCGTATCCCAGCGCCTCGAACAGATGGACATGCTTCGGCGTATTGGACACATGGTCCAGACCCCGGATCACATGAGATATTTCCGCATCGACATCATCGACCACGACTGCCAGGTGGTACAGCGGCGAGCCGTCCGACCGCTGGATAACGAAGTCATCCAGCTCGGTGTTATTCACCTCTATTTCACCAAGGATTCCATCTGAGAACGCCGTCTTGCCCTCCGGTATTGCCAATCTTACCACCGGCCTTCGCCCCTCCCTCTCTAACGCCTCTTTTTCCGCTTCACTGAGATTCGCATATTTGCGGTCATTCCGCCAGTTCCTACCTTCCTTCATAGCGGATTGGCGTCGTTCCTCAAGTTCCTGGGGAGTGTAATAACAGTAATATGCTTTACCGGCATCGAGCAATTCCGAAGCTTTCTCCTGATACCTGGAAATTCGTTTTGATTGATATTGGACATCTTCATCCCAGTCTAGGCAGAGCCACTCCATGGCCTCGAAGATGGCATCGACCCACTCTGGCTTGTTTCTCTGGGCGTCCGTATCCTCGATACGAAGTAGAAACGCCCCATTTTCTTTTCTGGCGAACAACCAGTTAAAAAGAGCGGTGTGGGCGCTGCCGATATGCAGCATCCCCGTGGGACTGGGTGCAAAGCGCACGCGTAATGGTCTGGTCATGATACTCGTGATGGGTAGAAAAGAATGAAAGGGAAATAGTTACCGATGCGGCTGCTGTGCAGTGGGTCCATCGGGGGGTTCAATTCCTTCTTCGGGAACGGCTGACTTGGGTACATCATGACCGATTTCCGATCCGGACGGGGATTCCGTCTGCTCTGATTCCTCGAGTTCCAAAGTAAGTTCCGCCGGGCCGACCCATTCTGCCATAACATTATACAGCCAGATGGCTACCGCGGCAAACATAGCACCGAAAAATCCGTATAAGACGCCAGAAATTATAGCGAGGAGGAACCCGAAAAGGCCCGACATCAGATTGAGATCAAATGGCAGTTGTCTCCCAATGACCGTATCCATCGCGAGTCCTGCCACAAACAGTAAAATTCCGTAAAGGCTGCCGAAAACCAGGCCGATCGCCGCGTTGATTAGGAAGGCGATCCTTACGACGGGCCAAACGGCTATCTGTGTCAGACGATATACCACAAACGGCACCTTAAAATAAGATCCCGGAACCTTGGGACCGGGATCGTTCAGGGTTTACACCCCGAAACGGAGAGGGAGGGATTCGAACCCTCGGTAGGATTTTGTCCCACAATCGCTTAGCAGGCGATCCGATTCAGCCACTCTCGCACCTCTCCAAGAGCAGTAACGCGGTTCCAAAGGGCGCGGGGCCCTGTAAAGCTCCTCACAACGGCGGGGGAGGGATTCGAACCCCCGGTACCCGTTAGGGCACAACGGTTTTCAAGACCGCCTCTTTCAACCACTCAGACACCCCGCCCAACGGATTTTAAATATAGGGGCCGCAGGCACTTCTGTCAACTTCATTTTATAGCACTCAACCACTTTTATCCTTCAGTCGGTGGCGGATAATTCGCCCAGTTCCCATCTGGATCTTCGCCACGGCATACGACGCCTTTCTCATGCCATCCCATGTATGCCCGTACCTCGGTGCCTGCATACCGCATAGTCAGGCCGCAGCGGCGCCTGGTCGATACATTCGGCTCTGAACCGTGCAGGATAAGGTCGCTGTGCATGGACATCTCGCCGGCCTTCAGAATCAAGTCTTCCGGGTAATCGCCATACTGTTCTGCCGCCTCCACCGTCTGGTCCAGTACGTTATGCTCAGACGCTTCGCTCAATCGCCAGGCCAGGTGTCCTTTCAAATGGGAACCGGGGATAACACGCATGGCCGCATTTTTGCGGTCGGAATCATCAATTGCCAGCCAGAGTGTAACCGTTCGGGACGGCGTCATGGGCCAGTAAGATGCATCCTGATGCCAGGAAACCGCCTTGCCGTCACCCGGCATCTTGCAGAAAAAATGTGTGCCCCAGAGAACGAAGTCAGGTCCAAGAATATCGCCCACAAAATCGAGGACCGTTGGATTCGTTGCGATCTTATACACACCAAGATATTTACGATGCGCCGTGCTGATGGAATAACTGTCCTTTCCTTCAGCGAAGGCCTGTGCCAGAAGGCGGTCGAAGTAGATACGATTCTGTTCCGCCGCCGATTCGTCGTACACGCGTATACCGGTCAAATATCCTTTGGTGTTGTACTGATGAATCTGGGATCGTGTGAGTCGCCTGGGTTCGGTTATTTCGCTCGGATGGAATGTCAAATCCCGTTCTGATTTCTGCAAGGTGTCATAATCGACGTTCTTCCAGTGTACGGCCTTTCCCATTCAGGACTCCCGGCTCCAATTACTCATGAAGACGCTAAAATTGTATAATGTAATGAGACAATCTAATAATGTTTACACGCCACGTCAAACTTCATGCGATTTCAGTGATCTGTTGACACCCACGATTTGACCCCATAGATTAAACGCAAAATAAAATCTAAAAGGAGCACTTGTGAAGAGTCCCAATATCCTGTTCCTGCTGAGTGACGAACACAGTTTTCGATGTATGGGTCACCGGGACGAGGCCGAGGGTGGAGAGCCTGTATTCACACCCACGCTCGACCGCCTTGCATCGCAGGGAACAGTGTTCACCGACGCCTACTGCCAGGTATCCCTCTGCACCCCTTCCCGCCTCTGTCTTTTAACGGGCCTGGAGGCCCGCCGTGCCGGCGCGTGGAGCAATAAAAGCGTACTCAGGCCCGAGTTACAGACCCTACCGGCAACGCTAAGAGATATCGGCTATGAAACATGTCTGGTGGGCAAAATGCACCTCGGAGGAACGCAGCAGTTCGTCGGTTTCCAGCATCGACCTTACGGAGACCTCACCGGACAGGCCGGTCACCAGTCGGAACTGGTCGATGAACCCAACGGCCACGCCCCCATCCGCAGCCGAACGAAGTCAGTCGGTGACGTCACCATCCCCGAGAGTCTGATCCAGGACCAGGTGGTGGCCCAGGAATCGGTGGCGTTCCTTAGGAACCACCAGGAAGCAACACCGGAGAAACCGTGGTTTCTCTGCGCCTCGTTCAGTCGGCCTCATTTTCCGCTTACCGCACCGCGCAGACATGTGGACCGCTACTGGCCGGACGGCGTCACGGAACCGAAAATCCGGGCGGCAGGCGATGCCTATGACCACCCCATGAGTGTGGGTATGCGGCGGGGATTCCAGGTGGATGAAATCCCGCACGAGGAAATGATGGAAGCCAGGGCGGCATATTTCGCCGGAGTCAGCTACCTGGATGAGGTGATCGGCGACATGTTCCTCAGGCTCGAAGCCAGCGGCCTGCTCGACAATACGATCGTCGTCTATACCAGCGATCATGGTGAAATGGCGGGAGAACACGGTGTCTGGTGGAAAAACGGATGGTACGAATCCTGTACCCGGGTGCCGCTGATCATCTCTTTGCCGGGACAGAGACGGGGAAACCAGCCCGCACGAAGAAGTGAGACCCCGGTCGGGTTGATAGATCTTTTTCCGACCCTCAGCGCCTTGGCGGGTACTGAAATTCCGGATTGCCTGAGCGGTTTTGATCTGTCCGAGGCTGTCACCGGTGAGACGGAGCCGCCGGAACGGGCGATATTCTGCGACAACCTGGTGCCCCGATGGGGAGAAGGAACCGAGTTCAGAATGATCCGGTTGGGGCATTACAAGTATGTCCGCTTCCGCAACGCACCACCACTGTTTTTTGACTTGAAGTCCGACCCTGATGAACAGTGCAACCTTCTAAACCAAACAATGAGTGCCGGGACATGTGCCAAGCTGGACCACCTTCGTCAGATCGCGGAGGACACCATCGATTTCGATGCGGCGGAAAGCGACCGTAAAGAGCGGGACGGTTCCATTCAACAGACATTCAGTCAAAACGTTCCCGCCAGCACGGGTAACCTGTATCACATGCCGTCCGGCAAGGTGATCAATGCCGAAGACACGCTTTACCGCCCTACGGTCATCGACGAAGACGGCACCAACGCGTTCGGATTCAATTGGCAGAATCAAAACAAACATTGATTACAACCGGAGAATAAATCGTGTACCAGCTGACCTCTCTCGGCCACCCGATCGATACGGATCCTGATGTATTCGGTTTTCTCAAGACGTCAAACGATATTCTTGACAGTCATGATCTTTTACAGCAGCGGATGCAGGAGGATGGTTACCTGTTTCTCCGGGATATACTGAAACACGACGTCGTTATGGATGCACGGCGGGAAATACTCGAAAAACTGGCGTCGATCGATGAAATTCATCCGGAATTCCCCCTGATGGAGGCCATAGCCTCAAACAATTCGCGGCGGAAAAAAATCGACATCAAGGCGTTCCTGAAAGATCTAAGGACCGGTGCGGCATACGACAGGCTGTGCCACGAAGGTCGCGTCATGGAATTCTTCAGCCATTTTCTGGGCGGTCCGGCCAGAGCGTTTGATTATTTGTGGCTCCGTACGGTAGGCGTGGGCCAAGCCACCGGTTGCCACTACGATGTGGTATACATGGGCCGGGGCACCAGGAACCTTTACACAGCCTGGATTCCCATCGGCAACGTGCCGTTGACCGATGGCCCACTGATGATCCTCGAGAATTCGCATCGACTTGAGGATCTCAAGAACACCTACGGATCAAGCGATGTCGATCGAGATAAAATCGACGGATGGCTCAGTCGTAATCCTCCCGAGGCGCGTAAAACATACGGCGGCCGTTGGTTGACCGCGGAGTTCAAACCGGGGGATCTGCTCTGCTTCTCCATGTTCACGCTGCACTGCTCTCTGGACAATCAATCTCCGGTTAACCGCATCCGTATTTCTTCAGACTCGCGATATCAGCTTGCCGCAGAACCGATCGATGAGCGCTGGATCGGCGCAGACCCCATTGCCCACGAGGGGAATTGATGACTGATTCCGTGTCGGGACATCTTCCGTATTCCGCGCCCCTCACAATGGAAGGAGATCTGGCAGCCCGGATGGTGACCGGCATCGATTCCTGCCTGGACCGAATGCTTGATGAGGTGGTCACTGCGCGTGGAGCGCATTGGAAGCGGGATTGTTCGTCGCCGGAAGCATACGAGAAATCGATTAAAACAAACCGGCAGCGCTTCGCAGATTTGATCGGGCTCGCGGACCGGCGCTTACCCGCCAGAATGGAGCAGTTCGCAGAAATAACGGCGGCCCGGGATCGGAATGCTGATGCCATCGCAGTGGGAGACGGTTTTACCGTACATGCCATTCGATGGCCTGTATTGAAGGGGGTTGACGGCGAAGGACTTCTCCTGCAGCCCGACGCGGAACCGGTAGCGGATGTCATCGCGGTGCCTGACTGTGACTGGACCCCTGAGATGCTGGTCGGTGTGGAGCCGGGAGTCTCACCGGAGGGTCAATTCGCACGGAGACTGGTTGAGTCAGGTTGCCGAGTCGCCGTACCCGTATTGATGAACCGGGAGGACACTTTTTCGGGGATTCCGGGTGTGGCGATGGTGAATCAACCGCACCGGGAGTTTGTTTACCGGGCCGCGTACGAAGTTGGCCGTTATCCTATCGGGTACGAGGTCCAGAAAATACGCTCGTTGGTAGACTGGTTTGTGAAAGGAGACCAGAAAGCGACCGGCATCATAGGTTATGGTGAAGGCGGCCTGCTGGCCATGTACACCGCGGCGGTCGACACGAGGATAGACGTGACCGTCGTGTCAGGATATTTTGAGCCGCGGGAAATGCTTTACAGAGAACCCATTTATCGAAATATCTCCGGGTTGCTGAATGAGTTCGGCGATGCGGAAATTGCCTCGTTGATCGCACCTCGCACGCTGATCGTAGAAACGTGCCGCCACCCGGCGGTGTCGGGGCCACCACCCGCCACCGGAAGCAGAAGCGACCATGCGGCTCCCGGTAAAATAACCACCCCATCGCCTGCCCGGGTGAAAACCGAGTTCGATCGGACATTAATGCTCATCGGGGGAATGAAGGACTCCTTTCATTTGATGTTGGAACATGAGGGGATTGACGCACCCGGGAGGCCGGCGACGATCAGCAGACTGGTCAGGGATCTGTCGGGCAATCAGGATTTCGCCCTGCCCCAAGGAAGCGCATTAACAGTAAGCCCGCATTTTCATGCCGATGCCTCCCGTCAGGAGCGGCAGGTGAGCCAGGTTCTTGATCACACGCAGTATCTGATGAGGGAAAGCAAATACGCACGGGAAGATTTCTGGGCAGAAGCAGACTGTTCGAGCGTAGAATCCTGGGTCGAGTCTTCGGAAAAATATCGTGAATGCTTTCGGAATGACGTGGTCGGCCGTCTACCGGATCCCACGGCACCCCTGAATCCGAGAACCAGACAGGTTTATGAAACGGATTCTTTTACGGGTTATGAGGTGGTAATCGATGTATTCGAAGACGTTTTTGCATACGGTATCCTCCTCATCCCAAAAGATTTATCCGAGGGAGAGCGACGCCCCGTGGTAGTCTGCCAGCATGGGCTCGAAGGACGCCCCCAGGAGGTGGCGGATCCGGATCTGGACCATGACGCCTACCACCGGTACGCGTGCACGCTTGCGGAGCGCGGTTATATTACCTATGCTCCTCAGAACCCTTACATCGGTGAGAATACCTTCCGGGAACTGCTGCGCAAAGCCCATCCCGTAAAGCAGTCACTGTACGGGTTTATCGTCCGACAACACGAACGGACCCTTGAATGGCTGGCCTCGCTGCCGTACGTGGATCCGGGTCGCCTGGCATTTTACGGACTAAGTTACGGTGGCAAAACCGCAATGCGTATCCCGCCTCTCGTGCCGCAGTACTGCCTGGTCATCTGTTCCGCGGATTATAACGAATGGGTCTGGAAAAATATGTCCACGCGTTCACCATACAGCTACCTGATAAGTAGGGAATACGACATGCAGGAGTTTAATCTGGCCAACACGTTCAATTACGCTGAAATGAGCTGGTTGATCTGCCCACGCCCTTTCATGGTTGAACGTGGTCACGATGACGGTGTAGCCCCCGACGAATGGGTAGCATATGAGTATGCCAGAACCCGAAGGCATTACGTAAAACTCGGCATAGGCGGACGGACTGAAATGGAAGTGTTCGACGGGCCCCACGCCATCAACGGAAAAGGTACATTTGAATTTCTGGATCGCTTCTTATTATCCAAATAGGATCAAGTTACTGACTTTTCATAAAACAACATGTTAACAATCCAAGATAAAATAGCGTTTTTGAAGAAAACCGAACTTTTTGCCGAAATACCTGAGGACACCCTTGTTCAGGCCGCGGAAGCTCTGGAGGAGGTGCGCTATGATCAAGACGACGTGATCATGCGTGAAGGTGAGGCAGGCGATGCGCTGTATCTCATCGTTGAAGGCTATGTTAAGATTCTCAAGGAAAACATCCACGTCCTGACGCTCAAGCAGGGCGCCTGTATCGGTGAAATGGCGATTCTTGACAATGAACCCCGCAGTGCCACGATCGTAGCGGGCTCAGAGGTACAGGCGTTATGCCTGACGAGAACAGCATTCCAGCGGGTGCTCTCGGGCAACTCGGCAATGATGGCCGGAATCTATCACCTGTTAACCGGAAAACTCCGGTACGATCTTGATGTGCACCTCGAATCCGTTCAAATCCAGGAACAGATCAATCAGGACATCCGCCGCGCCAGGCAGATCCAGCAGGCGATGCTGCCCCAGGAAGATCTGGAGCATGGCTGGCTAACGATCACAGGTTACTGCAACCCTGCGGCCAGTGTAGGCGGCGATTACTATGACTATATTCCTATTTCCGATGACGCGGTGGGCGTATTCATCGGCGATGTGACCGGTCATGGATTTTACTCCGGCCTGATTGTCTCAATCGCCAAAAGCTGTATCGTGACCCAACTGCAGACCGATCCTTCGGTCGAATCCGTTCTGACCGCCATTAATCGCGTGGTGGAACCCTCCGGTCCGGACTGGATGTTCATGACGGCCTGTTATGCCCTCTTGGACCGTACTACGGGCAAAATGGTTTACGCCAACGCCGGACACAACCCACCCTATTATTTTGACAGACTGAACGATGAATTAAACCTGTTGGAACCTACCGATGTCCCCCTCGGCATCTTCAAGGAAGCAACCTGTAATCCAGTAGAGATGGCATGGCGGCATGGCGACACGCTGATCTTCTACTCGGACGGTGTGGTCGAGGCGGAGAACGACGCCGGCGATCTTTTCGGAATAGAAGCCCTGGAGGGTTGTATTAAAGCTAACATCCATCTTTGTGCAGTAGGGATAAAAGAGGCGATTCTGAAAGAAGTGGAACTATTCACCCAAGGTGTTCCTCAGCAGGACGATATTACCTTAGTTATCGCACGCCTGTAAATAGTCCCCATTATTTTTACCTGTTGAAAAAGTCGAAGGGGCACACCGGTCGCAGGTGCCAGAACCGGCATGTCCGCCCATTCAGCCAACGGCAAACCCTACCCGGTAAAAACCTTTCGGGCCGGGTGGCAATGCGGTTGACACCACGCGCGAATTTCCATCGGATGCGCTCCTGAACGTGTCAAATTGGCTGAAAAACCGCTTCGAAATAATGTAAGTTGGGTTGTGTCTAACTTGGAGAGGAAAACGATGCAACGTACGAAAGAGTTTACGAACGATATGGCCGATCAGTTTCACGGACAGGGATATATCATACTGCATGAATTTTTCGACCATGCCATCGTGCAGCATGCGCGGGATGGCGTCATGCCGCTGGTGGACCGATGTGCGGAGCAACTGGTGGCGGAAGGAAGAATACCGGGACCTATGGCTGATGCGCCATTCGAAACCCGGCAGGCGCGGCTCTACGCCGGCTGCATGGACCATGCTCCCCACATATTCCGCAGGGAACTCCACCTGCCGGGTATGTTCGATGTGTTCTTCCACCCTGCTCTGCTCAATGCGGTAGAGAGGATCCTGGGGAGCGAAATACGCCTGTATCCCAACTACTCAGTACGTCCCAAGTTGCCGGACCATGCCCAGACACTGGTCCTATGGCACCAGGACGGCGGATATACGCAGAATGTCCATCTGGACGGTCAACACGGAGAACACGCGGTGGAGGTACTCCGAATGGTCAACGTGTGGGCGCCCCTGGTGCCGGCCCGCGAAGCGAATGGATGTATGCAGTTCATCCCAGGCTCTCACACATTGGGACTGGCGCCGCACGAGGGCAGGCAGTATTACCTGGAAATTCCGCCGGATGCCATGGCACCCCACCTGGACAAGGCGGTGTCCATAGAACTGGATCCCGGTGATGTTGTCCTGTTTCACAACATGCTGTTCCATCAAGGGCTTCCGAACCTTACGGATACGGTGCGTTGGAGCATGGACTGGCGTTACCAGGATGCAACTCAGCCCACGCTGCGCCAGGATCAAGGCCACCTGGCCCGCAGCAGGCTTCAGCCTGACGACGTGGTGCGCGACGAGCGGGAATGGCTGAACCTGACATTCAGATGATCGGAATTATGCGCCCTCGAACCTAAACGTTCTTCTCCTGAATTGACAGACCGATGCGCCGTTGTGTGACTTCATGCCTGTGATTGGAGCAGGGCGTGAGATGCCCCTGAATCTGTGAGTCAGCGCCGGCTTTATATTGAGAACCTGTTTCCTGAAAGCAGTGGGTGCTGATGGAATATTGCCGATAGACACGACGGTTTACTATCGCACAAGGTTGTATCGTGATAAAACTATCCGACATCCGTATCCTGTATCTTCGAGAACTCCGCGCTGCGATGCGTGAGCGGAATATCGTATTTAACACGATCCTGATGCCGGTGTTTCTATATCCCATGCTGCTCTGGATCGGATACACCGGACTTACCTTTGTGTCCGGCCAGACCGATGGATTTGTGTCCAAGGTAATGATGACCGGGAACACCGGAGATTCCCGGTCATTGCAGGAAAGGCTGGCACAGCAGGAACAGCTGGAGGTGACAGAGGTCGAAGACCCGGTCCGTGGGATACAGGACGGCGACCTTGACATCCTGATCGAGATACTGCCGGTCCCGGAGGCCTTCGTGGGCAATTTCCGTGTCCGCCTTACCTACGATGGGTCCAGAGACCGCAGCCGAACTGCCGTAACCAGGATGACCGAGCTTGTAAACCGGTACCGAACGGATTTTCTTCAGGACCAGGCGGAGCATCTTGGTCTTTCCCCCGCCGATTATCAGCAATTCTGGGTGGAACCGAGAAACATGGCCTCCAGTAGCGACACAGGCCGATTTATCCTCGGAATGCTGGTTCCAATGATGCTGGTTGTCATGGTTGGTGCCGGCAGTATCTATGCTGCAATCGATGCCACGGCCGGGGAGCGGGAGAAATCCACCTGGGAGACCATGATGACGGTCGCAACATCCCGGACGAACATCATTGTTTCGAAATATCTCTACGTGGCCACCATGGCATCCGTAGCAGGTTTGCTCAATTTCACCGCCATGCTCGTTTCGATGCGTTCGGTTCTCGCGCCGTTACTGGGAGACCGTATCGATATGGTGAGCTTTTCGGTTCCCTGGATGTCGGTACCACTGATTATGTTCGTCACGGTACTCCTGGCGTTGTTCATCGCCGCTGGCATGATGATCCTGGCCTCATTTGCCAGGACGTTTAAAGAGGCACAAACGATGATCAGTCCGTTTTATATGCTGATTATTCTGCCGGTCATGTTTCTCCAGATTCCCGGCATAGAGTTTTCGCTGTGGATGGCCTTCGTACCGATTATAAACGTATGCATGGTATTCCGGGAGGCAGTATCCGGAGAATACCAGTGGCTGCAGATTATGACCACAATCCTGGTCGAACTGGGCTGTGTCAGTTTGTGCCTGTGGATCGCGACCACGATACTGCGATACGAGGATTTCATGATCGGAAATTACGAGGGAAACCTTGTCAAGTTCCTGAGAGAACATGTTTTCCGAAGCGGCAGGCGGACGGGAGGACTGGTATGAGTGACCCGATCGTAGTGGAAGACCTTACAAAATCATTTTTCGATAGATCCCGTGGAGAGATACACGCGGTTGAGGGTATCAGCTTTACATGCAGGTCTGGTGAGATTTACGGTCTTTTGGGTGCCAATGGTGCGGGGAAAACCACCACGCTCCGCATGCTCGCCACCATACTGGCGCCTACATCCGGGCGGGCCTCTGTCATGGGTTTTGACGTAAGGGAAAACCCCTTGCAGGTTCGGCGGAACCTGGGCTTTTTTTCCGCCACCACTGCACTCTATCCCAAACTGACCGCCCGGGAGACAATCGATTTCTTTGCCCGGATCAATCAGTATCCACCCGATCAGATCAAGTACCGTGTAGACTCCCTGATTGAGCTGTTCGGCATTACGGAATACGCGGACGCTCGAGTGGATAAACTATCGAGTGGCATGAAACAGAAAGTCTCCATAGCCCGTACGGTTGCGCACGATCCTCCCCTCCTGATTTTTGATGAGCCAACGGTCGGCCTGGATGTACTTAACGCACAGGAGATGCAGGGAATTATCAAAGCGTTTCGCGATCAGGGCAAGACGGTCCTGTTTTCCACCCATATTATGAGCGAGGCGGAAAAACTGTGCGACCGCATTGCCATTATCCACGGCGGCCACCTGCTGGCTTCCGACACCATGGAAGGACTGCGGGCAGCCACCGGTGCCCATTACCTTGAGGATGTTTTCGTGCACTATGTCAAAGGTGCGTCATGAATTGGATTATCGTCCGCACATTGATGTTCCACGAGGTTCGGATGCTGATACGGGACCGTCGGTCTGTTATTCTATCGGTGTTCCTGCCCATCGTGATCATACCGGCCATGCTCTTAGGGACACGTGTCGTGGGGGAAAGGAGAACAGAGAAACTGGATGACACGGTGTACCGGTATGCCGTAACCGGACCGGGGGCAGAATCTGTCCGTGAGGTGATAAAACGGGCCAGAATGTACCTGAAAGACCATGAGCCTGATGAGGCCGACAGAGACTTGCTGACATTCCGGGCGGAAGAACTGCCGGCAGCGGAGCCGGACACACTGATGAAATCCCGGGATCTTCATTTTTATCTGGAGGGACTGTCGGGTGATACGCCGGACTCACTGGCCGGTGTTACATCGACCGCGAAGTTCGATTCATTGGCCGGAAATACCGGTCCTTTGGGATCAATCACCGATGTCCGGTTTCCCGGGGTGCCGGTGATCAATATCTACTTTCTTGCCAACAGGGACGCGTCTAACGAGGGTAGCCGGAAAATGTGGCGCTTGCTCCGTCTAATCCGGGAGGAGGATCGGGCGGCCGCGCTTCGAGACCATGGGCTCTCTGTACCCCCGCAGAACATCGTCCAGATCGATAAAAACAACGTGGCCACTGCCAGCCAGATGTCCGGTTCGATGCTGGGTCAATTCCTTCCGATGGTGCTGGTGTTCCTGATGCTGACCGGCGGCTCGGTCGCAGCCATGGACAGCATCGCCGGTGAGAAGGAGCGGGGGTCCCTTGAGACTCTCCTTACCACCTGCGTCAGCCGCATGGAAATCGTTGCGGCAAAACAACTGACCATACTCATCGTGGCGCTCGTTATCACGTTCATTCAGATTTTAAATCTGCTGTGTTACGTCACATTCGAAGTCATCCAATTGCCGGAGGATTTCACCATCAGTCTGTCACCGAAAACACTGCTGTTCATCCTGGCCCTTTTCATTCCGGTAGCAGCGTTTATCTCATCGGTTCTCCTGATGATCTCGGCCTATGCTAAATCGTTCAAGGAAACGCAGTTCTATTTCCTCCCGGTATTTCTTACGATCTCTGTACTGATGGCATCCAGCCTTCTGCCCGGTCTATCATTGAATTCGATCATTGCGTTCGTACCGCTCGCTAATGTGAGTGTGGCGGTGCGTGAGATCATGGTTGGGAATTATAACTGGCCTATGCTGGCGATCACATTAATCGTGATGTTGGGCGCAGCCGTGGTGTCCGCCAGGGCTTCCGCCAACATGCTTTCAATGGAGCGTCTCATCTCGGCCGGGGATATGGACGAGGCGGACCTGGCGGGAGGACCGACGCTGTTCCCCCGGCATGTGCTGCGCTGGTACGCCGTCCTATGGGCGGTGATGTTTGCCGTAGCGGTTAACATGGAGGTGGAAAACGCGTTTTATACTCAGCTTTTCATCAATGAATTCGTATTGTTCCTCGGTGTGCCGTTTCTTATCATCTGGCGATACCGCCTGAAAGTTAAGGAAGCGCTTGCGCTCCGTCCGGTAAAACCCATTGTATGGCCGCTTATTCTGCTTCTGATACCGGCTACGCAGCTGACAGGTACGGCTGTTTTTTTTATCGCCAACCTGATTTTTCCCGTACCGGAGAAAATGCTGGAGGAATTCGGACGCAATATTCTGCCGGAAAACCTGGCCACTTGGCAGTTACTTTTTCTTATCGGAATTGTTCCCGGCATCTGCGAGGAAATTGGTTTCCGGGGCACGCTCCTGCACGGGCTGCGCCGAAAGTTTCATCCGGTGGTTCTGGTGCTTGTGGTAGGAGGTATTTTCGGGCTGTATCACATGGCGCTGTTCCGCATCATCCCCACGGGATTTCTGGGCGTCATCATCACCGCGGTCGCACTGATGACCGGATCGATCCTGCCCTGCATGCTGCTTCATGCGGGGAACAATATGTTCGCAGTCATTATGACAAGGCTTGCCGTGCCTATCGCCGGTCTGGATTGGTGGTATTATGGGCTGGCTGCAATTACATTCGTGGGCTGTCTCATACTGTTATACCGGAATAGGACGCCCTATCCCGGACTGCGAAACTAGATTATCCCCCGGCCGCATCACCGGCCTGATGCCCCACGCTGATTTCCCTGCAGGACTCGAGCAGGCCTGTTTCGAGCACCGCATCAACATCCGCAAGGGAAATGACGGCCTCCCGTTCTTCCTGTCTGTGCACCATTGTCTCGTTTAGACGGTCGACCAACTCATGACACAGGTGCTGTATGAGATAGGGATGTCCCTCAGTCTCGGCGATGATACGCTTCACCGCCTCCGGTTTATAGCTCAGTGAGAAATCCGGCGCTGGATTCGTAATCAGCGTCCAGGCGTCGTCTGGCGGCAGCGGTGTGAGATGGATGTGCTCAGTATGATCATGGATCGGCTTTAAGTGATCTGCGTGCTTCCCATCAGGCATGGGGGATCCGGCGAGAACGAGAATGATCTGCGGATCCTGCGCGGTGGACAGGAGGAACCTATAGATCTCCCTACCGACCTTACCGGATTCCACCGCCTGTTCAATCGCACCGAAATTGTCAAGTGCGAGAATGAGCGGGCGACCTGCCAGTATATCGCACACCTGCATCGTTAAGCGTTTAAACTGCACCCGGGCGTGCGCCGGGGTCGTGAACGCAGCCGGATCCGGTTCCTTGAGACCTGAACGTGGATAGGTGCGTCTCACCGTGTTGTACAGCTTGTCAGCCAGCCCCAGCAGGAGGTCCGAACTGGACTCCACAAAAGTGATGGCACCCGCCATGTCCTCATACATCAGTACGTTGCCCGGCGAGGCGGCCTCACCCAAATTGTTCAATAGGCTTGTGATACCGAGACGATGTGCCCCCGTAATGGTGATGACATGGGTCGTGGTAGGCGCCTCCAGCACCTCTTTAATACGGCTGAAAACCTCGGAGTGACGTATGAATAACGGCGGCGCCACAGGGTTACCGGCAATATAAGGGTTCCGGAACGGTGTGATGGTTCGACTCGATCCATCTTCCGCATCCTGAATCATGCGTGTACTGTGGCGGCCGGAGTTCGATATCTGCCTTAGTGTGGCCTCTCCCAGTCGAACCTGCTCAGTGGCGATTATCGACTGCCATTGCTGAATAATCCGGTTTAACAGCGACCTTTCCGGCAGCAGCACATCGGCTGAGACGGTCTCCGTCACCTCCATCAGCGCTTCCCCGATTTTGTTCAGGATATCATACTGCTGACTCACGTTCGTCGTTTTCTGCTCAACCTCCACATCCCGACTGATCTCACCCAGCATACGTATGGCTTCTATGACAGATGCCCTGACCGGCTCCTCTGTCATGGCCTGGACCCACTCTGTGAGATTGCAGCACTCCCCGAGAGCGGTGATCGTATCCACCTCCAGGAACTTCGCCATGGCGACAAAGGAATCCGTTATCTCATTTCCACCGGGCAGGGACCGGACTCCTTCGTAGGTGGTTTTTTCCATCGGAGAGAAACGGACCGCAGTCCGTTGCTCCCTGATATCATCCGGAACGTGACGATCCGCCTCGTGACGGAGTAACTCGTAAAGCATCCCGCTGAGCCTTGTTACCGGCGTCGATTCCAGGTTGCGGCGGCGTTTGGTAAGTCGCCAAACAAAATGCTGGGACAACTGGTACACCCCGCCTGAACCGTCAACGCGAAGCTGCCCGAGTTCACCCAACAAAACGATGCGCCTGGTTGGGAATACATAAAACTGGTGCTCGGTTCGAGGCGGCATCAGATAGTGGTCCAGATCCGGTGTATAAGCCAAGTGATACAGCAGCCGCAATGGGTCCTGATGGTCGGCCATGTAATCGGCCAGCGCGCGCTGGACCGCCCACCGCTGGAACGGGTTGACTGCCATGCGCATGGCCAGGTCAAGTCCCTGGTCGAAGTCCTGATCCAAGCAAGCCCGAAGCAATTTTTGGGTTCCGGTCAGCGGCAGAACTGCCTGTGAATCCCACAGGGCGGGATGTCGTTTAATCTGTTCAAAGGGCCGTTCGACGTCTCTCGAGACCAGCCAGGCAGCGGGCCATTCGACCAGGTGCATGGCTATACGACTGGCGCCTATGATCAGGCCGACACCCAGAGCGATTCCGAACGTTACGCCGCCCGCCATTCCGAGCATGAATCCGCCTCCGATCCCGAGCGCGACACCTTCCACGACACCTCCTCCGATCCGTCCGCTCACACCACCCGACACGCCCAGGGCAATCCCCAGCGCCACGCCGAACGTCATACCGGAAGCCACACCCCCAAGCAGGCTGCCGGCAATTCCTTCAGCGATACCATACGTGAGACTGAACGCCACACCGAACGCGATGCCATCCGCCACACCTTCGGCCACACCGAAGGTCAGGCTGAAGCCGACAGCGAGTGCCGCACCGCCAATAACTCCACCGAGGAAAATCCCGCCGAGTATGCTCGCAAGGACCTCCACGCTGACCATGCCGATAGCTTCAAACAGGATCCAGAAAACACCCAGGAGGACAGACACCATCACTGCCGGCATCACATACAACGTCCTGTAGGCAGGGACACCCAATGTACGAATGATAGCTGGCAGACCGGTAACGCCGTAAAGTTCCGGATCAGCCTGATGGAGATAATGAATGAGGCGTGCGGGCTGGAAGTATATCCAATTCAGCAGCATCCCGTAATGCCCGGGGTTGAGCGGGTTGAGCGAGGGCGGTATAGGGGGACCGGAATAGGCTGGAAACTTAAACATTGTCAATAATCCTCTCGGAGCCCCCGGCACGGAAGGTTTCACCGGCACGAACAACGGCGGTACAGCGGGAATCACCGTGTTGGTACCAGGCGGTCCAGGCCACAGACCGGTATATAAACTGTTTTCCCGCGGCAGCAACGACCGTTCTTGAGCAGAAGGCGACTGTGCGGGAAACTCCGATAATAAAATGCCGGTTTAGTCTCGAACAGATTGGAATCACATGCCTGTTACAGAAAACCATACGGTTCAAACCGCCGGAGTTTCTGCAGATTGCCTGCAACTGTAATTTTTTCGGATTTTGATCAGAAAAGTTCAGGCGTGCAAAAGTCTATTTTTATATAAATACCTTAATAAGTGCGGTAGTCAAGAGAGTTTACATTTTTTCTTTAGCACACTTTTTGGGATCGGGTTCATATCATCGCATGTTCATACGGTCCCAGATCGTCGTCCTGACCACGATCGTAGTTCTTGCCCATTAGGTATTTAATCTCCGTCTCTACATCACGTATATAGAGCTGGGGCGTCACATCCGGATCTCGAAACCGCAGGATCACCCGCAGGGTGTTGGCACCGGGAACGGGCCAGTGTTCCCGGTCCAGTTGCCAAACCAGCCAGTAACCGGATCCGGTTCGGTATCTTGGTGCTTTCATCCGGTACATTTCGTTGATGATACGTAGGCATCGATCCGGCAGATCCATCCCGTTCAACTGACACACGATTTCGTCCCGCTCAGTCATATTCATAATCCGAATCCGGAACAGAACGCTATGAATCCGGCCTCTGTCCCCCCAGTACGGAAGATCATCACTGATGGAAAATGGAATACTGACAGGCTTTTCCACCTCCAGGTCCGCCGGTAACCACATACACGCACCTGGCTCCAGGGTCGGTTTTGGGTGCCGACCTGTCTCCGTAGGGACAAAGTAATATTTGTCTTTGGACGCCATAATCTCCGGATGAGGCAGTTCACGCAGTTTTTCATAAAACGAAGCCTTGTAAGGCCAGTTGCCGAACCAATGACCGAGATAAAGGCCGTCGACACCCTGTTCCCAGTAGTTACAGGCGGCAGCACGAATGATTTCTATGGGCGCCTCATGCAGTCGGTCGGAATCCACATGACTCTGGATGGTTCCATGTACCCTGCAGGGATACCCGTGCGCCGCACGAACCAGCGGCCGATAATTAGTCGTGGTGTCCACTAATTCCGGACCGGAAAACGCCTGTCCGATCAACACATCTACGAGACCTTCTTTGATCCATGTTTCCACATCCATCCCAACCGACATACACCCTTCGACACTCGCCGGAACCCGGATCGCCAATTCACGATCCGCCCCACTTTCCTTAACCGCTTGAAATACACGCCGGACCCACTCGGTCATAATCTCACGGCCGGTTTCAACATCATCCGGATGGAAATAATACGGCACATAATTGAGCTGTAATTCAAAACCGTCAACATCGTATTTTTGTAACGTTTCATGAATAACCTTGAACCGTTCTTCCCTGACGTCCTCGTGTTTAAAATCAAGACACGTCAATCCTGGAAAGTCATCGTTTAGATCACCGCGCGCGCCTATCTCCAGGTGGGTATTTTCGAATCGGAAATCAGAGCATCGAACGTCTTCTTCTCTTGATCCCCGCCCCTGTTGAACGAGTAACGTTGGGTAGATCAGCATGCCCTTCTCATGCCCGCGATCACATATGATCCTAAGGGGATCGTCGCCCTGCTCGATCAGTTGCATCGCGTTCTGATGAGCACGGCGGAAGATAAGGTGCGGCCACTGCGCCATGTTATGTCCCCACAGTTCACCCACTTCCGTTTCATGCAGCATCGTCCGGCCATCCCCCAGGCAGAACATGATCGCCTCGACCGGCGTACCCACCAGCTCATCCACACCCGCCTCAAACTCCTCCCGGTGAATAGGAGGCTCATACATATAAATCAGAGGATGCCGACCATCATGATAGAACATCATTTTAGGTGATGACATTATCAACCCTCGTTCGGTTTATCGTTATTATGGAGGTGATTGTCTTCCCCCGGATTGAAAAATTTCAAACTTTAAACGCCCTCACCTGACGTTGTTGCCGATGTATAAATTCATATACCCCGTATTATTGCCCCAGAACGGATATTGACCGGTCTTATCCTCTTTGTATCCCCTGAGCCAGGGTTTCCTGAGAGAGGCGATTTTATCGTAGTAGAGGAAGGCTCCTCCGACATCCTCCGCCAGGATCCTCTGGGCTTCATCATATAATGCGGCACGTTTTTGTGGGACCATCTCCGAAGCGGCTTTATCTACGATCCGGTCGAATGAATCGTTTTTCCAAGGTTGTCTGCTGAATCCCTTGGGCTGGGAACGCCACACCATTGAAAGCATGTTGTTGGGATCGGGATAATCATAGTGGTATTGTATCAGGCTCATAGGAATCTGCCACTGAAACTGGGCTGCCCGGTATGCGCTGCGCTCCACTACGCGGATTTCGATTTCGATATTCAGGTTCTGCTTCAGCATCTGCTGAAACGCCTGAGCGATGTTCTGATTTTCTGTGCTGTTGATCCACATCTCCTGCCTCGGAAATCCCCGGCCACCGGGGTACCCTGCGTCCGCCAGGAGCCGGCGGGCTTCGGGGACGTCAAACCTCTGGATATCCTTTAACCTTCCCGATGCATACCCGGGAAAACCGGGCGGGAGCATCGAGTAGGCCGGTTCACCCATACCCTGCAGTACAACCCTGCAAATCAGGTCACGGTCGATGGCATGAGCGATTGCCCGTCGTACCCGGACGTCTTCAAAAGGCTCCCGGTTGGTATCGAAAAACAAGTAATGGGTTTCGAAATCCGGGCTGATGTCCAGTTCCCTGCTGAGTTGGGGGTGGGTGCGCACACGGGGGATATCCATGGGGGTCAGGAGTTGAAAATCCACCTCGTTGTTCTCATAGGCCAGAGTTCCTCCGGCCATGAGATCTGTATTGGTGAAAAGGCCAGTGATGCGTTCCAGGTAGGCTTTATGGGGACCGTTATAGTTGGGATCGAGAACGAACTCGAACCGATTGCCATGCTCCCACGAATTCAGTTTAAACGTCGAATTACTGACACAGTTACCGGCTTCCGTCCACTTGGGCCCATACTTCTCCACCTGCCATCTGGGCATAGGAACGGACGTGGGAAACGAGGTGATAAGCGGTATATAAGGGCACGGGGCCTCTGTCTCCATCAAAAAGGTGAACTCGTCCACCGCCTTCACCCCCACCAGTGAGGGATCTTTCAGCCGCCCCTGGTTGAACGGACGGGCATTCTTGATATCGTAGTAAAACGAGGCGTTGACGTTAGCGCTGGCAGGATCCAAATAGCGAATGTAGCTGTATTCGAAATCGCGAGCGGTAACCGGGCGGCCGTCGCTCCATTTGGCATCGCGGCGCAGGTGGAACGTCCAGCGCAATCCATCGGCTGACACCTCCCATCGTTCAGCCGCAGCCGGCGTCAGTTCGTTGTTGTGGTCGAGCCGCGTCAGCCCTTCGAAGGTGAACACCGCACCGCCCGCCTTGTAGACAGCGATACCGATGTCCAGCGTGGTCGGCTCCTGTAGCAAAAAGCGATAGACCTGTCGTTTCAGGGGCGCCGCATCGGAAGGCATCACTTTGCCGACTGTATTGACAATCTGCTCGGCAGACAGCCCGGGCCAGAATATTCCGCTGAAGAAAATCACAGGTGCAAGAACTGTTAAGACCGGTTTTATAATCTGCATCTGGCACCTTATCCTGAATGTCTCAATTATGCGATAATTCTGATTGAAGAATCGCGGGAAATATATTACTATAGTCCGGAATCGGGGAAATATCAAAAGCTTTTACCCACATTGCTGATTTTTATCGATAGTAGATGTGACCTGCAGGGTGGGGCCGTTTGCCCTGTTTGGGCAACGCCCGGGGTCCGAACCGGTTCTAAGTGTAACTGTCTGGTTCTTATTAACGGAATATCATTCTTTAACAAGGGGCTATCATTTGAAAATAACCGACGTAACAGTACAGCGCTATTCCTGGCCCAAGCCAAAACCTATCAGCAATGGCAAATACACCTATTCCATAGCAGGCCTCAATCTGGTGGAAGTGCACACGAATGAGGGAATTTCCGGGATCGGCTGGGGAGGCGGCACCGCCGCCGGGCGGCCAGGCGAAATAGTCACCTCCCTCGTGGAACATTACAAGCAGGTACTAATTGGAGAAGATCCGTTTGCGTACCGGCGTCACTGGGATGCCATGTGGGAACCCAAGATCGTCGGACGAAGGGGTATGTCCACCCAGGTGTTGAGCGCCATCGATATCGCATTGTGGGACCTGATGGGCAAGACGTTGGGCATCTCTGTTCACAAAATGTTGGGGGGATACACAGATCGTATCCCTACCTACATCGCGGGGGGCTATTACGAGGAAGGAAAGGGGCTCAAAGAGTTGGCCGAGGAGATGGAACAAAACCTCGATCTGGGCGCCCGGGCGGTTAAGATGAAGATCGGCGGCGTAGCAGTCAAAGAGGACCTGGATCGTGTGCGCGTTGTGCGTGAAACGATAGGACCGGACATAAAATTGATGGTGGACGCCAACAACGCATATGCGGCATATGAAGCGGTGGAGGTGGCCCGCAAGATCGAGCCATACGACGTGTTCTGGTTCGAGGAACCGGTTTCACCGGACGATTACGAGGGACACGCCCGCGTGGCCCAGTCGACGATTATTCCGGTTGCTACCGGCGAGAATGAATATACCCGGTACGGATTCCGGGACCTGATCGACCATCAATCGGCCGCCATACTCAATGCGGATGCGCAGATCCTCGGCGGCATCACGGAATTCATGCAGGTGGCGGCACTGGCCGCATCTCACGATCTACGGATAGCGCCACACGGCGCGCAGGAAATACACATCCATCTCGTCTCGGCAATATCAAATGGATTAATCCTGGAATTTTACCGGGAAACGGTAGACCCGCTCCGGGGTAAGGTCTTCAAGAATCCGCTTACGCTGGATAAAGACGGCTATACGACAGTACCTGATGCTCCGGGTCTCGGCATTGAGCCAGATTATGAGGTACTGAAGCCGCATCGGGTAGGTTAACGTAAAATTGGAGGCGTAGTGCCCGTTTATGACCTGATTGTAAATGCCGGCCGTGTGTTCTGTGCGGACACCGGCCTTGACGGCCCGGGGTCTGTGGCGATCAGGGGGGATCGGATCGTGGCCTCGGGACCGGACGTAGACGGATCGTCTACTCAGCTGCTGTCTTATCCGGACGCCACGCTGCTCCCTGGCTTGGTCGACATGCATGCCCATCCCGGTTTGCCGGAATCACGGTACGGCGTTGATCCCGACAAGGAATTTCTGCCCCGCTGCGTAACGACGGTTCTGTCACAGGGGGACGCAGGGGCCTTGGACCTGGATGTATACAGGCAGCGGGTGATCACCGCGTCCAAAACAAGGGTGCTGCTGGCCATCAACCTGTCGAAGAACGGTGAGATGAACCCCAACGCTAACATCGAAACCATAGAAGATGCGGATGCGAATGCCTGTGTTGCTGCCATCGAACGAGGCGGGACAGATATCTGGGGCATCGCCTTTAACACGGGACCCCATAACCCGGTCGATCCTCAAGACGTGATGGCGCGAGGTCTGGAAACAGCGGAACGAAGCGGAAAACCTATTCTGTTCGGCAGCCGCATGGTGGATGACTGGACGCTGGCTGATCAGTTAACACTGCTGCGCCCCGGTGACGTGCTGACGTACTGTTTCAACAGCAGGGCACAGAACCTGCTTGAAGGCGGTCAGGTGAAACAGGCCGTCCGAGATGCCAGGAGGCGGGGTATTCTGTTCGACGTAGGGCACGGCATGGCATCGTTTACATTCGAAACCTCCGAACCATGTATTGCCCAGGACTTCCGGCCGGACACCATCTCGTCCGACCAATACCGACGCCATGTGGGTAGTATACCGCAGCACGACCTGCTCCGCACAATCTCCAAACTGATAGCCGCCGGTTTGCCGGAACGGGAGGCGTTCACCCGGATCACCGCACGTCCGGCGGAATTGATGGGGCTCGCAGGTGAAATCGGAACCCTGGCACCTGGCGCCTGTGCCGACCTCGCGGTACTGCGCTTCAACGAATCCGCCATGCCACTGGTCGATGTCGACGGCCGAAAGCGTCCCGGCGGTTGCTGGGAGCCGGTCGCGACTGTCCGCGCGGGAGAGATCATAAATTAAAGGAGTACCTCTATATGGAATTCGGATCAGGGGATTATAGATACAAGGCGGTGGACGGATGGGGTGAATGGGAATTCGGAATCGTCACGTCGATGGCTACCGATTCTAAAGACAACGTCTATGTGATAGACCGGGAACCCAACCCAGCCATAGTGGTCATGGACCGGGACGGCAAAGTGCTGAATACCTGGGGACAGGACTTCTTCAAAGTGCCCCATTCCATCTGGATCAGCCCGGATGACAAAGCATACATCACGGATTGCGCACTGCACACCGTGACGGTGCATTCGCTTGATGGTGCGATGATTTCCATGCACGGGACACCAGGCGAACCAGGGGCGGAAGGAGAACCTTTCAACAGTCCGACCTGGGCGGTGCTCGGCAACGTTGACGACATGTATGTCACCGACGGTTACGGTCAGAACTACGTCCACCGGTTCACTTCGGGCGGAGAGCTTATGTGTACCTGGGGCGGAACCGGCACCGCGCCCGGAAAATTCGACATCCCCCACTGTGTCCGGATAGACAAAACCGGGCGGGTGTTGATCATTGACCGCACCAACAGCCGCATACAGATATTCGATCCAGAGGGCAACTTCCTGGAAGAATGGACACACTACGGTCCGGCAAACGATATCTTTATCGACAACAACGACGTGTGCTTCCTCGCAGAGGCGGAGAAACGCATCAGCATCATGACGCTGCAGGGAGAAACACTGGCGCAATGGGGTGAGGACGGCAATGAGCCTGGCCAGATTAAGAATGCACCCCATGGCATTTGGGTCGACTCAACGGGTGATATTTATATGTGCGAGGTGCCGTTTGTACCAAACCGGTTGACGAAATACGAGAGGATATAAATAAGGTGATACCGGACAAGGATACCCTCGAAACCCCACCTCGGCGAAAAAAGATGTTAACTGGCTCGCTTCAAACCTGCCAATGAAGGATCATACCATGTCACGTCCGATCATAAATCCGGGATCATTGTTTTGGACCGGCCAGCACTGGATCGATTATATTAAGGAACCGGGGGCGGACACGCACAGTGGGATGGTAAGTCTGTGGCATACACATTACTGTGAAGCTGGTGAGGGGACTGCAGTGTTTATCGATATTCCCGGGGCCGGCGGATACCAGGCACTCTGTACGGATAGCCCGGACATAGCGGCGTTCCACGTAGCCTGGATGAAGGGACGCGGCGGCATCCATGACCTGGATCTGGAGGTGGTGCCGGCGTCCATACGGAGGGAAGGAAACATCCTGAAGGCGCCTTCATGGGTAATTGAATCTGTCGATACCCGAGTGGTCGCCACCTGGCGCAAGATCGATCCGCCGGTGATCCTGGACGGACCATCGCCGAAGTTCAAGGAGGGCTGGGACGTTTACTCCTCCCTGTTTTTTGCATGGGAAGCATCGATCACGCTAAACGATCGTGAGATTCCCGGCAAGCCATATGGGAGAGATATATGGGTGCCGACCATCGGTGGGGAGAGGAGTTCTTGTGTGTTTGCCCTGTCGGAAGTGTTTGTTGACATTGATGCATGAGATCATTGATGCATAACAACCGGCGCGCTACCTATCAGTAAAACCTCTCCATTATGGCTTTGCGGGCAACGGATTACTGTCTTTTGGCCGGACCGTTGAATCAACGATTCAATACCACGTCCCCGCCCCCTTCAGACCCTCGAGTGAGGCACCGAATGGAATATCTTTTTTCTCGATGTTCCGCACATATTCTTCCATCCCAAGCAGGCAAGGGATCAGGTAATCCCTGGTACCTGCTTTGCCCATGTGGCCCACACGGAGGACGTCGTCGCTGAAAATGCCCATTCCCACGGCCACGAGTATGTTGTGCTCGTGGAGGAGATAGTCGCGGAGTTCCACGTTGTTTTTCATATTCTCCCGGATGCGGAACGTCGTCACGGTGGGGGAAGCATTCTCAGCCGGTGCGACAGGCGCAAAACCCAGCCTGCGGATTCCGGAACGGAACACCTTCTGGGCCCAGGCATATCGAGCCCAGTGCCCACGGAGTGTCTCGACGTTGATGATCCGGTTGAGGCTCGCGTGGAGGGAAACGATCATATTGCAGGGTTGGGTGGTCGGATAGGGATTTTCCGGAGAAGTGTCCATGGCCTGTTTCCACCGAAACAAATCGTAATACCAACCTCTGTGGGTGGCTTTTTCGCCTTTCTTCTTGATGATTTCCCAGGCACGCTCGCTGACGGAAATCAGGCCCAGGCCCGGTGACGTCTCCAATGCTTTGTTGGAGGATGTACAGACCACATCAAGACCCCATTTATCCACCGGCAGGTCATACCCTCCCATAGCGGATACCGCGTCGACAAAAATCGGGAGATCATACTCTTTCGCCAACTCGGAATACTCCCTCACAGGATTGACGACACCAGTGCCTGTATCGTTGGCGATCACAACGATCCCTTTAACGTTCCCGTTTTGCTTGAGCGCATCGCGCATTTTGTCAACATCGCTGGGCTTCCCCCAATCATCATCCACACTCAACACGTCAAGACCATACGCATTCATGGAGTGTATCATCCGCTCCGCAAAAAATCCGTTGTTGGGTATGGCCACTTTTTCGTTGGGCGAAAATAAACTACTGAGACCGGCATCCAGGGCACCGGAACCGGGGGCCGCCATAATGATAATGTCGTTTCGGGTCTGAAACACTTGCTCACACAGGGTTAGGGTGTCCCGGTAGAGTTTGAGGAACTCTTCGCCGTAGTGTGCCAATACAGGCTGACTCAGTGCTTCCAGGGTCTCCTCGAAAATATCGATCGGCCCTGGTATCATTAATTTCACGTGATTTCTCATCGCCCTACCCGTCCTCCGACCGAACATCCCTGGTCTTTATGATCTCGTTTACGGCCTCTATGAATCGGTCTATATCATCGTATGAATCGTAGAAATGCGTGGATACTCTAAAAAACTGCATCCCGTTGGCCCCGTTAGCCGTGACCTCGATCTTGTATTCATCCCACAGAATGCTGCACACTTTGCCCAGATTGATGCCTTCAATAGAGAATGAGGTAATAAAACCTGACATCTCCGGATCAAGCGGAATGGTCAATCGGGAACCTCTTATCCGCTCCAGCGCTTGTTCCTTCAGGTATTTAGCAAGTCCGAGGCAATAGGGTCGAATCTTCGAATCCCAGCCGATCTCTGTCTGGAAATCTATCGCGCGCCCCAATCCTGCGAAATGCGTGTGGTCCCGTGTACCAGCCACGTCGTAACGCCGCGCGTGGCCCATGGGCCAAGCGTTATGGCCGATGATAACCGGACGCATACGATCCTGATATTTAGCGTCGAAATACAGGAATCCGGTGCCTTTGGGTGCCAGCAGCCACTTATGGGTACTGCTGATGTAAAAATCCGGATTCGTTTCGGTCAGGTTCGCCGGAGCCATACCGACCGCGTGCGCGCCGTCTATAAAAGCTACCGCACCGTATTCATGGGCTAGAGCAGTCAGCTCATTAATCGGAGCGACCAGGCCGGTAGTGAAATACACGTGACTGAAAATCATGATACTGGTATTTTCGCTAATACCGCCCGCATACGCATCGACCACATCCTGCTTTTTTCCAGGAGGTACGGGCAGAGTGATCCACCGAACGGTCAGACCATCACGCTCAGCCACGTACTGCCACAGGTTCTTCACGGCCGGGTATTCCTGGTCACTCATCAGTATTTCCGCCCCGCTTTCCCAGGTAAGGCCCTGTGCCGGGATATTGGAGGCCATGGTGGTGTTGAGTACGAGTGCGACCTGCTCCGGCGGCGCGCCCACGAAAGTGGCCAGCTTCTCCCTGGCTTCCTCCACCCCACGACCGACTTGACCGGAATGGCCGCCGTGCAGCGGGTCGGTTTCGAAATCCCTCAATAACTCGATGGTATGCTCAATGGTAGGCCGGGCCGATGGACCGACCGTACCGCCCTGGAGGTATGTTGTATCATCACGGAGATAAAACTGTTTGCGGACGTCGACCCAGAATGCTGTTTCTTGATCAGAAATTGGATGAGGACGCGATGCCATCGAAGCCTCTTTCTCAAGGAGGTTTTAAAAGGAAAAACGAGGTGGGTAATCGATCGAATCGCAATCTGATATAATTTTCGGCCCTTGTCAAGAAACACCTTGATCCAGATGAGAAAAGCCTTGATAAATTGCAGTTGCCTTTGACATATTGCGGATTGGAATCTATCAAAATTCAACGTTACGAAAGGATACAACCGTGGATGAAGTCGGAATGAAGAAAAAAGACCTGGATACACCTGTCCTGTGGGTGGATCTCGACAGGCTGGCAGAAAACATCACATCCTTGGGTACCTATTTCAAGGTGGCGGGCGTAGATTGGCGCCCCCATACCAAAGGTGTCAAAATACCCGCAATAGCCCACATGGCGATGGGTGCAGGGGCCATTGGCGTCACCTGCGCCAAGCTTGGAGAAGCGGAGGTGATGGCGGCTAATGGGATTCACGACATCCTGATCGCCAACCAGATAGTCGGCCCGCATAAAATCACCAGATTGGTAAACCTGTGCAAACAGGCTGATGTGAAGATTGCCGTGGATAGCGGAGAAACACTTGCAGCCCTAGGCCAGGCCGCCACCCAGAAAGGGGTGGAGGTAGGTATCCTGGTCGAACTCAACACAGGAATGGAACGTGCCGGTGTTCTGCCAGGAGAACCGGCAGTTGAATTGTCCCGCAAGGTGCACGCTACGCCCGGGCTGAGGTACCAGGGATTGATGGCATGGGAAGGACACGCCTGTGTTTCAGAGGAGACGGATTGGAAAGAAAAAGAGATCAAACGGTCGGTCGGCCTTCTGGCGGATACCGCTGAGAAATGCCGGGCGGCAGGCCTTCCGGTAAGCATCGTGAGCGGGGGGGGCAGCGGCACGTACAAGGTCACCTCCAACCTCGAAGGCATCACGGAAATCCAGGCGGGCGGCGCCGTGTTCAACGACGTGTCCTACCGCTCCTGGGGTGTCGAAACCCACCAGTCGCTATATGTGCGCGCCACGGTAACCAGCCGCCCCTCACCCACACGTATGATTACCGACGCAGGCTGGAAAACACTTCCGGGATGGATCGGCCAACCGGTTCCCATGGGCCTCGACGGAGTGGAAAACATGAGCATGTCCGCCGAACACGGCACGGTCACGTTTTCCGCTCCCAACACAGACGTCCGGGTCGGCGACGCTTTCGACTTTATGGTCTCCTACACAGACGTAACCCTTTTCCTCCACGACCGCCTTTACGGCATCCGCGACGATCAGGTGGAGGTTGTATGGCCTATAACAGGGAGAGGGAAATTAAGATAGAAGGCCGAGGTTGATGAAATAAAGATCTTTTACTGTCATTCCATTGGGCTATTGAAACCGAAACAAGAGGTTCCCCGGCCAAAGCGAACGGACTAAGGAATTTAACCGATTAAGATGTGCAACAGATGCATGCACACTTCTTTGCTCCGTCCGTCGGTGTCCATTTTCGGTCGCCAGGTGGACATGGAAACCGCGGCGACGTCGGTGGTCCGGGCGATATGGTGGAACACCTGTTCCATTTCGGATCGTGTGGGACCACCCGGAGCGGGGTAACCCATAGCGGGAGCGTCGACTGGATCCAGGACGTCGGTATCGAAATGTACGTACACAGGCCGGTCAGGAAAAGAATACTCCATCAGATCTGTGATCGTTCGGAGATGGGTCAACTGATTCCGGTCGATTAGATCCTGCTCTCCGGGATCCAGATCCCGTCCATCAGTCAGAATAATACGATCTTGGGGTACCGGAGTGAGTGCAACCGCCTCGACAACGGTCAGGTCGCCTACACCCATCATCATGGCCAGAGGCATGCCACCGAGAAACCCGCTCGGCGTGGTCTCCCGGGTATTCAGATCTCCGTGGGCATCGACCCAGATCAATGTGGAATCCATCCCGCCCCTTTGCAGTCCCGCCATGACGCCAAGGGTGGTGCAACAGTCCCCGGCGATACTCACGGGGCGATCACCGGATCCAGCAGCTTTAGCGACCTCATCCGCAAGGTGTTGATGAACAGTGGCGATTCTGTGCAGGGTGTCTCCTTCCGCCAACTCCGGATTGACCACACGCCAGTCATCCCGAGCAAGGGATTCAAGTCCATCGTCGGGTTCATCGAGAAAGAGGGGCGTAAGGATGAAGCGGTCAGGCATCGTTATATTTCCTTTTTCAAACCTGTCAATCCTGCTGCGGTGCGGGGTTCCCTGCGTACGGCAAACGGCACCCCATTAACGGGCCATCTGTTTCTATGAAATCCCGATACTGTAGCCGGGATGGCAGTCTTATAAAATGCGTTTTACTGACTCAAGAACTCCAGAACCACACGATTAAATTCGTCCGGCTTTTCCATCTGCGGGAGATGACCCGTGTCGTCGAATACTACTTTTTGTGCGCCTTCAATATCGGCTTGGAGGCGATCAGCGTTTTGCAACGGGAAGGCGCGGTCTTCACGGCCCCACACGATCAAGGTGGGAACTTTTATGGATTTCATCTCTTCTTCCGCCACATCGCCGCCTTCACCGAGCATGTCGGAGATGGCTCTTGCGGAATTGAGCCACATTGAGAACGCCTCCTCGGCCCAGGCATTCGTGACGAGGGATTCGTCAACTACACGACGTTTTAGGAAATTATGCGTGGCAGCAACGGTCGATCCGGTTACGATCCTTCGCATTCGCAGCATACCGGCAGAAGGCGGAGCGGTGGGGTCCCTGTTTGGATTGCGATATCCGGCTCCGTCCACCAGTACCAGACGTTGCACCAGATGAGGATAATGTACTGCCGTGTAGGTTGCCGTATTCCCCCCCATGGCGTGCCCCATGAGTGTGACGTTGTCCAATTCCATGGCTTCGATGAACCCGGCCAGAAACTGTGCGAGCAGAGCATTGTGGTACGTTGCCTCCGGCTTATCCGATCCATGAAACCCGATCAAGTCAAGTGCGATTACGTGGTGGTCCCGCCCCAGAGGTCCGATCGTGTTGGCCCATTCATTACGGCCTCCCCACAACCCATGCAGGAGGATCACAGGATCTCCCTGGCCCTTCTCCGCATAGTGCATGTTGAATCCGTAGACTGAAATGTCTTTCTCAATAAGCCCGCCATCAGCCGACACGGACTGTTCTCCGGACGCCGGTCCACAGAAAACGATCATGATGTAAACACTGACAAGCCGTCTCATTTTTTCTCCTTATTCGTTGACAAAAGGGATCTCGACCACGCCCGGTGCCGGATTCTTCATCCGTTCGGCAAATGGCTCCGTGAACAGAACCAGGAGATCTCAAACCGGGGCGTGGATCGGCTCCCATGATCGAAAGATGACTTATTTTACCTTCCGCCAGATCCATTCCCATCGGCTGCTGTTCCCTAAATCGAAATGGATCACCAGGTTGCCATCTTTCAGCTCATAGGGCAAACGACTTACGGTGCCTACTTCCTGGGGATTTTCAGACAGATTACGATACCAGATCAACGTATCGGCTTTTACTTCAATAGGGCCGGTGTGGCCGTTCATCTGGAGCCAGGATTTCATGTGGGCAATCTGTTTGTCTGGCGGCAGATCATCCAGACGTTGCCCCCGTTCCAGCTTAGGACGGTCCGGATTGATGGTCATCATGGCGTAATAGCCGTGACCAACAATCATAAGCCCTTTCTGAGTGGGATCGAGTTGCTGACCGCTGGTCAGGTTGGTCAGGGAGATACGCTCATACACGCCATCCAATGGTGTGGCCTGACCGAACGCATTCGGGATGAAACAGAGGCAGAAAATCGTTGGCATCACATATCGGAACATAATCAGCTCCTTGATTAGGTTTTTGCTTGCAGTTCATTTAAGTAGGCATCAAATTGCAGGGTTATATCCATAGATACCGTCGTAAGACGTGTACCTTCAATATGGTCCCCATGTCAAGGCCTAAAATTTTACCTATGAAACGTCGAAAACCCGAGAACCATCTCGTAACCAGGCTGGATCTCAGCAACTGTCCGGATGGCGTTGTCCTCGCGCCGCTGGAACCTGAGAATGACATTGCCCGGAGATTTTTCAATGGTTGGGAAACGCCGCTGGCGCCATGGGGGGGATTCAAGTTGCCGTCTGGCCTGGAAGTCCTGAAGGAGAAGGGTCAGGAAGTCCTGGCGTTTAATGAAAACGCAGTTCGAGTACAGGAACGTTCAATACTCTCCAAGAAAAAACACCGCAACGGCACGATACACGTCGCGGTCAATCAGACAGATGCGTTCGCCGGACCGCATATGGACAGCATGGATCACGAAGAGGCGTTCGCCGGGATCGTTTTTCGTGCTGAAACATCACGTTGGTACTACCAGTTTGGCGTAGAGGGACAACGGCGTCTCGTGCTGTATCTGCGAAGAGACGACAACTGGACGGTACTGGCGGATCTGTGGGAAACCATACCAAAGGGGTATCTCGACCTGGAAGTAGCGCTCGATGAAGCCGCTATCACGTGCCGTTGTCCTGCGCTGGGCGTTGATTTCACCGTTACAGATTCGACGTATGGTTTCGGCCGTATCGGACTGCGGGCCCTTGGCAAGGCCAGGCTGGCCAGCCTGGAGATGAATCAGACCGTTGCACAGCAGACGGGGGACGATCGTCTTCGGTCACAGCGCCGGGCAGCATTACATTCTGCCGGTGCAGATATTCCGGATGCAGTACCGGCCTGTATTTTAGAGCATCAGGACCTTGGTGGTTCACCTCGCTTCCTTGACTTTATCGAGCCTGATCGTTACGACATGCTTATTTCCGGCGAAACGCTTCGAGCCGCGACGGCCGACGGGGAAACGCTGTGGGAGCTGGATATGCCGGTCATGGGCATTGTACCGTCCAGGAACCAAGGCCCGGACGGACGACTACTGTATGGCTTCACCGGAATCAGATCCATCAAAGATTCCATAAATGTTACGGGTGGCGCAGGATCGGACGTCGTGTATGATCAGATGTGTATTATCCGTGGCAGAGACGGTAGGATCATGGCGCAGGCCGGTGTTCCTCCCATGCATGAAACCGCCCGCCGCCCGGATTATTCCGCCGGAACCGGTAATCTGACCGGCCACGGTACGGACATTGTGGTTCGAGAATGGCGGGACGACAAAGAAGGCGGCGGCGTCAATCTCTGGGCCTATGATGAAGGATTTAACCGGCTGTGGCATCACGAGCAGGAAGGAGCCTGGTACGGGCACCACTGGGCCGTCCGATTCTGCGATGTGGACGGCGATGGCCGGGATGAGTTGCTGGGCGGCGGAAAATTGTACGATGCCAGGGGTAATGTTCTGTGGGTCCACGACCGGGACCAGGAAATGCTCGGCATTCACGGCGCGCGGCATTATGATGCGGTTGCAGTCGGCAATCTCTCGGGCGACGCCGACCTGGATCCTGTCGCGTTTCTGATGGGCGGCAGTGCCGGGGTTTACGTAGTGGACGCACTGACCGGACGGACCCGCATGCGGCATCGCGTGGGCCATGCACAGGGCTGCGTCACTGGCAAAGTACGTGAGGACATCCCCGGAGATCAGGTACTTGTGGCCACCCGATGGGGTAATATGGGGATTCTCACGTTATTCTCTGGCTCCGGCGAACGCCTATGGACCATACAGCCCGACTACGTAGGCCAGGGTGCTACACCGGTATCCTGGGGTGGTGCCGGTCCCCAGTTGATCTGGACCAACACGTCCGCTCATGCTCAAGCGTTTTACGACGGCTATGGCGTCAGGGTCAAAGAACTCACCCCATTGCGAGATCTCTGGGGTGAACGGATGAGACGGGATGTCGGGTGTCACACGCTCCGGATGGGACGGGACGGAAAAACATACCTTGGGATGACTGTCGACGAAAAGACGCATGTGTTTGGACCGGAGGGAATTTGATGTCGGATCGTAAAAAGATATTGATTACCGGGGCAGCGGGAATGGTGGGGTCAGCGCTACGCAAATATCTAAGGGGCAGGTATGACATGCGGTTGCTGTTCCACAGCACCGTACCCGATGTGGAACCTGAGGACCAGGTGGTTGTGTCCGACCTGGCGAACTTCGAAGGAATGGTCGAAGCGGGAGCAGGTATGGATGCGCTGGTTCATCTAGGCATCGCCTCGAACAGAGCCGGTTATCCCCGGAGCAGGTACAACCAGATGGTCATGGAAACGAACATTCAGGGAACCTATAACATTTTCGAATCAGCCCGTATCAACAACGTGCCCTGTGTTATATTTGCGAGCAGCAATGCGGTTACCGGCGTCTACGAACAGGAAGGCATCTACACGACACCTGATATGATGCCGCGCCCCCGCGATTTCTACGGTGTCAGCAAAGCCTTCGGGGAAGCATTGGGACGACACTATCACGATGTGTTCGGCATGTCTGTCTACTGCATCCGCATCTGTAACTTTCCTAACACGGATGAGGTCAACCGCGAATTTGAGGCCGGTATGAACCGTTGGCTTAGTGCCCGGGACATGGCCGAACTCACTGCCTGCTGCCTGGAAGCATCCCATCCGCAATTCGGGGTCTTCTACGGGGTTTCCAAAGGGGCAGAAAAAAAATGGGACATATCAAACGCAAAAGAGCTGGTCGGCTGGGAGCCAAAGGATAAAGGCGCATCATAATTCACCTAATTGACAACACTTTTAACGGAATGGATCATGGTTAATTTCCCTCGTTCTACATTTACATGGAAATCACTTCCAATTGCGGCAGACCCTCATTATATGAGGACGGGATTCGTTGGAACACCAGGTCAGGTGCATCATGTGAGGTTCAACTTTGAGGCCCGATGTGAGATCACGGATAGTGCCGGGGAGGGAAAATGGGAGTGCTTTCTGGGTGCGCCGTGCCGAACGGAATACACCATTGCCGAACGGAATTTATTTCAGGTCCCGAGCAATGAATGGCGGATAGCGGTCAGCAGGGATTCGGAAGTTTCCATTTCACATCAGCCAGGGGACAATTCAACCGCGCTGCGAAATCGAAAATTCCGCCGATCATATCAGAATCACAACATGGACATACGAACGTTTCAGTCCGTAATCGAGTTGCGAGATTCCGCCCGGATCGTCGAGGCGACATTAGAGAATCGGCTCCTCAACGGGGCCACGACCTATCGCGATGACGCCAGCGGCCTTTCCGTGACGGTTGAGTTTCCCGTCAACCTGATCAATCTGAACGAAACCGAACAAAGGTTCCAGATTTGCACCGGCCCTGTTCTCCTTCCCGACCTGAACACCTGGGATGGCAGGGAGGTACACCGGGTACATGTAGCCCATGTGGCACTCAGTCAATTCGACCATGTGGAGTTCATACTGCGTCACGAAGTACTTGCCGCGCCAGAGGCTCGTGAATGGCTCGACCGTCCCGTAGGGCGGGATCGCTACGAACTGCGTGATCCCGGCAACCCGCCGCCGGGATATCCGCCTGAACGTCCAAAATTGAAAGCATACCACGATATACGGGAAATGGACGCCGAGAATGTAGTGTTGTTGACGGAGGATTGCTGAAAACCATTATGGAAAGGTCCGAAAAAACAACGCTCACCCATTGGGGTGCCTATAAAGCGGTTTTGGAAGACGGGCGGCTTGTTGGCCTTTGCGGCGTCGAATCGGATGACGATCCTTCTCCGATCGCCGGGGGTATGATCGATACGCTTTCCGCGCCTGCGCGAATCGCAAGCCCGATGGTTCGACGGGGATACCTAGAACACGGGGTCGATTCAGATAGGAGCGGACGAGGACAGGAACCGTTTGTGGCTGTGACCTGGGATGAGGCGGAGCAGTTGGTGGCAACTGAGCTGGACCGTGTACGGACGCGCCATGGTAACGAAGCTATCTTCGGCGGATGCTACGGCTGGGCCAGCGCCGGGCGTTTTCATCATGCACAAAGTCAGGTACATCGATTCCTGAAACTACTCGGTGGCTATACACGCTCTGTCGACACATACAGCTATGCGGCCGGCCAGGTCATCATGCCCCACGTCCTCGGCAACCTGTACGCGCTTCTGCACGGCCGGATGACCACCTGGCCTAATATTGTTGAGAATACTGAACTGATGGTGTGTTTTGGCGGGATGCCCCTGAAAAACGGGCAGATAGCGGGTGGCGGCACAGGACGCCATGTGCAGAAAGCGTATATGCAAGCCGCCAAGGACAACGGCGTTCAGTTTGTGGGCATCAGTCCCATCCGCGAGGACATGGGGGAATTTCTGAATGCCCAGTGGCTGGCACCCGTGCCCAATACGGACGTCGCCATCATGCTGGCATTAGCCCATACGCTGGTCTCCGAAAGTTTGCACAACCAAACCTTCCTCGATACCTACTGTGTCGGTTTCGACCGCTTCCTACCCTATCTGACGGGAAAAACAGATGGGCAGCCCAAGAACGCAGATTGGGCTGCCGGAATTTCTGAATTGAATGCCGACGAGATCAGGGATCTAGCTCGGCGCATGGCGCAGCACCGGACTATGATTTCCGTCAGCTGGTCGCTGACCCGGCAGGATCACGGGGAACAGCCCTACTGGATGGCGACGGTGTTGGCGGCTATCCTTGGCCAGATCGGTCTGCCCGGCGGCGGCATCGGTTACGGATATTCCGCCGAGAACACTATTGGAAATCACATCGGACACCTGCCCTGGGCATCTCTGTATCAGGGCCATAATAAGGTGCGGACCTTCATCCCGGTAGTTCGCATCTCGGACATGTTGCTACACCCCGGGGAGACGTACGATTACGACGGTGCGTCACTCACCTATCCTGATATCCGCCTGGTTTACTGGGCCGGCGGCAATCCGTTCCACCACCACCAGAATCTCAACCGCTTGATTCGTGCCTGGCGGAAACCGGAGACGGTTATCGTTCACGAACCCTGGTGGAACACGCTGTCTAAGTATGCGGATATCGTGCTTCCCTGTACCACCACGCTGGAGCGCAACGACCTGGGCTGCAGCCCAACCGACAGCTATGCCTACCCCATGCACAAAGCCGCTGATCCGTTCGGAGACGCCCGGAACGATTACGACATTTTCTCAGGTATCGCCCGGCACCTGGGATTCGAAGAGGCGTTTACGGAGGGCAGAGATGAGGATGCCTGGTTGCGTCACCTGTACCAAGTATCGAAAAAACGAGCGGAGAAGCGTAATATAGAACTTCCTTCGTTTGAGGCATTCTGGGCAAGTGGTGGTTTCGAAGTGCCGGCGCCTGATAAACCCATTATTATGCTGGAAGATTTCCGCAAAGACCCGGATGCCCATCCCCTTCATACCCCGTCGGGTAAGATCGAGATTTTTTCTGAAAAGATAGATGGGTTCGGATACGAAGACTGTCCCGGTCACCCCGCGTGGATGGAACCTGCGGAATGGCTGCATGGGGCAAAAGCGGGCACCTATCCGCTGCACCTGCTTTCTAACCAGCCTAAAACCCGGTTACACAGCCAGCTTGATCACGGTGCGTGGAGCCGGAAACATAAAATCCAAGGCCGGGAGCCGGCCACACTGCACCCTGATGATGCGTCCTCACGGGGTATCTCGGAGGGTGACGTTGTCCGTATTTTTAACGATCGCGGAATCTGCCTGGCCGGAGCACGGATCAGCGATGATCTAAGACCCGGAACGGTACAGATGTCCACCGGCGCCTGGTATGATCCGGGAGTCCAGGATGGGAATGGCATTATCTGCAGGCACGGGAATGTGAATGTCCTGACCCTGGACAAAGGCACCTCTCGGCTTGCCCAGGGATGTGTGGCTCACACCTGTCTGGTCGAAGTCGAACGCTATCAGGGCGAAGCCCCGCCCGTAACTGCATTTCAACCCCCTGAAATTATCCATCAGACCGAAAGGATCACAAAATAATGATTAGACAACACCTGTCACGCTGGTTATCGATATCAGTGGTCGTCATAATGACAACCGTAAGCTGCGGCTCGTCCTCCGAGACATCTCGAATATCCCTGCTTGACCAGATAAAACAGCGCGGAACGTTGCGTGTGGGCCTGTCCACCTTTGTACCCTGGGCCATGCGGGACAAACAGGGAGACCTGGTAGGTTTCGAGGTGGATGTGGCTAAAAAACTCGCGGATGACGCCGGCCTTGAGGTGGAATTCGTACCGACCGCGTGGGACGGCATCATACCGGGTCTGCTGGCCGGAAAATTTGATATCATCGTGGGCGGACTGACGATCACCACGCAACGGAATTTGTCCGTGAACTTTACGCGGCCGTATGCCCATTCAGGCGTGACGGTAGCCGGCAGCAAACAGTTGATGGGTGACGCAAGCAGGATAGAGGACTACAATAAGAAAGGCGTCACCATCACTGTCAGGAGGGGATCGACGGCGGTAAAGGTGGCCCAGGATAATTTTCCCGATGTTGAACTGCGACAGTTTGATGACGACGCCCAAGCGTTCCAGGAGGTGTTTAACGGCAATGCCCACGGTGTGATCGCTGCGTCACCCAAGCCGGAATACGAGACCATACGCAACAGTGACAAACTGTACATACCGTTCGAGCAGCACCTGTACCAAGGCTCCGAAGCCATCGCGATTCGGCACGGCGAGATAGATGCATTGAACTTTGTAGACAACTGGATTTACCTGCGTACACAAGACGGGTGGCTCGAAAACCGTCACAACTACTGGTTTAAATCGCTGGACTGGCAGGATCAAGTAGCAGACAATCAGTAGACTACTTCAATAATAATCGCAGCATGACTGCCTTTTGGGCATCAAGACGGTTTTCAGCCTGATCGTAGATGATAGACCGTTCGTCTTCGATCAGTTCTTCGGCAATTTCGTAGCCGGGGTGGATGGGCATGTCGTGCATGATTTTCGCATCGGATCCCGCCATCAGATCCGCATTGATCTGATAAGGCAGCATTTTATCGCAGCGCGCCTTCTTTGCTTCAGCAAATTCCGGGTCGTTGAAAAATTCCATGTCGAGCCAGGTGTCCGTATACACGTAATCCGCTTGGGCGACGGCAGCCTTCGCATCCAGCGTTTCGGTGAGCAGCCCTTTATCGCGCAGGCGCAGTCTGCTCTCCTGATCGATCGACGCTTCTTCCAGAATGGGACACACCAGCGTCACGTGTACACCCAGCGGTGCGGCGATGGAAACTAATGAATTCACAACGTTGTTGTAAACGCCCACGTAGGTTAAACGGGCGCCGGCAATGCCGCCAGGCCGATCTTCGGCGATCGTCAGCATATCTGCCAGAGCCTGGCAAGGATGGTACAGGTTGCAACACCCGTTGATGATCGGAACAGTGGCTGCTTTTTCCATCTCCAGCAAGTCTTTGTTATCTTTCAACCGCGCCATGATTAACGCGGCGTTACGGCACAGGTAGCGCGTTTCGAAACGGATCTTGCTGAGCGTGAAATTGGTGGCGCGCCAGTCCAGGTTGATGGCATGGCCACCGAGCTCCGTCATACCCGCCTCGAAGGAAACCCTGGTTCGAGTGGACGTCTTCTGAAACATCATGACCAGCGTATTTCCCTGCATGTGTCCCTGGTATTCCCAGCGGTAGTGTTTTATCTTCTGTGCCAGGTTCAGCACCTGTATGATATCCTCGTCATTCCAGAACTTCCAGTCGACCAGGTGCTTCAGTTTGCCAACCATGTCCACCGCCTTTAAATAATCCAGGGTCGGGTAAATCCGTTGAATTTTATAGATGTCCAAGATATATTACTGAGAAGTTGCGTAGTGTGAAGTAAGCATATAATGCTTTTTTGTCAAGCCGGAAACAAGGGTTATCTTATGTCGGAGAACCGCCTGCTGATTTCTCTCATCACCCCTACCTATAACGAAAAAGAGAACATACCGCTTCTGGCGGAGGAGATCTTCAAAACCGTCGCAGAATATCCGGAGATCGACCTGGAACTGATCGTGGTGGACGATAACTCGCCGGACGGTACCGGACAGGCAGCAGAAAAGCTCAAGAGTCACTATCCGATTCAGGTAGTACACCGGGAGAAGAAACTCGGACTGGGCAGCGCAGTAATGGCCGGTTTCAATCGATCGGAACGGCCGTACCTGGGTGTCATCGACGCAGATTTGAGCCATGACCCGACCGTGTTGCCCGATCTGATCCTGGGACTGAGAGATAAAGACCTGACCATCGGAAGCCGTTTCCAGGCCGGGAGTTTGGTCGAGGATTGGCCATGGTACCGAAAAGGCACATCCCGGGCAGGTGTCTATTTTGCGCGACGATTGACCGGGGTGAAGGATCCGTTGTCTGGATATTTCTTTCTTCATCGTGAGGTCTTGAACGACCTGACTTTAACATCCCACGGATACAAAATACTGCTCGAGATCCTGATCAAAGGAAAATACGGGAGTTTTTCCGAAATCCCATTCACCTTCCGGAATCGGGAATACAGCACCAGCAAACTCAATTTCGAGGAATACTACCTGTTCGCAAAACAGCTACTCGTCTTCTGGCTGTACAAAAAACATCATACACGGTGAGGACAATCCCCGGTAACAAGAATACGGCAGCGTTATCATCGGTTGATGATGCTAATGTGATAAACCGGAGCATTGACTGATTGACGTCTCGCCCGGCAACCAAATAACCGGTCGCCCAACTGCCGACCGGCGGCGCCTACTGCCACACCGGCCATCCGCCCCCCTGGCTCCAGTCCACCCGGACTCAATCCGGAACTGAGTCATGCCACTCCTTAATGCCGAGCCTCGGTGCCGAGTGATTGCACCGCAGCTTTTTCGGCTGCTTTGCATAAGACCCCCCGTATCAATTCGAGGTGCGATTCACTCCCATCATCAAATATCAGCCTCATGCCCTCGCGCCGCTGAAATAAACATGTAATAAGCACCTTAATTGAGCGGGTTTTCCACAGAGAAGGAATGGGCAAACAGGATGCGTTTGCGATTCAGGATTTCCCCCTTGAGCGGATATTGGCAAAACCATCCCGGGATCTTCTACTAGAAACCCAAAAAATAACTTTGATTGGACACCGTTAAGTGGATATAATAGTGTGTTATCCGACGATACACCCGCATCACCCGTGAGGTTCTGTTATGGTATCATCACCTGAATACAGAGTGGGCGTGATAGGCTGTGGCAGGGCCGGAACGCCCCGGGCCCGGGCGTTCGATGCCCACCCTTCATGCAAGGTGACCGCCATTGCTGACACGGATCCTGAAAACCTGGAATTGACCTCCGGCTGGTTCGGTGTACCGGGATACGGGTCCTATGAAGAAATGTTTGACCGCGAATGTATCGACATCGCTGTGCCCATACTACCCGTGGGACCGAATGCTGACGCGGTTGTGGCTGCTGCCGAAGCCGGTGTTAAAGCGGTATTCTGTGAAAAACCTCTCACGGCGCGTCTTTCGGATGCTGACCGAATGGTTGAGGCCTGTCGGTCGCGCGGCGTACATTTCGGTGCAGGCGTGATGGTTTCCAGCCACCCGGACTACTGCAAAGCCTATGCACTGGCAGCGTCGGGTGAAATTGGCAACGTTCTCAGGATCAACCTGTACGAGACCAACAGCCAGGGGGGATGCCACGGATTAAACCTGGTTCGTAAATTCGCCCGCAAAGCAGATGTCCAGTTTGTGGTCGGTCATGTGGCGGAGGATCCGCACAGCGACCATGAAGAGCCTTATGAAGACGATATGACCGCGTTCGGTAAGATCGGCGGATACATACGGTTTTCGAACGGCATCGAGTGTTTCAGCAGTTATGGTGACGTGAGCTGGCGCGGCATCGAAATTATCGGTACAGAGGGTGTCATATTTAATGGAAACAACACCACTCTGGGGCTGAAACTCTGGAAACCTCCACACGGCGGCAGCGTCCGGGGATTCCAGGATATGGAGGAAGTCCCCGGCGTGTTTGAGTCCTACCGGGAAGAAGAGCGTGGTTTCGACGAGGAAGGATGGCGTGATCCGGGAGATGTCATGCGCGCCATCGTCGATGACATCGTGAATGCATTGGAAACAGGCGCCGACCTGACCATAACCACCGGCGAGGACCTGCTCCAAGCACTGGAGATTGCCATTGCACTCCGGGAATCTCACCGTCGCGGACGCACAGCGGTTTACCTTCCTATCGAAGACCGCAGCCTGGTTATGTATCCGGAAAAGGGGCGATGGCATTACAAGAAAGAGATTTACGGCCGAGCCTGGTATAAGGAACAAATGGCTAATGCTAAGCGGCAATGATTAAACAGAGCAGGCGATCACGTGACAAGATGGGGATATCGTGACTCCCTCAGAAAACACTTTTGTAACCGGGAGAGGACCATCCGAACTTCACCCGGCTCGTCCAGGCAGCATGCCGGCTGACCCCACTTCTGGAAGTAGACCAGGAAGTGTTCTTTTCGCCACCTAATTTCACTTTGGCTGGTTTTTCTCTTTTCACTGTGTTGCGATCGGTCTTATATTTTGTAACCGGTGTTCCTTTCCGGATGCGGTGGCGAACGCCCGACACTTCGCTGATTCAATAACATTGGGCGGGATGTTTTCCAACAAGGCAGGTAAAGAGTTACCGGACAGTGTGCCTCGCGCGAATTGAATTAGAGATCTCCCCCGATTGCGGATGCCCGAGGCCTCCTGCATAAAAGTGCACCTGCAATCAGAGCACTTCACCGGAGTCTCTGGTAGACAGGATATAATGCGACGTGAGGCCCTTGAGAATACCGCATCGTGCCCGTTACCCGCACATCATTGAGGTGAATCTATGCAAGAATTCGGCTACCGTCCGTTCGACAGAGAAATCTGGGATAAGGAACTGGAAAATTTCGTACCGGATGTGGTCTTTGATATGCACACCCACATGTGGTCCGAGCAGCACAAAGGCTCGTTGCCGGACCCACCGACGGGGTTACGAGCGGAATTTGATTATCAGGACCATCTCGATTGGGCGGAAGATCTTTATCCGGGAAGGGAAATGCACTTTCTTGTCCTCGGCACCCCGATTTCCGGTGGCATTGATATCGATGGGCACAATGGTTGGATGGCCGACCAGGTAGCATCGGACCCGTACTCTGCGGTGAATATGCTCGTTACACCTGACATGACACCGGAATATGTGGCGGAACAGGTGGACAAACACAACTTTTTCGGTCTAAAGCCCTATCGTGTCTTCGCTCCCGATCCGGACAACGGACGCATCAAGGACTTTCTGCCCGAGTCATTTATTGAAATAGCTCATGACAAGGGACTGGCCATCACCATGCACCTGGCGAAGAAAACCGGCCCTGCGGATGAGCAAAATCAGAAAGATCTGAAGACATACACCTCAAAATATCCCGGCGCCCAATGGATCCTGGCTCATTGCGCCAGGGCATTCAACGCTTTCATGATGGAAGAGGCCATCCATTTTCTCAAAGATCTGCCCAACATTTGGTACGATACTTCAGCGGTGAACGACGTATATTCTCACTACCTGCTGATGAAACATGAAGACCGCGCCCGCGTGATGTTCGGTTCGGACAATATTGTGGCCGGTTGCGCGCGAGGTAAATATATCACCTACGGCCGGGCATGGGAATACCATCCGGGAATTCCGGAGCTCAGGCACTGTGACCCGACCCCTACTCTGGTAATCTACGAACAGCTGCGTCAGGAAAGACAGGTGGCGGACATGCTGGGTCTGACACACCAGGAGATCGAAGACCATTTCTCAGGCAATGCAATACGTTTTATTGATTCAATAAGGCGCAATTGAAAAGGACGAAAATGTACCGTGTCATCGTACTCGATACCCTGGCTGATGAAGGGTTGGAGCTGCTGGAACAGGCAGAGGATATCGAATTTGAAGTAAAAACAGGACTGGACGGAACGCAACTTAAAGAAACGTTGCATGAGTACGACGGAGCGATTTGCCGAAGCGGCGTAAATATCACCTCGGGATCGCTGGAAGGCAACCGACGAATGAAAGCCATCGTACGGGCAGGCGTAGGCACCGACAACATAGATGGCGCAGCGGCGGCAAGGCAGGGTATCGTGGTCATGAATACGCCCACGGGAAACACGCTCAGTACGGCGGAGCACGCATTCACTTTGATCCTTGCTCTATCTAGGCATGTATCGCCGGCACATCAAAATCTGATAGAAGGCAGATGGGATCGCAACACCCATATGGGCGTTCAGCTGGCAGGTAAAACCTTGGGCGTGGTGGGACTGGGCCGCATCGGTCAGGAGGTAGCCGTCCGGGCGATAGCATTCCAGATGAAGGTAATCGGCCACGATCCGTTTATTTCCGCGGAGCAGGCGTCCAAATTGGGGATCGAATATGTGGATCATGTGCCGGATATGCTGCCCCGTCTCGATTACATGACGGTACACACCCCCCTGACCCCTGCAACCCGGCACATGATCAGCAGAGAGGAGATCAATCTCCTTAAGCCCGGTGCGCGTCTGATCAACTGCGCACGCGGGGGCATCTATGATGAAAAGGCGCTGGTGTACGGACTCGAAAGCGGTAAACTGGGTGGCGTCGCTCTCGATGTTTTCGAAAACGAGCCCTGCACCGATAGCCCACTGTTTCACATGGCTGGAGCCCTGTGCACGCCTCATCTGGGCGCCAGCACCGAAGAGGCGCAGACCGGTGTGGCCGTGGAAGCCACGGAACTTTTGATTAACTTCCTGACAACCGGAGAAGTCCGACACGCCGTGAATGCGGCATCCATTGACCCCAATATACTTCGTTCGCTGCAGGGATATCTCGTTGTGGCCCACCGATTGGGTGTCCTTCTCGCACAATGGCACAGCGGCGGCGCTTCCGCCTGCCACATTAGATACAGAGGCAAGGTCACCGAAGAAGACACGCGCCTGCTTACGGCAGCCTTCTGCGCCGGACTGCTGGAAAACGCCCTGAATGAGGACGTTAACATCGTCAACGCGGAGGTACTGCTCCGGGAGCGCGGGATGGATCTGTCCGAAAGCTCCCGCAGCGACCCGGGCCCGTTCAGTTCTTCTATTACGGCGGAGCTGCATTGCAACGGTACCACCTATATTGCAGGCGGCACCCTGTTCGGAAACAATATGCCCAGGTTGATCCGTCTCATGGAATATCGCCTGGAGGCGTACCTGGACGGCAACCTGATGATTTTTACCCATAATGATGTCCCCGGCATCATCGGTTCGGTAGGCACCATCTTTGGTAAACACCAGGTCAACATCGCCCAAATGGCGGTCGGACGCGCCGGTATCACACCGGGCGGGAATGCCATCGGCGTACTCAATCTGGACGGAATACCGGCCCAGGCGGCTGTCGACGAGGTGTTACAGCTCCAGTCGGTCAAAAGCGTTCGGTTTATCGAACTGCCGCCGTCCGGCCAATTACCGCCTTGGCTCCGGGGATGAACAAGGAGGACATGCCATGTCTCGCGCATCAGATGTGATAGGTAAATTGAAGGGCCCGGTCGTACCTCTCAATGTATGCTTTACTTTAGAGGGCAAGGTAGATTATACGGGTATGCGCAGGTATGTGAACTGGCTATGTGAACAACAAACCCCCGTCCTGCTCCTCACTTACGGCAGCACCGATTTCGCATGGTTGACCGATGACGACATCCGCCGCCTGACGGCTGAGATGGCCAATGAAATCAATGGCCGGTCTCTGTTTATCACCTCCACCGGCATCTGGGCGCCTGATACCTGCCGTGCGTTCCTGACGTTTGCGGATCAGGCCGGCGCCGATGCGGTGAAGGTACAAGTCAATCCCTGGATGATACAACCGTATTCGGACAAGTATATGGGATACATGAAAGCCGTATCCGAGGCCTCGACCATTCCCCTTCTGCTCTGGGGAGCTACCGGTGGCAATAATCCGGTATCCCCGGAAAATATAGCAGAATTGGCCAGCTGGCCGAACGTCGTCGGAATGAAAAACGACGAGGATCAGTTCTATTACTATTACGATTGTATCCGTGCCACCATCGACCAGGAATTCGCCGTAGTGAGCGGCGGACAGATGCGCAACTTCGTATTGGGATACCAAGTCGGCTCTCCGGCCTACCTTTGCACCGTTGCTCCCTTCCGACCGGATATCGCACTGCAATTCTACAAACTTCTGACTGAAGAAAGATACGACGACGCATGGCAGATCGTCTTTCGTTACGAAGACCGTTGGCTTAAACAGGCTGTTTCCCTCGATTGGCTATCCTGCATCAAAGCGGCCATATTCCTGCATGGTCTGTTCCCGGAAACCTACGAATCACCTTTTCAGGCCAGAGACGATGATCTGATAGCGCAGGTGAGAAAGGGCTTGATAGATGTGTTCGGGGAAATCAGGAAAATTGATTGAAGGAATATCCCGGACCATTCAGACCGCGTCCGATTAAAATTCTTTAGGCTTAATTGACCTGGCATTGGATTACACCGATGCAGTTCATTTAAATGCCGTCAGCCAAACATTCCGTCTATCCGCCTAAACCGAAAATGCTCTCTCTATCCTTCGATCGCGGCACCCTGCTCATTCATGGCGAAAATGCCGACGTGGCATCAATGGAATTGCCCGGAAGCTCGTTTGACCACAGGGTCGAACTGTGGCGCGCGCCGGCACGGTATTACCGGGAAATCGTAACCCGGTTGCGAGATGATGGGATTCCGTATCAGGATGAGGCTCGGGCATACAGAAGTCTGGAATTGGCGCTCCAAATAGAGCGCGAGCCGTTCCCGTTTCAAAAAGAAGCCGTGGAGGCATGGTGGGAGGCAGGCGGCCGTGGCGTTATCGTGCTGCCCACAGGTGCCGGAAAAACGTTCGTTGCACAGCTTGCCATGCTTAAGGCGCAGCGTAGTGCGCTGGTTGTCGTTCCGACCCTCGACCTGATGCAGCAGTGGTACGGTGTGCTGTCAAGCCAGTTCGATATTGAGGTCGGATTGATCGGCGGGGGGTATTATGAACCGATCGATGTGACCGTCTGCACCTACGATTCCGCCTACATACATATGGAACGACTCGGAGATAAATACGGAATGATGATATTCGATGAATGTCATCATCTGCCGGGACCATCGTACATCATGACGGCTGAGATGGCGCTCGCACCGTTCCGTCTCGGCCTCACCGCCACTCTGGAACGGGAGGACGGAGCGGAGGACCGGCTGGTAGAGGTGGTAGGCGAAACGGTTTACCGTGAGGAGATAAAATCCCTCAGCGGCGAATACCTGGCCGAATACGAAACGGTTAAAATAAGTGTCCGCATGTCGCCAGAGGAGCAGGATCAGTACCGGCATTCACGGGGGGTGTACCGGGCATTTTTACAACAGCACAAAATCGCTATGGGCAGTCCCCATGGTTGGTCCCGTTTTCTGATGTTGTCCTCACGGAGCGAAGAGGGGAGGCGGGCGTTCCTGGCCTATCGCGAACAGAAGAGCATCGCCCAGGGTTCCAGTGCCAAAATGAGAGCCCTAGAACGGCTGCTGCACCAGCATCGTCATGACAGGGCGCTCGTGTTTACGAGCGACAACGATACCGTTTACCGGATATCAAGACAGTATTTGATGCCGGCCATAACGCATCAGACCAAGGTCAAAGAGCGTCACCAGATTCTGTCCGCATTCAACAGTGGAGTATACCCATTTCTGGCCACTTCCCGCGTGCTGAACGAGGGGATTGATGTGCCGGAAGCAAACGTGGCGATTGTGCTATCCGGCTCCGGAAGCGTGCGTGAACACGTGCAGAGACTGGGTCGTATTCTCAGGCGGGTGGAGGGTAAACGGGCCACTTTGTACGAAGTGGTCGCCGAAAGCACAGGCGAGGAATATGTGAGTACCCGTAGGAGGCAGCACAGTGCTTACCAGTGACCTGGTCCGAGTGCGGATACGGGCAGGTATCGTCTATCCACCTTACATAAATACAGAAAACGAAGATTTTCTGAACCTCGCAGAGACCCTTATTAATGTATTCGAACGCCACGTGGGACGACCAAGGCAGCAACTGGATGAAGAACTCAGAGACTTACTGGGCGCCGGCACCTCGTTCATGGTGCATCGCGGTCTGAGCAAGGTGTTACGGGACCGGTGTCATTTCAGCACGGAAACCAAAGTAGAACCTCGAATTCTCCGAAAGCACGTGTTCACGGCGGCAGCGGCGGCCTACAGGTCACGTAAAAAGGTACGGGTGGATTGGAACGGGATTATTTCATCGGTGGCGGAAGAAATGGACCTGCCCCCCGAAGAAATCCACCTACAACTTTATGCCGACCTCAAAGAGGCAGAGGTTTTGCAGAAGTTCCAGAAGACTTCGCCCGCATGGGTGCTGCAACGATACAACGTGGCACTTGCCCAAGCGGTACTGATGCGGGCTGCCAGTATGGACCTGGTGATCGAAGGCGAATCGGCCCCGCGGTACCGTGAAGTCTTCCGGAAACTGAAATTTTTTCAGTTGCTGCATGAAATCAGGTTGCAGGAAAACGGAGCTTATCAGGTCCATATCGACGGACCACTGTCCCTGTTCAAATCATCCCAGCGCTACGGGATGCAGATGGCGACCTTCTTTCCGACTGTTCTTCATTGCAAAAACTGGAGGCTCCAGGCCGATATCAGGTGGGGTGTAAAACGGAAAGAAGGAGTATTACAGCTCAATCCTAAGACCGGATTACAACCAATCGGCCATAGTACCGGCCAGTGGATGCCGGAGGAAGTGACCTGGCTCGACAAGCAGTTCCGTAAACTCAAAAGCGAGTGGGAGGTGTCCACTGAAGGTGAGATCGTCAATCTCGGAGGAGAGGGTATTCTGGCGCCTGACTTCATTTTCACACATCGTCCTACCGGCACAACGGTGCACATGGAAATTCTGGGATTCTGGCGAAAAGGCAGCGTCCGATCAAGACTCGACCTGTTGCGCCGCCATGGGCCGCGCAATCTCATCCTCGCTGTTTCCAGTATGCTGGGTGTAGAAGAGGAAGAGATAGAGAATCTGCCCGCCGTAGTCTACGTTTTCCGATCGACGCCTGTGGCGCGAGATGTACATAAAATTCTTAATGGAATGATCGGAGAAGATACCGGCCCATTGACATTGTTCTGAAATGGAGATAGAAATATCTGAGAAGAAACACAGCGGCAAAACGCGGAAAGTTCGCTGAGATGATGTCCCAGCCGTTCGATGCAGTCCGAGACAATCCCAATATGATACAGGAATTCGTTGCAGGTTGCATTCGAAAGTTAATGGATCCTAAAGGCCAATGCAAGAAACGGGATGAGGTAAGGAAACATGGTGAGTGATATTCCTGAGGAAGACCGGTTTCTGTTCGATCTACAGGGTTTTATCGTTTTAAGGGGCGTGTTGTCGCCTGCCGAGTGCGAAAAACTATTGACAGCGCTTCGCGGCCTGGAAGCCCAGGAATATGAGGATTCCTGGCAGGAGAGGCTCTCCGGCGGCATCAAGGGCCGACCTACGAAAGAGACCAATGTCCCCCATCAGGTTCGCCTGAACGGCCTGCCCCGGCTTGATGATGCATTCGACCTGGCGATCGCCCATCCTGCGGTTATGCCATATTTGAATACGTTGGTGGGAGAACCACAGCTGATCAATACATGGTCCATCTCAAAGTCTAAGCACACCCCACAGGGAGGATGGCACCGAGGTGTACCCACATCGGATTATTCATATACCAGGGGTTTGATACGATCCCGCATGCTTAATACGGTGTACTTCCTTACGGAAAACGGACCTGAAGACGGTTCCCTCGTAGCCCTACCAGGTTCTCATAAAAGCAATATGGACTTGACCTGGTCACAATATGAGGGCCTTGATATGCCCGGTGCTCAAGTGGTCATCGGCGCCCCGGGGGATGTGCTGCTTTTCTCCGAGGCAGTGATGCACACCGGTCTGAGCAAAACTACTGACGGCATGCGATCCAACCTGTATTATAATTATGTTCATGCCCACTATAATGTTGTGATGCGAGAACCAGACAACCGGTATCATTTTCATTTCCCGCCTGATGTGCGTAAGCGATTCACAACAGTTCAGCGTGATATGACCAGATGGATGGAGTTTAACAGGTGGCCGTAACAAGCGCCCCGGGCGCGGAATCCCGGAATCAGAAACGCGGCCTGCTTCGGGTCCTCGGGATCGTATTCGGACTCACGGTTACGGTCGGCGGTATCATCAGCATGGGAATTCTCCGTATGCCGGGAGTGGTGGCGGCACAGTTGCCGGACCCTTGGTGGTACATGTCGGTGTGGATAGCCGCCGGACTGTTCGCACTGCTCGGAACCACTGCTGCCGCGGAACTGGCCACGGCGCTACCGAGGGCAGGCGGCTATTACGTTTACGCACACCGGGCGTTCGGACCGTACGTGGGGTTCGTTTCCGGTTGGACCGACTGGCTGGTGTGGTGCGGCTCCATTACCGCTACCATCTTCGTAATCCTTGAATACAGCCACCTGCTGCTGCCCGACCTTCCGGACCAGGACATGATCATAGCCATCATCCTGACCGTGGCGTTCGCCATGCTGCAGTGGCGCGGGGTGCGGTGGGGCAGCTACATTCACAACGTCTCCAGCTTCATCAAGACGCTTATTTTCATCTGCCTGATCGGTGCCTGCTTTCTTGTGGATATCGATATAAGTGAGGCATCATCTCCGGTACTGAGTAGCGGATATTCCATTTTCGGGGCGTTTGTCATTTCGCTTCAGGGGGTTATCTATGCGTACGATGGATGGGCATTCTCAGCCTATTTCTCCGAAGAAGTTAAGGATCCCGGACGCAACCTTCCCAAAGCCATGTTCGGTGGTATTCTGTTCGTCATCGGCGTATATCTCATCGTTAACTTTGCACTACTCCGGATGCTCCCCATGCACCAGATTGCCGGTTCCGAACTGGCCATCGGCATTGTCGTGGAGAACATCTTCGGCCCGGCCGCCCAGACGGTGCTCACCGCCATATTCACAGGGTATATGATCATTGGCCTTAACCTGGGATATATGATCGCCTCCCGTGTTGTCTACGCCATGAGCGTGGACGGCCTGTTTTTGGATAGGGCTACCAACGTCAACGTGGGAGGCACCCCCACCAATGCGCTGTTGGCCACTGTGGTGATGGCTTTGCTGATGCTCGCGACCGGAACCTTTGAAGATGTACTCGCCATTCTCTCCTTCTTCGCGGTCGTAAACTACGCCTTCCTGTTCGCCGCCCTGTTTACCCTTCGCCGCACCGAGCCCGATCTGCCTCGTCCCTATCGCGCCTGGGGCTATCCCTGGACAACCGGATTGACACTGATCAGTTCTGTGGTGTTTCTGGTGGGGTTGGTGATGAACGACACCACGAACAGCCTGTATGCAGCGATCTTGGTAGCCTTGTCCTATCCGGTTTACCTGGGTTTGAAAGGTCGCGTCAAATAAACCGGGCATTAACACCTTTCAAAATGGGTACAGCCCCGGTAATTCCCCACCAGTTTTCACCCCTGAGCATACAGCGACCAGAGCCAGTACACATACTGGTGGTCTATCGATGCAACAGATTGTCGCCCCTGTGGTTCTGCGACAGCCGCAATGCGGATACCGATTGGGCTATCTGTCCTGATGACGACGACGCGTAACGCGCCATACAATAACTGTGCGAGGCCGGTCCACCATCCAAGTTTGTGATGGGCCTCAGCCTTATCTTTTGATTGACACAAAGCGGAATATTGGGATACATTGGTCGGTACCCTGCTGATTTTCGTCACATGAAAAGGCCGATCAATGTCTAAATACCTGATTTTATACCGTTTCCTGTTGTCTTTTGTGTTGTTACCCTCTCTTACCTACGCACAACCATCATCTGTCGAATATAAATCGTTCAACAGCGAAGCACTCGGCCAGGAAAAGCAGTGTGCGGTTTATCTGCCGGCGGGATATCAAAACTCTGACCGAACATATCCGGCCGTGTACTTTCTCCACGGCCTGTTCGGCTCGGAGCAGCGATGGATCGAACGGGGGGCGCGGAAGGTGTTGGATCAGCTGATAGCGGACGGTAGCGTAATGCCGATGATCATCGCCATGCCGGACGGGGATAATAGTTTTTACGTGAATTCGGTACGCGGAAACGCGGCGTACGAAGATTACATTCTGAACGATTTTATTCCTTTTATTGAAAAATCCTATCGTATCAACCCAGAACGGTCTTCCCGTGCCATCAGCGGCGTGTCCATGGGCGGCTACGGCGCTCTGATGCTGGCCATGCGACACCCGGACCTATTCTCCGCTTCCAGCGCCCACAGTGCCGTTCTGCTCCCGGTGCCGATCAGTAAATTGTCGCCCAGGCTGCTGCAGTCTTTCCAGTCCCGGTTCTTCGAGGCGGTGTTCGGCAACCCCATCGACGAGGCGTACTGGTCAGCGCACAACCCGGTCGACCTGGCGCGATCTGCAAAAAACTTGGACTCCGTACACTGGTATTTCGACTGTGGTACGGAGGACCGCTATGGTTTTTTCCTCGGCGCGGCCAAATTGCACGACGTTATGGATTCGGCCGGGATTCCTCACGAATATGGCCTCTATCCGGGCGGACACGGCTGGGACTATGTTAAGACGACCCTGCACCGTTCCATGACATTCCATTCCAAACACTTTGAATAACAAATTTACCAAAGAGCGGAGACGAGACGGCCGGATCATTGCCGTATTGTTCGGCACGATGTTCGCGGCAGTGGCCGACAACCAGATCATCTCCCCGCTGCTGCCGGACATCATGGATGCGCTGGGGATCGGGTCTGAAAAGGCCGGTTTCCTGGTTTCCGTGTATGCGTTTGCCGCTGCGGCAACCTCTTTCATACTGGGCCCTTTGTCCGACCGTCTCGGCCGGAAGGTTCTTCTGGTATACGGACTCGCCGTCTTCGCAGTGAGTACGGCCCTGTGCGGCACTGCGTGGGACTATGTTTCACTTCTGATCTTCCGTGCGTTGACCGGCGCCGCTGCCGGTACTCTGTCCCTGTCCGTCACCGCATTTATAGGTGACTACTTCCCATATGAACGGCGCGGCAAAGTCATGGGCATGGTCATGTCCGGCTACTTCGCGGCGATGATCATCGGCGTACCGATGGGTGCTATGATCGCGGGTGCCATCTCCTGGAGGATGGTGTTTTACATTTTCGGCGCTATCGCGGCTCTTCTCTGGATTCCCCAGTGGCGGGTCATTCCCTTGTTGAAACCATCGAACGCGTCAACCCGTTCCTTCACGCGGTCACTGACCGATTACCGCCGCTTTCTCAGACAACCGGGTCCCGCTATTGCTGTTATCGCTTCGTTTTTTATTTCTGCTTCTACGGTCGGATTCATTACCTATGTCGGCACCTGGCTGCGGGACGTCTACGCTCTGTCAACCGGCCACATAGGACTGGTTTTCCTGGCCAGTGGCGCGGCGGCCCTAATCGGCAGTCCTGTCGCTGGTATGATTGCCGATAAACTCGGTAAACGACTGGTGGTGGTGGTCAGCAGTGTGGTCATGGCGGCGTGTCTGGCTGGGATCCCCTGGATAACCGATAATCTGACGATCGTATTTGGTGGATTCGTAATCACAGGCATCTCCGGCGCCTTTCGCCAGGCACCGCTGCAGGCGTTGATCACAGCGCTGGCATCCGACGAGGACAGAGGCGCTCTCATCGCCCTCAAGAATACACTTGCCGAAATCGGCATCGGTGCCGGAACCGCCCTGAGCGGGTTCCTCTATGTCGCCTGGGGCTATGGCGCCGTTGGCGTCGTGAGCGCAGCCATGACCATACTCGCAGCTGTTATGCTCGGATTAGGTGTTGAGGAACCGAAGGAGAGGGGTTGATTTGTGTTTTTAATGTTATTATATAGGGTAGAACAGTCGCAACTGAATTAAACCGCCACACGAACAAGGAAACTCCGATGAACCTTACAGAGCAGGAAGTTAAACATTTCAAGGAAGAAGGCTACCTCGTCAAATCAGGAATCTACAGTCAGGCGGATATGCAGCCGCTCAAGGACGCGATCAACGAAATTGTCGATTCGGAATGCCGCGTCATGAAGGAAGAAGGGGTGATCGAAGAGATATATGAGGGGGAGGGATTCGAAACCCGACTGGCGTGCATCTATAAGGATAATGCAAAAGCCGGACGGTCCATCTGCCATGCGGTGATGGGTAAGGGCGGTGGCGGGTTCAGCGGTCCTGGGATTTTTGAGATGATTCGGCACCCGGGGCTGGTTTCCTGTATAAGCAGTCTTGTAGGCCCGGATGTGGTCGGCTCGTCGGTTTACCGCATTCGCACCAAGATGCCGCACTACAACCACGGTGAGGTGCCGTGGCATCAGGACTCCGGCTATTTTCTCGCCCACTGCGACCAGTTCATGATCGTCACCTGCTGGATACCGCTGGTGGATTCGACCATCAAGAATGGCTGTCTATATGTTTTACCTCGTGCCCATAAAAACGGTATTCTGCGGCATTACACCGGTGGCCATGCCGGGTTCCTGGAAATCGTTGACGCAGATCTGCCGGCCAGAGATCCGGTTCCAATAGAAATGGAAGCCGGGGGAGCCCTGTTCCTGACAAACCTGACGCCGCATTCCTCCTATACCAATTCATCGAATCAGGTACGCTGGAGCATAGATCTCCGGTACCAGGGCAAAGAAGCGCCGAACAACGTCGATGAGCCACCGGAAACCTACACGCCTGAACGTGATGCGGTGACCATGGCCTGCTATCCCCCGGAAGCCGATTTCGTGATTAAAGATAAGGAACACCCTGAGAATCAGGTGGAGACGCCAGAACATTTTCGCCAAGTGCGGGAACGATATGAAAAAGCCCGTCCGTTCATGCCCGGAAGAGGTTGGACGCAGATTGGCAAGAAGGAGTAGTTAAGTATATTTCGGACCGGGAGTCCCCCCAGTCCCGATCACTCGCAGGTGCGCGGCATGAAACAAGAAGGCGATCAACCGAATCCATCAGGTCAATCGCCAGTCGTCCAAAAACCCTCTCACTGCAACGTCCATGTTGCCGTCAGGTCATCGCCGAATATCAGACTGCAGCGGGGGCCAAACCAATATTCCAGCTTCCCAGTCTTCTCATAATTCAATGAAACCGTAAACGTCCGGATTCCGGTGTGAGGCGGATCGCCGGGATTCACGGTAATACTTATATCGGGGCCGACTGCCGTGTATGTGTTACCATCACCCGACACAATATATCCGAAGGCTGCCAGCTCTTTCCTTAACCGTGCGCCATCATCCTCCGGCAGGACAACGGAAACGTCTGTGATATCCTTAAAATACCTCTTCCGCGAGTCACCTTTCTCCACCCGCGACCGATACCGCTGTAGGACATCCTCCCGTCGAACGCCACCGAATGCAGGCGGTAGATGCGGCTCCCATCGTTTCAGGAATTCCGGATCGTAAGCCATTAACCAGGAAATTATCTGCGCGTTGTCGGGACGGTCGTGCTCGATCATATCGAACCAGGATATATCTCGGCCTTCATAACGTCTTGTCCTGGGATAACGACGGACATCCGTTTGGAGGGTCCGTACCAACGAGTTCCGGATAACCCCGGCCGCCTCCGGCTCATCCACACCGAATGCTATGCCATCCACGGGCTTCCAGGTGGTAGCATCGGGATCCATGAATTCGAAGTAGGTCCGAACACCATAGTAGTAGCAGCCTGTCCACGAGGCGTTATTTTCCTCATCGATGGTGGTGCGCTCTTCGGCCGGAGCCAGTTCCCCCATCAGAAAATCTGACTCGGCAATGGCCCGGTAGGTCGCACGGTCGACGAAGATCAGGAGATGATTGAGATAAACGGACGGCATTGGTCTGGTTTACAATAGCCCCAGCAACTCCTTTGCCTTATAATGCGGATCCTTACTCGGAGAATAATCACCCTGATCGTTGATCTCACCAGTAACCGGTGGGTTCACTACAGGACCTGACAACAGAGGATCATCCGTTTCCGTCATCCATTGATTCATCTTCTGCCGCATTTCCACAAGGATTTTCTCGTATTTCGAATCTCCTGCCAGATTGTTGGTTTCACCGGGATCGAAGATCGTATCATAGAGCCTTTCTTCCGGTATTTCGAGGTCACGCCACCCCTGTTCTGTCACATATGTCTTGGTTATGCAATCGTCACAATTGGTCAGCACCGGTCTGTTCCTGTTACCGTAGCGCCTTATGTATTTCCAGCGCGTGGTGCGTGCCGCCCGTTGCGGTTCGTAGGCAGCGTGGTAGTTGACCTCTGCAAACGTCTCATCTCGGACAGCATCCGCCTGGCCGTACACCAGCGGCATCAGAGAAACGCCCTGCAGCCAGTCCGGTGGATCAATACCGAGAACCTCGCAGATCGTCGGGAAGATATCGATATGGCTAACCACTCCGTTGAGCACCTTGCCACCCTCGAATCCCCCGGGACCGCGTACGATGAGCATAACCCCCATGCCGTGATCGGTGAGGTGACACTTCATCATCGGAAATGCGATACCGTGATCGGTAGTGCATATGACGATCGTATTGTCCCTCAGACCATTCCGGTCGAGCGCTTTGAACACGGCACCCATCTTCGAATCCAGGGAACGGGCGGCGTCGATAAACAGCGCCATGTCCTCACGAAGCTCGGGCGTGTCCGGAAACGGAGCGGGCGTACGGATATATCGCGGATCGGTGGGTGATTCTCCATCCGGGGGTGGGGAGAAGCCATCGGCCATGCGATGTGTTTCTCCAAAGCCCACATCGAGAAAGAACGGCCGATCATGGTCTTCTGCCAGAAACGCCGCTGCAAGTTCCTCGGCCGGAGCGTTTGCATCGCCGACGTCCTGCCGCAACCTGCGACTCCAACCCGCTTCTTCCTCGTTGCGAACCACATGTTGAAACCCCGACAATACCGTTTCGTAACCATTCGCCTGTAGCGTGTGCATGATAAGCCGTTCGGGATGATGGATCGACCAGCCCCGATTCACAAGCCCCAGCATCCCGCAGCTATGCGGCCACTGACCAGTCAGAAGCGCTCCGCGACTCGGCGAGCAGGTCGGATTCGCACAGAACGCCTCCCGGAACAGGACGCCATCCTCCGCCAGCTTCTGCACATGCGGCGTTGGGATAGCATGACCGTAGGGCTGCACATATCGCCCTGTGTCGTGGGAATGAATATACACTATGTTGTAAGCATTCACGGGAGTCTCCTCAATCCACTGCCAGCCCGGCGTTCTTCTTGGGCGTAGGTGCCGGAAAGTCATTCCAGTTCAGAATAGCATTGAACACATAGTTCTGATCACCCACATTCAAATGCCGATGCAGGGGGTTAAAGCTGTAAAGAATGACACGCCCGCCTTTATGCCGAGGCACATCGAGGACGACACCCTTTCGCTCCAGGGCATCCTGGCCGGAAATGTAGCCTGTCTGCATGATGGAACCGGCAGGTTTTTTATCATCTGTATCCTCACCCGGTGGTGACTTGGTGCCGTATTGCACCACAATCCAATGTTCGAACCGTTTCGGTACGGTGTACACCGGGCCGTTGGTCCGGAACACATGATGCACGTCTTCGAAACCGTAGGCTATTGGATGATTACGCCGCACCACTTTAGCCTGTATCGCCGAACCTGGCGTGTTCACGGCGGAATTGCTCAAGGCACCTACGTTTCGAAGCAAACCGGAGTCGGTAGCCAGTTTGCCTGCCGAGCCAAGCAGCATGAGGGTGCCGCCGTTATTAAGAAACGTCTCCATGTTAGCAAGCCCTCGGAAGCCCATACCGCCTGTGATATCGGGTGAGGAGTCGATCACACCGTGGCTCGCATAGTCACTGGTTTTTTCATAGGGCATCGGTCCGAAACGGGTATCGCGGCCGTGGATCATACTCTTGAGATTGCCGAATCCGCCCTGATGTGCCATCACGATAACGTCGTAGCGGCTGCCCAGTCCGCCCATTTTTATATCGTCATCGTTGATGTAATCGAAATCGACGTCCGCCTGCCCGAGTGAATACCGGACCCACCCGTCCGGCTGCGTGCTGGTCCAGTTGTGGTACAATGCCAGCCTGGGCAGGTCCAGTTCATGTGCGGCAACATCGGGCTCTTCATCGAAGGCGTAAATGTCCACCGTCGCATCCGCGGCGGCTCTGACCAATTTATCCCTCAAACCAGCCTGGTCGGGAATGATCCAGCTACCAAGGGGAAAGGTCATTCCTCCGGCCTCAAAAGAGGCCTCCGCAGCCGTAATTTTGAAATCCTTCAAAGCATAACGCAGTGTGACATGAGCATTAGCCCCATCCTGCTTGATGACATAGGAGCGACGGCCTTTTCCCCTCATCCTTCCGGCAAGCGTCACCGGTTCGGTAACCAGTTCCAGGTCTTTTACGTCCAGAAGTGCTTTGTCACTGATCTCGTGTGTATCGACCCGGTAAATTTTGCCGTATGTCCAGGAGACGTCATCGTAAGGGCGATATTTAGCCTCGGTTGGAAATTTGGTAACCTTCAGCAGATTCCGGGCATAGTTGCCGTAAGGCTGGTCGGTACGCACCACGAAATCACCCTTCTTGTACTCGCTGTCACCCACTTTGAAATCCTTTGTCGAACGATGTACTTCGATTTTGTGGCGACCGAGCTGATTGATCAGGTAAGCCAAACGATCTCTGGCGCCCTGGTCTCCGGGAATGACCCAGCCATAGGGGGCTTCGTTCGTTCCACGCTGCCAGCTGTTGTACCCCTTCTTCCAGAAATTGTGCAGCATGGTCTTTCCATTGCGGGCCATCAGAGTCAACGACGCAAGAACACCGGACTGCATGTAGTTGGTGTTGTTACGGAAGGACCACATTACCTTCTTATCGGGGGGATTCGTCCGGTACCACTGCTCAGACGTAATCCGATTGCCTGCTGCGTCACGGCTGTTCTCAAGGCTTCGTTCCATGGTTTTGGGAATCATGTTTCCGAATGTCTCGTAAAACCGCCCGAGGGAATTGTGGTTCAAGGCGATCCACATTAGGTACCCCGGATTCCATCCGGTGTAAAAACCCCAGGTCCACACGCCTTTGAGTCCCTGCTGATTGAGCCGTGTGACCTCCCAGTTGGCCACCCATTGCCATTCCGCCTTGGCGATCGGATCGATTAGTTCGTTGTATGGCCCGGTGCCCATCGATACGTACATTAAAGGCACGGATTCGTGCAGATCGAGGACGTACTGGGGATGCCATTCATGGAACATGCTGGCGTAATGCTGGGTGAGTTTCAGTGTCATCTGAAGGCCGTCGCGATTGTTGTCGTGGTACGCGTGGGCGCCCCAGTAAGGGGGCGAGCGAGGAGGCATATAATCCCGGTCCTCATACTCCGTGAGATAGCGATAGTACCACTCGATTGTTCGCGCACGTCCGTCCACTTCCGTAACCGGGATAATGGAAGTGATCACATTGTCCCTGATCTCCTTGATGTCGGGATGATTTGACACGGCGAGACGGTAAGCCAGTTCCATGACCATCTCCGGCGGGCCGGTTTCAGGGGAATGCAGGCCAGCGTTGATTGTCATGATCGGCTTGCCCCGCTCCGCGATACGCAGAGCCTCCGCTTCGTCCGTTTTTCTCGGGTCGGCGAGTGCCGCGTTGTAGGCCTTGTACCGGTCCAGGTTCCCGATGGTCTCTTCATCTGAAATGAATACCAGTATCATACGCCGACCTTCTTCAGAAAACCCCAGTTCCTGGATGGTGACCCTGGACGAGGCCTCAGCCAGTGCATCGAAATACCTATATTCATCGTTCGGATGGGTGAGCTTGCCTTCCGTCCCCACGATGTATCCCAGGATGTCTCGCGGTGACGGCACGCTCGGATGTTCCGGAATGTAACTGACGAGCGGAGTCGCATAGCTGGGATCCGTGGTAAACCGATGGATATCGGCGGTACCGGTTTCATCAACGGTGTCCCAACGGGCTTCGGCCCGCCATGAGGCATCGTTGGTCTGCGCCAAGAGCAGCACCGGAAAAACTATGATTAGCATACACCAAAGACCTCGGCCTGCATGAACGGACGATCGGGAAAACATGGGGATCTCCTTTCAGTTGATTGATTATATCTATGTAGACATTTAAGTAGACATTTAATTCCTGTTGTCAATCGGAAACCGGTTTGATGGCATACACCTGCTCATCAGGGAGGTATCGACACCTGTCCCGCCGGATTTTAGAAGGACATAATTTCGCGCAGCACACCATCTTGGTAAACAGCAAGAGCGAGAGCGATCCAGCAGATACAGTACCGTCAGGAGCTGACTGATGGCAGCCGTCGATACGTAGGCTGGGGTCCAGTCGCGTAAGACATCAAAGATACCCACCATGCCCACGGTTATACAATCAGACGCCTGATATCGACCACCGCCGGGCCAGGGGTAAGTACACGAAACATCCGGCGTGAAGCCGGCGGAGCATCAGGCAGTATCACCTTCTGGACGGGTGAAGCGGGAGAAAGGGCCGCTATCGTTAATAAGGAGGCCAGGCTGACGAGGGGAAGCTGTTGCGCTCAAATCATCTATTCACCTATTTCCGCCAGCGCTGCATGCGCGATGGTGTTTTCGGGGTTGAGACGGAGTACCAGTTCATAGACAACCCTGGCTTCGGCGTTTTTCTCGCTCCGGGAATACAGGCGCCCCAGTGCATTCAATTGGCTGATTCGCGTAAAATAATTGCCGGTAGCGCTCAATCGGTCGAACACCTCGGAAGCCATGCCGGGCCCCTCCCTTTCAATCGCCTCCGCCAGCGGGTACGTGATCGAGAGCCGGGGCTGGTCGTACGGTTCGTCCCGCATGATTCTGTTGATGGCGGTGTGCACACCCTGAAATGTATTCCGCTGGGACCTTACGTTGGAAAATACGATAATCGTGTTTTCGTTGTCGGGCGTTCCGTGTTTCCAGTAGGAAAGGAAACCGTAGCTGCTGCCCGTATGGGTCACATAGCGTTCCCCGCTTATGTTGCGCACCGACAGTCCCTGTCCGTAGCCGGCAGGACGGCCATCGGTCAGTGTCGGTGACTGCATCATACGTTCGAGCGATTCCGGGTTCAGCAGTTTGCCTTCCCGGAGCGCTGTGTCAAACATCAGCAGGTCATCCACTGTGGTGTACATCTCATCGTCACCGTACGTAAGGCCATACATGGAACGTGGAATCTTGGGATCCGGCGTAGGCTGGATGCCGTTCACGGGGTCGTCCCTGTAACTGGAGATAATATACGGCACCTTTTCTTCTTTGAGAAAGCTGATTATACCCGTACGCCCCATACCGATCGGATCAAAAATATTCTGTTTTAAAAACACATCGAACCGCTGACCGGATACCTGTTCGACGATCAAGGCCAGCAGAACATATGCGGTGTTACTGTACCCATCTCGTTCGAGCGGTTCACCGATCAATTCCGGCCTGTACGCGATCATATACTCCAGATAATCTTTGTTGGTGTACGGTGGATCGAGCCTGTCGTAAAAAGCGTAAAACGCCTCCCGCATCTCGATTTCCTCGTACACATCGTAGAGTCCGGATGTATGACTCAGCAGATTGCCGATGGCGACATTATCATAGGGAAGGTCAGGGAAAAACTTGCTGAGTGCGTCGTCGTATCCAAGTTGCCCTCTTTCCGCCAGCATGTGGATGGCCACGGCAGTAAAGGGCTTGGATATGGAGCCGATCCGAAAAGCATCGTCCGGGTTTATGGGCACATCCGGGTTGAAACTCCGGTTCCCGTGGGTGCCTTTGTAGACCACATTGCCATTTACCGCGACGAGGACGGTGCCGTTGAACAGACCGTCCTCTTTCAGTTTCATCAAAAGGTCTGCGATGGCCTGACCTTTAGGCGAAAGCGATTCCGGCTCACTGCAGGCGGTCAGCAGGAGCGCGCAGAGAACAGGAACGATAGATGCCTGAGTCATTGCAGGACCTTTGCGCGTGTTTTACGCCCCGTCATCTCTACGATACTGAACTGGCGGCGATGGTGATTCATTTACGATCAGTTGAAACACATCAGGCCGGGCATAATGTCCTGCCACATCGAAATCCATTCGGCTGCGGGCGATATCTTCAAGGTCAAGATCCGCATAAAGAACCCCTTCTTCTCCGTACAACGGTCCCGCGAGCGCTTCACCCAGGGGGGAGATGATCGCGCTGCCGCCTCGCGTCAACACCTCGGGCTGGTCTTCAAGGTCAGCCACACCGGGCAGGTCTTTCGGATACATATCCCTTGTTACGAACTGGTTGCACCCCAGAACGAAACATCGCCCCTCAAACCCCACATGTTTCAGGGTGGCGTGCCAGGTGTCGCGGTGGTCCGCGGTCGGTGCCAGGTAAATCTCCACGCCCTTGCTGTACATAGCCATCCGGGCGAGTGGCATATAGTTCTCCCAGCAGATCAGGCCGCCCACCTTGCCATACGGAGTGTCTATAACGGTCAGCGTGCTGCCGTCGCCTTCGCCCCAGATGAGGCGTTCTGCGGCGGTGGGTTTAAGTTTCCGATGCTTACCGAGAAACTGCCCGTCCGGACCGAAATACAGCAATGTGCAGTACAGCGTCCCTCCGGTGAACTGGGTATCCCGTTCAATGACACCGATAGCCACGTAAGCGCCGGCGTTCCGTGCCGCTTTGCCGATTGCGTCCGTAGCAGGACCGGGCACTTCCACCGCGCTGTCCCAATAGGCATGCCAAGTCCTGCGTCCCTCCGGCGTCCTGCTTCCGACAACCGTGCCGAAGGTTAAGCCACGTGGATAAGCCGGTACAAACGCTTCGGGAAAGAGAATTAACCGCGCGCCTTTTTCTGCGACCGCTGCGATCAGTCCACAGGCTTTGTCGACGGTAGCTTCGCGGTCGAATAGAACCGGGGCGGCCTGAACAACAGCTACGGAGAGTGTATTTTCAGCCATGATTATAACAACCCATCTGTTTTATATGCGTTTATCTCATCGGAGGAAAAGCCCAGGATGCTCTTCAGCAAAACGTCTGTGTGCTCTCCTAACGCGGGTCCGCGATGGTGGGAATGAGCGTAGTCACTGATCTTGATCGGGCTGCCGACGACCCGTACGGGATCAAGCTCCCCATGGGGTAAATCAAGAACCATGTCGTCCCGTTTTACCTGGGGGTCCTGAAATGCTTCTTCTACGGAGTTTACAGGTGCGCATGGTACATGATCTTTCAACAGTTGGAGCCATTCCGCGGTTGTTTTCAGCTCCGTCTTTTGCTTCAGAGCTACACTCAACGCCTCCCGATTTTTCAATCGCGTTTTGAAAGAGTCGAATCTCGGATCATCCGCCAGCTGCGGCGCTCCCAGGATCTCGACCAGGTTCCGATAAAACTTCTCTTTGGCGCAGAACACAACGAGCCAGCCGTCCCGCGTGGGCAAAACCTGTGAGGGCAACTGGGACGGATGGGAGGAATCCGGCATCCGCACGGGTTGATAGCCCCTGCTCAGGTGCCATGCCCCCACATAGCTCAACTGTGACAGAGCCGTATCAAACAGGTTCACGTCCACGTCACAACCGATACCCGTCTGTCGAGCCCGAAGGATCGTGCTCATCATACCCAGGGACGCCATTGTGCCGGCGCTCATATCCACCAGCGACAGGCCGGTCTTCTGCGGGGGGGCGTCCGGTTCCCCGGTGATGCTCATCCATCCAGCATACCCCTGCATCAGGTAGTCGTATCCCGGTTCCGAGGCCCGTTCGCCTGTTCGTCCGAACGCGGAGAGCGAACAGCATACGATGGATGATTTCACGGACTTGAGCGATGGATAGTCCAGGCCGAGTTTCGCCGGTAAATCCCCCCTCAGATTGTTGAACACACCATCGGATGATTCCACCAACGGATGTAATACATCAAGGACGTTTGGATGTTGCAGATTCAGTGTCATGCTTTTCTTGTTTCGGTTCCAACTTTGAAAATAGACGCTGTCCTGCTGCCCGGTGTAGGGTGGCACATACCTTGAAATGTCCCCACCGGTTGCCGGGTTTTCGATTTTGATAATCTCGGCGCCCAGATCCGCCAGCATCATCGTGGCCCAGGGACCGGCACCGAACTGTTCCGCCGAGAGGATACGGACACCAGCCAGCGGGGCGGGTGTATTCGCTTGATCCAACTATTAAGTCCTTTATGCCAACACTTCAAGCCCTTCGAGCTTTGTCTTCTCCGAGAGATGGCATCTGGCAAAATGGCCGTTCTCAATTTCTCGTAATTCCGGCATCTCTTCACGGCACTGAGCTTCCGCGTACCTGCACCGCGGATGAAACGCACATCCGGACGGTGGATTTGAAGGATCCGCCACTTCGCCGAACAGCAAAACCCTATGTCCTGTCCGTTTCGGGTCGGGCACCGGCATGGCCGAGAGAAGGGCCTCGGTGTATGGATGTGCCGGAGATTCAAACAGCGTGTCTACGGCGGTAATTTCCACGAGGCGCCCTGCGTACATCACAGCCACCCGGTCGGCGATGTGCCGTACCACACCAAGATCGTGGGCGATGAACAGGAAGGTGAGCTGTAACTCCTGCTGCAGATCCTGGAGGAGGTTCAGGACCTGCGCCTGCACCGATACATCGAGCGCCGACACAGGTTCATCGGCAACGATCAGCCTGGGATGCAGCGCCAGCGCCCGGGCGATTCCGATGCGTTGCCTCTGTCCCCCGCTGAACGCGTGGGGATACCGCCGCATATGCCCGGGATCCAAGCCCACCTGCCGCAGCAGTTCCACCACGTGCCGCTCCCGTTCCTGCCTGTCCCGCATCCCGTTGACCAGCAGCGGTTCGCCGACCACATCCAGGACCGTCATCCGGGGATTGAGCGAAGCATACGGATCCTGGAATATAAGCTGCATATGGCGCCGCAGCATCTTCAGTGTCGAATCGGACGCTCTAGACACCTCAACCCTTGTACCGTCCAAATCGAACCAGACCGAACCTGAAGTGGGCTGTACCGCCCGCAATACGGCACGCCCGACTGTGGTTTTTCCTGAGCCGCTCTCCCCCACCAGCGCCAGGCATTCACCGGCTTGCAGATCAAAGCTGACACCATCCACCGCCTTGATCTGGCCGACCACTTTGTTGAAGAAACCCTTGACGATGGGGAAGTGCTTCTTTAGATCCTTCACGCTGAGAAGCGGAGTTTTCAACTCGGTCATTTTCTGTTCCATATTCTATCTCAAGACACACGCCACCCACTGCCCGGTGTCGAGTGTCCGCAACTCCGGTGGATCGCCCTGGTCACAAATACCTTCCACCTTCTCTTCACATCGTGGATTAAACGGACATCCTGCAATCTGCTGAAACGGATCCGGTACCGAACCGGAGATGGTATCAAGCCGCACCTTACGGGACGCGACGCCGGGCATGGAACGAAGCAGGGCAGCGGTATAAGGGTGTCGGGGCGATTCGAACAGTGAGATGGTATCGGACCGTTCCACCACCCGCCCCATATACATCACCGCCACTTCATGCGCCATCTCCGCCACGACCCCCAGGTCGTGGGTAATCAGCAGAATCGCCATGCCCATCTCCTCCTGAAGATCCCGCATCAAAGCCAGGATCTCCGCCTGGATGGTCACATCCAACGCGGTCGTGGGTTCGTCCGCTATCAGCAAGGCCGGCCTGCACGACAGCGCCATGGCGATCATCACACGCTGACGCATGCCACCGCTCATCTCGTGCGGATACTGTTTTACCCGCCCCGGCGCATCCGGAATTCCGACACGTTCCAGCATTTGGATCGTGTGTTCCAGAGCGGCACGGCGGTCCATATCCGTATGAAGTGACACCGCTTCAAGGATCTGATCACCCACGGTGTGAACCGGACTGAGCGAGGTCATCGGTTCCTGAAAGATCATGGCGATCTCTTTCCCCCGGATCTCCCGAATAGCCTCGCCTTCCTCCGGTAAATCGGTCAAAACAACCTCGGTGTCGGAACGATTCATCACCACTTCGCCACGTACGATTCTGCCAGGTTCCGATATCAAGCGGAGGATCGAAAATGCCGTCACACTCTTGCCGCATCCACTTTCACCAACCACAGCCAGTGTCCGCCCCGCCGGAATCTCCAGGTTGACGCCATTGACCGCGCGGACCACGCCTTCGTCGAGAAAGAAGTGAGTATGGAGATCGTCGATTCTGAGTAGGGGTCGTGTCATCTGAAAAGTGGGTTGCGTGTTGCGGTTTTCATCACCGCAATAATGAACTTCCCGACAGGAGGGCAGGTACATATCTTTCACCGTCCACGGTCCTACCGATGACGGCTTTTCCCAAACCCTATGGATCTCTTTTTTTCGTATAAGGTCATGGACGCCGCGAGACCAGCGTGTATCCCCAGGCGCCGGCCTAATTGCCACGCAGGGAGTCACCGGACTTCGTCCGAGTTCAAACACCTGTCCGGTTACACCCTATCTCCCGATCATTTTGCCCGGATCTACCCACTGATCAAAATCTTCGGCGGCAACGTAACCGAGTCTCACTGCCTCGTCTTTCAGCGTCGTTCCGTTCCCATGGGCTGTCTTGGCGATTTCAGCGGCCTTCTCGTAACCGATGTGTGTATTCAATGCCGTCACCAGCATCAGCGAATTGTCGAGATTAGCCTTGATGTCAGGATGGTTGGGCTCGATACCGGCCGCGCAGTGCTCGTTAAACGATACACAGGCATCACCGATAAGCCGGGCCGATTCCAGCAAGTTCCGGGCCATGACCGGCTTAAACACGTTCAACTGAAAATGTCCGTTGATGCCGCCCACGCCTACCGCCACGTCATTACCCATCACCTGGGCACATACCATGGTCAGCGCCTCGGATTGTGTCGGATTGACTTTACCCGGCATGATGGAAGACCCCGGCTCGTTTGCCGGGATGATCAATTCGCCGATGCCGCAGCGGGGACCGGATGCCAGAAGGCGGACATCGTTAGCGATCTTCATCAGGCTGACCGCCAACTGTTTCAGGGCACCGTGGGTCTCCACAAATGCATCGTGCGATGCAAGGGCCTCAAACTTGTTCCCCGCGGTGATCAGCGGCAGACCGGTGAACGCCGCGATTTTATCAGCAACTTTCTCCGCGTATCCTTCGGGTGTGTTGATGCCGGTTCCCACCGCCGTGCCTCCGAGGGCCAATTCGCTGAGGTGTGCCAGCGTGTTGCCCAGAGCTATCAGGCCATGATCAAGCTGCGACACCCATCCGGATATCTCCTGCCCCAGTGTGAGCGGCGTGGCATCCATCAGGTGGGTCCGACCTATCTTCACGACATCCGTGAATTCCTGCGCTTTAGCGGCCAGCGTATCTCTCAGCACTTTCACACCCGGGATGGTAGTCTCTACTACTACCTTGTAAGCGGCGATATGCATACCAGTCGGATAGGTGTCGTTACTGGACTGGGACTTGTTTACATCGTCGTTGGGGTGGATCAGCCGCTCTCCTTCCCCCAGCGAATTTCCGAGCAGCACATGGGCGCGATTTGCGATCACCTCATTCAGGTTCATGTTCGACTGCGTGCCCGATCCGGTCTGCCAGATCACCAGAGGGAACTGATCATCCAGATCTCCCGATAGAATTTCATCACATACCCGTGAGATTAGGTCCCGCTTTTCCTCTGTGAGAACACCCAGATCACAGTTGGTGTGGGCAGCGGCTTTTTTCAAATATGCGAACCCGCGCACTATCTCGATGGGCATCTGGTGGTGGGGACCACCGATTTTGAAGTTATTACGGGACCGCTCAGTCTGGGCTCCCCAGTATTTCTCGGCAGGTACCCGTACCTCACCCATGGTGTCTTTTTCGATTCTGTACGACATGAGCTTCCAACATCCTTTCATCGTTGTGTGAAAAAACTGTGCTTGTGAAATGGATATGTTACAGTCAGTATTGTATGCAGTGCCCATACCCAATCGCAAGGGATTATTAAGATTTACACGATAATTCGCGTGTCCACTTCAACGGCAGGATCAATCGCATTCTTCCTCGTCGTAACCAACGATCCGGTTCAATTACGTTAATGAAGGAGTAAATAGGCGTGGATGGAGAAATTGCGGCCAGTATCCGCAGGTTGCCGGATTTTGGACGGCCAGAGCATTGGTCCTTTAGTTCCGGTATTGCAGTGACCACTTGTTGACGCATGGTATTTCTACGGACCATCCTCTTCGAACGCGCGTGCTTCAATGCTGTATCGGGAAGCCCCCTTTGGCTGCGACATCGGCTAGAGCGCAGAAGGGTCCTGGGTCATGAACAGCACTGTGGTTGAGATATCGATGAGACAAAAGTCGGTACTCAGGTATTCCATTCGTTTTCGTATTTTTGCATGATCCCCAGTTCTCTCGGAAGGTGTGTCTCATAAGGCTCCCAGTTGATCCATTCACCACTGAGAAATCCGGTGTATCCATCCGATCGCAGGAGCTCGAGAGCGCGCCTGTGGTCACAGATGCCCCCGCCGATGGGGGTAAGAACAAATTTACCCTTCTCATCTATGCTGTCATGTATATGAACATGTTCGATCCAGGGCTGCAGGATGTCGAACGCTTGATCCACGGTGTAGCGGGCGGTGCGCACCGGATGCAGGATATCCCAGTTTACGGCGATATTGGGATGATCAACCCTGCGCATCACCTCGGCCACATGAACGGGATCACACCAGTCATCGTGCGTTTCCAGGCACAGGGTTACATCGCGCTCTTCCGCATGGTGTGCCATCGTGACCAGCGCCCTGGAAACCTCATCAACGGCATCCTCCCGGCTGAGTCCATCCCCGATCTTCCCCCCGAAGACACGTAGACGTGAGACGCCGATGTCTCCTGCAAGGTCGATAAAGCGGTGGGTATCGCTTATGTTAACTACCACGGTTGCCGGATCAGCATATCTGCAGGATGTCGCCACGCAACACAGGGCAATGCCGGAATTTGCAGCTTTCTCCTTTATGACGGCTCGCTGTTCAGCATCTGTCTCTAGTTCCACACCATGAGCGTGGTTGCTCACACTCCTCGGTTCTATGGCATTGTAACCAAGCGTCTTCGCCAGCGACAGCATTTCATCAAGCGTCAAATCTGGACAGGAAAAACTCATAAAAGAATAGTTCAATTCTGAATCCTCTACTCAGGAGATAGGTTAAGCAGGTCATCCCAGTGGTCAAGGCCTATCGTGTCGACATAGCCGCTGTGAAACTCCTCCAGATAGATCTGATCCCACACCGGAATGATAGTCTTGATTTCATCCGGTAATCCCTGAATGATTTCGGCATAGGCGTGTTCCAGAAGCCGGTAGCCCGACGTGGGGGACCCGGTGAATTTCGGATGGGGTTTAATGATGCCGTCCGCCACCATGGTATAATCAAGGATATCAGACATCTGGTCGAGCAATTCCAGCTTCCGCTCCCATGACACCTCCGGCCTGACTGCCTCATTCACGATCGGCAGCAGCGGTTCGGCAAGTCTGGGTAGACGTTCGAAGTATGCCATGATCCATTTGTCGTAAGGGAAATACCGCTTATCGAGGAGAAAGGCCAGCTGCACCCCCAAGCGAATGGCCGTGCCGAACCGGGTAGCCGCGTAGTAATCGTTGTTACGGAGAATGGCGCGTTTTAGCGCATAGGTGCCCATTCCTGAAAAGTAGCGGCACCAGTGGGCGATGCGCCGCAGCCGGACGGGTTCCGGGTAGTACTCGACAAACGCACTCCGAATCTTTGAAAATACACCGGATGGGTCATGCCAGATTTCACCATTTATGAGATGAGTGATGTCCTCTTCAGGTATACCCAGCCATTCTTCATTCGTGCGAGGCGCCTGATCCAAACCGATGGTACGATGCAGCAGACCGGTCAAACTGTCCGGTGCCAGGCCCGCACCGGACAGATGCCCCTCCCGCAGGGAATGTCCCTGGAACGAGTCTGGCAGGTGGGCGGAAAGCGTATCCATTATCGCTTCGCGACGGTTATCGAAAACCCTGTCGGGCATGAGTGCATCGATGCGCAGTCCCCAATGGTGATCTCGGGACAGATCGTCGTCCATCTTCAACGCTTCGGATCCCAGTCCGAACACCCCAAAGGCGGTCAGTGACGTTTCGTCCGGAAAATGCTCTTCGAGGATCGGCCTGGCCACCGTATCGAAGAACTCACGACTTATGTCGATGATGGAGGTGCCCATGTAATTCTCCACAAAAGATACTGCCTGTTGCTCAAGTTAAAACCTATCATTTTTTTTGTACGAATGGCAATTCAAATCTTCAACAACCAATCCGCATTTTTGTCGCCTCTTAATACCCGAGCCCTCGCAGATATTCCCGCATTTCAACACTGCGGCGTGCTTCGGTGACCGCGTCCTGGCCGCCAGGAGGGGGTTCGCCGGGGCAGCTGGTAACCCATCTGGTAAACTTGCGGTCATCAAGTGTTTTCAGCACGCCGGAGAAATCCAGGCACTCGCCCTCACCCACGGCTACCCAGGCCGGATTATAACGGCCCCGTTCACGGATGGTGCAGGAGGAATAATCCTGAAGATGGATGTAGTTGAGCTGGGACCAGAAATCGATGATGGATTCCACCGGATCGCAACACCATAGCTCTGCGTGGGAAACATCGATGCATAACTTCGCTTTCCTGAGCAGACTCATATACAGCTTCCAGTCTTCGGCAGAATCCACCAGCAGGTTAGTATGGATGTGATAGCTTATTTCCAGACCGATCTCCGCCGCATACTCAGCCCAGTGCTCGGCGCCCTCGGCAGCGTATTTGATATCGTCGGGGGTTACGTCCCTTCCCTCCGGTCCGGGGCCGCTCATGAACATGAAACAGTCCACGCCCATCTCCGCCGCAAAATCCATTCGGCGCTTGTTATTTTCCACGAGCGCCCAGTCCCGATTATCTGGGGTGCCGTTTGCGGTGAATACACACAAAGGCATGTCCGCGTCGTCACAGATACGCCGCAAACGATTGGGCGGCCCCAACCAGTTCAGTGGCAACCGGCCCTCCCAGCCATCCCATCCCGCTTTCTTGAGTTCCGGCAAAGCCTTCTCCAGATCAGGCTCCCGCCAGCGTATCGTGGCATATCCCATTTTCAACGCCATTTCACTTGGCTCCTTTTAGTAAACGATTCCTGTAAATTATACACGGGCCTGTAAATTATATGATATTTCATGAATCGAATCAACCGCAAAGGTATAAAGTATTTAATAACGTAGTGGGTGCAGGAGAAACCGCTTTTGTTGAAACTCCTTGACACAGCCTTCCTCAAACATATATTGTGTATTTATTACACTAATGTATTGAGCAATGGGAATTTGAGGTTTGCGAAAACAGGATGTTGGCGAATCCGACAGGGCCGAAGCATTGTAGTCCCCGACATCGAATCATGTTCGAGTGATTCAAAACTCTTTTCGGGTTTGTTTCAACACACCGGCTCACGTACTCCCATCCCATTCGGACAAGGGGCCGGGGTTCAGGCATAGAGGAGATACATCATGGCCGAAAGAACGTTACCTGTACCATTCTATTTCGACCCGGTAGCCGTCGGACAGGTCCGACGGGTTGAATACCAGGTGCTCGCGGATACTGCGCGGACGTGGGCAACCCGGCATGATATAAAACCTGCTGCCGGTGATGAGAAGCGTATCTGCCTGATGCCGATCGATTGCCAGAATTCATTCTGCGTCCCCGGCTTCGAGCTCTTCGTGGGCGGCAGAAGCGGCAACGGTGCGGTGGAGGATAATATCCGTCTGTGTGAATTCATTTACCGAAATCTCGATATGATCACAGAAATCGATCCGACCATGGACACCCACACGGCCATGCAGATCTTCCACCCTATCTTCTGGGTCGATAATGAGGGAGAACATCCGGTGGGCGCACAGACCATTATCTCACTCGATGACATACTCGGAGGCGTTTGGAAGGTTAATCCGGCCGTAACTGCCTCCATCGCCGCAGGTGACTACGCCGACCTTCAGAAACACGCCATTCATTATGTAAACCAGTTGACCGACGGAGGAAAATACCCGCTCATGGTCTGGCCGTACCACGCGATGCTAGGGGGGATCGGTCACGCGCTGGTGGCGTCGGTGGAGGAGGCTTTATTTTTCCATAATTTGGTACGCAACAGTCAGACCGGGTTCGAAATCAAGGGCAGCAATCCCCTTACGGAGAACTATTCCGTGTTGCGTCCAGAGGTACAGGACGGCCCGGATGGACGGCCAATCGCGAAGAAGAATGCAGGGTTCATCAAGAAGCTGATGCAATACGACGTCATTATCATTGCAGGACAGGCGAAAAGTCACTGTGTTGCCTGGACTATCGACGATCTTCTGGCCGAAATTCGTGGCCAGGACCAATCCCTGGCCAGGAAAGTTTACCTGCTCGAAGACTGCACTTCCCCGGTGGTGGTGCCCGGCGTCATCGACTTTTCGGATCAGGCGGATGAAGCGTTCCAACGGTTTGCCGATGCCGGGATACATGTTGTGAAGTCGACGGACCCGGTCGGGGACTGGCCGGGCATTGGCAATTAGGCTGCCAGGCATCCGTGCCGCTTAATGGGCGCGGCCGGTAGTGAATTAGGAGCACAAGAGAACGCCGAGGCAATTGAGCCATCATCTGCCTGTTGACAAGTACGTCTACAATGTTTAGTTTCGGTGCAAAGCCATATACCTGCATACCCGTTTGATCGTAAAGAGAACCTTATGTCAGTGACCAAACGTATCGCCCTTTTCGGGGGAAGTTTCGATCCGCCCACCAGCGCGCATCGAGAGATCGTAGCGGAGGCATCCACATTGTTCGATGAAGTGGTGGTGGTTCCATGCGGCCCGCGGCCCGACAAGCTCACGGTAAACGATATCCCATCGATCCATAGGGCGGTGATGGTCGACATGACATTCGAAGGCATCCCCAAGGTTACAGTGGACCTGACTGACCTGGAGTTGACCGTCTTTACCAGAACGTATCAGCTGGTAGAACGGTATGCATCGTCCGGTGAGGTGTGGATCGTCGTCGGATCCGATCTGATTCTCGGGGGACGGGACGGGAGATCAACCATCCACCGGGAATGGGTAAATGGTGAATCACTTTGGGCAAACTCTCCCTTCCTCGTGGTGTCTCGGGGTGGATATGATTTTTCCGAAGAGGATCTTCCTCCGAGGAGTGAGGTGATCCGCCGGACCAAATACGGCGCCAGTTCTGAAATCCGGAATGCGGTTTTTAATCGATCTGCAGTTCCGGAGGGCCATGTGCTGCCCCGGGTATCCCAGTGTATCGATCGTTATGGACTGTACCGGGGCCAGGCGCCAGCCACAAGCGTTCCGGTACAGAGGATAGAGCCCAGGGTGGACCTGATCTGCGACCCGCGGAATGAAGATGCGAGAAAGATTGCCGCCAAGTTAGAACCATACCGCCATCCGGATCCCAATGTGATCGTTACGGTAGGCGGTGATGGCACCATGCTGCACGCGATCCGGAGCTCCTGGCGCCGGCGATTGCCCTTCATTGGAATCAATGCCGGCCATCGGGGTTTCCTGCTCAACCAGCCGGACGTTTTGGATCTTTCGGATCCGTTTTCAGATCTTACCATATGGCATTTGCCATTGCTGTATGTAGAAACACAGAAGCAGGAAGGTGGGCCCTGGGAAGGCGCGTTCGCGTTCAACGATAGCTGGGTGGAACGGCAGGAGGGTCAAACAGCCTGGGTCGAGGTGCGTGTGAACGACGAGATACGCATCCCGAGACTTGTATGCGACGGCGTGCTGGTTGCCACGGCAGCGGGCTCTACCGCATACGCTCATGCCATGGGCGCGCCCGCATTGCCGGTCGGGGTGCCGGCCCTGGTACTGGTGGGCTCCAACGTGACGGATCCCCCTCTCTGGGAACCGGTCGTTTTACCGTTGGGCTCCACCATAGAATTCAGATCCCTCGAAAGTAATAAAAGGCCCATCCGCGGGTACATGGATGGAGAGGAGAGCCGGTCCATCACTGCCATGCGCATTCGGACGAGCCGGGTGGCTTCGGTGGAATTAGCATTTGCACGGGATTACGACGTGGCGGAAAAGCTCTCCCTTCTGCAATTTCCCCAAATTACGACGTGACCGATGCCGAGTCAGAATTCGAAAACCGAGCAACCTGTGATGCAGTCGCTCCTCGATGTCGACCTATACAAACTTACGATGTTGCAGTTCATATATCACCGCTATCCTCAAATCCCTGTGACTTTTGCATTTAAAAACCGGACTGCCTCACTCCGGCTTGCGGACTGGATCGAGCCGGAGGCATTGCGAGATGAGCTGGATCATGCACGATCACTACGGTTTGCGAGTGAGGAGCTGGATTATGTGGCAGGGATCACCGTCGATGACATCCGATTATTTCCCAACAGGGATTTTCTTGATTATCTGTCCCAATTCAGGCTGCCTTCGTATGACCTGAATGCGGTAGATGGTCAGCTCTATCTTCAATTCCACGGCCCATGGGTTGATGTCTCGCTCTGGGAGACCATCGCACTGGCGATTGTCAATGAGCTGTACTTCCGGGCGAAACTGGCGCAGGGCGGCCCGAATGCACCTCAGGAAGCACACCGAGTCGGTATGGGGCGACTCGAAGACAAAATTCAGGGCATCACAAATCGGCCGAATATCAAGTTCAGCGAATTCGGAACACGTCGCCGGTTCAGTGGGGACTGGCAGGCCCAGGTGGTGCGGAGGCTTGCAGAGGCGGTCCCGGACCAGTTGCTCGGCACCTCAAACGTGGCACTGGCCCGGGAAACCGGATTACAGCCTTCCGGAACCATGGGCCATGAGCTGTACATGGTCCTGGCAGCTCACGCCCACGCCACCGAGGGTACGCCGGAAGCAATCGCCGCATCCCACAGCCGGGTCATTGACGCCTGGTGGGACGAATACGGCGCTCCGCTGTCGATCGTCCTCACCGACACCTTCGGCACAGATTTCGCGGTGCGGGACCTGACGGCAGACCATGCTGCACAGTGGAAAGGCCAGCGGCAGGATTCCGGGAGTCCGTTTGACTTTGTGGATAAGGTAATACGGTTCTATGAAGGCCACGGCATCGATCCGAAAACCCGTCTGGCCGTATTCAGCGACGGCCTTACGCTCGAGACCATTGTCGAGATTGTATGCTACATAGACGGCAGGATGCAAAGCGCCTTCGGCTGGGGTACAAATCTAACCAACGACGTGGGCTACAAACCGCTGTCTCTGGTCGTGAAGGCGGTAGATGCAAGCGGCAATCCAACTGTAAAACTGTCGGACAATCTGGCCAAAGCTAATGGTCCTGCAGATGTGATCGATCTGTACAAATCAATTTTCGGATACGCCGGTGCACTGAATGAAAGATGCGTGTACTAACCTAATATGAGGTAGTTTTATTAAATGTTTTCGACAAAGGAATCATTTGATGTGGTGGTTGTGGGAGGTGGCCCGGGTGGAGCCATGACCGCCTGGGCTGCAGCAGAGAACGGAATGGATGTGCTGATGATCGAGAAGGATCGGGAGATCGGCGTTCCAGTTCGTTGTGCCGAAGGCATCGGAGCAGATGTAATTCATAGGTATCTTGATCCTGACCCCCGCTGGATTTCAGCCAAGATTGAAGGCGTCCGATTGTATGCGCCTTCCGGTGAAAGCGTAGAGTTCACAGAAGAAGGCATGGGATATGTGCTGGAACGCCGCGTGTTTGACCGGGAGCTGGCCAACCTTGCTGGAAAAGCAGGTGCCGAAATCAGGGTGAGTACGTGTGCCACCGGCCTTGAATTCGATGGTGATCGTCCATGCGGCGTCAAGATTCTCACCCGAGGACGAGAGAGTACGGTTCGCTGCAAAGTGGTCATCGCGGCGGACGGTGTGGAGTCGCGGGTAGCCCGGTGGGCCGGCATCAAAACATTGATCGCCCTTCGGGATCTCGAGGTGACGACACAGTATCTGCTGGATAATGTCCTGACAGACAAAGGTTACTGTGAGTTTTTTGTCGGGCGCGGTGTAGCGCCCGGTGGATACGCATGGATCTTTCCCAAAACAGCAGACACTGCCAACGTGGGTATCGGCGTCTGCGGTCGATACACCCGGCAAAAATCGTCCACGGCCTACCTGCATGATTTTATAGAAAAACGTTTTCCGGACAGCACTCCCCTGGCCATGGTAGTAGGCAGTGTCCCAGTAGCGACCACCCTCGATGATATCGTCGGCGACGGAGTCATGGTAGTCGGTGACGCAGCCCATCAGGTTAACCCCATAAGCGGTGGCGGAATCGGGACGGCTATGATCGCAGGTGAAATCGCCGGCAGGGTGTGCGCAGAGGCCATTCAAGACGGTGATTATTCGAAGAAGGGCCTATCGAAATATCGTAAAGAATGGGACGAGGCGTATGGCAATCACCAGAAACGCGTGTATCGCGTCAAGGAGGCGGTCTCAAAGCTCACGGATGAAACGCTGAATGCCACAGCCTTGAAACTCCGAAAAAAAGAAAGTCCGACGTTGCGGGATATGTTCATGACGGTGCTGCGTCACCAGCCGGGTATCCTTTTCGACGTGGTTAGGATGTTTGCATCTATAGGTAAATAGAATGGGTTCCCTGACACGTCCCGTTAACTGTATGATCGCCTCATTATCGGTGTTGGCGGGGGTTTACATCGCTGATAGCGAGATACTGAAGTTTTCTGTACTTCTGGCGATGGCCTCTGGCTGGTGTCTGTGTGCAGGCGCCAATGTGCTGAATGATGTTTGCGATGTGGATATCGATAGGCACAACAAACCGGAGCGACCTCTGGCCTCAGGGCGGGTATCGGGAAAAACAGCTGGTTGGCTGGCAGTGGTTATGTATACAACCGGGACAGCCATTGCCGTATTCTTGGGACCAAGTCATGTAATAATTGCCACCGGTGCTGTTGCCCTGACGGTTCTTTACAACATCAACCTCAAACGCCATTTGTTGATCGGCAACCTGGTCGCCTGTGGCGCAGCATCGCTGGCATTTGTATATGGTGGACTGCTCGGCACCGACGTTCTGCACACGCTGATCCCCACCGGCTTCGCCTTTCTGTTCCACTTCGGCCGGGAGATCCTCAAGGACATGGAAGATATCCCCGGCGATAGGGCCGGCCATGTGGTTTCTGCGCCCATCCGGTTTGGTGTGTCATCCGCCCGTCTCATCATCACAGTGACCTTTCTGTTTCTGATGGCAGCGACGATATGGCCGTACGGTGCCGGTGTGTTCGGTATGCGGTATCTGGCCCTGGTGTCACTGGTGAACCTGATCCTGGCCTATGTACTCTGGTCTATCTGGCGTGATACAAGTCCGGACAATGCGGGACGCTTGAGTCGTATTCTGAAGGCAAACATGGTTATCGGAGTGATGGCTGTGGTTCTCGGGAGATAAAAGATTGCGTGCTGTAGTACAGCGGGTCCAAAGCGCCAATGTCAAAGTCGACGGTGATACGGTTGGAGAAATCGGTCCGGGGTTGGTGATTCTGATGGGTTTCGCGATGGGAGACAAGGATGAGGACGTGGTCTATGTGATGGACAAATGTGTCCATCTGCGCATATTTTCGGATAATGACGGCAAGATGAACCTTTCTCTCAAGGATATAGGAGGCGAGATCCTTGCCGTATCCCAGTTTACACTATATGGAGATACTCGTAAAGGCCGGCGCCCGGGGTTCGACAAGGCCGCGCCGCCTGACATGGCCGAACCAATGTACGAGGCGGCCGTAACCCACCTAAAACATCACGGCATTGCCGTGGCCACCGGACGATTCGGTGCCCACATGCGGGTGTCTCTTGTGAATGACGGACCGGTAACTTTGATAGTAGAAAGCAAATGAATTATAGCATTGATCTACCACTCATCCTCGCATCCGGCTCCCCCAGACGGTCTATGTTGCTGTCTCAGGTCGGCATACCCTATGAGGTACAGGTTTCCGGCGTCGATGAGTCGGATGCCGTATTCGACGATCCGGCGGAAGGGGCCCGGTCCCTGGCACTTCGGAAGGCAATGGCGGTGGCGTCACGGCAAAAGGAATCGGGCCGTATCGTTCTTGGGGCGGACTCCATTGTGGTGGTGGGCGGTGATGTGCTGGGCAAACCTGCGGATGTGGACGATGCCTTCCGCATGCTCAAACGGCTCGTAGGACAGACCCACCATGTCATCACCGGAATAGCCCTTGTGGAATCCGGTACAGGACGCTCAACACAGGCCCACGAGCAGACCCTGGTGCAGATGCGGCCCTGCACAGACGATGAAATTTCAGCCTATGTCGCTACGGGTGAACCAATGGACAAAGCCGGATCCTATGGGGCTCAAGGCCAAGGTGCCGCCCTCGTTGAACGGGTAGAAGGCTGCTTCAACAATGTGATCGGCCTCCCCGTGTCACGGCTGATAGTCGAACTCCGATTGTTCGTCATAGGTAGTTCTGGCCGGGGGCAGAGCGCTGGCTTCTCCAGTTGGAACTCCTGAAAAAAATGGTTTTCCGCTCCACACATATTCGCGGGCCGGCGACCGATCTGGCCCTGATCTGGGAAAAGGGTGTCTGGACTGCACCGCTTCCGAGCGTATTCGACTTGATTCTCCCTATGGGCAAGCATCGCGGATAGATCCACACCTGGCCACCGACTGCATTGTCGCGAAGGGTTCTTAATCGATCCTGCGATATACCAGACCGAGATCCAAGCTATTGCCGCCCCTGTTTTGTTGCCGGCGGCGGCGGCTGAACAATACATGTCAATGGAGAGTTGGAGTCGTAAAATACGCCAAAGAAATTACATTCTTAGTCAAGCGGATTGATTGGACCCGGCAATCTATGAACTCACCACGACCTGCCATATTCCATAGGACATCCATCCTGTTTGGGATCTTCTTTCTTTTGATATGCTTGATCCGGCATGAAAGTCTTTCCTTTCCTCCATACTGGGACAGCATTGTAGGTCTGTTCGCCGAGGCAATCTGGCTTGCAGAAAACGATTTCGATTATCTGCGCCTGGCCTATGAAATCCCGGGCTACGGTGCGGGTGGACCGCGTATTTATTTCTTTTCCCTCTACCCTGCTTTTCAGGCTATCCTTCTCAAGCTAATTCCTGACTCTTACCTGTTCCTGATGTTAAACCACCTACTCACTTTCTGCTTCGCCGCCATCGTACTGGTTGCATTCTACCGCCTGCTCTGTATTCGCGGAAACGCCTGGTTCGCTCTGGCCGGAACTACGCTTCTGATGATGCACCCGATGTTTCTCTCGCAGACCGACGCAATTAATATGGAAATGCCGGCCCTGGCCGCCACGCTCCTGGGGATTGTAATGACGGTACAGAACCGGCCGATATCTGGCGCCCTGGCTGTGATCCTTGCTCTATCTATAAAACCTACCGCAGTCATCGGCGTAATCGTGGTGTTTGTATATCATGCGTTAACCGCCAACCAGGGACAAAATAAAAAAGCCATGATCCTCCTGGGCATCGCGATCCTCTCCGTTCCGGTACAATGGTGGTTGCGAGGGACATTCAACCAAGAAACTAACGATATGCTGGTGGTTTTCTTTAGAGGGTCATTAAAGCAGGTTCTGTTCGACATGCCTGACTTTTTCGCACTTTTTGTGATCGGTGGTGTTTCCTGCTGTGCCATAGCAGTAACCATACTCCGCAACTGCAGTTTGCTCAGGATAGGGCTATTGATCCGATCCTTCGGTGAATACAATCGTACCCCAACAGGCAGGATGAATCTGATTATGATCCTGTTTTTCGTTTTTTTTACGGGATTTTACATTCACATAGTCAACATATTACCGCGTTATTTACTTTATTGCCTTCCGGTCTTGCTTTATTTTCTGACTACAGGCTTATTGACTGTCCTGAAGCGACCGCAGATGGTGATTGCGGCCGTTACCGTCCTGATTTTTCTACAGCTGGCAAATAGAGAAGGGCGGCTGTATATGCCTGATCCAGGTAACAACGGATTCATCCTGGAGCGCAGCCTGGAATATCTCGACGACATGCATCTCAACCGGCAGCTGGTGCGCCACCTGGAAGACAACTACCGGAACCACACGATCGTAACCAGTTGGCCCGTGGCACAGATGTTAACGATTCCTGGACTCGGTTATGTCGACCGTCCTTTCCAGGTAATGACTTCGGACCGTCCCGTTTTGTATGGACCAACGGAAGAGGTAACAGAAGATATACTGAATGAACCGGGCATGATCTGGGTGTACACGCCGAACGCTTTCAGCCGTAAAAACAGGTTTTATCCGGAAGACGATCATTTAATTACCACTCTCTCATATGGCGATAGGATCGCTCATATTTTTGAGAGAACCACCTGGTAGGGAGGAGATTTATGAAAAGCGCGCTTGAATTAGCCTTGGAAAAAACCGCCAAGATGCAGGATGGCGGACCCCTGACCGATGAACAGAGGGAGAAAATATCCGAAATAGAGAAGGAATTCCAGGCCAAGATAGCGGAGATGGAGATTATGGTGGAATCAAGAATCAAGATGGTCGCGGTCCAGGAAGCCGGGGCCGCCTTTAGCGAGCAGGTTTCTCTGCTGCGTGAAGAAATGGCCAAGGAAAAAGGTCTGTTCGAAAAGGAAAAGACAGAGAGAATAAGAGTCGTTCGCGAAGGAAAAGAATAACAGGGATTGGCGGAAGAATTGATCCGCGGGGATTACCCCGTTTCATTGTTCCTTTGCTATAACCGGGGTTCTGGATGGAAGATTGGGTTCCTGCGGGTTATTTGATATACGCATTTATCTTTTTTATCGGAAGTGCGATTGGGAGTTTCTTGAATGTGGTGATCTATCGGTTTCCACTGGATCTGTCGGTTGTCTCCCCGGCTTCTCACTGTCCGTCCTGTAAATCATCGGTGAGGTTCTTCGACAACATACCGATACTCAGCTACATCCAGCTAAAGGGTAAATGCCGTACGTGTAAAGCTTCGATTTCGATCCGTTACCCGATCGGAGAGGCCCTGACCGCTTTTGCGGCGCTGAGCTCCGTCCTCTGGCTGGGAACCACACCGGAAGCGGCCGCCTTGTTTATCTTCTTCGCTTTACTTTTCACTGCTTCTCTGATAGATTTTGATTGCCAGATCATTCCGGACAAAATAACGTACCCTGCTTTGGTAATCGGTTTTATCCTGTGTTTTTTCAGATCAGACATCACGTGGACGGAAGGCCTTACAGGACTTCTGGTGGGAGCTGGTGTTCTGGTGGCGGCGCGGATGGCCGGTCAACGTATTTTCAGGAAGGAAGTGATTGGGCTGGGCGATGTAAAATTGCTGGCCTTCATCGGGGTATTCCTCGGATGGAAAGCCAGCCTGTTCTCCATCCTTTGCGGCTCGATTTTCGGCACGTTGTACGGTATTCTGATGTTAATGAAGGAATCACGTAGCGGGGAGCGGGGAGATCGTATGATCCCCTTCGGCCCGTTTCTGGCAGGCGGTGGTCTCTTGGGCGCGATTCTGATGAAAACCATGTGGTGGTCATATTTTCCGTTTCAAAACTAAACGAAGTGTAACGCGGAGAAAATAATGGCAAAGAAAAAACTTAGGTTGGCATTGATAGGCTGCGGAGGTAATATGCGGGGCGCACACGTACCCAGGATCCAGGGGGACGGTGCCGTAGATCTGGCCGCGGTCGCCGACACATCGGAGGATCAGGCCACGGCACTGATGGACCGGTGGGGCTCTGAAGTGCCTTTTTACAAAGATTACAGGAAGATGATAAGAAACGAGCGGTTGGATGCCGTCATGATCAGCTCCCCACATTCAATGCACTACGAACAGGCCCGATTTGCCATGAACAACGACCTGCACGTACTCGTTGAGAAGCCTTTAACCATCTCATCCAAGCACACCCGGAGCTTGATAAATCAATCTGAAAAACTGAACAAAATCCTCCTTGTCAGCTATCAGAGAAATTACTATGCACCCCACACCTATGCACGTGAGCTGATCCAGACTGGTAAAATCGGTGAGCTACGGGGTATTGTCTCCTATGTCACGCAGAACTGGGGTGCCGCAAGCGGGTGGCGCATGGTGCCGGAGCTTTCCGGCGGTGGAATGTTCATGGACACCGGGAGTCATCTGGTCGCATCTACCCTGTGGATTACCGGTCTGATGCCGAGACAGGTGTCCGCCTTCATGGACCACGCAGGAAAAGACGTCGATATTAACGCGGTGGTGAACGTGCAGTTCAAGGGCGGCGCGCTGGGCACTCTGAACACCTTCGGCAACGCTTCACGGCACGACGAACGTATCGCAATACACGGCAGCAAGGGATGTATCGTGTTCCATCTTAATCAGTGGCAGATCAAATCGGTCTTGTTGAATGACGAACCCGTGAGGATCCCGAAACGGATCAAGGAAGATACGCCGGACGATGCATTTTTCCGTATGATCCGCAACGGCGGCCAGGGATACGAGCTGCCGTATTTCGCGCTGGCTGTCGCCCAGGTATCAGAAGCGGCATATGTATCGTTGGAAAAGGGGACTCCCGTAAGGGTGGCGGAGTGATTACACCTCACTCCATGGATTGCTGCGCAATTAATAGATTCGTTGGTTCAGTCAGAGGAGTACTATGTCGATACCAGAGCGACTGAATGGGAAATCCGCGATCGTAACGGGCGCGGGTAGAGGAATTGGACGGATGATTGCCACCCGCCTGGCGCGGGAAGGTGCTAGGGTGGCAATTGCGGAATTGAATATGGAGGCGGCACAGGAGGCTGTAGAAGGGATTACCGGGGAAGGAGGGGAGGCCATCGCCGTTCCGTTGAACCTGAGTGATGTAGGAACTGTCCAGACGATGATCGACCAGGTGGTGGAGCGTTTTGACCGGCTGGATATCCTGACAAACAATGCCGGCCTCGTGCAGATCAATCCGTTTCTCGATGTTACGGAGGATGAGTGGGATCGGGTCATAGACGTGAATTTGAAGGGGACGTTTTTCTGTCTTCAGGCGGCAGCGCGGCAGATGCAAAAACAAGGGGAAGGCGGCAGGATTATCAGTATGTCATCCATATCAGGACGCGGCGGCAGGGCGGATTCCAGTGTTTATGCCGCCAGTAAGATGGGGATCATCAGCATCACCCGCTCCGCAGCGCTGGCATTGGCGAAGCACAACATCCTCGTGAACGCCGTGTGTCCCGGAATCGTACCGACCCCCATGTGGGATCAGATAGACGAGGATCGCGCCCGCCTTTTCGGCTATGAAGCCGGCACCGCACGGGCGGCCCTCGTAGAGCAAGTACCCCTAAAACGGGTAGCTGACGCCGAAGAAGTCGCCGCCGTGGTCGCCTTCCTGGCTTCATCGGACGCTTCCTTCATAACGGGCCAGGCCATCAATGTCGATGGCGGCATGGAGATGGATTAAGCGGTTGTGAACATCTCCTTCATCGGAGCGGGACAACACCGGCCGGTTCCACGTGCCTGCCTGAGGTTGCCGGCAAGCATAGGCTGCCCGACACCACCTATATTCAAGCTGAAGACACCTAACAGTTATGCCTGCGCAAAATGAAATGCATTTGGAACCGCCCTACTCCATGAGGGATGGCGTAGTCAACCTCGAATTTTTCCACAGAATCGGTCATCGTCGCCCATTTCCCCTGTCCCGCGTGTAAACACCTGATTTCAGACGCAGGGCATGTTTGGGATTCCACCATCACCACCCTGATTAGGACCGAGGGTCGCACCCAGGAAGTAATTTGCGTGCTTCATCAGATATGCGACTAACAACAAAACAGGAAGGAATTATACATGTCCGAACGGACTTTGAGCCGTCCCGGTGTGACGATACAGGCACCCACCGGCTCTGAATTGACCTGCAAGGGCTGGGCGCAGGAAGCGGCGATGAGGCTGTTGATGAACAACCTGGATCCGGCCGTCGCGGAAAAACCCGATGAATTAATCGTATATGGCGGCACTGGAAAGGCTGCCAGGGACTGGGAATCATACGACCGCATTATTCACAGTTTACAGTCGCTGGAGGACGATGAGACGCTGCTCGTGCAATCCGGAAAGCCGGTGGGTATAATAAAAAGCCATTCCGATGCGCCGCGAGTGTTGATAGCAAACTCACTGCTCGTGCCTGCGTGGGCCGATTGGGATCATTTTCGGGAATATGACCGAATGGGGCTGACCATGTACGGCCAGATGACCGCCGGTAGCTGGATCTACATAGGCTCCCAGGGCATTCTCCAGGGCACATGTGAAACGTTTGCCGCGGTAGCGAGGGAACATTTCGACGGCACTCTCGCCGGCCGTTTGACGTTGTCTGCAGGTCTTGGCGGCATGGGCGGAGCCCAGCCGCTGGCGGTGACGCTGAACGGGGGTGTTTTCATAGGTGTAGAGGTAGACCGCAGCCGTGCGGAACGGCGTGTAGCCTCCGGATACTGCGATGAAATCACCGAATCACTGGACGAAGCCATTGAGCGTGCCCACTACGCCATGGAAAAGAAAGCTCCCTGGTCGATCGCACTGATAGGAAATGCCGCGGATGTCTTCCAGGAGTTCCTTGATCGGGGCATAAAACCCGATGTCGTTACCGACCAGACCTCGGCCCACGACGCACTCAATGGCTACGTCCCGGCGGAGATGGAATATGCTGAAGCTCTAGAGTTGAGAGACAAAAACCCTGAAGCCTATGAAGAATGGTCGATGACATCCATGGCCAGGCAGGTACAGGCGATGCTCGAAATGCAGCGTGCCGGATCTCAGGTGTTCGAATACGGAAACAACATCCGCCGGCAGGCCGAACAGGTAGGCGTGTCGGACGCGTTCGATATACCGGGATTCGTGCCCGCTTACATCCGTCCTTTGTTCTGCGAAGGACGTGGACCATTCCGATGGGTGGCGTTGTCCGGCGACGAGGAAGATATCTATCGTACCGACCAGGCGTTGATCGAAGCGTTCCCGGACAACGAGCCGCTGCATCACTGGCTCGGTATCGCCAGGGCCCGGATTCCGTTCCAGGGGCTTCCTGCACGCATATGCTGGCTTGGATACGGAGAGCGGGCAAAAGCGGGTAAGATTTTCAATGACCTCGTCGCCTCAGGCGAAGTGAGAGCCCCCATAGTCATCGGGAGGGATCACCTGGACTGCGGTTCGGTCGCTTCCCCTTACCGTGAAACTGAAGCCATGCGGGACGGTAGCGATGCCATTGCCGATTGGCCGATTCTCAACGCTATGATCAACGCAGTCAACGGCGCTACCTGGGTGTCTGTGCACCACGGTGGTGGTGTCGGTATGGGATACTCCATACACGCGGGTATGGTCGTAGTTGCGGACGGCACTCCGGAAGCGGATCGACGTCTGGAACGGGTGCTCACCTCAGATCCGGCCATGGGTGTTATTCGGCATGCAGATGCAGGTTACGAACACGCAATAAATGTGGCGAAAGAGCGAGGTGTAAAGGTGTTATAAAGGATGGATGCTCATAAGTATAATACCTTGACAAAGTCCCGGCTAAAGGATATTATCGAACATCTATCAATACGTGCTAAATCAACCTGTCACGGATGACTCGGCGGATGCCGATAGTATATCGGGAAGGGCTATGACTCATGGATGAAAGACGACGGGAACGGCTATCTAGACTCCTCTCACTGGTGCTCCGTCACAAACCGGACCAGTTCGGCCTTGAACTCGATACTCACGGATATGCTGTGCTTGAAGATCTCATTGAAGCGCTCGCACACAAGTATCCCGATGTGGAAGAGGACGAGGTGCTCCAGATCGTGGACGGCACCGAAAAACGCCGGTTCGAGCTGGTGGAAGGACGCATCCGCGCCAGGTACGGCCACAGCTTCTCGATCGACCTTGGCCTGGATCCCATTGATCCCCCGGAATCTCTCTATCACGCTACGCTTCCTGCTCAGGTAGCCACTATCACAACAGAGGGGCTGCATCCGGCGGACCGGCAATTTGTGCATCTCTCACTGAAGAGTGAGATCGCCATGGATGTAGCCCGGAACCGTACCGATACGCCGGCACTGTTTCGCATCAGGGCTAAAGAAGCTGCTGGTGCGGGCGTCGCCTTCTACGACCGTTCGCCGGTCATCCTCACAAGTGGCGTTCCGGCAGAATTCATCGAAATGGTACAGGAATCGGGCGCCACCATCTCCAGGTACGGGCGCGGCAAACGTTCCACATCCCCTCGCAGTTGAGCCGGTCGTGAGGTAATCCATGTCCACCGCATACGATGCCAAGCACGGGCAGTCCGACGCATATACCGATCCTTATAAACTCAATCCCGAAGATGTGATGGATCCGCCGCAGGGCTGGTGGCCGACGATTCGGCAACTCGGTCCCGGACTGATCCTGACCGGTTCAATCGTAGGATCCGGCGAGCTGATCGCCACCACCACGCTGGGCGCCCAGGTAGGGTTCGTGGTGTTGTGGATGATCCTGTTGAGCTGTGCGATAAAGGTGCCGGTTCAGAGTGAACTGGCACGCCACACGATCGCTACGGGACGCACCACTTTTGAAGCATTCGACCGTGTTCCCGGCCCCAGGTACCGGGTGTCGTGGCTGGTCTGGTTCAGTCTGTTCCTTCTGCTGTGGAGCACCATCCAAACCGCCGGTATCGTAGGCGGCATCGGGTTGTCGCTGGAGCTCTTACTGCCTCAAATCGGTGGACAGAGCTGGTCGTTTGCCATCACGATTGTGGGAATGATAATGGTGATGGTCGGTCACTACGCCGCAGTGGAACGCATGTCGACTCTTCTGGTAGCGATCTTCACCTTTACGACATTGGCCTCCGCGGTTCTCCTTTTCTGGACGCCTTACGCCGCTACACCACAGGACCTGTGGGACGGTTTGCGCCTGGTACTTCCGGCAGACGGGGCAGTCACCGCGTTCTCGGTGTTTGGAATCACCGGTGTCGGCGCGACGGAACTGATGCTGTATTCCTATTGGTGTATCGAAAAAGGGTATGCCCGTGCGACGGGTAAAAACGATGGGAGCGCTGCCTGGAATCAACGGGCCAGAGGCTGGATCCGCGTGATGCAGAAGGATGTGCTTCTGTCGATGGTGACCTACACTGTCGCCACAATCGCGTTCTTCTTCCTGGGCGCGGCGGTGCTTCACAAACAGGGTTTGATCCCGGAAGGGTTCGATATGGTCCGTACCCTATCGGAAATGTACACCGAAACGCTGGGGCCATCGGCGTTTTACCTGTTCGGCGTAGGTGCGTTCGCAGTGCTGTTTTCCACCTATTTCGTGAGTATTGCCGGCATCTCCCGAATGCTGGCCGACAGTATCGGTGTCATGGGTCTTTTCGACTACTCCACGCCCAACGAGCGCCGTCGTGTGGTACGCATCATCAGCCTGGCCCTGCCGCCGTTTTACCTTCTCCTGTATTCCGTTTTCGCCGCCCCGGTAGCCATGGTCATCATCGGCGGCCTCATGCAGACCATCCTGCTCCCGGCCATCGGCTGGGCCGCATTGCACTATAGCCGTACCACAGCAAAAGAAGCGGGTCTGCAACCCGGCTCCTGGCTGCTGGCCCTCCTGGCAGTCGGAACCGTAATCATGGCCTTATTCGCCTTCTACGCGGTTTATGCCAGATTTGCCTGAGGTTGAATCGGATCCAACCAGATCTTCCCACTACGATCACCGGTTTTGAACCGAGGTAAAGTGGTGTTGGTTCTACCCGGTCAGCTCCCGCAAAAAAAACACATAATCCGTGGAAGCCGCAGTGCCGCCGCAGGCTTTTACGCGGGAGGCGATCTGGCCACAGTGGTATCGACTGTGGTCGGACAGTTGTTTGAGAATGTCTTCGATCTTATTCGTGTAACGGGCGCCTTCGGTACTCCTGTATTCGACCTCACGGTCCAGATCAGCCTCATCTAGCTTCTCGAAATAGTCGTCCCAAGCGGAATACATCTCATCGGCTCCACGCCTCAAAACGTCCAAATCCATCTTCTCCGGAAACAGGTTATCCGGCTTAGGCGCTGCCCCGAACCGAAACAGCCAGAACCACCTGGCCGCAATCACGTGTCCGAACAGATCCAATGCCTGCTGATACGCCTCTTCGCTGTGGCGTGCCACCGGCACAGTTTCAAGCGATGCCAGCACCTTCTTATGGGCGTCTTTTTCGTAGGCATACCACTTACGAAAGCGATCGGTCATGGTTACCGACATTACACACCTCCTTGTTATTTCGGTACAGAAAGATCCTCCGCGTAGAGGCCTATTCAGCGGTTGGGGGAAGGGCCAGTATTCACACGGGTCGCCACCGGATGGCTATGATTGTATCCGATGGCAGAGCTTCCCCGGCAAAGGCATGCCGCCTACTCGCCGGGACCATATGGAACCCCGTGTGCCCTACGGCCCCGATCTCGGGCAGCAGGGCCTTCAATTATATCCATATATCAAGGACATCTGAGTTAAGCGTATTCCACGATATTGCCGAATAAATCTATCAACCGTTTTTTATCGACAGCAGGCAAAACAGGCCGTTCAAGCGCCGCAGCGTTCTCCTCTAAATGTGCGATGGTGGCGGTCCCGGTGGCTACAGACGCGATTGCGGGATGGTCAGCGGCAAACTTGTAGGCCGCGCTGATTACCGAATCCACCTCCCCACGCACAAGCCAGTCCAGCGGTTTCCGTTCCGGTAGGCTGTCTACAGGTATTTCACCACGTTCTTTCCAGGATGCGATCAACTCTTCCAGCAACTCCGGATCGGGCAGTTTTTTGCGCACCGCTGCCATGTTTATTATCCCAACATCGTACTCCACAGCCAGCGGCAGAGACTCTTTTGCGGCAATCTGGTTTAAGATACCGTATTTTAACATCAGAACGTCCCACAACTGGGGATGATTTTTCAGGCCGGTCAGAATGCCCTTGTGCTGCGGGTCTTTAACATAAGGCTCACTGAATCCCGTAAACCGGATTTTGCCCTGCTCGCGCAGGCGTTCCATTCCTGGATACAGGCGGTCGACCACATCCTGGTAGGCCTGATGCGTGGGCATCCCATGAAAAAGCATGATGTCGATGCAGTCCGTCCTCAGACGCCGGAGACTGGCCTCCACGCTTTTATAAACAAAGTGAACATCCGACACCGGTTTGTCGTCTTTCTTAACAGGACATTTGGAACAGAGGATGTAAGTATCTCTGGAAACCTGGCTCAGGGCCTTACCCAGAATCTCTTCACTATGCCCGTACGCGGGCGACGTGTCGAAAAGGTTAATACCCAGGTCCAGGCTTCGCCGCACAAGTTTATCCTGGTCCTGTTGTGTCAAGCCCTGTCGTTGCCCCATCCTTCGCGCCCCGCCGGTACCAAGGCTGAGCAGGGACACCTTTAATCCGGTACGGCCGAGTGTTCGGTATTGCATTGTTTCCTCAATTTGTTATGTCTTGCAGGAATCACACCAATTTAATTTCCTGCCTGCATCGGCAACCCCTTTTGGCAACAAGAAAAACTTGTGCCGGATCCACTAATGCCGTATCTTGCAACTGCTTTTCCGTAAGCTGTGAACGTGATTTTGTTCGGAGGATCATCACCATGTTCAGATATCTTATCCATACAACACATACCTACGTCCTCCACCCCAGACGGATTGGCATCTCCACAAGTACCGGCATCCGAATAAAAAACCGAATTATCATATAAAGGCTACGGCAGGATTTATTGTCAACACCCTTTGCTTGATTCGCCGTGTGCACATCGGAGAATCTGAAATCATAAAAAGATTGATAACGTATTGTCAAGGAGCTGATGAATCGTATGTTCAAGCCTTTTGAAGGACGGATGGATTTCCCGGAAATGGAAGAGCGGATCCTCGCCTGGTGGCAGGATCGCGGTATCTTTGATAAATTGCGTAACCAACTGGAGGGTAAACCGAATTGGTCGTTTATCGACGGGCCGATTACCGCCAACAACGCCATGGGGGTCCACCACGCCTGGGGGCGGACTTATAAGGATATTTACTGCCGGTTTCACGCTATGAAAGGTTACAACCAGCGCTGGCAAAACGGCTTCGATTGCCAGGGACTTTGGCTCGAAGTGGAGGTGGAGCGAGCGCTAGGATTCAACTCGAAGCGGGATATCGAGGAATACGGCCTGGAAGAATTCTCTCGCGCGTGCCGCGCCCGTGTGGAAAAGTTCGCCGAACGAATCACACAGCAGTCGATTCGCATGGGCCAGTGGATGCACTGGTACAATGGAGAAGGAGCCAACGCATCCTACTTTACCCTGGATGACAACAACATCGAGCATATATGGCATTTCCTGAAGGTCTGCCATGAACGCGGTTGGCTGTATCGGGGCCACAGGGCTATGCCGTGGTGCTGGCGCTGCGGTACGAGCCTGAGCCAGCACGAACTGGTGGATTCATATCGGGAGCAGACCGATCCGTCCTGTTACTTCCGGTGCCGCGTGGAGGACCGCCCGAACGAGTACTTCCTGGTGTGGACGACCACGCCCTGGACGCTCACCGCCAACACCGCCCTGGCCATCGCGCCGGATGCGGACTATGCGAAGGTACAGCTGGGGGATGACATCTACTACCTGATGGAGGCGCGGGTCAAGGATGTCCTGCCCGAAGAGGCAAGGGTAGTGAAATCTATGAAGGGCAAAGAGTTGCTGGATCTGCCGTTTCACGGCCCCATGGAAGATCTGCCCGCACAGGATTCAGTGACACGGCGGACCGTGCCTTGGGACATCATCACAACCGAAGAGGGCACAGGCATCGTGCACATCGCACCCGGTTGCGGCGCCGAAGATTTTCAGCTTGGACAGGAACTGGGGCTCGATATTCTGGTGCCGATTGATGACAATGGCTATTTCACTGAACGATTCGGCTGGCTCGCCGGCAAGCACGTGCGGGAAACTGCCGAAGAGATACGGGATAATCTTGAGCAGCACAGCGTGCTGTTCCGATGGGAAGACTACGAACACCGGTACCCGTTCTGCTGGCGTTGCAAAACGCCGCTGGTATTCCGGTTGGCGGATGAGTGGTTCATCTCGTGCGATGAAATTCGAGAACCTATGAAAAAGGCATCCGCTACGGTACGCTGGGTGCCGGAATACGGCGGGCGCCTCATGCAGGACTGGCTCGACAATATGGGTGACTGGTGCATCTCCCGCCGTCGGTTCTGGGGCCTGCCTTTGCCATTCTACGCCTGCGACGACTGCGAGCATATCACCGTCGTGGGCAGCACCGTAGAACTCAAGGAGCGGGCCGTAAACCCTGATGCGGTGGACGCATTACCTGAACTGCATCGTCCCTGGATTGATGAGATAGAGGTAGCATGCGAGAAATGCGGCAAGTCGCTGAAGCGGGCCACGGAGGTGGGCGACTGTTGGCTGGATGCCGGCATCGTCCCCTTTTCGACGTTGAACTACCTCCCCGACCATGAAGGTGTGGAGGGTGCGATTCGTTCCATCAGGGGGCCGGAAGCCGAAGCGGACCGGAATGGATCGAGGAGCTGTGTGGATGGGCAGTCCACCTGGTCAAATTGGTATCCTGCAGACTGGATCTCCGAAATGCGGGAGCAGATCCGACTCTGGTTCTACTCGCAACTGTTCATGTCCGTTACGCTCCATGACCAGGCGCCCTATAAATCGGTGCTGACTTACGAGGAGATGCGAGACGAAAACAGCGAGCCATTCAGCAAGAGCGGGGGCAATGCAATCGAAGTGGAAGAAGCCGTGGCAAAAATGGGGGCGGACGTGATGCGCTGGCAATACGCAAGCGCTCCCCTCAGCTCCGTGTTCCGCTTCGGTTACGGACCTGCGGAAGAAGTCACCCGAAAGATGCTGACGCTCTGGAATGTGTATTCGTTCTTTGTTACCTACGCAAACCTGCCGGACTGTCCCGAAATCGTGCCGGATGCCCCCGTGGAAGGGCGAAGTGAACTGGACAGGTGGATTCTGGCCAGACTGCATGGTCTGGTTGCCACCGGCAACGACAGACTCGGAAATTTTGATGCCGCCACCGCTGTGCGTGAGACTGAGCAATTCGTTGACGATCTCTCTACCTGGTATGTCCGCCGCAGTCGGCGGAGATTCTGGAAGAGCGGCGATGACACGGATAAGCAGTCGGCCGTGCAGACACTGTACGATGTGCTCGTCGCGTTGAGTAAAATCATCGCACCTATTCTGCCGTTTTCGGCGGAAGAGCTGTATCAGAGCTTGGTGCCGCCGGTGGATGCGGACGCACCGGAAAGCGTGCATCTCTGTGCCTACCCTGAACCGGATCCCGAAATAATCGACCAGGGTCTTCTGGACGACATGGATGCGCTGATGCACGTAGTCGGCCTCGGGCGTTCCGCACGCAACGAGGCCAAGATGAAAGTTCGTCAACCAGCGTTGCGGTTGCTCGTAAAACCGAGCGATGCCCGTCAGGGTGAAACGTTGGCGCGACTGCGGAGTCAGATTCTGGATGAATTAAACGTCAAGGACCTCGTGGTGCTGAAAGAGGTCGATGAGCTGGAATCGTTCACCGTGAAACCGAACTTCGCCAGGTGTGGTCCTAGGTTTGGTAAACAGATGAATGATGTCCGCCAGGCGCTGGAAGCCTTGGACCTCGGAGACGTCGGAGCCCGCGTGGAAGCTGGCGAATCTGTAAACCTTGCTGTTGGCGGGGAAACCGTGACACTGGAACCGGAAGACCTGGTGGTCGAACGGGTGCCGGCTGAAGGGCTTGCCGTCGTCTCCGACTTCGGATGCACCGTGGCCGTTGATACCACCATAACCAGAGATCTGCTGTTGGAGGGATTGATGCGTGATTTTGTGCGTCAGGTTCAAAACCTTCGGAAAGATGCGGATTTGAATGTGACCGACCGGATTAAGGTTTATACCGAAACGGACGGTGATCTGGCGGATGCTATCGAAGTCCACGCGGACTATATAAAAGCCGAAACTTTGGCTGTCGACATCCACATCGGAACCTCCTCCGAGGCTGTCACAACTGCTGACATCAAAATCAGCGGTAGCGCAGCCCGAATCGGGGTGACGCGCGTTCAAGCCGAGTGACACGCTATGCGCCGAACCAAAATTGTATGCACCATCGGTCCAGCGACCGATACCCCAGACAGGTTGCGACGGATCGTTGAAGCCGGCGCGGACGTGTTGCGACTTAATTTCTCCCATGAAACACCGGCTGATCATCGCGCACGCGTCGATCGCATCCGATCCATCGAGCAAGCTGTCGGTAAACCACTTGCGATTTTGCAGGATCTGCCCGGCCCCAAAATACGAATCGGTACGTTTCAGGATGGACCGATTCATTTGACGGCGGGAAGCAGTTTTACCCTGACAACCGAACAGACCCCGGGCGATCAGCAGCGGGTCTCGGTGAATTATCCATTGTTGGCTGATGAAGTGCGTCCCGGTCAGCACCTGCTGCTGGCTGATGGCCTGGTGGAGCTTCAGATAGAAGAGGTGAATCCGCCGGAGCTCCAGTGCATCGTCCTGCTCGGTGGTCCCCTGTCGAATCGAAAAGGGGTCTCCGTCCCTTACGGTGCCCTGAGTACTGCCGCGTTCACGGACAATGATCGATCGCTCCTGCTGGAAGGACTCGATATGGGTGTTAGCATGGTGGCTCTGTCGTTCGTTCGTTCCCAGAAGGATATCCAGGGCGCCCGGCAATGTCTCCAAGACCACAAATCGGACCTACCCCTGATGGCGAAGATCGAAAAACCGGAGGCGGTGGAAGCGCTGGAAGAGATACTCCCCGTGGTAGACGCCGTCATGGTCGCGCGCGGTGATCTCGGCGTTGAGATACCATTTCCCGAAGTACCACTCGTCCAGAAGGATATCATCACTCAGGCCCGCCTCGCCGCTACCCCGGTGATAACGGCCACGCAGATGCTGCGTTCCATGGTCGAAAGTCCCCGGCCGACCCGGGCGGAAGCAGCCGACGTAGCCAATGCAGTCCTGGACGGCACGGATGCGGTGATGCTTTCGGAAGAAAGCGCCATGGGCGCCTTTCCCGTTGAGGCGGTGGAAGCGCTGGCCGCCATCGCAGAAAAGGCCGAGGCGCGTTTGTTTGAAGACCGCCAATTTCTTGACCTGCCAACCCGTGAAGATGCTGATATCTCAGAGGCGATCGGACATTCCGCCTGTGTACTTTCACGTGATAGCCGGGCAGAAGCTATCGTATGCTGTACACGCACAGGATACACGGCACGTCTCGTGGCCAGCCATCGCCCGGCTACACCCATCATAGCGGTGAGCCCGAACAGAGAGACGGTCCGGCGCATGATGTTGATATGGGGTGTCAAACCCGTGCTGTGTGATGATTTTGTCACCATAGACGGCATGATACAGATGTCCCTGGAGGCGGTCCGTGATTCCGGAGGCGTTACAAGCGGTTCCCGTGTCGTCATAGCTGGTGGATCGCCGGATGCGGGCCCCGGGTATTCTGATTTTTTGAGAGTGGCTTTAACCTAAAGAGGAGCAAGGCATGACCGCATCGGCAACCTGTCGACTGGCCCTTCTGGGCGGACCGCAATCGGTGGTGACCGACCCGGAGGAGCTGTTCCACTGGCCTATCATCAATAAGGAAGATGAAGACGCCGTCCTGGATGTTCTACGGCACGGAAGTATGTCGGATACGAAGATTACGAAGCTGTTCGAGCAGGAATTCGCGTCATGGATGGGACTTGATTATGCCCTGGGATGCAGCTCCGGGACAGCATCGCTTCACTCGGCCATGTTCGGCGCCGGCGTCGGTGCGGGAGATGAAATTATCTGTCAGAGCACCACCTTTTGGGCGTCTGCCCTGCAATGTTTTTCTCTGGGCGCAACCGTGATCTTCGCCGATATCGATCCGGACACGCTCTGTATTGACCCCGATGACATAGAGCACCGTATCACGGACAAAACCAAAGCCATCATAGTTGTCCATTACACTGGTTATCCATCAGACATGGACAGGATAATGACCATAGCGGAAAATCATAATATCAAGGTAATTGAGGACGTTTCCCATGGTCAGGGTGCACGCTACAAAGGGCGTAAAGTCGGCACTTTCGGTCATGTGGCAGCCATGTCCTTGATGAGCGGAAAATCCTTCGCCGTAGGTGAGGCGGGTATCATGGTAACCAACGACCGTGAGATCCACGAACGGGCCATTGCGTTCGCCCATTACGAACGATACAATCAGGATATAGAATCGGAATCCGTTAAAGATTTCCGGGGATTGCCCCTGGGTGGCCAAAAATACCGGATGAATCAATTGTGTTCGGCGCTCGGTCGGGTGCAGTTGAAACACTACGATGAACGCATCGCGGAGATTCAGCGGGCGATGAATAGATTCTGGGATCTATTAGAAGGGGTACCGGGTCTGAAGGCCCATCGTCCTCCCGGGGATTCCGGCAGCACGATGGGGGGTTGGTATTCCGCAAAAGGGCTCTACGAACCAGAGGCACTGGGCGGCCTTTCGGTAACCAGATTTACTGAGGCGGTCCGGGCTGAAGGCTCCGAATCCGGCGTGGGCATCAACAAGCCGCTGCACCTGCATCCACTGCTCAACACCTGTGATGTCTACGGCTTCGGCAAGCCAACACGCATCGCATTCAGCGGGCGCGATGTCCGGCAGCCGGAAGGAAGCCTGCCGGTGGCTGAGTCGATCGATCAGCATACGTACACCATCCCCTGGTTCAAACACGACCGTGCCGAAATCATAGAGGAACACGCGGATGCTTTCCGTAAGGTAGCGGAACACGCGGATGAGCTTCTTGCCGACGATCCGGGAAACCCACCCGACATAGGCCGCTGGACGGTGTAAGGGATGGTGGAATAATGTCGAGGCTCGTTAAGCTTCGGGATCTGACTATTTATCTGGATGATCGCTACTACTGTGGTCCGGGACCTTCGTCCGTACAGTTTCCGGATGGACGGATCACGGTTGCGTTCCGCCGTGCCTACAACTGGATACCGGAAGGGGTTCATGCCCACGGGTTCCCATCCACAGAGGCCTGCCTGACCCTATCAGATGACAACGGGAGAACGTGGGGACCGCCACGAGTTTTCAACGCGGGCAACATCACAAATCAAAATCTTGCCATCCTGCCGGATGGGTCGCTTATCTGTCTGAGTCATCGTGGCGAACTCGTGCCCCATGCGGTCTACGATCGCTTGAAAGACACGCGCCGATTTCATCTGGACAACAACTTCGGCTGGGTGTACGCCTCGCACGGAATCCAGGTCATGCGATCTCAAGACGATGGGTTGACCTGGGACGGCCCCTTTTTCGTCTCCCCGGTTCCGGACACAGAACCTATCCTCCCAGGCTGGCCTTCACCCGCAGGATTGCGTGCGTCGCCCACCAATCTGGCCGACGGGTCTGTCGGGGTGGCAGTGTATGGATTGCTCGGAACGAATCGTAACGCCAGCAACGTCTGGTTCATGACCTCCACAGATCGCGGTCTCACCTGGGAGCCGAGGGGATGCATCGCTCATGACCCTGAAGGACTACATTACTACAATGAAACCATGGTCTACCAGTGTGAAGACAAAAAACTCATCGCGTTTATGCGTGTAGAACAGGATAGGGACGACCGGCTACACACATCAGTCTCCTACAATGACGGTAAAACGTGGTCGGCACCACACAGAGAAGGTATCAAGGGACACCCGTACCAGGCCGCGCGTGTGAAAAGCGGGAACGTGCTTCTGGTGTACGGTTATCGGCATGATCCAAGGGGTGTCCGCGCCTGCCTGCTGGATTCCGGCTGCGACAACATAAGCACAGCCCGGGAAATCGTCCTGAGGGACGACGGCGGCAGTTCGGATCTGGGCTATCCTCATGTACTCGCGCTACAGGATGGGACGGCACTCGTCACCTATTACCACAACACCGACAACGGGGTCCGGTATATCGCCGGTACCATTATCACAGAGGAATAAACAACACAATGACGGCCGACACCAATATCTCAGATGCACTCCTTACCCGTGATCAGATAGCA
>CAYYIS010000008.1:129970-133220 GCA_964470965.1 uncultured Gemmatimonadota bacterium | reverse complement strand
CACTGGCGTCGATTAAACCATCCACATGTGACTGATCCATCGGAAGGGAGAGGCTGCACATTCGGGTGCCGCTGCCCAGATAATATCCCTGATTGACTAATGAAAGGAAAAATTCATGCTCCTTTTGGGTGTCATGGTGCAGGACATCCCGGGGGATAACAGGGGATTCTCGCTGAAAGTAGATGCTGAACACGGAACCGGCGCTAACCACATGCGCATCGATGTTTCGTCGGTAAAAGACATCAGTCAGTCCCCCGTGCAAACGGGTAGTAAGGCTGTTGAGGTGCCTGAGCGCATCCGGCGTCAGTGATTTCAGCATGGCCAGCCCGGCTACCATGCCTACGGGGTGTCCACTGAACGTGCCGCTCTGAAACAAACGCCCCCCCTGCGTAGGGTCCAGTACGCTCATCACATCCGCCCTTCCGCCGAACGCACCGATTGGAAAGCCGCCACCGATAATCTTACCGAACAGTGTGATATCGGGCATGATGCCATACATGGCCTGAATGCCGCCCGATTCAGTGCGAAATCCTACGATTTCGTCCAATATGAGCAGGATACCGTGTCGGTGTGTGATCTCCCGGACCGCCTGGATGAATTGCGGTCTCTGCGGCAGCAACCCGCACTTGGGGTCGAGCAGGACACAGGCCAGCTCTTCCTTGTGCTTTGCTATCAGGGACTCCACTGCTGCTTCATCGTTGTAAGGCAGGACAATCACATCGTCCAACGCACGGGGTGCCATGCCGCCGGCCGTAGCCACAGGCTGCGGCGTCTCCACCGGTCCCGATTTCCCGGGCACCGGGACCCCGCTGATCTCCACGCCGTCATGGCTGCCGTGGTATCCACCCTCGAATTTGGCCACCTTGGGTTTCCCGCTAGATACCCGCGCAAGACGGATCGCATGGATTGACGCCTCCGTACCGGAGTTGCAGAACCGGACCAGGTCCACGGAATCGGCTCTGCTGCAGATTTCTTCCGCCAGATCGGCCTCCACCCCCATGGGCGCCGCGGTCGCGATCCCGGCTGCCAGCTGCTTCTGTACCGCTTCCACAACGGTCGGGTGTCCGTGCCCCAGTATCTGAGCGGTATGGTGACCGGCAAAATCCACGTACCTGTGGCCATCGATATCTTCCAGAAAACACCCTTCGCCCCGAGCCATGGTTAACGGAAACGGCTGTACGTAATATGCGCCTTTTGCCACACCGGGCATAGACTTTTTCGTCCGTTCAAACTCAGCGTGGGACCTGGGATTGGCGGTTCTGTAGATGGATTCGATATTCATATTCATATTATCCTGTAAACAGTTTTGACGTCACTCCGGCAGATACTTCTCATAGAAGCGCTGCCAGTTTTTATACATGATGTTTTCGATATCTTCGTCTTTGTAGCCGCGGGAGGCCAGGATTGGTCCCAATTTCTGGTAATCCGCGACCGTATCGATTTCATGCGGCGCGCCGTCAACGCCGCCCTGGCCGTCCGTGTCTCCGCCGATGGCCGCATGTCTCGAGTTACCTGCCAAGCTGCACACATGGTCGATATGATCGGCTACTTGTTGCAGGGTGACCGCCTCTCTGGGGAAGACATCCCGGCGTCTGAAATCACCTGTGTTCGCCCAGTCGAGCACCTGAGCAGGATACAGCATCCAGGTATCCATCGAAGCGCCGATGACGCCGCCCCGTTCGATAACGACCCTGAGTTGAGCGTCATCAAACTGACGTTCACCCGGTGACAGGGCCCGACAATTCTGATGGCTTGCCAGTACCGGACCGTCATACAAGTCCAATGCTTCCCAGAAACTCTGATCGGATATGTGTGTCAGGTCCAGCAGCATACCGCACTGTGCCATCTCCCGCAGCAGTGCGGGCGCTGTCTCTTTAAGGCCACCGCTTGTTCCGGTGCCGTGGGCATAGGTACTGGGACCGTAGTGGGTCAGACTTACCACCCGCACGCCTTGTTCCCACCAGTCATGCACCTGCTCCGGCCAGAGAATCGGATCGGCACCCTCCATGCCGATCACGAACCCTACCGGCAGGTGGTCCGTCCGCTCTGCCTGTTTCCATAATTCAATGTGTTTTGTGAAATCCGATCGCGAGGCAAGAATGGAAGCTTCTCCTGCCCGAGCCAGCATTTGGTAATAGGCTACCTGTCCCTTTGCTGCGCCGTATACCGCTTCTGCACCGCGAAGTCCGGACAGGATGCTGCCCTCCCGTAACCGGCGTATCGTGAATTTCATCAACGCCCCCGCGACACGTCCGTTTCGCATCTCCGGCAGACAGGCGAACGGCACGTTAGCAGGGTTATTCTCCGCTGCCCGCACGTCCGCCAGCGTTTGCGTGAGGTCCCGATTCAGTTCCATCCCCCCGTACGCCATGGGGTAATCCCCATCAAAAATAAGCATGGTTGTCCCTTTTATTTCAGCAGCGTCATCCGCTTAGTCTCGGTATACCCGCTGCCGCTGGTGATGCGGTACAGGTATATGCCGCTGGAAACGCCTGCGCCCGTGATGTTGGTGCCGTTCCACACCGCCTCGTACCGTCCGGCAGCCTGCACCTGATCTACCAGCCGCACTACCTCTTGGCCAAGAAGATTGTACACGGTGAGCGTGATATGCGTCTGTTTAGGCACCTCGTAGGCGATGGTGGTAGACGGGTTGAACGGGTTGGGACGTGCATGGGCCAGTGAGAATGTAGCCGGTGCCGATTCCTTCATGTTGTCCGAGTCTATTCCGGTTGGCGTGACGGATGCTAAGGACCATACCGAGAAACTATTCGTCGTAGCCGAAACGGTCTTTGTTGCGGTGTTCACTGCCGTTTCCAATTGTACCCATATTCCGTCGCCTGAGGCGTATCTGAAAAGCTTGAGCGAGGTCTCATCAGTGATGCCGGCACTGTCAAGCAGCGCTTGAGTGTACTGAAACGAGACGGTTGCCTCAAAGGTGGCGGTGTCTGCCAGCGTCGTATTGATCTCAAAGTAGGTTACGGGGATCGTAGGGGCTGATGAGCTGTCGGTGCCCGCAGGCAGGTTCCTGCCATGGTTCTGGTGGTCGACGGATACGCCGGCGATGGTGCCAGAATCGAAATTTACCTTTGTTTTGGAGCCGTCGTCGGAGGTAAAGGCCAACGTATCGGCAATGTCCGTCACGGATTGACCGCCCGTGCCCGTCAATGTTATCGTCGCTGGACTTCCTGATGCGTTATGTGTCAGCTGAAGCGAGGCCGTTTTTGCACCTACGGATGTAGGTGTGAACGTC
>CAYYIS010000008.1:0-129870 GCA_964470965.1 uncultured Gemmatimonadota bacterium | reverse complement strand
ACCTGCACGTAGGCGCTGTCGCCGGCGGGAACGGAAAGGGAGAGCGGTGTGGCGGCAAAGGAGGCGGTATCAACGCCCGTTACAGTGACTGCAGTTACGGACAGAGTCGCCGTGCCGGTGTTCTTGACTTTGGCCGAGTCCGTAGCGGCACTGCCTACCTGGACATCGCCGATAGGAAGCGCAGTATCGGCCAATATTCCCGGGCCCACGCCGGTACCGGTAAGGGAAACCGAAGCAGGCGCCCCCCCGGCGTTGTGCGTCAGCTCAAGAGCAGCGGATTTGGCGCCCACCGATTCTGGTGTGAACGTCACCTGCACGTAGGCGCTGTCGCCGGCGGGAACGGAAAGGGAGAGCGGTGTGGCGGTAAATGAGGCGGTATCAACGCCCGTTACAGTGACTGCAGTTACGGACAGAGTCGCCGTACCCGTATTTTTCACCTTTGCCGAATCGGTGACGGAACTTCCGACCAGTACATCCCCAAAATCAATCTGTACCGCTAGATCCAAAATTGGAGAAGGTAACGATTGGGAGGCGTCTCCTATAAAGATTCCCCTGCCGTGGGTGGCAGCAGCCACCGTGTAGTCCGAGGCGCGGGCGGCGAGGGCCGCCACAACCACGTTGCCCGTCAGGTCCGCGCCTTCCTGGGTCCAGGTGGTGCTCGAACCGCTCAGCGTCGCGGTTGAGAACAGGCCGATCGAGGTGCCTACCAGATAGTGCGCGGTGGAGTCTACCGGCAGGATGGCTCCCCACCGGAGGGACGGACCGTCGTCGGTGCCCTCGAGATTGCCCTCTACCTCGGTGTAACTGGCACCTCCGTCGTTTGAATGGTACAATCCAACGATGCCGTAGTTGGACATGACCACCAGGATTTCATCGGCACGGTTCGGATTCACCGCGATGTTGTGGACATAAACACCGTTGTCCAGTCCGGGTATCGAAACATCGACGGCGCCGTCCGTGGCGGAGTCGGCACCTTCCAATTTGTATATTTGGGGGCTGTCATTCCCGCTGGCCGCGAAATACAATCGGTGCGCGGGGTTCGCTGTGGATACCGCGAGGGCCGTTATATTCGTTCCGGGCGGTCCGGCGATGTTGGTAAGCGTCGCCCATCCGCTGCCGTTTACAGCGGTGTTTATGGTGTTGTTGCGCATCAGCTCATTGGCCAGGGGATAATACATGACGGACTCATCGATGGGATCGACCGCGAAGGGGTGTATGAACAATTGTCCGCTTGTCCCGTCTGGCTTGAGGTCGGTGTCATAAAAACCGCTCGTTGTGTACCGATTTACATTACCCAGCTGTGACGAAGTATAAGTGAATTGAGAGCCCAAATAAGAATAGGCGCCGTCGCCGCTGGAAAGATCCGTGGAGCCATCGTTCGGCGCATTCCAATCGAATGCCGGCGAACCGTTATCCTGGGTGCCGCCGATGATGTTTGAACTGCCTGAATCAGCCGCAATAGATACGTGATAGAACTGGGTGACGTTGTAGGCGTTATTCATACTTTCCCAGACCATCGGTGCCGCCGTCACGTCGGTGGCCTTGCTGATGCCGCCGTCATGGCCGGTCCACAGCACGCCGGCGTCGTTCGGGTCGAAAAGGGCCACGTGCTGGTCTGGATGTTGGTTTTGGTACTGGCTGATGTTATTTACCGAAGCGTAGCCGCCTATCCACACCTGATCCTCGTTGCTGTTGGTGGTCGAAAACCCGTCAGTCGAACGGTACAGATTGGTTCCTCCAATCAGGACGAAATTCTCGTCATCCGGTTTCACGGACACGACCATGTTGTAGTTGCCCTGGGTATTCATCTTTCCCACCGGGTCCCCGAAATCCGGAATGTTGTCGGTTCGATTGGAGAACGTCGAGTCCGCTATGGAGGTGACTTTAAATAGATATACGCCGTACTTGCTTCCCGATCCGGTGTAGTCATACGTGAGAATGTAGGCGGCGTCGGGGTTTGACGGTGCCATGCCGATGACGCTTCGCCCGTGTTCAGACGGAAAATCGTCCGGCGTGATGTCGGTCCAGTTTTCTCCGTCGTCCGTAGAACGGTAAACGCCGTAATCGGTCGACAAACGCTCGGACAAGGTGGCGAGGAGCGTCCCATTCGATGAGACCGCGATATCCGCCCAATAATTTTGCCCAAACGCACCCAGAACCCGGGAAAAAGAGGTCCCGTCGTCGGTTGACCGGAAAATCCCCATGCCATTGGTGGCGACGTACAGGTTTCCGCTGGCGGGATGGATGATAATTTTTGATACGAAGTCGAAACTGTCACTGAAACTCAAGGGGTTATTATCCAGCGTCGATGCGAGTTTGCCCCAGGTTTCGCCATTGTCGGTGGACTTGTACACGCCCGTACCATAGAAAGAGGCCACACTGCCCCGGTCGGACGCGCTGTTGCCGGAGTATTCACCTGAGGTGTAGTACCAAGTACTGTTCTGACCGCCCCGGGGGTCCTGGGCGATCCAGGTGACACCCAGCGCGACATCCATTGCCGTCTTCAGCGTCCAGGACTGACCGCCGTCCGTGGATTTCCAGATGCCGCCGGACACACCGCCCGCGAGGATCGTGCTGGAATTGGTGTGGTCGATCGCCAGCGCACGGGTTCTTCCGCCCACATCAGTGGGCCCGACTTCTTTCCAGTCGAAGGCGATGCCGTCAGCCGCGTCGAGTGCTTTACCCAGAACAGGGGGGCGCAGTGCCAGCGTGCGGGCAAAGGCCAGTTCCCGCTGGCGGATGCCTTCTGGTATGGTGTTGGTGGACGGGTCCCGCAGCATGTTGAAGAAATACTCACTCCTGCCTTTTTTGGCTTCCACCGACGCCCTGGGGGAACTGGTAGACTTGACGGCAGGCCGAGTTTCCCTAGGTGGGCCAGCGATACCGCTCTGCACGACAGCCAGAAAACCAACAAGAAGCACGGAGGTGAGGGCAAGGGATGTAATCCGTTTAGAGCTTTCTGACACGATATCTCCGAAACATGAGGAATCCGTGTGAGGAATCCAAGAATGCGAGTGGCGCTTGCCTGGAATCTATCTTTGTTTCTAATTACTCGATCAATGAAACGATCCGAACTAATGAATTTCAGCCACGCTCCAGGACGGCGGGGGAGGAGTGATCACGGCAGGTTGCTCCTGAAATCGCATGGTCACGTCTACGGAACCGCCTGCCTTCAACAATGCCGTACCTTTTTCCTTAGCTCTTTCGATTTGTACGTTTTTGACAGAAACACGCACTTGGTTGCCGACCGCCAGAGGTTTTGTAGAGGAGCCATAGCCATGCACTTTATCGATCTTCAAGATACATATATGTAAGGCCCCCTTGGTTTCAATGGAGACTACGGAAGCGGTGATTTTCGCCTGCCCGGGGCTCAGGGAAAGCTTAGGTAACGGTTGCGAGGCTGCCGGAGTCGGCCGTTCCTCTGGTCCGGATTCCGCTGGCGCCTGCTCGAAGTGCTGTGCCAGCGGTCTGGTCTCCTCTTGCGGCGCTGGTTGCGGGGTTTTGGATGAACAGGCGACAAATAACACCGAGAGCAAACCGTATGAAAGAAAAACTACAGATTTCATTGCGCGTGACCTCCTGGCAAACCGCGGGAGACAGCGTGTTAGCAAATCCGACAGTAGGGAGCGCCTCTGTGGACGTTTTATTAATGCACGTGACGTTAAAGCATGCCACTACCAACGTCAAGGGGATAATGTCTTGACATAATAATTAACGCTTGCCCTTAATCTTGACCCCGCGTATACATCTGAAACTGGTACGGTTCACATCAGAAAACCTATCGAACCTAAAAAACATTCACAGATCGGAGACCCCAATGCCCCCGTCTATCCCAACCTATGAATCCATCGGCGTCCGTCCATTAATAAACTGTAAAGGCACGTTGACGATCGTCAGCGGTTCTCTTCTTCTCCCTGAAGCGCGGCAGGCCATGGCGGAAGCCTCCCGCGCCTACGTGCAGATGGAGGAATTGATGGAACGGGCAGGTACCAGGATCGGTACGCTGATGCATGCAGAATTTGGTCTCGTGACATGCGGTTGTGCCGCGGCACTGTGCCAGGTCACGGCTGCCTGTGTTGTGGGGACAGACCCGGAGGGCATAAAACAGCTGCCGGATACGGCTGGTATGCGGAATGAAGTGGTGACACTGAAGTCACACCGCCACATATACGACCATGCCATACGAATGGTAGGCGTGAAACTTGTGGAAGTGGGGTCGCGCGAGGAGATGAAAGCGGTCATGAATGAGAATACCGCCATGGTAGCCATCTTCGGAGATGCTGCAGGTCGGGGGGAGATATCGGTGGCCGACATGGTCTCCATAGCCCATGCTCATGACATCCCCGTCCTTGTGGACGCGGCTGCGGAGCGTCCTGATACGCCGAATGTTTACCTAGAAGACGGAGTGGATGCCGTGGCCTACAGCGGCGGAAAATGTATGCGAGGGCCCCAGGCGTCTGGTCTGGTACTCGGCAGGAAGGATCTACTTTGGGATGCTTACATGAACGGAGCACCCCATCACTCGATCGGGCGGCCCATGAAAGCCGGAAAAGAAGAAATCATGGGCCTGTTGGCCGCGGTCGAACAGTGGGCGCAGCGGGATCATGCAGCAGAATGGAAAGAATGGGAGGGCTGGCTGCAAACCATCACGGACGCGGTTTCCGGTTTACCGACGATAGAAACATCCATACAGCAGCCCGGTCGATCCAACGTCGCGCCTGTGTTGCAGGTCAACTGGGATCAGTCAGGCATACCGATAACCGCGGATGAAATTGTAAAACGGTTGTCAGACGGAGAACCCCGTATCGAACTCGGCGGCGGCGGAACATCAGTTTCCGTTATGCCGTACATGATGGAGCCGGGAGAGGCCGATGTCGTCGCGGATCGGTTGCGGGAAGAACTGATGGCCGCGGTGTGATTCTGGAAGAATATCTCCTGCCTGATATTTATGATCCACAGATTTGCGGCTCTATTCGGCCCGTGCCCTCATCGATGCGGCCACAGACCGGGGTAACGCAAGGCCCCAGGAACGGACAAGGGATTCACGTTTTTCGGAGGATTGATGGGATAGGCATCCGATCTGTGGACCGGCCGATATAGCAGGATAGCGATCGATTTCAACACTGGGAGGCACCTTGAAGCCTGTTGTTTTTATACCTGAGTTTGTTCATAGTGGCGGATGTGAACTATTGAAGACCGAGTGTGACATCGTGGCCCCTTGGCTGGAAGGGGTGTCTGTGATGGATATGCCGCAGTCTGACCTTGCACAACGGGCGCCGCTGTTTGAAGCGGACGCTGTTATCGTGAGGACTTTCACGATTTCGTCCGAAGATATCAGTCGTGCGGTTCGGCTCAAAGCAATCGTTAATCACGGGGTCGGTGTTGATAATATCGATTTGAAAGCCGCCAAGGAACACGGAATCCCCGTTGCTTACACACCTACCGGCAACACCAACGCTGTCGCCGAGCATGTGATAGCACTCCTGATGTCCCTGTCCCGTCGCGTCATTCCGGCACGTCAGGCGCTTATCGATGGCCGCTTCACAGACCGTAATGACTATCGGGGTATCGAAGTAGCGGGAAAGACGCTGGGTATCATCGGTCTCGGAAGAATCGGTAATCAGGTTGCCAAGAAGGCCATCGGGATGGACATGAATGTGGTCGCTTTTGATGCCTTTGTCCCACTGGAAGATTTCCCTGGGTACGTGACCGGCTTGGATTCATTCGAAGAGGTGTTGGCCAGCGCTGACTGCATCACCCTGCATGTGCCGCTGACACCCGAAACACACCACATGATCAATGTGAACACCCTGAAATTGATGAAACCGGAGGCCCGAATCATCAACACGTCACGCGGGCCTGTGATCGATCAGGAGGCACTCTACCAGGCGCTTCGGAATGGCACAATCGCCGGTGCGGCACTTGATGTATTTGAAGAGGAACCGCTACCAGCAAATCATGTGCTGAATGTATTGCCGAATACCATTCTCACGCCTCATATCGCGGGATTGACGGAAACAGCCATGGAGCGTATATCAATGCAGGCAGCGCAGGCTGTTCTTGATATTCTGCAGGGGCGGACGCCTGAGTACCCTGTGGATGGAGAAGTAGGGTTTTAGAAGTTTAATTTTCCGAATAGATCGGAAAAAACCCCATCTCGCCTGATGCGGGTTGCCACACGGAGAGGATGCCTGGTGATATCTCGACTCCAGGTCAAGTCCCGGGTCAGGATGGGACTGTTGGCGAGGCCTGTTTCGAACCAGTCCTGGTTTACAAGCCAGCCTAACGGTGCCAGGTCCCAGATGACTTTAGAAGATCCGGGGGATCCCAAGTCGTTGTCTTCGTAGTGCTCGAATATATTGCACAGGTAGGCTCCTATTTCGCCACAGCCGCTGACATGCCTCTCCAGTTCTGCCAGGGTGGTGGTGAGCGCCTCGGCCACATTGATGCATGGAAACAGGACTACCGGCACCCCGCAGTCGAATAGTAACCTGGAGGCAGCGGGGTCTCCCTGAAGGTTGAATTCTCTGGTGTGCCGCCAGCCGAGGGGGTGCCCTCCCAGCCACAGCACGACGATGTTGGCCCTGATATCAGGCGCAGCCAGGATGGCGGATACGACGTTTGTTATGGCGCCTATGGCCACCACATACAAAGGGGTATCCCGGCGCTGCCTTGCACGGGAGATCAGATCGTCGACGGCCGGACTGCGGACAGCCGTGTTGTCATCGGGTAGCCACGACTCCGATCCTTTGAATACAAAACCGTTACTTTCACGTTTCATCAATCCCAGGATACGGTTGATTTCTTCATGGCTTTTATGCATCCCGTCACCCGGTGACTTGGACCTGGCATTAAAAAACGGCGCCGCATATACCGCCTGAACACGCATCCGTTCTACCGACAGCAAGGCATACACCAGGGCAAACTGGTCATCTATCTCATTGTAGGCATCGGTGTCAAGGACCATGTCCACGGGATCAGACGGCCAGGCCAGCCGTGTTTCCAGGGAAGCGACGGGGGGGAAGGATATTTGCATGGTTTCCGAGGTTGCTCTTACCGGGTTTTTTCTACTCTTGTTTGTTGTCGGAAACGGTTCGTTTTTTCAGATGACCGACAAATAAATTGAATCATCTAATTGACCAACAGTAATTTGCCCGATTTACTGGTTTGACTACCGGCCTGATCGGTAAACGTAAGACGGTAGATATACACACCGCTGGGAGCCCTGCGTCCGGTCCTGTCGGATATGTCCCACAGTTTAATGAAGTAACCAGGGGGCAATCTTGGTTCCAATACTGAATAAATCTCCTGCCCGAGTATATTGTATATGTTTAGTGTTACCTGCCCCGCAGAGGGCAATTCGTACATGAATTTTACGTTTGCCGTACTAAAATATACCGGATTCGGGCCATTTGAAACTTCCATTGCTGTCGGCACTTGACGGCTCACCAGGGTGGAGTCAAAAGTGGCTGTGAACTGATATAGATAGTTAGAGCCCGATCGTTCCAACGAGGCGGCCACCAGCATGATGACATCATACTGCTCCCAATCGGATATCACCCCTATACCGGACTGCGAAAGGGAGAGCGGAACTGTTATTACTGTGTCCGGACCGGTGGTGCTGATACCCACCAAAGATACCCCCCACCGCCCGTTGATTCCGTCGAAGTCGATCTGAAGCCCACCGGATCTGAATGGGTCCGGCGTAAACATGACATAGTTGGTGCCGAGGTGAGATGGCAACCGCCCGGACGGTATATCGGGGCCCATAACAGGAAACGTATCCAGAGAGTCAACCGGTTCGGCCAACGGAAAGGCCGCGCCTTCCTCGTAATACCGGGTGGGATCGCTTCTCGCGGCGGTAAAGACATTCCAGATCGTGAATTCCTGAAAGTCCTCCTCCAGCGAACTGCTGCGTGCCTGCAGCGCTTGGTCAAAGGCATCGAGAGATTGGACGGATTCTGCCAACTCCCAGATTGACCTTATGATGCTCGGGTCATATTTTTCCGACAGGTACAATGGCCACAATATACCGGCGAATTCGTGCTGGCCGTTCCGGGTATCCAGAGAAAGCCAGGGTTGTGAAAGAAACCCGGTGAATGTAGACAGATAATTGTAGTAATCGTTTACATCGTCGAACACCTGTTCTTCCATCCAGACGGCGGACTGCTCGAGCCAGTAGATGTCCTCATTCACGTCGTAGGCGAACTGGATCGCGTGAAATAGTTCATGGGCCGCAGTGGCCTGGAGCAACTCCAGGGCTTCCGGGACCGTATTCTTGACACCCGAAAAGTCATTGTCAATCACGATATATGACGGCAGTATGCGCCCTGAGATCACCTGCTCCGGCCCAGTAAATCCAGCGATAGACGCGCCTATATCCTGAATGTATACATCATACCTTCCGTCACCGCCGTGGTCCAGTCCCATGCTGGTGTACTGCGAACTGAATGAAAAATCATCGGGGGGAGTCCGGAACCCCATGCTCACTACCGCAGTCTGATAGGACTGCTCGAAATACTCTGAACATCGTTCGATCCAGTCAGGTACACCGTTGACATCCTGATCTGGGGGTACGCCCAGATTGAGGCCCGGTCGGTCCGCTCCGCTATTTGTGTACCAAATTCTGAAGTGCCCTTCCGGGCTGTCGTAATACACGACTGGGGTTGTATATGTATGTCCGAACCCGCCAGTCCTCCCTGCTTCACCGGGGACCGTGGGACGGGTTGGAAACAGGACGTTACCCGGTTCCGATGCTACGCCCAGGTTGGCGCTCTGATAAAAGCTCTGGATGATCTCCGTGGTGAGACAGCGCCTGGACTCCGAATAGTCCGGAACAGTCTGACCATAACTTTCCGATGCCAGGGTAAGCAAAAGGCAACAGGGAACGATCAAAATAAAGTGTGACCTGTGGGGCTGCATCTGTAATAGAAACATGTTGCCCAATATGGGTATTCTAATTATTTCAGTCAATGCCTTTCTACTGGATACTTTAATGAAATGATGTGCCGATTTCTTGACGAATCTGTTTCAGAAACATACTTTGTGAAACACTTTCAAGTCATCTCACGTCCCGTCTTTTTAACGCTATAATCGCCACGGGAGACAAGTATGCGTATTTCCAAAGTTAAAACAACGATCCTTACCGCTACCATAGACCCGGAGATTATGATCATCTCATCTCTGGGCGCCCACAGACTGTCACGCTATGTCCTGGTGGAAATCTACACGGATGAGGATATCGTGGGACTGGGGGAAGCCACGACGATGCCGGGCTGGAGCGGTGAAACGCCCGAGGGAGCAGTCGCCCTTATAGAACGGTATTTTTCGCCCGAACTTATAAATAGAAGCCCGTTCGATCTCGAAGCAATCATGAAGCGGTTCGATGAAGTGGTCATCGATAACAACTTTGCCAAGGCCGCCATCGAGATGGCGCTGCTGGACCTACAGGGGAAGAAGCTGAACGTGCCTGTCTATGATCTTCTGGGGGGACGGTGCCGCAGTACGGATATTCCGGTCAAATTCGTGGTGGCGGCAACAGAGCCGGACATCGCGGTCAGAAACGCAAAACGGATGATTGATAGCGGATTTGATACCATTAAAATCAAGGTAGGGCGAGGTCATCCGGACGACGACGTCAACCGGGTGCGGAAGATTCGGGAGACGCTCGGTGACGATATCAGGCTCACGGTAGACGCGAACGGTGGCTGGACGGTCGGCGACGCAATTCAAACCATCCGGCGTCTAGAGCCGTTCAATCTCATTTGTGTTGAGCAACCGGTGCATCGACGTGATATCAGGGGAATGGGAAGGGTACGGTCGTCGGTGGGGGTTCCGATCATGGCCGATGAAAGTGTATTCACGGTGGCCGATGCGCTGGAAGTGGTCCACGAGGATGCTGCGGATATAATCAGCGTCTATCCCGGAAAAAACGGTGGTATCCTACTGTCCCGTCAGATTGTAAAGGTCGCAGAGGCAGCCGGGAAGGTGTGCCATGTCGGCAGCAACCTGGAACTGGAGGTGGGATCCGCAGCCATGGCGCACTTGGCGATTTCGACGTCCAATATTGTGTCTGAACGATATCCGGCGGACATTATCGGTCCACTCTACCACAACGAACGTACCACAACCGAACCCTTCGGTGTACACGGCGGCATCGCAAAAGTGCCGGATGGCCCCGGACTCGGGATTACAATGAATTTAGAGCTTGTCGCGAGAATGGCTGAAAGATGATTAAAACATGTTGAACAGGCGGGTAAACGCTTTCTGAAGCGGACCTGCAACGTTGCTCGGCAACATCATGATAATGACGACAACAACCACCAGAATAGCGACGTTGACCCCTATTATCGATAGGGTACCGCCACCCGGTGAAGGCATGGAGTCGGAGCCGCTCGACTTATGATCCAACGTCGAATTCAGCGATGCCGCTGATTTTTTATCGGACTTAAGGATGGGGTCGAGGGACTTAGGATTGAGCAGATCGATGTGGATCATGTGGTACAAGTCCTGATAGGTGGCCCGATATCATATCGACTGATATCAACGAAATAACAACAGGCCTCCGTAATGTCAAGCCCTATCTACCCATGTATAAACAAAACACCCGGAGCAGCAACCCTCCGGGTGTTTCAAATGGTACGTCCTAAAAAATCGGTGCACGCCTATTTTTCCGTCGATCCTTCCGGTTTCCTTTGATGTTTTTCAGGTATAGGGAATCGTGCAACATAGCCGGCCAGGTCTTTACCGGCTATAAAATCCTCGAGAATATCGTCGTTCTTGTCCCAGTGTTGATCGTTGGGATTGACATCCAGGGCAATTTTACCTTCCTCATTGATCAGATAGGTAACCGGAATTCCATATCGTTCGTTCGTTTTTGCCCGGAACTGACGTTCCCAGTATCCCCTGAAATCAAACAGGGAATTTGGGCTGGTTAGATAATATTCAAGTACCTTTTTTTCTTTGAGATCATTCAGCATACCCTGATTTGCCAGGTGCGTTTCATATCTGCCGCGGGCCTTGGCCTTTGTAGCATCATCTTTTGCAGCTTCCAATCGCCTGAGCGCATATGAACCATCCAGTTTGGCCCGTTTCATTTGAGTCTTAAAGGTCTCCAATCCCGTGGTGTACCCCTCTTCTATCTCTTTTGGATCCAGGGGTTTCTTGTCACTGTATATCCTATTGATCCCGATGAAAAGAAATGTAATCCTGCCCTCATATTTATTCGAGAGATTCATCAACAGTTCCGCTTCTTTGATGCAGGGGGGGCACCACCAGGACCAGAAATTTACGAATAGACGCTGCCCCTTGTAATCCGCGAGTGTCACCTGCTTGCCATCCATATTGTACACCTGGAAATTAGGCGCAATCTGGCCGATAGTGGTGCCGACCTCACCATTATTTTCGGCTAAGACCGGGAGAGCGGTTCCCATAAAAACGGAAATCAGCACTGTTACGAAGACGGACTTCAATGTCGACTTTACCATTTACGACTCCTTTTTACCGTCCAAATGTAGTGCGTTGTTAGATAAAACCGTAATCACCTGAAATGGACCGTTTCCCATATGTTGGAATAGGCAATATAATAATGTTGATAAATTATGTCAACATAAACATGTTTCGTTTATTCTGAATGATTCGGCGGATATGTATAGGGGAATGAATGTGCTACAGTGACGACCGAGAAGGGGTCTATAGCTGTCCGAGAGCGGTTTCAAACCGGGCTACAGCCAACCGGGTGTCAGGCGCAGCCAGGATAGCGGAAATAACTGCGACCCCGTGTGCGCCTGCATCCAGGCACTCGGTGGTATTTTCCGGCTTGACACCGCCAAGGGCAAACACCGGAATGTTGGTCTGAGAAGTCACCCGTTTCAGTGCTGACAGACCGACCGGATCGCCATATGATTCTTTGGAGGGGGTATGGAAAACCGGCCCGAAAGTGATGAAATCTGCGCCCAGAGCTTCCGCTTCGATCGCCCGATCCAGGCTGTGCGCGGACACACCGAGCAGCTTTCCCGTCGGTAAACTAGATCTCGCGATGTCCACCGGCAAACCGGTTTCGGGAAGATGAACACCATCTATATCGGTCGCGAGCGCGATGTCGATCCGATCGTTGACAAGTATGGCTGGTTGATGACCTGCAAGATTCTTCTGGATTTCACAGACGAATTCAAACACCGCCTTAGGGGAGAGATCTTTTTCCCTAATTTGCAGACACCTTACACCGGCTGCGCATGCCTGACCAATCGTTTTGATAAACGATCGGTCGGCGCACTGGTTACGGTCACTGATGAGGTAGAGTTTGAAATCGACCACGGGGATATGTTACGAGTGAATGAGCCCGGTGATAGGACTCGATGCGGTTGCATACAGTTTTTTGGGTATGCGACCGGCTTCATAAGCCAGTCGTCCTGCTTCCACTGCTTTCCTCATGGCGATGGCCATTTTAACAGGGTCTTGGGCACCGGCGACGCCGGTGTTCATCAGCACACCGTCACAGCCTAGTTCCAGCGCGACTGCGGCATCAGAGGCGGTCCCTACGCCGGCGTCAACGATGACAGGAACGTTGGCGTTTTCGATGATAATGGCCATGTTGTAGGGATTGCGGATCCCCAGACCCGATCCGATCGGCGCAGCCAGTGGCATAACGGCGGCGCAACCCAGGTCTTCCAGCTTCTTGCAGACGATAGGGTCGTCGATTGTGTATGGCATTACCGTAAACCCCCGGTCGATCAGTACTTTAGCCGCCTTCAGGGTCGCTTCGTTGTCGGGGAACAGCGTTTTCTCGTCACCAATGACTTCCAGCTTAACGATTTCCGTCCCGAGCGCCTCGCGGGCAAGCTCGCAGGTCAGCACCGCGTCTTCGGCCGTATAACATCCGGCTGTATTGGGCAGCAGCGCGTACTTTTTCCGATCGATATAATCCAGCAATGACTTTCCTGAAGTATCATTCAAATCCACACGTCGGATCGCCAAAGTGACCATCTCTGTGCCGCTTGCCTCAAAAGATTCCGCCATCAGATCCAAACTGGCATATTTCCCGGTTCCGAGGATTAACCGGGATGCAAACGTTTTTGCACCAACCTTCAATGCCTCCGACATGACAATCTCCTTTTCTACCAACGGACCGTTTAACCTCCTGCCACGGCCCTGATAATTTCGATTTCATCGTTTTCCCGAATTGTAGTATTCGTGTGTTCTTTCCGCAGGACCACCGTTCCGTTCAGGGCCACTGCAATACCGTCCGTCGGAAGGTCCAGTGTCCGAATGAGGTCAGCGATACTCAGCTCCTGCGCCACTTCCTTTGGAGTTCCGTTAACCATGACAACCATCGTTGTTACCTTTGTCAAGAGTGTGGTAAAATCTACTTTAACAAAAAAAACCGTTTCAGAAAAACGGTCGTCTCGCGTTACCGTTTCCCTACGCTGGTACAAACCAGATCAGGTTCAAGGGGTAATTCTCAGGCCCACACAGAGCCTCCCCCAACGGACAGTTGTATTTGTCTGTAACCACGCTTAAAGAATAGGGCTCCGCTTCAATTGTCAAGCAAATTTACATAAGTCCATGGCGCCTTCTGATGAACCATTCAATGGACAGCGCTATGATAAACAGTGCCAACGAAACAGGATGGTTCCAGATATGGACGTCCCTTTTGCCGGTGACCGTTTTGTCCGGTACCTTGATTTCGGATACGAGTCTTCCGGCTTCATTGGATCGATAGAAGCCCCCACCGGTTCTGTTGGCCAGCTCACTCAGCAGTGCCTGATCCATGCCGGTGTGTGTGAACTCGATAGCGGACTCTCCGATTTCGAAGCCGCCGTTATCCGTACCCAGCGTCTGTCCGCCCCTTGTGGCTCGGGCAGTAAAAGTATATACCCCGGCTACCAGATGGCGTATGGCGCTTTCATAACGGCCAGAACCGGTGCTTGATGATGTCATGCCGACGGTAAATTGCCTGGTTTCGTCCATTTTAGGAATAATAGCAAGTGATAAATCCACGTGGTCGACCGGCCGGAAACTATCATCGTAAACCTGTCCTGAAAACACGACAGGTTCACCGCTGCTGTAGGTTGCTTTCCCGGTCGTTACCCTTACCCGTTTCCCGCTCTCGCGAGTGGTCAGCCACCGTACGGCATTACTCCAGATACGGGCATAACTTGCATTGGTCCCACCGCTGCCCCACATCATCAGGTCCCACCGCCAGATGTCATAGGTGGCGACGGCGAGGACTTTTCCATGCCCATACCGATGTACGGAGATAACCGGTGTATCCTGTCCGTTCACCTGCCAGGTGGGATGGACCGCCAGTACCGTTGCGCCCGGTTTAGCGGGGCCGACCTGATTGATTCCGGTAAGGGGTGGAAGTTCCGACCATCTCCGGGACGATTCAAGGGGGTCGTCATGCAGTTGCATGAGTGCATGTGTTTCGCCATCTGCCGTGAGGGCAGGAAGATACAATCCTTCGAGTAGGCCTCGGTTGACGCTGGGAATCTGCACCGGCATTAGGTTACCCAGCGGGGTTCCGGCGTAGCCGCCGAGTTCGAAGCTCTTCGGTCCCCCGAGGACTATCAGTCCGCCGCCCTTGTGCTCTACAAGATTTACGATGTGCGTGCTCCAGGGCTGCACCTGCTTATAAGAGATGCTGCCCAGGATGACAAGGTCATATTCAAGCCATTCTGAGCGCGAATCTGGAAGCGGTTCCGGGTAAAATTCGCCGTCCGGTCTGGTAATCACCGAGGTAAGCCGGACGTTGGGATCTCTTTGGAGAGTCTGTTTGAGGAACGTCATGTCGGTGCGTGGACTACCTTCGATGTAGAGGACGTTCAGTTTACTCTTCAGTACCTTTATCGAAAAATTGAGCTGGTTGTTCCGGGAAACCAGCTCATCGTCCCGAGCCTGTAAAGAGACGGTATATTGACGAACCCCGGCCAGAGAAGGCGCCACGTGAAGCGCTACCGACTGTTCCCGGCCACGTCCTGCCAGAACCACCTCCTGGGAGTCTATTGTCCGCCCGTTTTCCTGCAGGACGACGGGCACTTTCTCGCCTTCGTATCCCCGGCTCTGAATCGTTACTTCCACAGGAATCCTGCTGTCCACATACGCCACTTCGTTGGTCATGTGGCTGATGAGGGCCGTATCTCTGGCCTCGAGGGTATCTCCCACTCCTATTGCATACACTGGAATGGTGAGCCCGTCCGCCGTCCGCAGCGGATCCCGTCCTACGGTATGATTTCCGTCGGTTACAAGGGCGATGCCGGCGATCTCAACAAGCTGGGATCGAGTCCGGGCGAATTCCAGTGCAGCACTGATATTTGTAGCGGCTGCATGGGTATTTAAAGAGTCAAAGGCACTTTCTGAAATCGGTGTGACACGTTCGGAAAACTGGTAGGTCGATATGTGGTACCGGTCAGCCAGAGCGGTGAACCAGGCTCCGGTGAGCAGTCTGGAGACCTCCTCCAGCCGGTTTCCAACCCTGTCCGTAATACTCATACTGTCCGATGTGTCGATAAACAGAAGGACCGTCCCTTTCTCCGACCGTTCCAGTACGATGCTGGCCGCCGGTTCACAGATGGTGAACAACAGCATGCCGACGGCGGCGATGCGGACCAGCGTCAGGCCCCATCCGGTTCGGGACGAGAGTTGCACCATGAGCTGCCTGTAAGCCCAGAAGATGAAGATGGTAGCAGCAACGGCGGCGAGGAGAATCCAGATAATATGCTGCGTGTTCAGCGTGAGGGACATAACTAGAGCAAGGTATTTTAAGGCTAACAATTGTAGAGATCGGTTTTTAATTTAGCCGATATGGAAGGAACCGTCGAGCAAAAGACATGCCGGAAATATAGCGTATCGGGCCAGTCTTATCCATCATGCTGTTTGGTGATTCCTGCCTTGGAGCTATCTTCCCAATTGCTGGTTTAATGAGGCTTCTGATATCTTGTAGTCATACTGTGCCGAGACCAGATTCGCCTTGGCCTGAAATAGGCTGAGCTGCGCCGTGAAAACATCGAGCTGCGTTCCAGAACCGACCCGGTAGCGTTCTTCCGCCAGCCGCATGCTTTCCTCCGCCGCAAGTATATTTTCTCGACTCAATTGGATGATTTCCCGGGCGGCTTCCATACCCAACAGAGCCTGCTTGATGGCGAGCACCGTGTTTCGTTTGGTATTTTCCAGGCTTTCTTCCGCGTTCAACAGATTCGCCTGTGATGCCTGGATGTTGGCATAGGTCTGGGTGCCGTTCAGAACAGACAGGGAGACATTCAGACCGAAGTTCCAAGTCCAGTTACGACTGAAATTCCCATAGACATCGCCAAATTTCTGGGCGCGGCGGCTGTAGGAGACACTGCCGTTAATGGTCGGCAAGAGAGCACCTTTGCTGACGTGCACTCCTATTCTCTGGGAGGTGATCTGTCCGTTCTGTTGTTTGATGGCAGGATTATCGCTCATTGCGATGGCGATAGCCTCATCTACCTTAATCGGTTCAGGCGGAAGGAAAGATTCATCCGTGTTGATGATATCTACGATTTCGATCGGTGTATTTACGTACCGGCCGAGCGCTGTATTAAGATTCGCTTTAGCCTGGCGTACCTGTGTTTCCTGATTGTAAAGGGAAATCCGCGTGTTACCTATCGTGGCTCGGGCTTGCAGTACGTCTACCTTGGCTACTGAACCGATTTCGTACATGGTTTGTGACCGACGCAGCTGTTCTTCATTCAGTTTCAGCTGTTCCTCGGTCACCTCTTTGAGCCGGGTCGTGCGCAACAAGTTAAAGTACTGGTCTCGTACGTTCGCGACAACCAGGTTCTTAGTATTTTCAACACCCATCTCCGAATTCTTCAGGTTCTGCCGGGCCTGCCGGATGTTATTCCACGACTGACCTCCGTTATACAGCGTTTGGTTCAGGCTAAATCCCAGGTTTACGTTGTTGGTCGATGATGAGGGCTGCGTACCGAAGAACGTGCCATCCTGAAGAAACACATCACGGGGAGCCAGATAGGATCTGGATGAATTCAACAGTGAAGCGTTGACCCGAGGCAAAACATTGGACATGGCGCCGTATGCCTGAGCCTCGGACACTTGTACGTTTCCCTGCGAGATCAATATCTGGGAGTTACGTTGTAATGCGATCCGGATACATTGCTCAAGGTCCAGACGCACGTTCGTAGACTGTTCATGTTCGGAGCCGCCTTGTTGGGCGCGGGCAACACCGGTCAAAACCAGCCCCGCGGTAAAGACACATGCTAAACGGTTGAAGACGGTCTTGGCGGGTTTCATTACGTAGAACATCTCATACTCCTTCCGATTACTTTCACTTGCGAATTAATATTCATTTCTCACCCATTAGACATAGCATACGGAAATTCCCTGCGCTGAAAAAACAAGTAGCCGGGTGGGAAAGACAGCTTGGGACAAAGGATTGTTTCAGAAAAGAATGCAAAGTGCTTAAATGTCAGGCAAGATTCTGCGGGGATCATTAAAAAACGCTGCACATTGGTCATCGTGCGCAGATTCATAAAAGCATTTTCTTCGGACGCCGGAAGAACCAGCCACCGAGAATCAGGGATCCGACCATAACCCCTCCGCCTGCGAACCAGAGGAGGTCAAGCGAAGCGGAGCGCCCAGCGGTTTCTGGTGGGTTGATGACACAGACGGAATTGATCATGTCGATGGATTCCCCTTCGGATATTTCACTGACCAAGGTAAACAACCTGGTATCATCGCTATGCCGAAGGATATAATCGAAGGGGCCGCGGTTCCAGACCTGGACGTCATTCTGGACTTCAGGCGTTCCGGTGGGCCAGGCCATGGCTGCCTTGTCAGTCGGAGGGGCAACACGCTGGTACAATGAAATCTTCGCAAGCCCGTCCGTGAATGTAAAATGGGCGGTCGGCTGATTCGCGTAAAGGATTACGCGAAGCCGATCAAGCGTGAAACCTGCGGGCATGAAAACCGGCGCGGCGAGGGCGAAGCCGGCTTCCTTCTCCACTTCCTTCATTGTTCCACAGGCTATTACCTGATTTTCTTCTACCGCCTGGTCGGCCCATTCATCCGTGGCAAAGAGGGCCTCGTCAATCCCGGGGTTGACTGTGATCCGGGAAAAGTACATCACTTCGATAAGGTTCCCGTACTCGTCACGATCTTCGGTTCGCAGTACCAGGCCGGTCGCTTCATCCACCCAGGCTGTCTTGATGATGCGTCCGGGATGTTTGGGTTGAAGCGACAGTTTCACTGTGGAGCGAGCCAGGATGGTGTCTTTGCCTTCGATGGCCAGGTCATAGTTCGTGTCCAGCAGATTCAGGCTGCTGAATCCCAGACCGAGATCGAGACTCCGTTCCCCCCGGAGCTGACGGTGTGTATAGTACGTGGAATCGCCGTGTACCTGTCGTTGGTAGACATCCCGGTCTATCTGAACCACCACGATCCTGTCTTTAGTGGATGGGTCGACCCGGTCAATTCGGTTCCGGTCCGGTTTTTGATGAATGATGCGGTGGGTGTTTCGAAGCGGTTCAGCTTCATCCGTATACTTCTGGATAGTCAGAACACCTTCATAATTCACGTTGCGCGGTGCTTCCATTATTTTCTGGAGCGTGATGTCCATGTCCGCAGCATTACTTGCGGTCGGTCGGAAAACGCCGAAGAACAACAGGTTGAAGGCGAATAACACGGTACGAATATACTTGGTCATCACTCGTTTATTTCCCGTTATTACTGAGGATTACCGAACCAAACGATCCGTTTGAGAATACACTTTTATCTGCGTGAAACTCGTGTTCCTGCAGATAGATGGTCAGATCATCGTTCTGCTTCGGCCGATGTGTTATCGTCGGTGTTTCAGGACTGAACACGTGCCAGGAAATCGCAACCGCGGCTGCGATTACGGCCGCAGCGGTTGCGATGATGTACCGGGAATTTTGGAACACACTGGTTTTCGTAATCGGGATCACCGGTCCGGGTAGCGGTTGCGTTGTCTGCTCAATGATCGCTGTCATCATTTCAGAGATTGTGCAAGGATCTTTTTCGACGGTAGGGATGCGTTTTAGGAGAGATTTCACCTGTTGCATCTCTGTTAACTGCCGCGCACAGCCCCGACAGGACTCGATATGACGGGCAATCACGACGATGTCTGATTTCTCACAATTTCTTTCCAGGTAATTTGTCAGGTGCTGATGAATCTGGTGGCAGGTCATAAGATTCCTCATTGCCTTTGAAAATAACCCTTGAGCCGTTTGGTCAGGATATTTTTTAATTTCAAACGACCGTGGTGCAGACGAGACATCACGGTGCCTTCAGGGCACTGTAAAATTTCGGCTATCTGTTTATGAGATAAACCTTCCAGGTCAAACAAAACAACGACCGTACGGTGACGATTGGAAAGAGATTCCAGGGCATCCCCTATGGCCAGCCTCAATTCCTTTTTTTCCAGCTCTTCATGCGGCGTATCCTGCGTAGAAGTCAGATGGGCAGACACCGTGGGCGGTTCACCGTTTTCCCGGCGTGGCATGTATTCCGAGAACGAAAGCATGCGGCGTCGGGCTTCCCGTTTACGATAGTTGATGCACTTGTTAATCAGAATTCGGTATAGCCAAGTCGAGAACCGGTACTGGGTTTTGAATCGTTCCAGCGTACGGAAGACTTCAAAAAACGCATCTTGCACCAGATCCCGGGCATCCTCGGGGTTGGCCAGCATCTGGCAAGCGATTGAATAGGCCTTTTCGATATATCTGCGGGTCAACTCGTCAAACGCGGTGCCGTTCCCCGCTTTGGCCTGTTCGATCAGCCTCTTTTCGTCCTCCCGCTCTGCCGCAGCCTTGGCATCCTGAACAACAGGCGGTCGTTGTACTTCTTGCAGATTATACACACGATTTTGCATTGCCTTCATTTAAATCCTTCCACACGGGACTCCGTATCATCGTAACCGCAAATTATGTATCACATTGTCTACAAATACAGAAAATACTGTGTGATCTTCAAACTGATTTAGCAAACAACTTCAGTAGATTTAATCAGGAATGATCAATCAGGTGGCGGAAAATACCGCTTATAGAACACCCCTGTGAATTCCTGAGATTCCTTGGAGAATAGGTTCAGGCCACGCTCCTGCCATATTTCTTCGATAATACTGAATGCTTCCTCCCATGAGACCACATATTCCAATCGGGACAACACTTCCTGATATTCCTCCACATTTTTATTGAACAATTTTTTTACGAACAGCTTCTCCTGTTTTTTGCCGATTTCCGCTGGCGGTGTCGAGAGATTGACCTTGGGATTTGCCCTCGGCGTGTTGGCCAGGGCGAATTGTTCGACTTGGGCCTCTTCACTCTGTTCCTTCTCTGCGGCCGTGGGGTCGTCCGTGTTGTCGGCTATGGGGGAATCCTGAGACATAACCGGTTTTTCCTCAACGGACTCCTGCTCTGCTGCGGCAGGCGTGTCCACCTCGTCTTCTAAATCACCCAACGGGTCTTCTGTTTCTTCCTCGGAATCGTCCGCTGAAGTCCCGGGTGTTTCCAGGGTGTCGTCAGGCGACTCGTATATCGCGGGTGGTTCTTCGTTCAAATTGCCGGATGTGTTGCCCTCGTTTAGGTAGTCGTTCACGACTTCTTCGTCCAAACCCTCCGATTCGCTATCATCCTCTGAACTTTCGATTTCGTCGGGCTCTATGTGTGTGACATCCTTCACCGAGTCGTCGTCTGAAACCTCACCGCCGGACAATCCGGACGGCTCTTGTGATGGTTCCAAACGGTCATCTTGCAGGAGGTCGGAAGCGGTATCCTGCTCCACCGGATCTACGGACTCCTCTGACGCTTTATACGTCTCTGGGATATCATAGACTGAGGCCACTGGATCTTCTGCATCCGACTCTTCTGGTGAAGCCAATGCCTCCATGTCGGGGGACGGTGATTCTGTGCCGAGGAGTTCGTCGGGTGTCAACGATTGCTCAGTCTGCAAATTTAACCGAGCGAGTGTTTCACCCAGAACCGGATTCAACTGATGGATCTGGCGGAATTCTATGAAGGATGACCAGACATCTCCGGAGATTTGGTCCGCCCGGTCATTGTCGGTTATAATCCCCAACATATCAGCCACCGCGCCTACCGCTGCCCGAAAGGTTTCGTAAGGCCGGGTTTCGTAGGCCTGCCGTTCCGCGTTGCGCAGGATTTGTTTCAATAGGTCCTGGTCAAGATGCGAGTCTTCATGTTCGGAGACATAGGTCCGGAGCGAGGCGGAATAGAAATCTTCTCGCTTAAACTGGGACAGGAAGTCGACCACATGCACACCGTCGACCGCGTCTGATCGTTGTAAGAGTATACCGATCACCGCATCTACCGGCTGTTTCACATAGGCCATCTCGTGTCGGAGCGCCCCGTCAATTATCTCTTCACATGCTTCTCGGGAAAAGAGTGCAGTGCCCTTGACCGCCCGATCGTATTCTGCCTGCGTTTGCTGAACCAACGCATCGGCGTAATCGAAATGGGTCCAGTCAGCACGGTGTGCGTACTCCGGCAGGTACCATGTTTCCACACCCAGATGAAACCAGGCTTTGACAAAGACCGGCATCGATGCTGCTTCGATGTCCCGGTAGGAAATAGATTCGTTTCCGTTGAGCAGGGCGTCGGTAATCCTGTTCCGGGCGGTTGTTATCTCAATGTCCATCAATGTCGTTCCTTCTTTGCGGCGGTTAACAGGCGATTAGAATGCTGGTACATTTCCAGAGCTTTCGCGCCGTCCTTCTTTTTATCGTGCAGTGTGCCCAGGTGCCAGAAGGCGCGGTCGTTTTCTGGCTGCACATTCAGCAGCTTTTCAAACATGTTGATCGCATCATCATACCGCTCAAGGTGGTCGTAGGCCTTGCCGAGGTTGAAATAAGCTTCTATGTTCGAGGGGTTCAGATCTATGACCCGTTCGAAATCCTGAATGGCTCTACCGTATAGTCCTCGCCTGGTATGGATTACACCGAGATTGAAGTTGGCATCCATTTGCTGGGAATCGAGTTCCAGTACGCGCTTGAAATTCATCTCTGCTTCGTTGTACTGCCCCAGCTTGCTTCGCAGAGACCCTATATTCAACAGCGTCTCCACATCATCAGCATCTACCTGAAGGGCCCGTTCGAATTCTTGCAGGGCAAGTTCGTCGATGCCCTGCCGCTCATGGGCAAGTCCTTGAAGATTGATAGCGTGCGTGTTTTTGGCATTCTTCCGAAGCACGTACCTCGTTTGTTCCAGTGCCCCCATAATGTCACCGCGAATCACACATGCCTCGGCAAGGGCCAGACGGTTCTCTGTGTTATCCGGATCGTCTTCCACTGCTTTTCGAAGCGTCGGGAGTTCGTCCTTTGAGATGGTTTGAGAATCACCCCTCCAGGGCTTTTCCTGGGGCACCGGGAGTGGTCTCCCGGGCTCGCGGTTCAGGGAAGGCGCCTCCTTTTTTTCACGGGACTTGACACCGCCTTCGATGGCACAACCGGCGGATACTCTGTCTTTAAACGCTGAGAACGGCACAAACCGAGGCATGCCACGGGGCGGCAACTCGATTCTTTCGTTGGTATTTAGATTCCGGGCGACCCGTGCCTTTTGGTATTTTACCTCAAATGTACCAAAGCGGCGGATTTCCACACGTTCTTTCCGGACCATGGCGTTTGACACTTCAAAAAGAAACTGATTGAGCGTCGCGGCGATTTTCGATTTGGGCCGGTGTGAATGCTTCGCCACCGTTTTGATGATATCATCTTTTGTCATGCAAGCGGCCTTCTGATAATGCGATCAAAATTCGATGGAAGTGCCTATGCGGTGGACAGCGCCGAATGCGGCGTCGTTCACAAAAGCATAATCGAGACTGGGGCTGAACGCTTGGCCAACCAGATGGAACGATGGTGTGCGCAGTCCGGCGCCGGCAGTCAATCCGGCGGCCTGAATGCCCAGACGCAAGGTCACAGCCTGTTTCAAACGGTACTCCAGGCCGACATGGGCGCTTCCACTCGCTGAGCCCAGTGATCGGGACGCCGTTTGATTACGCCCCTCAAAAAGAATATCAACATCGGTCGCGATAATAACATTTCCTCGTAACCGGGGGACCGATCTGGCATAGGCCACCCCTATTTTCAGCATGGGGACGATGTATTCTTTGCGACCTGTGTTCCAAGTCAGAACGGTGGATGTCAGGTTCATGACATGAACACCGATCGCCAGGGATGCTGTCGGCCGGATCATCACGCCGGCGTCAAAACCCAGACCGAATGCGCTGGCGACATCTAGAGACTTCTGTACTAATTTGAGGTTGCCGCCCATTGAAAATCGATCCGACGTACGCCGTGCGAATGAAACGAGCAGGGCATATTCCACGTTACTTACGAAACGATCTACGAATGGGCGATTTCTCTGCCCGTCGCTCAATAACGCATCGATGGGTTGACTAGGATCCGGCAGTGCCGTGATCGGTATATCGTCGAGTCCAAGGCGAATGAGCGAGATGCCATAGGCGGTTATGCGGTTGTTTTGCCCTCTCGGATGGGCATAGGCCGCATAATCATAGGCTAAACCGGTCACCTGCTCCGAGTGCATCAAGGAGAATGCCCTGCCGGTAAGAAACGCCAAGCCGGCAGGATTCCAGTACCCGGCGGTCGCATCATCGGCGACGCTCACGAAGGCACCGCCCATACCGAGTGCTCTGGGGCCGACACCGATCCTGAGAAACTCACCTGCGTATTTGGTACCCTGCGCCGATACCGAATTCTCATTTAAGCCCAGTATGCAGATTAAAACGGCTACGGGGAGTCTGCACAGGTGCATTATGTGCTCAGGGGCTTGGTATATATAGCGCAAGAATTTCAACCGATTATATCATAAAAAGAATAACCGGTAGCGGTGCAAAAGTCAAGGGATTTTAATAGGTGAACATACTCCGCAACAAGGCTGTTTTTGGCCTTGACAACACCGGAGTCAAAGTGTAGCATAAAACAATATATCTTACTGCCGTAACCATTCAGCCCGATAAGTATTTAAGTAGTTTGAAAGGTTGATGTCAAGTGGATGAAACAAAGGTGTCATTCCTGGATTATGTGTACATCTGGTTGAAATGGCGTCGTCTCATCATATGGATGGTGAGCGTCACATCGATTCTGGCAGTTGTTATCAGTTTCATATTACCTAAAAAATACCTTGCTTCAACCACCATCCTCCCACCCAAAAATGAATCGTCGCTGGGGTTAAACACCTCCATGGACGCGTTGACATCAGGTCTCAATATACTGGGACTCGGTGAGTCAGAAGAGCTGGACACATATTTGGCGATTCTCTTGAGCCGCAGGGTTCGGGAGACTGTGGTTCGAACGTATGAGTTACAGGCATATTTTGAGAAAGAGACCATGGATGAAGCTCTCAAATCCCTGGATTCATCGATCGATATCGAGATTACCAAAGAAAACTCACTTATGTTGAGCGTTGTTCATAAAGACCGTTTGAAAGCGGCAGAGATCGCAAATTTTTTCGTAGCTGAACTGGATCGTATCAATAAGTCGTTAAACAACGATCAGGCTCGGAGCAACCGGATGTTCATCGAACGCCGCCTGTCTGAGACACGAAAGCATCTGGCCCAAGCGGAAGAGACGATGCGCGCGTATCAGGAGGAAAACAGCACACTCGGTATATCGGACGAAAATCGGGCTGCGCTCCTCGCCGGTGCAGAACTGGAAGCCCGGGTAATGGGCCTGGAGGTGCAGAGGGATGTGCTGCGAAAGTCCTTCGGTTCATCCCATCCGCTTATCAGTCAGATGCAGTCCGAAATCGATGCTTCCAAAAATCGGCTCGTGGATCTGCCGGAGATAGGACTGGATATGGCCCGCCTGTTACGGGAAGTGGAGATACAGACCACGCTCCTGACGTTTTTGCTACCGCAGTATGAACAGGCGAAGATAAAGGAAGTAAAGGACACTCCGACCTTGCAGATTGTGGATCCGGCAGTCCCTCCCCAGATAAAATATTCACCAAAACGGCTCTTCATCGTGCTGGGAGCGTTTTTCAGCAGCCTGCTGATCGGAATGATCATCTCATTGAACCTGGAATCGATCCACCAGGCGCGCATGGAAAAAACGCCCCGCGGTCGCCGCATCGAGCAGATCCTTTTGGAATTGCGGTCCCTGTCCACCCGCAAACCCCGTTGATTCGGGATTATATGAGTATCACCAACCCGACCATATCCGATCCCGGACACCTCTCCCGGGGTGTCGTCATCATCTGTGCACTCGGTTGTATTCTTGCGCTGGCGATAGGCGTCACGATGCCGTACAGTTTGCTGGGGATGGCTGGCCTGGCGATCGTTGCTTGGTGCTTCCGGAATCCTGTCGGAGGCTTGACATTCGTCATCTCGTTGAGTGCGTTCGTAGTAAGGAGCACCGAGGAAATCACCCCGTACGAAATCGCGTATTTCTCCCTGTTCGGTGTGGTCATTCTAGGGTGGGGGTTTGAGCGTTTTGCGCTGGGGCAGCCACTGGCCCCCACGGGAACCGACCGGCTGTATCTCTGGTTTATGGCCATTTGCTTGGTATCCGCGGTACCCGCCTATTTTCAAGGCAATGACATGCTAAAATGGCTGCGAGAGCTGATACCGTTCCTTTTTTTTCTACCTTACCTGGTTATCATCCGGTCGGTTCGAATGGTATCATCCGTCAAATGGCTCTGCCTAGCCTTTGTGGCCGTGTGCCTGTCCGTCGGTATCGTGAACCTGATAGAGTATCGTAACAATGTCATGAGTGCCGAATACCTCTGGGAACTGGTGGCGGGCCGCCGCGCTCCGGGAGAACCGTTGTTCTTTACGACATTCACGGTCGCTACCATCCTGGTCTGTTTTGAAGGATTCAAGGGTTGGCGCACCCTGATTTTTATCAGTCTGATAATGTTCTGCGGTGTCACGCTGGCGGTCACATTTTCGAGGGGATACTGGGTGGCTGCCCTGATGTCCTTAGGTATTTCTTTTCTATGGATGCCGGGTCCGGTCCGGCGCAGGCTGTTGCTATTCGGGAGTATGGCCTGCGGCCTCGCCATCATCGCGGTGGCCCTTTTCTCCGGGCCTGAGTTCTTCGATCTCGCCACGGTGCTGGTTAAGCGGTTTTTATCCATCTTCAGCGCTACGGTCGATCTTTCCCTGCGTAACAGGATGGTGGAGTCCGAGGCCGTTTTGGAAGCGATTATGATGAGCCCGGTTTGGGGGTATGGATTAGGTTATTATTATTCCTTCCAACCTCTGATTCCCACCATATTGCCCACCTGGTACGTACATAATGCATTCCTGTACATCTGGCTTAAGCTTGGGCTGTTGGGACTCGTGACGTTTTTGATATGGTATATTACAGTGATAATACACGGATATCGGGTGTATCGCACCACCGGGGATCCACTCATGCAACCGTTACTGTTGAGTATGGTGAGTATCATGGTTGCCATGATACCCCTTTCCATCACCTCACCCCAATTTATTCAGAAAGATTCCATTATTTTTCTTGCACTGGCCATGGGTTTTGTCGAAATCACATATCGCGGGCATCTGCCGTTCCGATCCTCGGAGGCGTAAGTGGATACCAGTGCTTATCCTGCCACCGATACCTCACGGGCGGTCCGAAATTCGGTGGTCGTATTCACCGGTAACATTCTGTCGCGACTTATTGATCTCTATGCGGTAATATTACTGGCCCGTACCCTGGGTGAGGCGGTACTCGGACAGTTTTCCTTCGCCGTGGTATACGTGAGTTACTTCGCTATTCTGATCGATCTTGGATTCAATATCACGTTCGTTCGGGAAATGGTGCGTGACAAGGAACGACAGGAAACACTGCTGGCCGGTATGATTGTTTTTAAAGTCGTTCTTGTCGCGTTGGGCATTCTCCTGGCCTCCACGCTGATCCTGCTTGGTGATTACCCTGCCGACACGCGTCAGCTGGTATGGATCATGACGTTCGCGTTGCTGATTTCTCCCAAACTGCCTTCGTTGCGGGTAGTGTATGAACAGGTGTTTCAGGCACACCTGCGGATGGAAATTCCCACCTTGATCAAGCTGCTGGACGGGGGGCTGTTGGTGGCCCTCATCTACAGCATTATTTTCTATGGTCAGCCGGTGTTGTGGGTCATGGTAGCCTATGTCGCCTGTAATCTACCCGGTATGATCATCATCCTACTTGCATCGCGGAAATTTGTGCGACCCCGCCGCACGTTTGATCTCAGGTTGATGACGGGGCTGCTCCGCCAGGCGCTTCCGATCGCTGTCTTAGGTGTTTTTGCAACCCTATACAGCCGATTGGATATACTTCTTCTTTCCCTATGGTGGGATGAAACCGCCATAGGGTACTATACCGCAGCCTATCGCCTGACCGAGGCATTCCGTATATTACCCGCGGCAGTGCTGGTATCACTTTATCCAGTGATGGTGGCGACCGCAGACCGAATAAAAGAAGACTTCATTCCAGCGCTTTCAGGTGGTCTCAAACCGCTTTTTATCCTCCTGATACCAGTATGTATTGGTACCGGTTTCTTAAATGACCGGATCATCGATCTTGTGTATACCAGTCGTTACCAACCCTCGGGGGATACGCTGGTTATCCTTGTCTGGGCGGAGTTGTTTGTGACGATGGCAACGATTCTGAGCCATGCCCTGATCGCTCTGGATCGTCAGCGTGCGGTCGTGAAAATCAACGGGGTCATGCTGGTGGTGAATATACTGGTGAATGTGCAACTGATACCGCGATGGAGTTTTGTGGGGGCGGGTGTGGCAAGGCTGGTGACCGAAGGGGTCGGCGTCATCGGATTCATGTTCATTCTTCGGCGATTGACAAAATGGACCTGCTGGCGGCCCTGCCTTCCCCTGCTACCCGGTGCGGCAGTCCTGACGTTATGGCTTTACCTTTTCAGGGATCATTCTCTGCCGTTTTTGATTCTTAGTTCCGTAGCCGTATATGGTACAACATTATTTATTACCCGAGGAGTCACCTGGGCGGAATTGTCCGATCTGCGTACTGCCTTAATGCCCACACGTCTCCCGGCGGGAACCGGTATCGATGTCTGATTCCAGCTGCGACCTGACCATCATCATTGTGTCCTACAACGTCCGGGAGGAGATAGGACGGTGCCTGGATTCCTTAAGATCCATTTCATCACAGATCTCAAAAGAGGTCCTGGTTGTCGACAATGCCTCCTCCGACCACACCCCTGCGTTTATCCGGCAGAAGAATCCTCGGGTCCTCCTGAAAGAAAACTCTGAAAACATAGGGTTCGCCGCAGCGGTCAATCAGGCGCTGTGCCTCAGCAACGGTGAATTAATCCTCCTGCTCAATCCCGATACCATCGTTGCTCCTGGCGCTATTGCGCATATGATAGGCTTCATGGATCAAAACCCTGGGTGTGGCATTGCCGGCGCACGACTCCTCAACGAGAATGGGCGTCCTCAGAATGCCATTACACCGTTTCCAACACCCTGGAGAATTTTGAAAGAGAGTCTATTCATAGAGAAGCTGATCGGGCTACAACCAGGGCCGGTCGGTCCGCAACCCGTGGATGCCGTGGTGGGAGCCTGCCTGCTGGCACGGCGGGAGATGGTATGTGATATCGGAGGAATGGACGAAGGTTTTTTTCTGTATTCCGAGGAGGTGGACTGGTGTCAAAGGGCCTGGCTGAAGGGTTGGGAAGTCTACCATCTGCCGGAGGCCGTGGTTACACATGGACTTTCCCGAAGTTCATCCGATCGACCCGGAGATGCCTTTGTGGCCCTGTATCGAAGTCGTGCATATTATATGAGGAAGCATTTTCCGTGGATGGGACGATGGGTGTCACAGGCGGGACTGGTTTTAGGGGTCGTCTTGAGAGTGATGCTCTGGGGTATTACGTCGCCGAAAGGCAAAAAATTCAAGCAGAATTTGGCGGTCCTCATGTGGTATATTCGGGGTGCGCCACACCACGGAAGCGGCCGGCCGGCTAGGCCTGATTCCGGGTAAAACGGCACCCCACAGGTCAGCCGCATGGTGGACGGATGAGGCATGGAGTGCCGGTATAATACATCATATGGCTCAAGCTCTGGAGGCACACGTTGGACCTGCGCCATTCGTTCACATTGAACATCCAAGGAGGATTAATCATGACAATGGCTCACAATTTAACGAATGATTACGAGCTTGTACCAGGATGGTCGGGATCCATACGAAAGAGAGAAAATGACTGTTGCCCGTCCATAGGTCGGATGCCCTGATCGCGCCGTTTCCGCCACACAGATCGCATACCTGGAATCCGGTTTTCCAATCGTTTTTCTGGGATGCCACATTCAACCTCTTAAATAGCTGTGCCGCTTAATACACAAAACTGATGTCCGGAGCAGCACATCCGGCACTGCGGATCGAGAAACAGGCCAACTTATGGCCGCTGTCCTGCCAGTATCAGTAATCACGAGGAACGACACCCGATTCGCTTTTTCGGTTTCCAGTCACCAGGTGTCAAAGGTAGCAACAGCCATTTACAACGGAATCGGTGGCGCATTGGAAATTGTTCGAAGGTGCGCGGATTTTTATTACCACCGGCTGCAGGAGATGTTGACTACCGGTAAATAGTCTTTAACATCTCACAAGACGAAGAACGTTGCCAAACATAGACCGATGCCAAGTAATTTTCTGCAACAGTCGAAAGGCATGTGTCGGAGGATCGAAATGGGACAACTGGGGCCGAGAGAAGACGGCGGTTATTGGCACAGTTGATCGAAGACGACGGTAAAAAAACTTCCGGAATCGATAAACATTCAGATCAATGCATATCTTACAGATTACGCCACAACTACCATTCCCGCCGGACAGCGGCGGTAGATCGGGTATTTTTAACTTTGTCCAGTATTTATCCAGGAAACACACGATTACGCTCCTGTCGTTTGTTACCGAGGAAACAGCGGGGCATGTGACCGGTCTGACGCCTTATTGCGATGTCGTACCGGTACGTCATACCGCGGGATATTCATATCCGGCGATGTTTCAAAACCTGGCGTCCAAACTTCCCTATGCCATTGAAAAATATCAATCCTCAGACATGATGGGGGCAATCCGCAGCATTGTACGTTCAGGCAATATCGATCTCGTTCATATAGATCACCTGCATATGGCCCAATATATCGACGCATTGCCTGACGGTCTTCCGGTAGTCTTGAGGGAACATAACGTGGAGAGTGTCATTATGCGTCGATATTCGGATAAAACACCAAACCCGTTAAAACGGGTATATGCCGGTATCCAGGCCCGGCGCCTTCACGCCTACGAGGCGGTGATGTGTCCCAGGTTCAGCTGCTGCGTGCCGGTAACGGATGTGGATGGGCAGACCCTGCGGGATATGGCGCCGGATGCCAGGATCGATGTGATTTCCAGCGGCGTTGATACCGAGTGGTTTGATCCCGTTGCTGATTCCCCGTCGCCGGACCCTCACCGGATCGTAACGACCGGAGATTACGGATGGCCGCCTACTTCGGATGGATTGAGGCACCTGGTGAACGAAATCTTTCCGAGAATACGGCAGGAAATTCCGGATGTGAGGTTGTCGATAGTTGGCCAAAATCCACCGGAGATCGTTAAAACTACGGCGAAGGGAAGCGGCATCGATGTGCTGGGCAGGGTTGAGGACATAAGACCTGAGATCCTTCGTGGTTCCGTGTTTGTGGTGCCTACGCGCATAGGGTCCGGCATCCGCCTGAAAATCCTTGAAGCTATGGCGATGAGGCGGCCGGTGGTTTCCACATCGGTCGGTTGTGAAGGCATAGGCGCGGAACCGGAAGTGGATATTCTTGTAGCGGATGTCCCGAAAATGTTCGCTGCATCGGTGGTTCAGCTTCTTCGCGACCAGTCGAGGGCTGCCCGTATCGCAGATTCTGCCGCGGCGTTGATTCACCGCCGATATGCATGGTCGATCCTGGCCACCCAGTTCGATCGCCTTTTCCGGTCTTTGGCTGACGGCTCCGTATGACTATTTCACTGCCCCATTTATTACTAATCTGTTTGTTTCTGCTCATTCTGTATGTTTACATCGGCTATCCAGTCCTCCTGTGGCTCCTGACACGGCGTGCACAGGCCGGTGTTCTGCTTACGGATGATGTGAACCCGTCTATCTCGCTCATTATCACCGCACATAATGAAATCGAGGTGATTGAACAAAAAATACAGAATACACTGGCCTTGACGTATCCGAAGGAATTTCTTGAGATCATCGTCGCATCCGACGGATCGGACGACGGGACGGACGAAGCGGTCCTGCGATATGCCGATGCAGGTGTTCGACTGCACCGGCTTCCAAAACGCGGTGGAAAAATGCCGGCTCTCATGGATGCGGTGACAGGAGCCAGCGGCGAAATTTTCGTTTTTTCAGACGCCAACGCCATGTACGAACCGGATGCCCTGACTCACCTCATCGAACCGTTTCGAGATGAGCGAGTCGGTTGCGTCTGCGGCAAATTACTCTATGTCAACCCATCGGACAACTCCATCAGCGATGGGGAGAGAATGTACTGGGATTACGAAAACCGGATAAAGGGGTGGGAAAGCCGGTTCAATACTCTGATTGGCGCCAATGGATCGATCTACGCCCTACGCCGTTCCGCTTACACCCCCCTCGGACCGGACCTGTCCGACGACTTTGGTTTTCCGCTGGCCGCTTATGCAGCAGGCTACAGAGTAGTGTATCAGCCGTCGGCAGTCTCAAGGGAGGAGGCTCCTGCGACGGTTTTTGCCGAATTCAAGAAAAAGAGCCGATTCGTGTCTCACCAGCTGACCACGATGTCGCGTCTGTGGTCCGGGCTGAATCCGATCCACAATCCCAGGCTTCTCTTCCAGATCGTCTCACATAAACTGTTGCGGAACTTTGTACCGTTCTATCTCATGGGGATCCTGGCAGTTACTTTTCAAGCCACTCCGCCGGTGTCATGTTTTCTGGCGTGGGGGCAGGCGATCTTCTATGGACTTGCCCTATGTGGCCTGGCCGCGCACCGGCTTGGAATATCGTTAAAACTGTTTACAATTCCTCTGTATTTCTGCACGGTTAACGCGGCTGCGGCTGTCGGTGTGTTCCAGTTTCTGTGGAAACGGAATTATGCGGCGTGGGACGATTAGCTGCGGATCCAATAGTTTACCTAGGCCTGACACAGGTAATGGGCGTAGAGCGTTTCGGCAGCTTCTACATTGGCAGGAGCGTCAAGGACAACGAAGCCGTATTTCAGGTGCAGGAATCCCGACTTTTCTATGTCAAGGTCTGCTGACATGAGAAGCCCGGCGCCGAGCAGGTTTTTTCGGGTGAACCAGGTAGTAGGATATCGGGGGTTATCCGGATGATCCATCATAATCACCATGCCGCCGTCAGAACCCGCGGCTTTGACCCACCTGGCGTGGTTGCCCATAATCTGCTCGTGCCCTTCGTGGCCTTCGCTGCTGATGTGTTGGGCATCGGAAAACGGCGGTCCCATCCGGAGTTCCAGTCCGCTATATCTGGCGGCCCGGGAAGCACCCAGAGTTATCTTTTCTAACACGGGGGTGATCCTGGATTCTATAAGCCAGAGATATCCGGCCGTTCGCTCGAGAGATTGAAACCGGAACCGTCGCGTTTCAACCGCCATCGGCTGATCGGAAGCGTCCAGCCAGGTAAGGGTTTCGGTCAGCGACACCTCCCGGCTGTCGGAAACGACGTTTGAGAAAGAATCGTGGCGCTGCATGCCGTGTGAGTCGGCGATGTCTTCATATCGGCCGGACTCCGGGATGTACCAGCCGCCGCCCCACAGGTTCGCATCATTGACGTGAACCCAACCGTAGTACAAGCCGGTATGCCAGGTATGATCAGCCGGACGGAACTCGGTGATCAAACCACCGGAGGGTGTATAGATAGGCGCGAAACAGGGTTTGGGTGCGTCCGTCCTGGGCAATTCTTCCGTGGCCCTGTACAGAGCGATAAACCGATCATCGTCGTGAAGTTCAAAACCGAGACAGTTGAACGATAGGTGGAGAGCGGGCATGCGTGTTCCCTGAAATTGGTTTGTCGATACATTGACACATTGTTTCGTAGATGAAACTGCACTCAATTCATTGAATCGTCAATGAATCAATGAAATTTAATGAAAGATTATCGCGGGGGGGTTATGCAATACACAATAGCACGAACCGAACAATTGTCTGCGCCTGACGCCATCTGGGAACGGGAGGAATGGCAGGATGCGGAGACGTTGGAGGTGACGCATTTTTCGTGGGAGGATTCCGGACATCATCCGAAAACGCAGGCCAGATTGCTTTATAACGATACTACGCTGGCGGTTATTTTTTGTGTGGAGGACCGTTACATTCGGGCAGTCGCAGAGAAGTATCAGGATGGCGTCTGCCGGGACAGCTGTGTAGAATTTTTTGTAGCGCCTCTGACCGAATCCGATGTGTATTTTAACTTTGAGGTCAACTGTGGTGGTACGACGTTGCTTCATAGGAACCCACACCCTGAGGCGCGTGAGAGGGGAGAGCAGCGCACGGCCGTATCGGAAGCAGACTGGCGGACGGTAGCCTTGGCCCATTCAATGCCCAGAATTGTGGAGCCGGAGGTCACCGAATTAAAGACCTGGACCGTGGAGTACCACGTGCCGTTCGCATTGTTCCACAAATATTTTGATGGCGTCAGGCATGACACAGGCACCAGGTGGCGCGCTAATTTTTACAAGTGCGGCGACCAGACCTCCCATCCCCACTGGGGCTCTTGGGCACCGGTGGATACGCCGCGACCGAACTTCCATGTCCCCGCTTCATTTCAGACGTTGGTGTTCGGATGACAGAATCTTAATTACTGGTTTCCATGAGAGAGCCGCGTCGCGATGGTCGTGCGGCTCGTTTTATTCATTTCCGAGCCGAAAGGAACATTTTTCTTGTCCCGGCGTCTATCAGCACGGATAGTGAACCAATGCGGGCTTTACCGGTTGGTAATTGCCGAAATAAGTTAAACAGCAGTGGCAGTTATTAAAGGGCGGTTGTTTCCACATGAAATTCGTAATGCTTTGTCTGTGGTGTATCCTGCTCTCTCCGGCTGCGGGACTGGCGGCGACATTGAGCGGATATGTGACGGACAGGGCGAACGGTGAATCGTTAGCCTACGCCAATATTACCATTCGGGAGACCGGGTTCGGTGCCGTGAGCAATGATAACGGATATTATGCGATCAACAACATTCCGGCAGGGACCTATAGGGTGATCGTCTCATTTATTGGCTACGAACCGAATGATTCGTCCGTTATCCTGACCGTCGATGAAAACCGACGGCTGGATGTCTCTCTCACCCTAAGACCGATTACAGCCGAAGAAACGGTGGTCGAAGCGGACCGCTTCAAAGAAGAGCGAACGGCACAGCCCAGTTTTTTATCGTTTCAGGCCAATACCCTCAGAGATCTTCCGGCGGTCGGTGAAGCGGACCTTTTGCGCAGTCTTCAGTTGCTGCCGGGGATACAGGCCGCTTCGGACGTAAGCAGCGGTCTCTACGTACGTGGCGGCGGTCCGGATCAGACCAAAATACTGCTTGATCAGATCCAGCTGTACAATCCCTCCCACGCTTTCGGGTTTTTCTCCACGTTCAACCCGGATGCCATCAAGGATCTGAGCCTGTACAAGGGCGCTTATCCCGCTTTATACGGCGGCAATCTGGGCGCGGTGCTGGACGTCACCAACCGTGAAGGCAACCGCAACGAATTGCAGGGTACCGGCGGGATCAGTATCATTGCCGGCCGCATGACGCTGGAAGGGCCGATCGGTGATGGTTCATGGATGGTGTCAGGCCGGCGCACCTACCTGGAGCCGCTGCTTGATGCCATCCGATCTGAATCTACCGAGATACCCTCCTATTATTTTTATGACCTCAATGCCAAGATGAACCAGAACATCACGGATAATGATAAACTGGTCATCAGCGGTTATTTCGGTCGGGACGACCTGAATCTGGATCTGGACGAGGGTAGCTTTGTGACTGTCCGCTGGGGCAATACAGCGGTCACCGGAAAATGGACACACATCTTCTCACCTGCACTGTTTGGTAATTTTCTGGTGGCGGGTAGCGAGTATGTCAGCCGTACCGCACTCAGTTTCTTCGATACTCCTATCCTTTTCCGCAACAGCATCCGGGACATCACCGTCAAAGGCGACCTGGATTTCTTCGCTAGCAGCGACCACAGTATCAGGGCAGGATTCCTGGCCACCCGGTACGATTTCAACTTTAGACAATCGTTCAATCAGCGGGATCAGCTCAATCTGAAACTGAATCCTTATCTACTTTCTCTATACGGACAGGATCAGTGGCAGGCCTTGGATAATACGACCGTCCGCCTGGGAATCCGCGGTAATTACTTCAGTGAGCAGAGCCGTCTTGATATCGAACCCAGATTGTCCGTCAGCCATCTCGTGACTCCTACGGTGCGATTTAAAACAGGAGGCGGCCTGTATCACCAGTACCTCCAGCTCATTACCACGGAAGGGTTCAGTGGTGGTGATTTCTGGGTGCCCCTGGATAGTACCGTTACGCCGGGATTTTCATGGCAGACGGTCACGGGATTCGAGTGGGAGCCGTCGGAGCGGTATCAGCTGTCGATCGAAGGTTATTTTACACGGTTAAACAACCTGGTTGTCCTTGACAACAACCAGTCGGCCGATGGAGAGAGCAGCCAATCGAACGATGTTTTCAAGACCGGAGGCAGCGGCTATGCCACCGGTGTGGAACTGTTCCTGAATCGCCGGACGGGCGCGCTTACCGGATGGATCGGCTATACGCTTGGATGGACTCGGAGGACCTTCACCGAACTGAACCGGGGCCAGGCATTTCCGCCCAAATACGATCGCCGACATGATCTGTCCCTGGTGGGCAAGTTCAAGACCGGCGATTGGACGTTAGGCTCGAATTTCGTCTATGCCACCGGACAGGCATTCACCCCGGCGTCTGCCCGGTATTCGCTGCGATCCCCGGCAACCGGTATATTGCCGGACGACGACTTCGTGCTGCCTGCTGCCCGCAACAGTGCGCGCCTGTTACCCTACCATCGGCTGGATCTGAGCATTACCAGAGACTTCAGCGTGTTTGGGCAGAACGCACAGTGGTACCTGCAGGTTTTCAATGTGTACAGCCGCCGCAACGAATGGTTCATACAGTACGACACACAGAATTTAAACACGAAACCGAATGTTGTGAAGCAGTTGCCGGTTATACCGACACTGGGCATGAATTTTAAATTTTAAACCGGAAAAAAGACCATGCAACCATTCAGACTGCTGTTTGTTTTTATAGCGCTTTCCTGTGGGGCCGAGCGTGACCCGTCGTCATTATTTGGCCCCAATGAGTCCGGGATTCTCGTGGTGGACGCGACCCTTATCGTGGATCAGGCCATGCCGCCCCTGTTTTTGCGGCAGACGCTCAGCCCCAATGGGATGTATACAGAAAGCATGGCGGCAGTGAGTGGAGCGGAGGTAATCATATCGCAGGGCACCGCTGTATATCCTTACACTGAAGACAGTGCGACACCGGGACGTTACCTGCCGCCCGGCGATTCTCCGGTCATCACCTCGCAGACTGAATACAAACTTCTCATACGATATGCCGGTAATGAAGCGCGAGCGACAACGACAACGCCGGATCGAATTTCGATCGACGAGGTGGTGCTTCTGGATGGTGCCACTTTGGATGATGTGCACCGGTTGACGACCTACAGGGATACGCCGCCAGATGTATTCGGTGCACCAGAGAACCAGGTAGTATATCAGGAGTTTCTTCTGGAAGTCCGTTTCGACCGGGTGGATGTACAGGCATATCAGGTGGGTATCTTCAGTCTCGATCCCGCATCGGACTTTGTTATAGTTGCAGACTTTCTGGAGAAGGAGGATTTCGAAGATTTCGAACGGGAATCCAGTTCGCCGCCGCTGGAGGTGGCCGATGGCAGACTGCGCCTCCCATGGTTCGCCATCGCCTTCGCTGGTCGTCACCATCTCAAGGTGTTTGCAATGGACGACAACTGGTACGACTTCGCCCGGTCGAGTCCCGAACTTCAGAACGGTGGATTCGGCGGACTGGCCGGTGATTCTTTTGACCGGCCTATTTTCCGCTTGGACGGCGCCATTGGCCTCTTTGGCTCAGCGTCCGTTGATTCGCTGGGATTTGTGGTGCTGCCGAGAGAAACAACGCGTAATCCTCAGTCGAAGACGTTAATGCGCTAATGGCTCAGCACTGGGAACAAATCACCGGGTACTTATCGTTTTTGACGCGGACCCCTTTGGGCTGTTAAGACCGAATCGTATGTCCATGACACTGTCCGGACATACGGTTGACGGATCGGCTACCCTTTCATAAAGCTTTCGAAAATCCGGAAATCCTGTCTTGACAGGTATCCGCACCGGTCCTCGACCGGACAGCGGGCGGCTGGGGAATCGTCCTGTCTGTATCTGTCGACACAACTCCCGTAAAAAATATGAAGAATAGATCGGAAAAATACGCCCAACTCATAGAACACGGATTCTGCCTGTTCGAAGACATTCTGACCCAACCGTTCGTCAAGCGCCTGAGCGAGGTAACGACCCGTCTGGCGGAAACTCAGAACCTGGAAGATCCAGGGCAAAACCTTACCCAGGGCAGCATGGTGCGGACGTCCGCCGACGCGATATTCGCGGAACTCATAGCCTGGCAACCTGCGCTGGACGCAATCAAAGCTCTAGGGTTTGAGCATCCCACTTATACCGATGGATATGTGATATCCAAGCCGCCTCACAGCCCGGCGCTGTTCTGGCATTACGACTGGTTTGCGTGGCAGGATCCTACCGCCTACGATCCCGATCCTCAACAGGTTTTTCTGATGTACTACCTGTCCGACACCGGTCGTGAGAACGGCTGTCTTCGTGTAATTCCTGGGTCCCATCGGCTTCACAACGCTCTGCACGATGTAATCGATGAACCTCACTCGGAAGAACTGTCTTCGACGTATGATGAAGGGATGCCCGCATTTTCCCAACGGCCCGATGAACTCGATGTGCCAGTGAAAGCCGGTGATTTGCTCATTGGGGACGCGCGGTTGCTTCACGCCACACATGGCAATGCATCCGATGAGAGGCGCACGGTGATCACGCTCTGGTATCAACCGAGGTTCGACGCCCTTCCTGAACCCATCAAGGCACAGATGGTGGCGAAAATACAGCCGCTGTCTGGCGGGTGGCCGGCGCGGGCGCGGGCGCTTGTGGAGCCACTGCACCCAAAGTACGACGGTGATGCCCGACCTTACGGCCGGCAGCTCTATAGACGGAAGCCGGAATAGACTATTTGAATTCTGTGTTAAGCCCACAGTGGCATTGGCTGCCCCTGAGAATGGCGCACCTTCCGCAGATCCTCCAGCGGTGGTTGTTCGTACACACCTATGCGGCTGACCGGCGGCATACCGGCACGCCCTAGTGACACCATCATCTCGGCCAGCTTTAAACCATAGACCATCCCATCGATGATTGGAGCCGGCATAAATTCCGGATTTCCTCGAGAGATCTTCGACAAAACGGAACCTGCCAGGGTACAGCCCGCGATCAGGCATTCGGCCCCGTCCAGCTCCAGGCACCGTCGGGCCACCGTCAGAACCTTTTCCGTGATTTCATCAGCGCAGGTGCGTTCCAGGTACAGATCGTTGGCGTCTATGCCGAAACTGCGGACCGACACCAGGCCGGTGGCCAGTTGATACTGCTCCAGGAGCATCTTCTGAATCTGACCGTTCTGGTCATCCACGCTGAGAAGGCTGAAGCGCCTGCACATCATGTGCGCCGCCAGCGCGGCGGACTCCAGAGCGGAGGTGATCGGTATGGTACACATCTGTCGACACTCGTAGAGACCGATGTCAAGGTTGCAGCTGATTAGAACCGCGTCATAGCCCTCCCGTTCCGCTTGAATCGCCCTGTCGATCGTCGGACCGGTACAACTGTGTTTGAAGTAAAGCCACTGATTGTTCGTCAAAGGATACCGGTCGGCGATGTTAACCATATCAAACGTGGTGCCCGGCGCGGCTACCGTTTCGAGGTTTTCACGCCCGTAATGTTCTGTGCCTGCAAACGGATTGATAACGCAGATACGCATACATTAATCCTTTCCTGCCTTACTGTCCGCTACGGGACCCATCCGGCCAAGGCAAAATCCTACGTTTTGTTTATCGGTTAATCACCACACTGAATAAATCCAACTACCGACTGCCGACCATTAATACAGCCAGACACGGTTCAGGGCTGTTGTCGTGTTGGGCATTCAGTAAGCGATTTCTTGTGGAGCTTATTATGAAAAACAACTCTCAGAGGCGATCGGATCCTTCCGCCCATTTCGGTTTTCCGGAGAAAACTACCGGACCCGCCGAGGTTACGGCGGATGCGGAGCGTTGCGGGCAAGCAGAAAATCCGGACAATCTATCCGCGCCGGTTCGTAAGCACCTCGCTCCAGCAAGCAAACGGAACACTTTCAAAACTACCAGCCTTGCCGGATTAACGCGTGCCGCGTTTCAGGGTACCATGAGACTATTGGTGATAGAGCAGGTGGTTTCTCAATTTATTCGCTTCAGGAACGTCTCCACCTGCGGCAACAGCATAGGATCCACAACCATCGAGATGTATTTCTGGATCGAAGTCTGCGCTTCCTGCGTGCGTCCCACACGGCTGTAAGCGACGCCAAGGCGGAAATGTATGACCGGAATATCCGGTGAGAGCGCTTCGACTTGCTCGTAGGCGGCAACCGCTGCCGGATAACGGTGAATCTGGTCGTAGAGAATACCAAGATTAAAGTGCGCTTTGGCGAACTCCGGGTCCAGTTGTACCGCTCTTTGGAGTGCTTTAATCGCTTCGTCGGCCCATTTCTGGCGTTCACGAACGATCTCGAGGGATTCACGGGTCAACTCCCTCTCAGCACCTTCGGTAACCCGCACCACCTGTTTCCAGGCATCGATGGCACCGGTGTAGGCACCCTGCATCATCAGAGCGATGGCAAGGGACCCGCTGGCCAGGGGGTCAGAGTCGTCCAGTCTCACGGCATCCGTCAGGGCATCAACCGCTTCCTGCCAGCTTTCCTGCGCCAGGTAAGCGGATCCGAGCGCCAGCTGTGCTGCTGGCCAGAGGGGCTTTACCACAAGCGTTTGCCGGAACAGACTGGCCGCCTGATCGAACAGTCCCAGAGCGGCCTTCTCCACCCCTTCCGCGTAGAGCGTCCGTGCGCGGCCGCCTACATTCGATGAATTAGCGGGGACACGCCTCAGCAGGAGCCAATCGGATCCCGTCGAAACGTGACCGCCGGTCCATGCCCCGGCGTTATCACGCCAGGTGTCAACCAGATCATCGAAATATACACGATGTCCGTACGCCAGCCCCAGGTTGTTGTGGGCCTCGGGAAAGTCCTTCCGTAACTTTAGCGCTTTGTTGCTCTGATCTATTGCTTCTTCCAGTTTATTCTGGTTAAGGTAGATCATACTGAGGTTGTTGTGTGCCTCCGCGATGCCCCTGTCCGCCTTGATGACGGTTTTATATTCCTTTATGGCTTCATCGTACCTGCCGGCCTCCGCGTAAAGGAGGCCCAGGTTGTTGCGGGCGTCGTAGAATTTGGGATTCGCGTCCAGTGCCTTTCTGTAGGCGTCCATGGCGGACTCCGTCTGACCCTGTTCCGCATATAGACTGCCCATATTATTGTACGCGGGCGCCAGTCCCGGATCGACCCGGATCGCCTCACCATATGCGGCGATTGCCTGTTCTATCAAGCCCTGTCGAACCCGGATATTGCCAATGTAAAGATGCGCCTCCGCCAGTTCTCCGTCCTCTGCGATCGCTCTTGAAAAAGCATCTATGGCTGCTTCATTGTCGCCCTGGTCATAGTAGGTAAGGCCCAGAGCATATGTGTAGGGAGGCGGCTTTCCAGTACGGGAGGGGGGCGCCACGCCGCCCATTTTACCGAGCTGGGAACGAAACGCTTCGATTCGGTCGGAACGGCTGCGGTCCACGGCTGACAGGGACGATCCTTCAATGATGCCTACCACGTTTTCCGGTAGGTCTGGCGTCTCCGAAAACAGGGCGATGGCCTTGTCATACTGGCCGGTCCGGGCGTATATCAACCCGAGATTATAGTTGGCCAGACTGTTGGCTCGATCGGCATCGAGCACCTGCCGGTATACTTCTTCCGCTTCGTCATAGCGGTCCTGACGGTAGTAGATATTGCCGATACCCGCCAGGAGGTCCGGGTCCCCCGGGGAAAAAACCATCGCTTCGCGGTATGCATCCAACGCCTGCTGATGGAGGTCCGCCGCCTCGCACGCACGCCCCAAGCCGATCAGGGCGCTTCGGAGCAGGCTGCGGTTCTCGTCCCGAAGGCGGCGGGCCAGGTTTACCGCACCTTCATAGGCCGATATGGCTCGTTCGTTATCGTCTTTCTTGGTGTAGGCCGCTCCGAGATTAAGACGCCAGTTGAGTTCGGTGGGTGCCATCACGATAGCCTGTTGCGCTTCCCGGATGGCGTCGTCGTACCTGCCGACATAGTAAAGCGCCACGCTGAGATTGCCGTGGGCGTCCGCCGAAGCGATGTCCTGTGCCAGCGCCCGGTTGTACTGGGCCATGGCCGCATCGTAATTCCCTCCAGAAACCAGCGCGTTGCCGGCTTTTACCAATTCATCGACGGATGCCGGCTTCGAGGTTGTGCCCGGCGTAGTCGTTGTGATTCCGGCGCATCCCTGCGTCATTGCCAGCACACAGAAGAGCCAGACTTGTCTGTTACGCAGTAAGCAGCGTAGCGTATTTATCATGTCAGGCATACTAGACTCCGGTATTTTACATTTTGTTATCTATAAGATATTTATGTAATGTATCACAAAGTATAATGTTGCACAACTGAATACATCCTGCCACGATGTTTACGCTTTACAAAATTTATGTTCCATGTACTTTTGTTACGAGATTATCGGTTTGAATCCGACTGTTTATAGCGTATTAATCGATTCCAGGCAAAAAAACACTTGATATCTAAACAATAGTTTAGTATATTGGGTAAAGTTATCCAGTAAAGCGCAACCGATGTGAAGGGAGGCCCACTGTGGCAGTCAATGGTGATATTGATAGGGAACGCGGTAAGGCGATAGGCGCAGCGGTTACGCAGATCGAGCGCCAGTACGGCAAAGGCTCCATTATGCGCCTGGGGGACGATAGCACCAAGATGCAGGTGGAAGCCATACCGACCGGCTCATTGACGCTGGACCTGGCCCTCGGGATAGGTGGTATACCCCGTGGCCGTGTCATTGAGATATACGGCACCGAATCCTCCGGCAAGACGACGCTGGCCCAGCACATCATCGCCGAGGCACAGAAGATGGGGGGCTACGCAGCGTTCATAGATGCGGAGCATGCGATCGATGCACGGTACGCAAAAGCGCTCGGCGTTGATATCGAAAATCTGTATATCACACAGCCGGACACGGGTGAGCAGGCACTCGATATTGCCGAAACACTGGTTCGTAGCGGTGCCTTCGACGTGATCGTAGTCGATTCAGTTGCCGCACTCGTGCCCAAGGCTGAAATCGAAGGCGAAATGGGTGATTCGCACGTTGGGCTCCAGGCCAGACTGATGTCCCAGGCGCTCCGTAAACTGACTGCCGCCATCAGCCGGTCACGCACCAGCGTCATCTTCATCAACCAGGTTCGCCTTAAGATAGGCGTTATGTACGGAAATCCCGAGACTACAACCGGTGGACTGGCGCTAAAGTTCTACGCGTCCGTACGCATTGAAGTCCGCCGCATCGGCCAGATCAAAGGGGATGATGCGTCCGCCGGAATCCAGGTCAGAGGTTCCGTAAAGAAAAATAAAATGGCGCCTCCCTTCCGGGATGCGCAGTTCGATATCCTCTACGGAGAAGGCATCTCTAAGGAGGGGGACCTGATCGAACTTGGTGTGAATAACGGCATCATCGACAAGAGCGGAACCTGGTTCTCCTACAACGGCGAGCGGCTGGGGCAGGGACGTGAAAACGTTCGCTCCCTGTTGAAAGAGAATAAAGCGCTGGCTCAGGATATCGAGAATCAGTTGCGAAACATCCTCATGGGCAATCCCATCGGCAAGGCAGACGATGAGGCCGCAGAAGAGAAAGTTCCGGCAGAGACAGAGGCGAAAAACACCGGTGCCAAAGTCAAGAGCTAGGGGCCTGGAAAGACAGCGGTAACACAAAACGGCCATCGGGATACATTCATCCGATGGCCGTTTTTATTTCATAGGCACCTTATATTAACGGGTGGGTCAGCGTCCTAGAACTCGCCGCAGTTCCGCCGTGAGCGCTGGCACCACTTCGAGCACATCCCCAACGATACCGTAATCCGCCTTTTGGAAGATCGGGGCATCTGGATCCTTGTTGATGGCCACGATACATTTGGAGGATGACATTCCCGCCAGGTGCTGTATGGCGCCCGAGATGCCGCAGGCGATATATAATGAGGGCGATACGGTCTTGCCGGTCTGGCCGACCTGGTCGGACTGGGGACGCCAACCGATATCCACCACCGCTCGTGAAGCACCGACCACACCGCCCAGCACATCGGCCAGCTCCTCGATGAGTGAGAAATTCTCGGGACTGCCCAGGCCGCGGCCACCGGAGACGATAACAGGCGATTCCGTTAAATCCGGCCTGCCGCCGGAGGCAGCTACGATCTCCTGAACCGCCACGCGGGTGCAGTCAGCGGTAACTCCTGCCGACACCTGCTCCACCGGCGCGAATCCCTGCTCATCCATAACGGTAGCGGGAAACACATTGGGACGAAGCGAGACGATCTGCGGATCTGTCTTGATGATAACGGTGGCGATGGCTTTACCCGCATAGACCGGTCGCTGGATCTCCAGGCGTCCACCTGCTATCAAAATATCGATACAGTCTGTTGCCAGGCCGGTTTCCAAGCGGGCTGCCACCGCCGGTCCAAGTGCTTTACCCGTGACCGAGGCCGAGAGCAATAAAACAGATGGGTCAAACGAACGTGCGATGTCGGCCACCGCCGTCGTATATCCATCGCTGGAAAACCGTGCGAGGTCCGGGGCATCAGCCACGATCACCCTGTCAACGCCGTACCGCCCGAGAGAGGCTGCCATGTCTCTGACACCTGCCCCTACGACCGCTGCTACCAGCTCAGTATTCAGCTCATCGGCCAGCCTGCGTCCCACACTAACCGCTTCAAATGCCGCATTCCGAAATGTGCCGTCTCTCTGTTCTGCGAAAACGAGTACACCTGCCATATATTCTCCTCATCAAACTATATTTTATCCAGAGCCTGTGCCAGGTCCGTGATCAGATCATCGGCATTTTCAACACCTGTGGAAAATCTTACCAGTTCATCCTTGATCCCGATAGCCAGCCGTTCTTCCTTACTCATTTCATAGAAAGATTGTAGTGCCGGTTGCTCGATCAAACTCTCCACGCCACCCAGGCTCGGACCGATGTAAGGCAGCTCCAGGCTGTCGATGAATTGACTCGTCATGTCCATGTCGCCATCCAACTCGAAGCTGACAACACCTCCGAATCCGGTCATTTGACGTTGCGCAATGTCGTAATGCCGATGGCTTTCCAGACCTGGATAATATACGCGACGGACCTTTGGATGTTCTTCCAGGAACCGGGCGATGGCCATACCGTTTTTATTGTGCTGCTCCATACGCAGCGCAAAGGATTTTAAACCCCGGATCAATAGATAGGCCGTATGGGGATCGGTAATGCCGCCAGTGATGTCCCTAAATTCACGGATAGCGCCCAGCAACATCTTGTTACCGACCACCACACCGGCCATCAGGTCGTTGTGACCACCCAGATATTTGGTGGCACTGTGTATTACGATATCTATCCCGAATTCGATCGGACGCTGGTTGTACGGCGTGGAAAACGTACTGTCGATCATGACTTTCAGGCGATGCTCTTTTGCAATGGACGCGATCCGTTCCAGATCGATCACGTTCAGGTACGGATTAGTTGGAGACTCCGATACGATCAGCCGCGTCTTTTCCGTAATAGCCTTTTGCATGGCTTCGTAATCACCGGTTTTTACGAACGAAACTTCGATTCCATATCGGGGCAACACTTGAAGACAGAACTGACGGGTCCGCCGGTAGCACTCATCCATGATCACCACATGAGACCCTTGTGAAAGCATGGCGAGAAGGACTGACACGATGGCATTCATACCCGATGAGAATAATAACGCGTCTTCTCCTCCGTCCAAATTTGCAATCTTCGCTTCCGCCACAGCCCTAGTCGGGTTGCCGTACCGACCGTATTCGTCCCTTTCGATTCGACCTTCGTTGAAATCGATCAGTTCTTCGGTATTACGGAACACATACGTAGATGTCTGAACGATAGGATTGGTGATGGCCCGGGACGGCTTTTCCCGGCACTCGCCGGCATGTACCGCTTTGGTCGAGAGACCCGGTTTTTTTTTACTCATGATGTTCCCTTTGTGACAGATGCTCGAAAAGGCTGAGCATCGGGGTCTACAACACTTTCGCTTCTTCTTTCAGCCGCTGAATCAGTTCAGGTACAGCCTCCGTGCCCTGACCGATAAACAGCCCCGCCTGACGTTCCGCAGGGAGGTTGAGTTCAATAGTTTCTACCCGTGAAGGGATCAGAGACACTTCCTGTTCATCTATGGGCGCCCGCTTGGCACGCATGATGTCTTTGAGCGAGGCATAGCGCGGCTCATTCAATCCTTTTTGAGTGGTGAGCACTGTCGGTAAGGACACAGATACCACTTCTTCGCCTCCCTCCACCTGTTTATTAACCATCACGATTCCATCCTTGTATTCCAGATTTACGATCTGGCACACACAGGGTATCGACAGTAATTCGGCGACCATCGGACCGACCTGGGCATTATCGTCATCCACGGCCTGTTTGCCGAACAATACAAGATCGGGAGACCGAGCCCGGATTGCCTCGGCGAGAGCGGTGGCTGTGGCGGAGGCATCGATGTCTGGCCGGTCGGTCTTCAGCAGGACGGCATGGTCGGCGCCCAGAGCAACAGCACTACGCAGCGCGGCTACTGCATCCTGGGTCCCGAGGCAGACGGCGGTCACCTCGCCGCCGTGCTGTTCCTTCAGCGTGGTGGCGGCTTCAACCGCGAACTCGTCGTAGGGGTTCATTACATAGTTCAATTCCCCGGACTGGATTGAGCGTCCGTCGGCGGCAATCTGGACCTTTGTTGCCGTATCCGGTACTTGCTTGATACAGACAATCGTATTCATGGAAACTCCTTACAGGACGACTGACACTGTCAATAAACAGGCGATTCGTCGTAGGTCCCGTACACCGCCTGCAACACGTTAACAATTTCACCGATCGTAGCATATGCCCGGACAGCATCCAGGATGGGTGGCATGGAGTTGCCACCCATCGACACAGTATCACGCAATACATGCAATGCCTGCTCCACTTTTAATGCACTGCGCCGGTCTCTGGTATCTTTGAGATGGCTGATTTGTGCGCGTTCGATGGCTGGGCCGATCCTGAGCATTTCTATATCCGACTCATCGGGTTCTACATATTCATTCACGCCCACTATAATCTGCTCTTCCTGTTCCACCGCATGTTGAAACCGCTTGGATGCGTCGCTTATCTCTTTCTGAGGATACCCCGCCTCAATGGCCCTTACCATCCCGCCAAACGACGCGATTTTATCGAAATAGGCCTCTGCGGCATCTTCCAGGCTATCGGTGAGTGATTCGAGATAATAAGATCCGCCGAGTGGATCCACTGTGTTAGTCACACCGGATTCGTGGGCGATGATCTGCTGGGTCCGCAGGGCGATTTTTGCAGCCTGTTCAGAGGGAAGGGCATACGCCTCATCGAGTGCGTTCGTGTGGAGCGACTGTGTACCTCCAAGGACGGCTGCCAATGCTTCTATGGTGGTTCGGACCACGTTGTTTTCCGGCTGCTGGGCGGTCAGACTACATCCGGCCGTCTGTGTGTGAAAGCGCATCAGGAGAGATTTTTCATTCCTGGCCCCGTACCGATGTTTCAGATGTTTGGCCCAGATGCGGCGGGCAGCACGGTACTTGGCAATCTCTTCGAAGAAATCCATATGAGAATTGAAGAAGAATGACAGGCGGGGGGCAAACTGATCGATGTCCAAACCGGCTTCGAGGCAAGCGTCGATGTATGCAAATCCATCTGCCAGGGTGAAAGCCAGTTCCTGCACGGCTGTCGAACCAGCTTCACGGATATGATATCCGCTGATGCTGATGGGATTCCACTGCGGAACGTGTTCGGTACAGAAAAGGACCGTATCTGCCACCATCTTCATGGCTGGTCGGGGGGGACATATCCACTCTTTCTGTGCGATATATTCCTTGAGGATGTCATTCTGAAGCGTACCCCGCAGGTCAGCCCAGGCCACGCTTTGCTTTTCCGCTACTGCGAGGTACATGGCCAGCAGGATCGACGCTGGTGCGTTGATCGTCATGGACGTACTTACCGAGCCGAGCGGTATGCCCTCAAACAGGGTTTCCATATCAGCAAGAGAGTCGACCGCCACACCACAGACACCGACCTCTCCTTCGGAAAGGGGATGATCGGAATCCAGCCCCATCAGGGTCGGTACGTCAAAGGCGACAGACAGCCCGGTTTGACCGTGTTCGAGTAGGAATTTAAACCGTGAGTTGGAATCAGCGGCCGTACCGTAGCCGGAGAACTGACGCATAGTCCACAGCCGGTCCCGGTACATGGTGGTGTGGATGCCTCGGGTATAAGGATAGACACCAGGATCTCCCAGGTCGTCAGCATATTCGGAGTCAGCCCTGTCCTCAGGAGTGTAAAGAGGATTGATCGATTCCCCGGAGATAGTCCTGAAATCCTGTCTAACATCTCGCGTACTCCGACGCGTCTTTTTATTCTCCGATAAACTCATTAAGGAGTCGCCTGTAAATGCCCTTATTTATGGAAACTGCAGAGTACATTAATATAGTGTGGGATGGTGTTGCAGTCAAGCATTTCATCAGGTTTTCGCGGTTCAGTTTTTTCCGTTGACACGGTTGCCACCGACTGTATAATGGACAAACATCGGACCTTGGATTAGTACGGTGCATTTCCAAATTTACAATTACAAGAAGGCCCACTAGATATCTGGAGCACGGTACGATGGAAAACACGCTTAACATTCCCCTCTTTCCACTGAATCTGGTATTGTATCCGGGGATGCATCTTCCATTGCATATATTCGAAGAGCGTTATAAGGAGATGGTAGACAATTGCCTTAAGTCCGAGTCCGAATTCGGCGTCCTGTTACTCAACGACGCGCAACTCTCCAATGTGGGGTGTACTGCTAAAGTCACGCAGGTGTATACACAGTATGCGGACGGTAAATTAGATATACTCACCGAAGGTAGCAGGCGGTTTCATGTCCTTGAATTCATACAAGACGACGATCTCCTGGAAGCTACTATCGAGTATTTCGACGATGTGAATGATGACGTACCGGATGACCTGCTGGAACGCGTACTGGAATCCTATCAGGCCATGATAAAACTTCAAACAAGCGGGATAGGTGGCGTGAAGGGGATATTCGACCCGAAACAGTTTTCCTTCTTTATAGCATCGACAATGGATTTGGAACTGGAAGAAAAGCAGACACTCCTCGAACTGACCTCCACCGCGGAACGGATGCGCAAACTCGACGATTCCCTCGAGCAGATCGTGAAACGCCTGGTGGAACTGGCCCACATCGAACGGGCGGCAAGCCTTAACGGACATGGCAAACACCCAGACTGATCGGAAGCGTTTGCTCGTTGAGATCGCAGTTGTAGCTTCGTTGGCGACCGTCCTCGGGTTCTTTAAATTATACCGTCTGCCCTGGGGCGGTTCTGTTTCGTTGAAACTCCTTCCGTTATTCTATCTGGCATTCCGGTGTGGTCCCAAAGCGGGTATGGCGGGCGGATTTATCACCGGACTTATCACGTTTATGTTCGATCCTGTAATCCTTCATCCGGTTCAGGTTCTGCTCGATTTTATTCTGCCATACATCTCCATTGGCATCGCAGGATGGTTCCGCAGGTCACCCAGGTGGGGCATATGCCTGTCCAGCGCAGCGGGGCTGGTTTTTCATGTGATCTCCGGTGCCATTTTTTTTGCGGCTTACGCCCCGGACGGTTTAAACCGACAGACCTATCAATTTTTCAACGAGTATCTTGGTATTTCATTTCCGCCCTTGTTACAAGGTGGCGTGACGCCGTGGTTATACTCCCTTCTGTACAACGGCAGCTACATCATTCCGGAACTGGTGTTAATGATAGTGCTCGTTCCGTACGCCATGAAACGCTTGGGGAGATCTCGAAATGTCCAGTAGATATTTTCCTCTTGCTCCTTCGTAAACGTTTCACTAATTTAGAAAGCCTGATTCTCGAATAAAACATGAATGCAGTCACGTGTCGAATTCCGGTTTGTGTTCAATTAATAAAGGAGTGCGGCGTACTATGACGGATGAAATCCAGATTATACCTTCAACCAGTGATGACACAGACCTCACGCTTTCGCCTGAGCTTTGCGCCGACATGTACCAGAAGATGGTAACCATACGTCGGTTCGAAGAAGCGGTTCTGGAAGTTTATACTCAGGGGCTTATGCCTGGACTCGCCCATCCGTATATCGGTCAAGAGGCATCAGCAGTGGGGGTCTGTTCTGCGCTTCGTGATGATGATTACATTACCAGCACCCATCGCGGGCACGGTCACCTGATAGCCAAAGGCGGTCATGTGGATCGCATGATGGCGGAGATGATGGGTAAGGAGACCGGGTATAACCGAGGTAAAGGAGGCACGATGCATATCGCAGATATGAGCCTCGGTATCCTGGGCGCCAATGGTATCGTCGGTGGGGGTATGGGTATGGCTACAGGCGCCGGTTTGTCCGCACAGTTACGCGGCACCGACCAGGTTGCAGTCTGTTTCTTCGGTGATGGTGCTGCGAATCAGGGATCATTCCTTGAGGCGGCTAATATGGCATCCGTCTGGAACCTTCCGGTACTTTTTGTGTGTGAGAACAATCAGTACGGTGAATACACGAACCATAAACAGGTCACCGCCATCAAAGAACACGTGGCTGAACGGGCGGCTGGTTTTAACATGCCTGCCCTGGTTGTTGATGGTATGGACGTGGCCGCCGTGTATGAAACTACCCTCAAGATGGTGGAACGCGCTCGCTCAGGCGACGGGCCCTGCATGATAGAAACCAAAACGTACCGGTATCGCGGCCACCATGTGGGCGATGGAAATCCAGAGAAAACATATCGAACCCAGGAAGAGACAGACTCCTGGAAGACCAGAGATCCGATTACCCGGTTGGCCCGCCGAATGGTGACATCGGGCATGGCGACCGAGGCGGGAATTGAAGACATCGATCAAACGATAAAACAGGCCGTAAGCCACGCTGTGGAATTCGGGAAACTGGCGCCGTTTCCGGCCAAGGAAGAGGTGGCTGAACATGTCTACATCTGAAAGAGAGATCACATTCGGAGAAGCGGTGCGCGAGGCGATCGCCGAAGAGATGCGCCGGGATGAGACCGTTTTTTTTATGGGAGAAGATGTAGCGGCGGCCGGAGGTGTGTTTAAAGTAACCGCCGGTCTTGTCGACGAGTTCGGTCCGGGTCGGATCAGAGACACGCCCATCTCGGAGGCCGGCATCATGGGGGCCGGAGTGGGCGCCGCCCTGACCGGTATGCGACCGATTGTCGAAATAATGTTCGGTGATTTCATAACGATCGCCATGGACCAGGTCGTGAACCAGGCCGCCAAGCTCTGCTACATGACGGGCGGTCAAACCAGTGTTCCACTTACTATTCGTACCACTATCGGTGCAGGCCGGTCTTCAGCGGCGCAGCATTCCCAGAGCCTTCAAGCGTGGATGGCGCATATTCCCGGTATCAAGGTTCTTATTCCTTCCACCCCGGCCGATCTCAAAGGCCTATTAAAATCCGCGATCAGGGACGAAAACCCGGTCATTATTTACGAAGACAAGATGATGTACAGCGTCAAAGGTATGGTGCCGGAAGGTGTCGACCACACGGTACCAATCGGGATAGCCGACGTCAAAAGAGAGGGATCTGATGTCACGATTGTCGCCACTTCCAGCATGGTACAGGTAGCCTTGGACGCGGCCGGTACACTCCAGGAGGAAGACGGCATAAGCGTCGAAGTGGTTGACCCGAGAACGCTCAGTCCGCTTGATACCGAAACGATCCTTAGTTCGGTCAGGAAAACGAGCCGAGCCCTGGTCATTGACGAAGGCCACCGAAGCTACGGGGTAACCGCCGAAATAGCCTCCTTGATAGGCGACGAAGCGTTCGACTATCTAGATGCCCCGGTAAAACGACTCGGTGCCATGGATGTCCCGGTTCCCTTCAGTCCCTCTCTGGAACCCTCGACCATTCCGAACGAAGCTGCCGTAGTAAAAACGGTTCAGAGCCTGTACAGGGACGTTGATTGATGGATAAAGCATTATCAGTTCATGGAAAACAATATCATTGAATTTACAGACCAGATCGAATGGATGCAGGGTTTCGATTTCTCCTTAATCCCTTCTCCTCACCCTTGCCTGTAAACCTGTTTACCCCAGTTCATATGGTGTGGAAACATGACCGCTCCGTGGCCCCGCCATTGGCCGCCTGACTGGATATGACGAACGACGGCACGTTCGAGCGACGTGTTCTGCGACAATGCGGACAGCTTATCGTCGCCCACCTCCCGGACACCGAAAACCCGCCTAAGTGTTTCCCCGCCACCGGCATGAGGCAAAGGCAGCAAATACCATTCCCTTAAAAAGCGAACGATATTACTGTTCGGTTGCAAAGTTTGCTCGAACTGGGGATCGAGGAGCCATGAGGTACAGAGAAAGGCGTGGACACGGTGTTCCGGGAAATGGGTTGGCCAGAACGACAGCGCCTGGCCGAATGAATTGCCGCATTGATCGAAATCCATCGGTCCTGTACCCGGTATGTGCACGCCGATGGTCGTATCTCCTGGTGCCAGAACCCGATGCCATTCGGCGGTTGGTAATTCTACGGTTTCATGTTGTGCGTATCCTTCAGGATGGAGCGGGTGGCCGGTTACAGCGGTGTCCGTCGACCGGAAAGCCGCGTTCCAGGCCTTGGGGTCGGTCGTATCGTTGGCGCCGTCAAACTGGCCATCGCTCCGGAACCGCTGACCGTCACCGGCCAGAACGACGATGTGGCCATCGGACTTCCGCTTGAACGCCTGGAAGTCATAATAGCAGTTGTTCCGGTCAAACTGTAGCCGACCCAGCTGGAACAGGTTACCGGTAAAATGCAGGCCGAGCCAACTGACCTGTGAAAAATCCAGTCCCCACTGTCCCGTTTTTCTCAATTCATCACCAATCCACACCAGGAGGTCCCGCATAGTATCGACCGAAACCTGCCGAGGAATCTTCAGATTCTGGTGCATCGCCAGAGTATAGGGTACGCCTGAAAGAAACAGGTAAATAAAGAACATGGCCGCGCAGGAGTCGACGGCATCGGGAATGGGCGACCAGTTGCGGAATACGCCGTGGTGAAGCGGGACTGTCTGTCGGAAGGCGAGATCATGGCAGTGCCAGAGCAGAGGTTTTAACATCGGTATGCGCCTAAACATCTCGGATCCGGCCACGACCTCGGACCGCATTTCAGCGGTCATTCCCAGGAAGCGGCATTGCTCATCTACATAATCCGCTTGGATGAAGTGAAGCGCATTCCCCTGATAAGACCGGGATGAGACCTGCCAACCAACTTCCCACTTTGCGAGGTGATTCTCCATCCCGAATTCGGACAAAATCCCCACAAGATCATTCTGATAAATTGTCTTTCCCGTCATTTGCCCGCTTTCTTTTGATACGATCTTGTAGTTGACATTTTTTCATATTATTTGTACTGATAGAATGTTCCGCAAGCATAAAGTTTCACACAACCACAGTTGAGGAATCTAGACCCATGAAAGCACTGCTCGAAAAACTGTATATAGAAGAGATTAATCACGGGGCCTGCCACGGTCCCGACGGCTGGATCCACACCGAAGGGCCGATTTTAACCTCCTACAATCCAACCAACGGTGAGCCGATCGCCGGGGTGCGACAGGCGACGCCGGATGTGTACAATGCGGTTGTCGAAAAAGCCGCCGGTTGCTTCAAGACTTGGCGAATGACGCCGGCCCCCAAACGCGGCGAGGTAGTCCGGGACCTCGGCAATGTCCTGCGGGAGTACAAAGAGCCATTGGGCGAACTCGTATCACTTGAGATGGGCAAAATCCGGATGGAGGGTATGGGAGAAGTTCAGGAGATGATAGATATTTGTGACTACTCCGTCGGTCTCTCCCGGCAGTTGTACGGCATGACCATGGGCAGCGAGCGTCCGCTGCACCGCATGTACGAGCAGTGGCATCCGCTCGGTGTGGTAGGTATCATCACGGCCTTCAATTTTCCGGTAGCCGTGTGGTCCTGGAACGCAGCTCTGGCCGCAGTCTGTGGCGACACTATGGTTTGGAAGCCGAGCGGTCAGACGCCGCTGACCGCCATCGCAGTCCAGCATCTCTGCAACCGGGTCATGGGAGACCACGGTCTGGATGGCCTCTTTGGTCTGACCATTGGCCGGGGCAGCGATGTGGGCAGTATGATGCTGGAAGACTCCCGGTTACCACTAGTCTCCTTCACCGGCTCAACCCAAACCGGCAGAAAAGTATCAGCCGCTGTTGCCGGTCGCTTTGGAAGTACCATACTGGAGCTGGGCGGTAACAACGCTATAATCGTCACTGAAAAAGCGGACCTGGAATTGGCGACCCGTGGGATTGTTTTCGGTGCGGTAGGTACGGCGGGTCAGAGATGTACTTCTACACGCCGTATTATCGGCCATAAAAGTATCATGCCGACACTCACGGATCGGCTGGTCAACGCCTACGAACAGGTTCCGATCGGAGACCCGCTCGACGATGCCACGCTTATGGGGCCATTGGTTACCGGTGGTGCGGTCGAGGATATGATGAAGGCCATCGAACAGGCGAAGGCCCAGGGTGGCGAGGTGCTTTCCGGTGGGAATGCCAAGGCCGATGTCGGGCCGAACTTCGTTGAGCCCACGATCATCAAGATGCCCGGTCAGACAGATATTGTAAAGGATGAGACGTTCGCCCCGATTCTGTATCTGATGGAATACGACGCACTCGAAGACGCCGTGGAGATTCACAACGGCGTCCCACAGGGGCTTTCAAGCGCCATATTCACTGACAGCATCCGCCAGGCGGAACGCTTTCTCGGTTCTGCCGGTTCCGATTGTGGTATCGCCAACGTTAATATCGGCACCTCCGGTGCTGAAATCGGCGGTGCGTTCGGTGGTGAGAAGGAGACCGGCGGTGGCCGTGAATCCGGATCTGATGCGTGGAAAAGTTATATGCGCCGACAGACGAATACGATCAACTGGTCGACGGACCTTCCCCTGGCACAGGGAATCTCGTTCGGAGATTAATGATCAACGCCAGCTCTGATACCCACAGGACGGTGCCCTCCGGACTAACGATCCGTGCTGTCGGAATCGGAGTTGTCCTTTCGATTCTCTCGTGTATTTGGGCCATACACACCTCCTACAATGCCAATTCTTCCCTGATCACGATCAGCCATATACCGATCGCGGCGTTGTTTCCGTTCGTGCTGACGGTTTTCTTGTTGAATCCTGCATTCAAATTCCTTTCTCCCCGCCGTGGCCTATCGCCCCAGGAACTTATAATCATTTTTTTTCTGGTCTTCACTGCATCCTCTATTCCGGGGTGGGCGTTCAGTTCATACTGGCTTGGTGTCATCAGCGGCCCTCTTTACTTCGCGTCACCTGAAAACCGCTGGGTGGAGACGTTTTTCCAGTACCTACCGGACTGGCTCATCGTGTCTAACTACAGCTCTGTGGCCTGGTTTTACGAAGGGCTACCCGATGGCGAGTCGATGCTTTGGCAATTCTGGGTTACCCCCCTGTTCTGGTGGAGCCTTTTTTTTCTCGCCATATTTCTAGTGGGCGCATCCCTGATCGTCATCCTGCGGAAACAGTGGATCGAACACGAACGGTTGGTATTTCCACTGGCGCAGATTCCTCTGGCGATGATAAAGGTAGACCGTGAAGAAAGCCTTTTACCCGCCATCACGGGAAACCGGTTGTTCTGGATCGGATTCGGAACCGCCCTTGGAGTACTCTTCTGGCAGATGCTTAGCTTTTTTAACGTTTTACCCGAAATTACTATCCTCGCACTGTATAAGAACAACCTGTTACCGGCGCGCTCGTTTCCGGAGGTCCCTATCACGTTCAATTTTCTGACCGCCGGTGTCGCATTCTTCACCCACACAAATGTGCTGCTCAGTACCTGGTTGTTTTTCCTTATCAAGACATTCCAAACCGGTGTCATGGTACGGGTAGGGGTCCCCCGGGCGCCGTGGGTTGCCACTTCCCAGCATATGGGTGGATTTATTGTGTTCGTACTGTTCACGCTGTGGATGGCCCGGCGCCATTTAACACTTGTCTGGAGAAAAGCCGTAGGTCTGGCACCGGATGTGGATGATTCAAAGGAATTTCTGAGTTACCGGACCGCCCTATTCTGCCTGTTCTTCGGTCTGCTTTTTATATTTGCCTGGTTGCAGACATCCGGTATGTCTTTGGGAATCGCCGCTTTCCTTATGGGTTCATTGCTGCTTATGTTCATCGGGATCACACGTATCGTGGCGGAAACAGGTTTGATATTCGTGGATCTGCCCTACAATGCGCATGCCTTTACGGTTTCAACCATCGGATCCGGAAGCATCTCGCCGATGAATCTTACCCAACTTGCCCTCTCTAACGCCTATTCCCATAATTGGCGGACCCTCGGAATGTGCTCTATGGCGCATGTCAGCAAAGTCGGAGATCAGATGGGCGGGATAGGGCGCGGCGTATTCGGGGTGATCACGGTAACGCTGGCAATAGGTGTGATCACAACCGTTCTGTACACGCTGTATCTGGGGTACTTTACCGGCGGCGCGCAGCAATTCACCGATCCTCCTTTTCCAGGTGGTAGCCGCGGATCCTACAACACCCTGGTCACCTGGCTCAACAATAAAAGAGTGTTTTCCGGTGTCGAGTTTTTTTTCATGGCCATAGGCAGTGTTGTGGGAGGGGTTTTGATTTTCATTCATCACAGGTTTCCCGGATGGCCGCTACATCCGATCGGATACGCCGTGGCCGCTACAGAGGGCATGCCGACTATGGCATTCTCCATCTTTATCGCTTGGCTGGCCAAAGTTCTGCTCCTTCGCATCGGCGGCGTCACACAGTATAGAAAGGCACAACCCTTTGTCGTCGGGATGATAGCCGGCTACACGGTGGGTATTTTTTTACTTTATATTGTAGATATAATATGGTTCCCTGGCAACGGCCACCGGGTGCACATGTATTAAGGTAAAGATTCAAGGTGCCTCGACTCAAAGATTTCTATTACTGTAGAAGTCCGCTTTTCTCTTGACCCCTGGAGGGCATGCCTCTATAGTAGTCATCGATTTCGGAATCAAATTCCTATTAAGATACCAGAGGTCACATGATCCATCGATTCGAACCGACACATTATTATACGACACTCGGTTCCCATGAGCCGGTCCTGCATGTTGTCGATGGTGACACACTCGTCACCACCACGGTGGATGCCCGTGGCCAGGACCACACAGGCGAAACAGTCACAGAGCGAGGTAATCCGCAGACCGGACCTTTTTACATCGACGGAGCAGAACCCGGTGATACCCTGGCCGTACATCTCGATTCCCTGGTACCCAATCGTCAACGGGGATTTACTTCTCCCTTGGTGGCGCCCAGCGTGCTCGACCCCGATTACGTCATACAACTGACCCGTGACCTGCCACAGCAGGACTACAGTTGTTTCTGGGAAATGGATCTCGAGAACCGCAGGGTTACCTTGACTACACCAGAAGATACGGGTATCGGGCGCCTCAAGCTTCCGATGGCGCCCATGCTGGGCTGTTTCGGGGTCGCTCCGCCGAGAGGGCAGGCTATTTCTACCGCCACCTCGGGTACGAACGGCGGCAATATGGATTATAGGGGGTTTGTAGAGGGTGTAACCGTGTATTTTCCGGTTTTTGTTCCCGGGGCACTGTTCTACGTGGGTGATGGACACGCAGTGCAGGGTGATGGTGAAATCGTCGGGAACGGGATTGAGATCTCATTCGACGTACAACTAACTTTTCGCCTTCTGAAAGGCATGAAGATTGGATGGCCGCGCGGCGAGAACGAGGATTACATCTTTACGGCTGGTAATGCACGTCCTCTCGATCAGGCGCTGCAGCATGCTACCACTGAGATGGCCCGATGGCTTCAGGACGGCTACGGACTGGACCCGGTGGGTGCCCACACGCTGCTCGGTCAATGCGTGGAATACGACGTGGGAAATGTGTACGATCCGGCGTATACCATGGTTTGCAAAGTCCCGAAAACAGTGCTGGAGCAAATCGGTGGTGACCACCGGAAATCCGTGCACTATGAGCTGAAGAAGTAGCAGGCCCAATGAAGAAAAATCCCACCTCCGACCATTTTCAGTGGCACTGGTTGCCTGCTATCCTCATCTATGTTGTGAGTGCGCTTGAAGTCATCATCATGGTGACACCGTTCGCGGCGTATTTTTACAGCGTGTATACGCCGATCATCCACGCATTTACTCTTTTTGAATCTACTGCATGGCTACCACAGTTTTTTTTACCCCACCTGGCCCAATCGAAAAACCAACTGTTCCTCGCTCTCTCGTATCTGGGACCGCCGCTTGCCGGAATCGGACTCCTGGGGTTTCTGGCATGTGCGGTACAGCTCTACTATGGGAAATTCGTTAAAAGGCTTTTGGTGAACAGCGGGTTGTATGCCCGGGTCCGTCATCCACAGTATCTCTGCCTATCGATCTCCGGACTGGGATTTCTGCTGATGTGGCCTCGCTTCTTCGTGCTGTTGACGTTTCTGATGATGCTTGGTCTTTATTACCTGCTGGCGCGGCATGAAGAGGAAGTGATTCGAGGAAAATACGGTAAGGACAGTGAGCGCTATATGGCGCGGATTTCGATGTTCAACCCGTTCCGTTCGCCTGCCCGCGCGCGGGGCTGGAAACCACCGCGGCGCACCAGGGCGCTGGCGGCCTGGTTCCTCTTGTCCCTCGTGAGTATCGGTCTAGCGTTTCTGTTGCGTCAGGAGGCGACAACACAATTGTATGCGGTGCACTGGGAATCCCCGAATGTGACTGCCATATCATTTGCGCCCCGTGAAAACGACCAGATCATAGGCACTATGCAGGCGATCCTTATGACTGAGGCGGTTCAGAACGGCCTGGAACAGGCGCCCGGTATCTCGCTGCTGATGCAAATCGCCTCCGGGCGTATGGAGGCTGAACATCTGCTTTCTGATCTGGGTATGAAAGCGGGCGCTATACAACTGATGCAGCTGCCGGATTTTGGGGATTATGTTGTAGTGTCCTACCTGGACTCCCCCAACGGACGTGTGGATCCTTATGCACTTGATACCCGAATTTATCCGCTATTCTTCGTACAGCCCAGTGGCCTGAGTGGCGGGCTCGATATCCGATCGTTCGTCGAGGAGCAGTTCTATCCTGATTTTTATAGGATCCTGTTCTAACCTACCGTTCCCAGGTCCTTCCCTGCTCGTCTTTTACAGTAAGCGTCAGAGCGGGCCCCAATTTTTCTACATCGAATGTTATACTGTCACCATTCTGGATAGGCGAAAGAGCGTGGTGGTGCGTTCCGGTAGGTACCACATCGCCAGGTTCCAGTGTCAGTACGTTAGTTACTTCTGCCAGAAGTTCGGGAATGTAACGGGCCATCTGGTTGGTGTTGAAATCGTGCTTCAAAGTGTCGTTGACCCACATCTTTGCCGATAACTGGTTGGCGTCGCCTACCTCGTCGGCGGTCACCAGCGCCGGTCCCATGGGCCCGAAGGTATGCCAGCTTTTGCCCAGGAAGAACCCCCCCGGCAATCCTCTGGCTGAAACGTCGAGGAACTGCACATACCCGAACACATGGTCCAGCGCTTCATCGGCGGACAACTTACTTGCCCGTCTGCCGATCACGATCGCCAGTTCAGGTTCGAAGTGGAAAACGGTTGCCTCAGCCGCAGGCAGCTCGACGACGGCATTCTGGCCCATTACCGAAGTATTTGATTTAAGGAATGCATTGAAATTTCCTCTGTTCGGTACTGCAGGTTCGATAAAATTACCGGCCAGGCAGACCAGCTGCCCCGGTCGTGGAACCGGCGGGCCCAGTGTCACGCTATCGAGCGATACACCACTCTGTCCCTGTGTCGCATCCGCGATACGCGCACCGTAGGTATCCCAGTTTCCGATGACCGTTTCCAGCAACGCCTGCGGGTTGCATGGCGTGATATCGGAGACGGCGGCAGATGCATCCATGATGTTTCCGTCATCTATGACACCAAGTGTATAATTGTTATAGAATGCAAGTTTCACCGAGGGCCTCCGAGTTGTGTGTGGGCTTGCCGGAAGGGATAAATTGTGAACAGAATATAACTGAACCGGACGGAACGTCAACCCTGGATAGATATTCGCCCAGCAATACCCAAAATCCCGCTTGACATCCGGTATTCATCCCATCATGTTCTGATCATAATTCGAGGAGCCTTACCATGTCTGCCTGGGAAACCTATCTCCGGGAACATCACACACAATATATCGACGAATTGATGGATTTTCTACGGATCCCGAGCGTGTCGAGTCTGCCGGAACACGCGGATGATATCCAGAGAGCTGCCGTATGGGTGGCAGCCCGTATGGAAAGAGCAGGCATCGAGGAGGTAAGCATTCTGCCTACAGGCGGACATCCGGTGGTGGTAGGTGAATGGAAGCATGCGGGTGACAAGCCGACGATCCTCATCTACGGCCATTTCGATACACAACCGGCGGATCCGTCCGACGCATGGGATCAACCGCCGTTCGAGCCTGTTATTAAGAATGAATGTATTTTCGCCCGCGGCGCTTCTGACGACAAGGGCAATATGCTGATCCCAATTCTGGCGGTAGAGGCGCTTCTCAATTCCGAAGGGGTGTTGCCGGTGAACGTGGTCTTTATGTTCGAAGGCCAGGAGGAAATAGGCAGCCCTCAGATTCCTCAGTTTATTGAAAAGCATAAAGAACTTCTGACCTGTGACCTCGTGATCAGTGCGGATGGACTGCAGTGGCGGGAGGATCAACCCGCTTTATTCCTAGGGTTCAAAGGTATCTGTGCGCTTCAGATCGATCTGAAAGGTCCGGATAGTGACCTGCATTCCGGTATTTTCGGTGGCGCCGTACAAAATCCATTGCATGCTCTGGTACACGTGCTTGACACCATGCGAAGCAAGGACGGGCGCATCGCGGTAGACGGATTTTATGAAAACGTCCAACCTTTATCTGATGAAGACAGAAGTCAGATCGCTGCCGTACCGTACGATGAGACACACTATAAAGCGCAGGTCGGTATTGATGATGTTTACGGAGAAGCGGATTACACGACCTATGAACGGGCTTGGGCGCGGCCCACACTTGAGATTAACGGGATCTGGGGCGGCTTTCAGGGTGATGGCGTCAAGGCAGTGCTGCCGTCGGAGGCGCATGCTAAAATTACGTGTCGGCTCGTAGCCGATCAGACCCCGGAACAGGTAATGGATGCCATCGAGCAGCATATAGCCTCTCATACGCCGGCGGGGGTTTCCGCCACGGTTCGGCGGTTGTCAAGCCATGCATATCCATATTCAATGGCGGGCGACCATCCCGGCAACCGGGCAGCGCATGATGTTTTAAAAGGAGTGTACGGCAAAGATCCCTATTACGTGAGACTCGGGGGGAGCCTTCCGATCTGCACCCTTTTCCTGAACACCCTTGGTGTATATACCGTGATGTTCGGGTTCTGCCTGGAAGATGAAAATATTCACGCCCCCAATGAATATTTCAGAATAAGAAGCTTCAGGCGCGGACTGACAGCTTATGGTAGACTTCTTAATCGGTTAGCCACGTTTTAACCTCAAAAAATGGAGATTTCACTATGTCCCTCATGTCTTTAGAACCCGGAATGAAAGTTGCCGGTCAGATGTCGCCAGAGCCAACCCCGGAAGATCTGCAGTTCGCACAGCAGATGGGCATCGAATACGTTTGCCTGTGGACTGACGGCATAAATGCCAACTACGATTATTTCATGCGCTCACGGGAAATCTACGAGAACGCGGGCATTAAGATCTACGGTTTCGGTAACAGTGATGTGCATAACCAGGACGGAATCGTGCTGAACCTTTCCAACAGGGATGATAAAGTTGAACAGTACAAACGTTATATCCGTGATCTCGGCAAGGCCGGTATCCCGTACACAACTTATGCCCATATGGGGAACGGTATCTGGAGCACCGATCGTGAGACAACGCGCGGCGGCGCAAGCGCTCGAGGGTTCGATCTGGCGAATGCGACAGAAGGACACTGGGGCGGCCGCATATTCAATATGCCCCTTACCCATGGCCGGAACTACAGCGAAGATGAGATATGGGCGAACTATACATATTTCATCAAACAAGCAGCACCGGTGGCAGAGGAAGCTGGTGTCCGCATAGGTATCCACCCCGATGATCCTCCCCAGCCAGAATTGGGAGGAGTGCCCCGATGCATTTTCAGCAGCTATGAAGGATACGCCCGGGCCATGGATATAGCGGACAGTCCGAACGTAGGGATCTGCTTCTGTATCGGTTGCTGGCTTGAAGGCGGTCCTCTCATGGGGAAAGGTGTGGAAGAGTCTCTGCGGTATTTCGGAGAACGGGGAAAACTGTTCAAAATCCACTACCGCAATGTGGACCAGCCGTTACCGCATTTCATTGAGACATTCATAGACAACGGGTATTTTGACATGTACAACGCCACCAAGGTTCTCCAGGAAGTCGATTTCGACGGTGTGTTGATTCCGGATCACATCCCTTCGATGACGGAGGATGGCCGTGTAGGAACCGCTTATTCCATCGCCTACATGAAGGCGCATGTAGATCGTGCAAAGGCGGAGGCGGCCGCTGCATGAAAATTGCTTTTGGTACCTATGCCATGCCCGAATCACCGTTGGAGGACGTGATTCCATTGCTGGCGGAGATTGGCTACGACGGTATCGAGATCTGTCTCAGCCCCAGGCACATAGGCTCCATGCCGGCCGAAATTAATTCGGAACGCAGGAAGAGAATTCGGGATATGCTGAGGGAACATGGCATGGGCATCCCCGCGCTGTTCATGACAGGGCAAATCTTTCACGAAGACGATAGCGAACATCAACGAAATCTGGAACACACCCGCCGAACGATCCAGCTTGCCCGGGATCTCGGAATGGCAGATGCGCCTGTGCTCGCCATGGGGATCGGAGGCAAAACCGACCAGTGGGATTATGTGCGGGGTCGTGTGGTGTCCCGGTTCAGAGATTTTGCCGCGCTGGGGGTCCAAGAAGGATTCGTCCTGGCAGGTGAGGCCCACTGCGGCGCCTCTGTCGACCGATCGGACCGTGCGTTATGGTTGATTAATGCCGTGGACAGTCCCTGTGCCCGTCTGCATTTCGATATCGTACATTTTTACCTCTCCGGTGAAAACGAATCCGAAGCGGTACGCCGTCTCCTGCCGATCACCGCCCATACCCACATCACAGATGCCCGAAAACACCCGGACGGTTCCTTCGATCTACTGCTTTTGGGTGATGGTGATCTGGATGCCACTGAATATGTCAAGGCCATGCAACAAGGGGGATGGAACGGTTACATAACACTGGAGGTAAGCGCCCGCGTCTGGGGGCGCGCCGATTACGATTGTGTCAAGGCTGCAGAAATTTCATATGAATCGCTCCAGCACGCTTTTATTTCGGCAGGCGTAGGAAGGGATTGACAATGCTCCGGGTCGGTGTCATCGGATGTGGCGGAATCGCCGAACGACGTCACCTTCCTGTGTTGTCAGGCCTTAATGATCGTGTGGTCGTATCAGCTATTTCCGATGTATCGGAGGACCGGCTTGCCTTGATCGGCGATCAATACGGAGTCCCGCAGGCACATCGTTATAGCGATTACGAGTCCATGTTGGAGAAGGAATCCCTGGATCTGGTTCATATCTGTACACCTCACCACTTGCATGAATCACAGGCTATCGCGTCGATGCAGGCGGGGACCGATGTACTGGTTGAGAAGCCGATTGCCACATCTGTGGAAGAAGCTGATCGTATCATAGCAGTTTCGGAAGAAACCGGCCGACGTCTGACGGTCAGCCATAACCAGTTGTTCAGACCGGTGCATCGTGCGATCGCCGGTTGTGTATCTGACGGAAGTATAGGTGATATTTTTCTCATCCGTAATGAAGGGTTCAGCTCCCGGCATGTGGTAGGTCGGGGTGTGGATCAACACTGGCGAACATCTGCCTCTGCCGGTGGCGGCGGACCGCTGATCGATAACGGCTACCACCAGATTTACTGCGCGGTCGATCATCTTCAATCCCCTGCGAAGCGTGTATACGCCCGTATCGGGAGATACGTGCAGGACATCGACGTGGAAGACACCGCTCTGTTGTTAATTGAACATGAGAACGGTGCGACATCTTCCGTACAGGTAGGCTGGTGCGCACCAGGAGGAGGTGTTCGGGTCGAGGAGATTTACGGAACGCGTGGTCAGATCCGACTCGGTGGTGAACTGCAGGTATCTGTCTGGCAGGAGGAATCGGGCGTCTGGTCTCTGGTGGACGTCGAACCGGAAGGTCACGACGAAGCGGGCTTTCCTGCGTTGTTGTGTACATTTATCGATGCTATAGTAAATCAGACCGAGGTGCCGGTACAACCCCGTGCTGCTCGCCACGTCCTGGGAATCGTACGTGCGGCCTATGAATCGGGTACAAATGGTCAGCCAGTGGATATAGTCTAACATATGACCGCATTCAACATCACTCCAGATATCTTTGATCTGCCGCGAGGCGCATGTGCAAAAGGCCATCGCCTGAACATTACGTGGAATGGCCGATCAGTGGTGTCTCTTACCCAAGGCGCGTTTCGGTCATATTTGCACCCCGTCTATTCGCCGGCGGGATTTGCTCTCACAGCGGAATCACCGCCGGACCACCCCCATCACAATGCCATCTGGGTGGCTGCGGATCGTGTACATTGCCGACTGCCGTTTTCGGTTGACTCATTTGAAGATGCCGTATATAACTTTTATGTAAATGAGACGTTCCAGGGAAGGGCGCCGGGGCGAATCGTTTCCGTGGCAATCGATCATAACATCGTATCTGATACCCACCTTCGATTGCGGCAGAAACTTCACTGGCAGGGACCTCCCGAATGGGCGGCGCCGGATGGGCGTGTACTGGCTCATGAATTGCGCACCATCGATATTTATCCGGACAGGATGGCTCACGTAATAGATGTCAGCTCCCGGCTTATGGCCACGGAGTGGGACTTGACTATAGGGCCGGCGCGACATGCCTACTTTGGTGTCCGAATGGTCGAGACGCTGCGCAGTAGTCAGGGTGCAGTTTATTCGGATGCTAAAGGGCGGACTGGGGCTGCAGAGATCACCGGGAAAAAGGCCGGATGGATCGATTGTTCGGGGCCGGTCATACCGGGTCATACGGCGGGTATTGCTGTTTTTCAGCCGCCGGACGTAGATCCCTATCCATGGCAGGTCGCTGATTACGGCACGATGACCATCAATCCCTTCGGAACAAGAGGGTCTTCGATTTCCCCGAATGACCATACGGATCAGACCATCCGTATTGTGTTACACGACGGTGACGCAGGAACGGCCGGAATTGACGATCGATATAAAGAGTTTGTATCTTAACTCAATGTCATCCGGATCGAAGTGGCGATATTTTCGACTGATTGGAAACAGCAATTCGTAAAGCGCCAACAGGCCCATAGTGACTTTTGTTTGCGACGGAGAGGCAGTATTAATTAAGGAGTTTACCCATGAAAATCTTACGTTATCAGCGCAATAACGAAACCCGATACGGTACATTGGAAGAGAACGGGGCCATACAGCAGCTTGCCGGTTCACCCTTTGACGGCATCGAAACCGACGGGGTAACAACAAATCTGGCAGATGTGCGCGTGCTGGCGCCGGTGCCTCGGCCCAGATTGATAGGCGTAGGGCTCAACTATGCAGCCCACGCTGCGGAAGGCGGCAAAGAGCCGCCGCCCATACCGATGCTCTTCATGCTGCCGTGGACTACGGTGGTGGGTCAGGGCGATGACGTTGTGTATCCCTTACAGGGCCAACATATTGAATACGAAGGGGAGCTCGTCGTGGTCATCGGCAAAGAGGCGAAGGATGTGTCTGCGGCTAATGCACTTGACCATGTCCTGGGTTATACGTGCGGCAATGACATCTCAGAGCGGGTGATACAGCGCCAGGAGATGAGCCAGGGATGTGTGCTGATGGGCAAGGGGTTCGACACCTTTAAACCTATGGGCCCCTATATCGCCACGGATCTTGATCCCACGGACCTGGAACTTACAACCAGGCTCAATGGCGAAGTTCGTCAGAATACCAGCACCTCCGATCTGATTTTTCCGGTCGCGCGTCTGATCGAATATATCTCAGATGCGATCACACTCCTGCCCGGTGATGTGATTTATACCGGAACACCCGCGGGAGTGGGACCTGTTGCTCCGGGAGACAATGTAGAGGTGGAGATCAGCGGTATTGGGGTGTTGAAGAATACAATTGTTGCTGAAAAGGCATAATTACATGTTGTCGCAGCAGCAGGTTGCATTGTATCAGCGGGACGGTTATGTGAAGGTTGAAGGGTTGGTGCCGCCTGCCGATGTTGATGAACTCAACCGAGAGATGAAGTGGCTGATCGAGGAATGGTGGGGGGAAGACAGCATCGGATGGCGCGGGCCGTGGCGGGATGTTTATCTGGAGGAGAATGAACGGTATAAGACAAAGGCTGTGTTGATATCCAATCCGCATATGTATTCCGCCGCGTGGAGTCGTGTGATATTCCATCCGGGCCTGGTAGCATCTCTTCGGGCCCTGCTCGGTGACGATGTGCAGTGGCATCACACGGTCCTTCATGCCAAACCGCCGGAGAAAGGTACGCCGTTTCCTATGCACCAGGACTATCCGTTTTACCCCCATGATGGACCTGATTTCGTGGATTGCCTGATACACCTGGATGAAACACCCCATGAAAGCGGATGCCTTCAGGTGGTGCCTGGAAGTCATTGCAGAGGGCCCCTCGAACATATTACAGGCGAACATACCCGGCCCTATCTCCCGCCGGATACGTATCATCCTGACAAGGTGGATACCGTTGCGGTTCCCGCCCACCCCGGCGACGTCGTCTTTTTCAGTTATTACCTGATCCACTGGTCCGATGTAAACCGCACCGACCAGTGGCGAAAGTCCGTACGCATCGGATACCATTCACCTGCCACCCGTCCGATCGGTAAAGCGGCCTATGAATCCAACAACAGCATAATGGTAAGTGGTGTAAAAATGCTCGGTGAGGAACCGAAACTCACCTACCGTTGAGGAGCGGTTCATGTCAACCATGAACAAGCACGATCACATGCAGGTTCACCCAACCGGCGGCGCCCTGGGCGTGGAAATAACCGGACTGGATCTGAGTTTGCCACTCTCTTCCCGGGAAGTCAATATTGTTCGACAGGCATTGCAGGATCACTGTGTGATCTATTTTCGAAATCAGACGATTACCGATGAGGATCAGGTGCGATTCACCTCCTATTTCGGTAAGCCTGTACAACATGTCCGTAAGCAACGGGATCGGCGTGTGAAGGAAATCTTTATTATCTCCAACCTGAAGGAGAATGGGGAGCCGATCGGTGCCCTCGGCAATGAGGAAATTAGCTTTCATTCAGACCTCTCATACATGCCCAAACCCGGCACCATATCGGTGCTGTACGCGGTTGAGATTCCAATGGTCGGCGGCGCCACCCAGTGGTGTAACTGCTATGCCGCATACGAGGCGCTCGACGATGAGATGAAAAGACGATTGAAGGGTTTGCGGGCGGTGCACCGTCATTATGTGGAGGAACAGAACCCGCCTTATCCAGTTGACCATCCTGTGGTGCGCACACACCCTGACACCGGCAGAAGTTCGCTGTATGTGGGGCCGCATCTGACCAAATACGTCGTCGGTCTCAGCGAAAACGAAAGTAGGGAATTACTCGATACCCTGATCGCACATCAGTCGCAGCCTCAATTCGAGTGGACACATCATTGGCAGGTCGGCGACCTTGTCATGTGGGACAACCGGCCTACCATGCACCGTCGGGAACCGTTTCCCGACACGGAACGACGCGTAATGAAGCGGACGCAGGTGTTCAACGACGAGGAGCCATTGGAAGGATGAGAGGTGAAGGATGGGGGGCGAGCGTGTGGTAGACGTGACCGAAACCTGATTCCTTCCCGGAACCGTGGGGCCGAGAAAAGAACCGTTTCGCCCAAATTTTTCTCGTTCCTGGATGTACCGATCCGGAACGATGAACACAGTTTTGCGGTGTGCCGGAACGTCAGGTGCTTCAATGCAAGAAGAGACCTGAAGGTGCGTGAATTTGAAGGAATGGGCGTAGACCGATTCGATTGGTGCAGCAACATTTTGGTGCACCGGCGATCTTTCCGACGAAGCATATGGGAAGATTCCTGAACCTGAAGCCTCATCTGCCACGTATGTCCTGACAGAATCGAATGATGAGTGGAAGATATTCCACAAACACATTTCAACGGTAATTTAACAATTTCCTCTGGGCACTTCCAGTATGAAGGGCCTTTTTAAATAAGAGAGTCCATGCCCCGTCCTTTGGCTCAAGAATATACCGTTCTTTACACCTCCCCCGACTATGAAGGCCTTCACTGTTACAGTCCCGGAATCGCACGTTGCCGGAACGGGCGTCTCATAGCGTCTATAGATCTGGGCGGGCCTGCCGTGGCAGATATGCCGGGACCCAAGTATGAGAGCGGAGAGCGCCAGTGGGCTTGGCAGGGAAAAGTGTTTACATCGGACGACCACGGGAATACATGGAAACACCGGTCTGATTTTCCCTTCATGCACGCAAGACCGTTTGTCGCAGGGGACGCCGTCTACGTTCTGGGGCATGCGGGAGACCTGATGATTATGCGTTCGGATGATCACGGCAAAACCTGGTCGGAGCCTGTAGCGCTTACCCAGGGGCAATTCTGGCATCAGGCACCCTGCAATGTACATTTTGCAAACGATTCCGTTTACCTTGTCATGGAACGCCGTATGACCTTCGATACGGAGACCTGGTATGTGGGCGAGCTGGCACCTGTGCTCATGCGGGGACGTGTTGATGAGAATCTTCTCGAACGGGACAATTGGACGTTCGCCTCGGAGCTCTCATTCCGTGAAGTGATGCCGCAGGCGGAGACTATTCCCGTGACCGATTTCTTCGGCGTCCCGTTTTTCGATGCCCCGTACCCCAAGGGAGCCGTGCAGGCAACAGGCAGGGCATGCGCACCGATGGGGTGGCTTGAGACCAACGTGGTACAGTTTGTCGATCCGTCTCACTACTGGTTTGATCCGATGGGAAAGACATTCCATCTCTGGATGCGTGCCCACACAGGTGGTACGGGTTACGCCGCGATCGCGAAAGTAACAGAACAGGAGGACGGCGGCATGACCACCATGCTGGAGATCGTCCCCTCAGGTAAAACCATACTGTACGTGCCCTGTCCGGGCGGGCAGATGAAATTTCATGTTCTGTATGACGAACCTACACAGCTTTACTGGCTGCTCAGTACCCAGGCTACCGACAGTATGACGCGGGCGGATCGGCTGCCCGCGGAACGTTATAACCTGCCCAACAACGAACGTCACCGGTTGCAGCTTCATTTTTCAACCAACATGGTAGACTGGTGTTTCGCTGGTCTTGTGACTCACAGTCCGTCACCTCGTCAGGCACGGCATTATGCCAGTATGGTCATCGATGGCGCCGACCTTCATATTCTGAGCCGATCAGGTGACGAACGCGCCGCAGATGCCCACGACGGCAATTTAATCACGTTTCACACCGTTAAGGATTTCAGGGGACTCCTCTATTGAGACATCGTGTCCCGCAAGAGACGCAGGCTCTAACCCAAGTATTCCCGGGATGTACAGAAAATGAGACGATGCGATCTCAGGCCGGGTTTACAGCACGACCGGTTGAAGGCCTGATGTAAACGCTGGCCGAGGGACGGAATGAGGGAACGGCAAGAAAGGCCGCGGACGGATTTGATGAAGACGCGGTTCCCACTGATTACCCGTGAGGGCTTCTATGTACGATGCATCTGAACATTTTAAATCGACTTACCACGCCTTCGAGCCGGTATTTCGATTCAAGGCGGAGTCACCGGAAGAATTTTCTCACTGGCAGACGGCGTTCCGGGCGCGACTGAGGAATATCCTCGGTCTCGATAACATCCATATGGATCTCAGGGGTCACCAGCCGACAGCGGAAAGGAGGCATACCGTCGACATGGGAGACTATACCAGGGAGGAATGGCACATCTGGGTAGAACCGACTGTTCCGCTACCGTTCTACATGCTCCGTCCCAAGGCTCTTGTCGACAAAGCGCCTCTGATTCTGATACCGCACGGACACAACCACCCGCATATTTATGTGGGCATTGCCCATGATGACGAGGAAGCAGCCCATATTGAAGAAGGGGAGAGGGACATCGCGGTCCAGGCGGTCCGCGAGGGTTTTGTCGCCATCGCTCCCACCACAAGGGCATTCGGGGAAACCAGGACGTCGAAGGCAAAAGAAGATGGGGAAATGAATTCCTGCCGTGACCAGCTGGTTTACGGACTACTCGCAGGCCGCACGCCCATCGGTGAGCGTGTGTGGGACATGAAGTGCCTGATTGAGTGGGCCGCGGTGCATGGGCATATCGATACGGACCGTATCGCCATCACAGGAAACTCCGGCGGCGGCACCGTCTCTCTGTTTACCGCCGCATGCGAACCCCGCATAGCCGTTGCCATTCCCGGAAGCTACTTCTGCACCTTCGAGGGCAGTATAGGCACGATTTCCCATTGCGAGTGCAACTATGTGCCCGGTATCCTGCGCTTTGGCGAGATGTATGACGTCGCCGGATTAATAGCCCCCCGGCCTTTTATGGCTATAGCCGGCCGCACGGACCCCATTTTTCCGATTGAACAGGTGAAATATGCCTTTGCCCGTTTAAAAAATATATATAGAATCGCCGGTGCCGAAAATGATTGTATGATGTATATAGGCGAGGGCGGTCATCGGTACTACAAGGATGGCGCCTGGCCGTTTTTACGGAGGTATTTCAAGGAATTTTAACTGCCAACCCTCGACAATTCACGATCCCGTCTGACCGGGGATCGTAGTGTGTTGCCCAATAGGTACGCGTCGAATTCTGGGGATCAAAATTTAATTGGATCGTTGTAACAGGGAAGATTTTTCAAAGGTTTGCTAAGCAATCGTTGACACCTAGGGGAATCAAGAACGAACCAATCTCAGGGAGTTCCCATGGAACGGAAACTGAATGTGGGTATTATCGGTCTCGGGCTGGGACGGCATCATCTGGCGGGGTATGCGGATAACAGCCAGGTAGACATTGTCGGCGTGGCGGATCTTGATAGAAAACGTCTACAGGAAGCCTCCGATCAATATCGGATCCCGAATGTCTGTGACTCCTACCACGACCTCCTGAAGCTGGAACCGGATCTGGTCAGTGTGGCACTGCCTAACTACCTGCATGCGTCGGCGACGATCGATTCACTGAAGGCCGGTGCCCATGTGCTGTGCGAGAAGCCCATGGCCATGAACGCTGCGGAAGCACAACGGATGGTCAATGCATCCAAACGCTATAAACGATACCTCATGATTGCTCTCAATAACCGTTTTCGAACAGAAGCTCAGATTTTGAAGAAGTTGATCGAACAGGGTGAACTGGGAGAAATCTATTATGCGAAAACCGGCTGGCTGAGACGGCGGGGGATCCCCGGAGCGGGAGGTTGGTTTACCACCAAGGCACGGTCCGGCGGTGGCCCCTTGATCGACCTGGGCGTGCACATGATCGACCTGACACGCTGGTTGATGGGCAATCCCAAACCACACACAGTTCAGGGCTCCGTCTATTCAAAGTTTGCCCATACGGTTAAAGGCGGCCACTACGATGTGGAAGATCTGGCAGTAGGATTCATCAAGCTTGATGGCGACGCAACTCTGGTCGCGGAAGCGAGCTGGGCCACAAATGTGCCCCAGGAACAATCCTACGTCAAGCTGATAGGAACCAAAGGCGGTGCGGAAATCCACGGAGACAAACTCACCGTTTTTACCGAGTTGCATGGGGAACTGGTCGACATCACGCCGGTGGTCAGACCTCGTTCATGGGGTGATTGTATCGCCGCGGAGATCGCCCATCTGGTGAACTGCATACAGGAAGGGCGTGAACCGATGTCAACCGGTGAGCAGGGGTTAGAAATGATGAAGATCCTGGAAGGCATTTATAAAAGTGCGGAACAGGGTAAAATGATCCGTTTGAGATGATAACAAACTTCAGAAAGGAATTTGCACCATGGGCGAATCTCTAAAAGTAGGCATCATAGGCGTTGGTGGTATAGCGGGCACACATCTTCCCGGTTGGGCTGCCTCTGAGGATGCAGAGCTCATTGCCGGCAGTGATGTTAACGAATCCGTACTAAATTCATGGGGACAGAAGAACGGCATCACCAACCTGACTACGGACCCGGCGCGACTCATCAGCGATCCCGACATCGATATCATCGATATCTGTACGCCCAATATGTACCACGCGCCGCTGGCCATCGCCGCTCTGAACGGTGGCAAGCATGTAATCTGCGAGAAGCCCCTGGCGCCGACACCCGAGGACATAAGGGATATGATCTCGGCCAGGGATGCTTCCGGGAAATGCTTGATGACCGCACAGCATTTCAGGTTTCACGGACATTCCCAGGCACTCAAACGGGAGATAGACGCTGGTGCTCTGGGTGATGTGTACCACGCCCGCGGGTGGATGCTGCGGAGGGCTGCGGCCCCCACAACTCCCGGATTCGTACTCAAGAAACACAGTGGCGGTGGTCCCTGCATCGATATCGGTGTGCATATACTGGATCTGACCCTCTGGATGATGGGCAACCCGAACCCCGTGGCTTGCAGCGGTGTTGCCCGGACTACGCTCGCCCGCAAAGAAGGCGCGTTCAGTATTTGGGGTGGTGCGATTCCAAAAGAGATGGATGTGGAGGAAATGGCGGCGGGGTTTATCAGATTTGAAAACGGGGCGACACTCATTCTGGAAGTAAGCTGGTTGCTGCACCACGATACGCAAGGCGAGGACATGCAAATGTGGTTATATGGAACCGATGGAGGCAGCCACTGGCCTTCCTGCGAAATCCTCAAGACGAATTACGAAACAAAGCAGCATTACAATACATTGTTGAAGGTAACCGGGGACAAACTTGAGCCTCACGCGCAGGAATGTGTGGAATTCGCCAGAGCCGTTGCCTCAGGGGCACCATCACCCGTTCCGGCTGAACAATCGCTACAGGTCTTATCCATACTAGATGGTATCTACAGGAGTCAGGACGAAGGCAGGGAGGTGGCCCTGTAGAAATGATGGTGGGGATAACCTCTCCGTCATGAGTCCGATCTTCTACAGTTCGTACACCCTCACCTCTGTCCACCTCTGTTCTGACGGATCGTCGGATCATCCGGACCGAGTCTTTGCGCACGATTGTACGCTTCCTGGGCCTCTTTCTGCCGCCCGGCCTGTTCGTATGCTATGGCCAGGTTGTTCCAGGCGCCGGCATTGTCCGGATTCTCCCGGACCGCCTGCTCCCAGATCATCCTAGCTTTGTTCCAGTTGCCACCGAGCGCGGCTGTCAGGCCGATATCGCCATCCATCACTTTCCGCGCCATGTATCTTGTTGTCCGAACACTGTGCCATGAAAATCTTTCTTTTAACTGCCGTGACAGGGCGACCATAGCTCGATCAACCAGCCTGGGCGTTACCCGCGGCACCTCAACGGGACCATCGGGCGGCTCCTCCACTATAGTAGGCAACACGAGATGCAGTGAATCCACTACAACCACCCTGTCGGACCCGATACGCCGACCGGTTGCTACCTCCAGGACCTGAATAACGGCGGTAAGGGTAACCACCTGGTTTATAAACGGTTCCTGATATGCCACCTGTGCGAGGCGGATCTGGGTACCCTGGCTTGAAGGTCCGAAGGCCTCCGAGGTACGGAACTTCTTCTCTTCGCCATATTCTTCCGTGAACCTGGTGGAAAATTCCCCGAGCAGGACTGCATCAGCACCCACGGTTCTCCCCGCTTTTACGGCAAGGGTATCGGAAATCATTCCGGCCATATAAGCCTGGCCCGAAAGAGCCTGCAACACCTTGACCGGATCGATCAGAGCGATGGTGGAGTCTGCTATGAGCAGTCTTGAGAGTAGGAAGTCAAGCTGGGAGTTCAGCTGGAGGTTGTCCCCGTTGAAACCCATGCTGGCGATCGGTCTGGATTCCAGCAGGTTGACCAGCGGAGGCCGCGGCATCATGAATGTAACCGTTTGAGATACGGCACAGGAAATGCCGGTCATAAAGCACAGGAGGCCGATGAAAGAGAAGTAGTTCTGGCGGATTCTCATAGATGGTTGAGTCGCGGTCTGTCGTGCTATTGCCGATTGAAATTCTGAAGAACAACGAAATGTTGTGGCGTGTTCCCATCCATTCGGTGAGGTCTGGTGATTTGACCGCGCAGGGATCGGCCGGTCTGGTCAGGTACCGGTTCTCAAACACCGGATATGTCAATTAGATCACCACGTGAATATGTGGCACCTGTTCCTCGAATCATGCGAGGCCCCGCCTGCTGTCCAATTCGGGTATGACCAGGTTCAGTACAATGATATCAGTTGTAGGCTGGTCAAGATGTTGTCTGTGCCCGCCGAACCCGCTCGATGCCCTTCCCCGGAAAAACCTGCCTCTACAACCGCAAAAACAACGGTCGTTTCCGAGGAGGTGGAGATAAGACATAAGCGTTGCCAGGAAAAAAATCCCGGTCCGGGCACCCGTTGTGGAGCAGAACGGATTTTAGGCGGAAATCTCAATGCATGATGGACTGATATACCCAAAAAGTCAAGTGGAAAATTAGGCGCATCCAATCGATTCAAGCCTGCAAAAAAGGTTGACAAGAGACAGGTTTTTCGATTACGTTATCGTGCAATTTATGGTACGGTAACCTAAGGTAATCAACTACCGGTGTATAGATGGAGCTACCATTCCCATGGGTCAGCTAAATTCGCCGGACGACGTTATGCCGTCCACAGGTTCTCCTACGAAATATGAAGTGCGCCGCCGTTTCCTGGCCAGGTGTATGGGGCTGATAAGCAGCCTGGGCCTGATGAGTTTCCTATATCCTGTGATAAGGTACATTGAGCCGCCGCCGGAAGCGAAAGGTGTCAGCAAGGTCGAGATCGATCTGGCCGAACTGCCGACCGGCGCCGCCAAGGTTGTGACCTATCGGGGTCGACCGGCGCTGGTAGTGAACGGACCGGACGGATTTGTCGCGTTCATGGCGACATGTTCACATCTGGGGTGTGCTGTGAAATGGGTGCAGAAAAACCAGGAATTTATCTGTCCTTGTCACGGTGGCCGCTTCGATATAAAGGGACAGGTTACAGGTGGGCCGCCACCGGTCCCGCTGGTGCGGCTCGGTGTCAGTGTAATCGGCGATAAAGTCGTGCTCGGAGCATAAACTTATGGCGGGACGTCTAATACGATGGCTTTACGAATGGATCGAGGAGCGGATGGAACTCTCCGCTGCCATCGACTTCGCCCGTAAACACCTAACCAAACCCGTTCCGAAGCATGTGAACTGGTTGTTTTCCTTTGGAACGATCACGTTCGCATTTTTCATTACCCAGGCCATATCAGGCCTGCTATTGATGATATACTACGAAGCATCCGCAAGCACGGCCTACGACAGCATTAAGTTTATCATGGAGAAAGTCCCTTTCGGATGGTTGATGCGCCAGTCCCATGTCTACGGCGCTAATTTCATGATCGCTTTCCTGCTGTTGCACGTGGTACGCGTTTATTTTTACGGAGGATATAAAAAACCGAGAGAGGTTACCTGGTTATTCGGGTTCGCTCTGCTGGGTGTCACCATGATGTTTGGATTCACAGGCTACCTGCTGCCCTGGGACCAGGTCTCCTACTGGGCCACGGTGGTTGGTACCGAAATTGCCGGCGCAGTGCCCATCGTTGGTGAGCACACCCTCCTGATCCTGCGCGGCGGGGAGATCGTATCGGAATCGACATTGACCCGCTTCTTCACGGTGCATGTGATCGTTCTTCCCTGGGTGTTTATGTTGCTCGTGGGCGTTCACCTGTTCCTGATTCGGTATCTGGGCATCTCGACGCTGGACAGCACCGACACCCCCGAACCCAACTCCGAGGAACTTACCCGGAGAGGGGGCAAGCCGTTTTTTCCACAGCATGTCCTCAAAGAATCGATTATGGTGTTGCTAATAATCGCAACCATGATTCTCATGGTCGTGTATTATCCAGTGCCGCTGGAGGACAAGGCGGATCCCTTCAATACGCCACTGGGTGTGAAACCGGAGTGGTATTTTCTACCGCTGTACCAGGTGTTGAAGTTTTTCCCGGAACTGATAGGGCTTTTAGGCACTGGCATCGTAATCCTTGCACTGCTTTTGTTGCCGTTTTGGGATCGCTCGCCTGAAAGACATCCGGGTAAGCGTCCGGTGGCCATTGTAGCTGGTATACTCTTCATTGGCTTCACGATCGCGCTGGGTGTCCTGGGGCATATTTCGGACACGGATCAGATCATATTAGGCACGAAGTACCATTTCGACGTATACGGATTGCCCCAGATCATAGTGGAGCCTTAAAAGCTATGCTTAATCTGATGCTCTTCCTAGTGTTTCTGCTACCTGCGACAGTAGCGGCCCAATCTTCAAATGCCTGTGTGCTCTGCCATGCCGCCCTGGAACAGGAGGCGATGGCCGCTCCTGTCCCGGAATGGCGGGGAAGCGTTCATCAGATGGCCGGCATAGCGTGTCAGGAGTGCCATGGCGGTTCCGCCGCTTCCATGGTAAAGGAGATTTCCCATGACTTGGAAGCCGGATTCAAGGGGGAACTGCAGCCCGATCAAGTCCACCAAGTGTGCGGTACATGTCATCAGATCCAGATGACTAATTACCTTGCGAGTCCCCACGGATTGGCGGGAGGCCTTTGGCCCAGTTGTATCGATTGTCATGGCAGCCATATCATCCGCCAGCCCCAGGTAGCGGAAATTTCGATTCCGGATAATTGTGAAGACTGCCATGAAAATGCGACGCTCGATCAATTCGTTACGGCGGTCAATGGCATCCTGGACCCGATTGCGGAGACGAGGATGGCTGCATTGGAATTACTGCCTACCGGGGTGCCGGTAGATCCGATACTCGGCAAGCTAGACCGAATCAGAAACACATACAGGGAACAGGCTTCACACGTGTTTTTGTTCGATACTCTCATTCCGATGGCAGATTCATTCAGGGACAGTCTGAAAAACGTGGACAAGGAACTCCTCTTGGTCAGAGAGGAAGTCAGCACGCGTCGCAGGTTTGGATGGGTCCTGGCAATGATCTGCGTCGTGTTGGCTGGATTCCTATGGCTTTACCGGCGTTCCCTGCCCGACGGGAAAGGATAGCTTGTATGACTCGTGTATGGGCAAATCTTTCTTGGGCGACACCTTTGTGCCTGTGCCTTTTGCTGCCTTCCACAATTTTCGACGCAAAAGCAGGACTTGCCCGTCCCCTGCCCGATAGTCGTGGTGCTGCTACCCTGGCACAGGCGCTTCAGAAGCTTCCGGTGGTAGCCAGCATGCTTCATACGGGTGCCCATCCGGATGATGAGGGGAGTTCCCTGTTGGCTTATGTAAGCAGGGGCATGCATGTGCGGACTGCTTACATGGCCCTGAACAGGGGAGAGGGCGGCCAGAACCTGATTGGACCCGAGTTATATGACGGCATCGGAGCGATCCGTACGGATGAGCTGCTGGCAGCGCGTAAATTTGATGGTGCGGAACAGTTTTTTACCAGGGCATTTGACTATGGATTTTCCAAGAACGCAGACGAAGCGTTCGAACTGTGGGGGCGAGACCTGCTTCTTGATGATGTGGTTCGGATTATCCGCCGTTTTCGTCCCGATGTGATAGTATCTGTGTTCGCGGGTTCCCCACGGGACGGGCACGGGCAGCATCAGGCGGCAGGCATTACGACCCGTGAGGCCTTTCGGGTAGCAGCAGATCCTGACCAGTTTCCGGATCAGATCGCACAGGGACTGCATCCATGGCAGGCCGGTAAACTGTATATAAGCAACACGCGCGCTTCTTTTGAAAGTTTGGATTCCCTTCTTATTAATACCGGCGAATACAGCCCCATATACCAGAGGTCCTATCAAGAAATAGGCCTTGCCGGCCGCAGCCAGCACCGGTCACAGGATATGGGGTCCATTCAGCGTAAAGGGCCCGCAACCACCAAAATCAAGCTGGTGGAACGGACCACTGAAGTTCCGCCAGACACACGCGACAGATCCTTGTTCGATGGTATCGATACTTCATTCATGCGGTTCGCTAATGTATCCGATGACGTTTCATTCAATCGTATGATCGCGCCCACGCTGGAATTAACCGACATGGCCGCGCGTGAGGCTATTGAAGCCTACCGTCCTTTCGAGCCCTCAACCGTCTTGCCCGCCACCCTAAGAGGCTTGCAGCACCTCCGCAATGTTCGTCGCAATATTGTGATGAGCCATATAGATGCGGCTGATAAAGACTACCTGCTGTTTCTTTCAGATCTCAAAGAACAGGACTTTGTTGATGTGGTCTCACTGGCCCTCGGTTTGTCCTTCGAGGTGCTCGTGGACGATCCGGTGGTGATCCCAGGCAGCACATTCGGGGTGAACCTGCAGTTGTTAAACCGCAGCAGAATCCCGATCATACCGGTTGCGACCTGGCTCGAAACACCGGAAACATGGAAGATTAAATCCGGAGATGTCATTAAAAATCCGCTGGGGTACAACCAGCAGATGGACAACCCGGTTTCCGTGACAGTCAGCGATTACGCCCGTACCAGTAAGCCCTACTGGAGACGGGAATCGAAATATGCCAGTACAGTCGTAGTGGATTCCGATGATATGATAGGGCTGCCGTGGCGTCCGACCGGGGTGGTCGGCCATGCCGTGTTTATGGTCGATAGCACAACGATTGAGATCGTGCAGCCGGCAGAATACCGGTATGCGGATCAGGCCATAGGGGAGATCCGCCGTCCGCTCATGATCGCTCCGGCTTTATCCGTAAGGCTGACCCCTGAAAACGCAGTTGTCCCCGTATCCCGCGAGAAGCGGTCGCGACCATTCCAGGTGACGGTCCGTAATAATGTACCCGGGCCCGCTGCCGCGAACATACGACTCGAAGTACCGGATGGATGGACTGTGAATCCAGCTGGTTATCCGTTCGACTTCAACCGTGAAAATGAGGAGACTACCCTCATCTTCGAAGTAATGCCGTCACCTTCCATACAAAGCGGCACCTATTTCTTTAATGCAGTGGCGGAATGGGATGGAAAAGAGTATCGGGAGGGGTACGTGGAGATCAGCTATCCCCATATTAATCCACATCACCTGTACCGAGATGCGGTTTCTGAAGTCAAAGTGTTTGAAGTTGAGATTGCCGAAGGATTAAACGTAGGTTATATCGTGGGGGCCGGAGACGGTATCCCCGCATCTCTGGCGCAACTGGGGGTCGAAGTTCATTTGTTGGACACGAACGAGCTTTCGAGTGGGGATCTGGAGGCTTATGACGTTATTATTTCAGGTATTCGGGCCTATGCGGTGCGGGAAGATTTGGTAGCGTTCAACCACCGGCTTTTAGAATTTGTACGGAACGGCGGTACTTACATCGTACAATATAATCAGTACGTTTTCAACCGCACTCAGTTCAGTCCCTATCCGGCCCATATTAGCAGGCCGCACGATAGGGTCACAAGAGAAGATGCACCTGTTGAAATATTGGAGCCAAACCATCCTGTTTTTAATATTCCGAACAAGATTTCGAAAAAAGATTTTGATGGGTGGGTGCAGGAACGAGGGTTGTATTTTTTTGGTGAATGGGACGATCGGTATACCCCGCTGATGGCGTCACAGGATCCGGGTGAAGAACCGAAGGCAGGCGGTCTTGTAGAGGCGCGTTATGGGGAAGGATTTTACATATACACCGGCTATGCTTGGTTTCGTCAGCTTCCGGCTGGAGTACCGGGAGCCTATAGGATATTCTCAAATTTGTTGAGTTTACCCAAGAACAGAAATCTACCATAATGTCACTCAAATCTTTGAATCAACTCTTGGAAAAAAACGAAAAGTAGGCGGAAGGTGTCATAGATGAAACACCGGATATGTTTAAAAAATTGCCCAACAGCGGACACCGGAATATTTCTGGGTTGATTGTGCCGACAGCCGGGTTCCGCCAAATCAGATCTTGGAGTTGAAACCGGAAGAGGTATTTGTGCACCGCAACATAGCAAATCGGATGTTGCATACGGATTTTAATTGTCTGTCAGTGTTGCAGCACGCCGTGGAAGTCCTCAAGGTTCAAACATATCAATGTTTGCTTTCCATGCACGGGTGGATCTACGGTTTAAAAGATGGTCGCATTAAGGATCTCGACACCAAGTTAACCGCACCGGAGGCGGGGCCAGCGATACACAGGTTGGCAGGGCAGGAGAACTCGTATTGCGACGGTGTGAATCGTGACACCTGATTCGAAGAAGTATGCGCATTTACCTGTGCCCGCAGCAGTGGGGGGCTTGGGGGTAATGTGTTTGCGGGGATTTCCGGATGGACACACAGTGGTCTAACCGCCATGAAGATATATGGGATTCTGTCACCAATCATGAATTACTCAGGATCACCGAAGCCGGAGTCGGTACCAATCTGTTCCATCTGAACACGGCGGTGAATTCATTTACAGTGATCGTCTATATCTGCAACAAGCTGCTGGAATGGAAGGCTGCCAAACGGAATTTTAAGCCTTTCGTGGAGAACCTGTCTTAAGGAGTTTCGGCCTCATGAAGGTATGTATCATCGGTCACACAGGATGTGGTGACTACGGGCATTCGCTCGATCAGGCATTTGTCGGTGTGGCGGGGGCGGAGATTGTTGCGCTTGCCGATCCGGATGAAGGGGGACGCGCCAAGGCTGTCGAACGTACCGGCGCCCGGAAGGCCTACGCGGATTACCGTGAGATGCTGAGTGTCGAAGAGACCGACATCGCGGTGCTCGCGACCCACGAAATGAGCAACCATCTGGACATGGTGATGGCCGCCGCCGAACAGGGCACACATGTATACGTTGAAAAACCATTGGCCCGAACTCCGGCAGAAGCGGATCAGATGCTGAAGGCTTGCGACCGTGCCGGCGCAATGCTTGTAATGGCGCACCCCTGGCGCGGACGTCCCGAAATTCAAACCACTGCGATACCGATGATACGCAGCGGAAAGATTGGGGAACCAAGGTGGGCGCGCATGTACGGCTTCGGCGGCGAACTGGGCGGGGATCAGTGGTTAATAGATCTTTATCCGCACTTCTTCGATTTTCTGTGGCAGCTATTCGGGGCACCGCTCTGGTGCCAGTCAATCATCACCCAGGACGGGCGTTCTGCCACGCCGGCTGATAAGAAGGACGGTGTGTTCGGTATGGGATTGTCCGCCGGTAACGGCATCTGGGCCCACTACCAGTTCGATGGTTTCAATGCCGAATTCGAGTCCTATGCGGGCGACGGTGTCGAAAACCCGTACCGTATCGATATTCACGGCACCGAAGGAACGCTTTGTTTGCCCGGGCCTACCCAGGACGGTCCGGATATCTATTACCACCCGCACACCAACCCGAAGCTGCTGGAGGACGATCGCTGGGAAATCCTGGCTCATGAGGAGGTGTCCGGCAGCCAGAAATGGATCAACGCTCACCACCGCATGGCCCGTTCCATGATTGATATGATAGAGGGTAAAAAGCCGGAATTTGAGCTGTGTACGGGAAAGACCGCTCGTAAACATATGGAAATGGCCATGGCTGCCAGGCTGTCCCACATAAGGGGGGACAGGGTTTCTTTACCATTAGAAGATTCGGCTAACCCTTATGACAGCTGGTTTTGACGTCTCAAACCTTCTCTACAGTCGCCGCCAGGCCACAGTTACGGATTCGATCTCGGTAGAGTTCCCCTTGTTCCAGCGGACAGACAATCACGATGGCTTTTCCGGTTTTATGCGTCTCCATCATGATCCGGAAGGCGTCACCTGAGGATAGTTCAGGCACACTTTCTACCAGCGACTGCACAACATAATCCATCTCGTGATAGTCGTCATTGTGAAGTACGACGGCATATGGTTGACTGACACTCCGTCCGGTTCGCCGCTGCAGGTCGATATGGGGCGCGGTCACGTCAGTATCAGTCATAGGAGGGGTTGCTTTTTCGGCAGGTGCGGGCGAATGGGTGAACGAAATCTTAAATATCGGGAACAGGGTTGTCGTCGCAGGGTTTTAGCATCGAGGGGATCCTGTGATGCCCTGCGTCGACTATTTTAAAACAACGAAAATCCCTCTACTTCTGAACGACACCGCAAAGACTATCTGTGTCGTCTTCATTGCGACCGTGGTGGCTCTGTTCGGCAACTTCGTTCCTGTAAGCCGTGCCACGAAAGAGGATCCTGTCGCAACGCTCAAGTTTTAGTGAGATCAGCCCGATTCGGCGCTATGCTCCAGATGTACCGTGCGCGTAGGGAAGGCGATGGAGAGCCCCAGATCCTCGACGACCTTCATGATCTTAAGGTTCACATCTTCGCGTACCCGCAGGTATTCTCCCCAGACCGTTGTATTCGCGAAGTAGTAGACCATGATGTTGAGGGAACTGTCCCCAAAGTCGGTGAAGTAAACTAGGATCGTAGAATCCTGGTCCACATCGGGATGGGTGCGCAACAGGCTATCGATCTTTGAAACCGCCTCTTTCATCTGATTCACCTGGGTGCCATAGGTGAGCCCCACAGTTATCCAGACCCGCCGCACGGGCCGTTGTGACATGTTGTTGATGACAAAATCGGCCAGGCGGCTGTTAGGGATGGTTACAAGCGTCTGATCAAACGTACGAATGCGGGTACTGCGGAATCCGATACGTTCTACTGTGCCTTCGATTTCCTTGTCCGGAGAGACCACCCAGTCCCCTATGGCAAACGGCCGGTCCGCCAGGAGCATCACTGATCCAAACACATCCGCCAGGGTCTTCTGCGCGGCCAGCGCCACGGCCAGACCACCCACCCCCAGACCAGCGATCAGGCCGGAAATGGAATAGCCCATATTCTGAAGTACCATCAATATGGCCAGGATCCATACGACTACTTTTGCCGCCCGGTCCACCAGCGGAACGAGCTGGTCGTCCAGGGCGTTGTCCGTGCGCTGCGCCCACTTGTGCAGGCCATGTGAGAGGACGCTGATACCCCTGAACATCGTCCAGGCGATCAGGAACGAATAAGGAATCCAGAAGATGGATGTCAGCCATTCCTGCATTCGGTCAGGCGGATTCAGACTCTGTGCCGCCAGATAAACGCCCAGAATAAGTATACCAACATCGATCGGCTTCTCGATAGCCTGGATCAGCAGGTCATCCAGATCTGTTTCCGTCTTTGCAGTCAGACGTTTTGCCCCGCGTTCCAGGAAGATCCGGAACAACTTGCGCGCAATGAATGCGGCTACCAGAATGCCGAAGGCCGTCAGCAACTCCATGCCGGTCCACTGCCAGGTCTGGTTCAGGATATCTAGAAATTGATCCATATGCTACGCTTTCTTAAATTCTGTGATTTTAAATACATAAGCGTGCCGGCACGGCACTTCTCCCGGCGACAGGGCAGGAGGCGAAACAGTGATCCCGCCATTCTCCGCTGACCACGTTACCGACCTGTCCGTACCGAGCATCTCGACAGTGAGACTGTCGTGAGACGTGATCCCTGGAACGAAAACCTGATTCACCGGCCATTCCGTGCAAATCACATACAGGTTGTTACCCTTAACGGTAAAGGCCACCGACGTCAGATCCGTATCGCGGCTCTCCCGCCAGGCCTGTGCGTCGTAGATCGCCTCGCCGTTGACTGCCATCCACTCACCAACATCGAGGAGCCTCTGCTGTTGGATAACCGGAATCCTGCCGTCCGAAGTGGGGCCGACGTTTAGCAAGAAGTTGCCCCCCCTGCTTACCACCCCGATCAATTCATGGATAAGCTCTTCGGAAGTCCGATAGTCTTCGATGTTTTCCGCCCGGTTAAATCCGTACGACCCACCGATCCCCCTACTTTCCTCCCAGGGATGGTCCAGCCCGATAGCATCCGTGTCTTCGTATTCGCTGGAGTAGTAATCTCCATGGTTGCCCGGTACATCTTTCGCCCAGCGGTCGTTTACCACGACCTCCTCCTTGTTGGGCGCCTCGTTGTACAGCCAAGCCAGGAACTCCTTTGTCTTAAAGTATTCCTCGCTGCCATCCCATTCCCCGCCATCCGAGAAAATGACATCCGGCTGATATATTTGTACCAGCTCCTTTAACTGGGGTATCAGGTGTTCGGTCACATATTTATCTTCCGGGATGCGGTATCGGTCCACCAGGGATTTATCCACGTAATATCCGGTGTCAGCTCGGTGCGTCCATATGCTTTCCCATTCGATAATCGAGTAGTAAAGCCCCATACGTAAGCCCTGGTTCCTGACTGCCGTCGTCAAATTCCCCACCAGATCCCGTTTCGGACCGATCGCCATGCTGTTCCACTCTTTTTTGTAAGGACTCTTGGTGGGCCAGAGACAGTATCCGTCGTGGTGCTTGGTGGTCAGCACCACGTATTTCGCGCCGGACTTCTGAAACAGTGATGCCCAGTAATCCGGGTCGAACAGTTCTGCCTTGAACATCGGGCCGAAATCCCGGTACTCGAAATTCTCCCCATAAGTCTGCTTATGGAACGCATCCCCACCGAATTCATGATCACCGATCACCGTGGCGTAATACCACTCCGCATAAGAAGCGTACCGCTCTTTGCTCAGAGGTCGCCATGCGGGAACCGAGTAAAGGCCCCAGTGAATGAAGATGCCGAATTTCGCTTCATTGAACCACCTTGGCATGGGACGGCTGTCCAGGGATTCCCAAGTTGCCTGGTATTGTGTTTGATTCATTTAATCCTCTTGCTAATTTGCAATCTGCCTGTGATTGTACCGTAATATATACTATTCAACGTTATCATCAAGACGTAAATTATAAGGCCAATTGGGAGAAGTAGCTGGCAAAACGAATCTTGATCATGATTAATTCCAAGACCGGAAATGTTTGCAGCTATCGGCTCGCGGGCGCCTATTTGTTGCAGCGAATAAGTCAACAGATCAATCAATACCACGTACTTCATGCCTATCCTGATATTTCTCGAAAGGAAACATTTCCAGATCCAGATCCGCCGGAATGTAATGCCAGGCGGTGCTGTATCTGGAACGGGCGCTGGTGTTAATGGTGGCCCCATGGAGCAGATTGGCGGAAAACAGGACGACGGTGCCCCCGGGACATACCACATCGATGGCCTGAGATTCGTCTACTTCGGTCCAATTGCCGTGGGCGAAAGTGCCGCTGCCGTGGGTGTGGGCCACCAAGCTTCCGGTGGCGTGGCTCTTCGGCAAAAGTTTGAGACATCCATTGGAGCGATCCGACTCTTCAAGGTAGATTCCGCAGCTTACGACGCGATCGGACTGCGTTCCGAAGTAGTGGTTGTCCTGGTGCCAGCCGGTTGAGGTTCCGCCGTGGGGCAGCATCGGGAAGAACTTGGAGCCGAACATATGCAAATCCGGACCGATTAAAGAGGCGATGCGGTCCGTGATTTCGGATTCACGGGCCAGGTCGAGTAAAAGCGGTTCCACCACACATACACCCTGGACTTTGAAAAGACGACCTGGTATCAACTCCCCGTTTTTATCAGGCTGTAATGAATACCCGTCCTGTGACGTCTCCATTCCGTTCGCCCGCGTCACCAGTTCAGCCAGGCTGGATTTATAACGGGTGAGTTTTTCCCCGTGAATCAATGCAGGGAAGATCAGATAACCTTCTCCGTGAAAATGATCTATTTCATGTGGTTCCAGACTCATAGTTTCTCCTAAAAAATCCCATGTCATTCTTCTTCCATAAGGGTCATGTCGTCGACAAGGCCGCTATCAGTTGCAACAACCCGGAAGACCAGAAAATTGTTCCCGATTACAACTCTGTAATATCTCGTGGTGATAGATTCTATTTGTTCATGCCCGATAAGGTCGAACGCTGTCGGCTTTCCATAAGTCGCAAGGCGCTTGTTGACGCCGACAGCATTGTCAGTGATCAATTTTTTTCTTGCATTGCCGGTGAATTTTTCCAGCTGCAAGATATTGTTCCATCTGTCGTCCAGTAATTTTTTTAGGGACTTTGTCAACTCCGGCGCAACGTCATCAATGGTGACGGCATTTTTTAATGATAAGCCCGGAATGTAGTATTTTGCCGCACCGTTAGCTATATCCCCTGCCAGGCCGATGGTTCCCAGATTGCATAGGACTATGATCGACAGGTTCTGATCCGGATAGTGCGTATAGTTCGCAGAAAAACCTGCCGTTTGTCCGTTGTGCCTGAGACGCCGGTAACCCCGGATATTTTCAATGTACCATCCGAAACCGTATGGATAGGTTTCCCCATTGTTGAGCGTTACCGGTTTCCATAGTTCTCTCATACTGGAAGCCTGTAACAGATCAATCTCTGAGAGCGCCGCGTTCCATCGAACAAGATCCGCCAACGAGGAGACCATGGCGCCGGCGGAGAATAAATCCGTCAGGTCATAGTCACGTCCCAGCAGTGAATCATCAATCCATTCGTAGCCCGTGGCGCGGTGTTTGATCACATACTGGAGATCCCGATCCCCGGTATCCGCCATATTCGCGGGTTTGAACACAGCATTGGCCAGAAAATCCCAGTACGTTTGGTCGCTCGCCTGTTCGATGATATGACCCAGAAGGTTGTATCCGGAATTAGAGTAAGACCATTTTTCTCCGGGCGTAAAGTCGAGCGGGTACTTTGCCAGTTCATGTATGAAGGCTGCCCGGTTCATGCGGCGCGACAGCTCGAATCCCGGTAGGCCGGTATAATTTCTAATGCCCGAGGTATGTGTCAGCAGGTGACGGATAGTGACTGCGTCCCACCTAATGGGGGATTCCTTCATGTAAGTTCTGATGGGCGCGTCGAGATCCACCCTGCCGTCTTCGACCAGCAGCATGATGCCGACGGCAGTGACCTGCTTCGTGACGGAACCGATCTCAAAGATCGAACGAACCGTCACGGGAACCTCGTGCTCGACGCTCGACAGGCCGTAGCCCCGGAATTCAGATAAATCTCCGTTCTGCACGATCGCTATAGCCAGTCCCGGAATATGACGTTCTTTCATCTGCGCCTTGATATAGGAATCTATGTCGTTAGCGCGCGCGGTTGTCAAAGACATCAGTAAATGAGTGATTATCAATGTTCTGAACACGGCTGTCCCCGGATTCTGGGTTTAATCCACTGTTTTGACGGCTGTAAACCGTAGCCGCACATAATCGGCCGTCCACAGCCCTTCCGCATTACACAATTTCGGTCTCAAGCACTCCCGGACTTCTTCGAGAAATGCAGGCCGATCTGATTCAGGCAGCCGGTTCGTAAAGCTCTCGGCGAACGTTTCCAACCATGCGGCGACATCCCCCGGCAGAGGCGTGGGACGCTGGATCAGCGCGATGTAGTCCACGCGAAATCCCTGTGTTTCCATGCGACTCCGGTACTCCGTGTCGGTGGGAAAGTACCAGGGACTGATGTCGGTACCGGTGACGCCGCGGGCAGCGAGCATATCGAGCAGTGTCGACTCGATAGTCCGAACACATCCGAATCCGCCCATTTCTGACACGAATCGTCCCTCCGGCTTGAGTGCCCGCCGGACACCGGAAATCACATCGTCGGGACGGTTCATCCAGTGCATGGCCGCGTTGCTGAAAACGGCGTCGAATTCATTTTCAAACGTTAGTTGCTGCCCGTCCATCACCTGTGCATTCAATCCCCGCTGACATGCCGCTTCGATCTGTTCTGCGCTACCGTCGACCCCCACCACGTCACAGCCCGCTTCCACCAGCTTCTCCGTCAAGGCGCCATCGCCGCAGCCGAGATCGAGTATCCGTTCTCCGGCCTTTGGATCGAGCAACGAAAAAACAGGCATTCCCAGTTCTGCCACGAAACGTGCGTTGCGGGCATAGCGATCCGGATTCCAGGACTGCGCGCCGGTCATCTCCTAAGCCTCCTCGTTCGGCGAATGAAGCTGACCTTCGGAAGCCGCTACGGCGGTGGCTACGGTGGCATCCCCCGTAACGTTGACGGCTGTGCGACACATGTCGAGGATTCGATCTACGCCGAGAATCAAGGCGATACCGGCGGTTGGGACACCCACCGTTTCTAGGATTATCACCAGCATAATGATCCCGGCGCCGGGAACCGCTGCTGTACCGATAGATGCAAGTACCGCGGTCAGGATGATCTGAAGCTGGGCTGAGATGTCGAGTCCGATGCCCAGGGCCTGTGCGATGAATACGGAGGCAACGGCCTGATAGAGGGCTGTCCCATCCATGTTGATGGTGGCTCCGAGGGGGAGCACAAAGGACGATACCTCCTCGGAGACCCCTATCTTTTTCTCGCATACATCCATGGTCACTGGCAGCGTAGCGCCGCTGGAACTTGTGGAGAAGGCGAGAAGCTGGGCGGGGGCTACGTCTCTGAAAAACTGCACCGCCTTGAGTTTGGTGAATGATTTGAGCAGGATAGGATAGGTAATGACCCCGTGGATTAATAGACCGATCACCACAACCAGACAGTAGAAACCGAGGGCGCTCAACAGTTCCACCACGGCGGACAGATCGTCCTTAGCCACTTGATTGATCGTTTTGGCGATAAGTGCGAACACGCCGATAGGCGCAGCCAGCATAATGATTTCAACGATTTTAATGATCGCGTCCGTAAGGCCCTCGAAGAATCCGAGAAGCGGCTGCGCTTTCTCTTTCGGGATCATGATCATGGCGATACCGAACAGGATGGAAAAGAACACCACCTGGAGCATGTTGCCGTTGTTGCCGGCTGCCGCGAAGATATTGCCCGGGACCATGTCTACGAACACCTGCAATGGTCCCCGTTCCTTGACCGCCTCTGCACTGCCCTGCCTCGTTTCGGTCTCCGCCTGATAGGCTGCCTGCAGCTCCCGTTGCAGGTCCTGGGGTACGGAGGCTCCAGGCTGCAGTATATTGACCAGGATGAGGCCTATCGTAACCGAGACCGCGGTCGTGGCAATATAGATCGTGATGGTTTTCCCACCGATTCTGGACAGTTTGTGCATGTCCGAAAGGGAAGCGACACCTGTGATTAGGGATCCCAGTACCAGTGGGACGGCAATCAATTTGAGCAGGTTCAGGAAAATATCACCGAACGGAACAATCCAGTCCGTCGTAAATTGTGCCCATCCCATCGCCGCTGAGACTATGCCGTAAATCAGTCCGAGAATCAGTCCAATGATGATTTGCCAATGCAGGGGTAGGTTGAACATGAAGATGTCTCCGGTAGTTTGTATTGGCGGATCAACAGAATAGGATATTCCGCTTATCCGTCAATTATGTCATTCATCGTATGAAATTCGATAGACGATCCCTGCCTGATCATCAGAAACTAACAGGGCACCGCCGGGGACGACGAGCACGTCCGACGGACGGCCCCATTGTTCTTCGCCCTGGAGCCAACCTTCCGCGAAGACTTCGTAGCCGAGGGACTTATTGTTTTCATCGAGGCGAACCAGCGTGATGCGGTATCCGATTTTTGCGTCTCGGTTCCAGGAGCCGTGCTCAGCGATAAAGATCTGGTTACGGTATTCTTCTGGAAACATGGTCCCTTCGTAAAATGCCATGCCGATCGCCGCAACATGCGGTCCCAGATCCTGCACCGGTGATACGGTAGTCTCCTTGGCACGCTGATCACCAAATTCGGGATCGGTGACGTTTGTGGCGTGGTGGAACGGATAACCAAAATGTAGGCCGGAAGTAGGGGCGTGGTTCAATTCATCGGGTGGAATTTCATTGCCCATCAGATCTCGGCCATTGTCGGTGAACCACAGTTCATCCGTTACTGGATGCCAGTCGAAACCAACCGTATTCCGAATACCGGAGGCGAACACCTGGATGTCCGAGCCGTCCGGGTTCATGCTCAGGATAGAAGCATATCGCTGATCTTCTTCTTCTTTGTTGCAGATATTGCAAGGCGCCCCCACAGGTACATACAGCCGCCCGTCCGGCCCGAAGCCAAGATACTTCCATCCGTGGTGCCGGTCGGAAGGCAGGGTGTCGAGCACGATTACCGGATCGGGGGGATTCTCCAGGTTTGACTCGATATTGTCATAGCGAAGGATCTGATTCACCGCTCCCACAAACAATGCCCCTTCCCGGAATGCCACCCCGGTGGGCATTCGCAGCCCGGTGTCGACGGTATACATTTTTTCGGCCGTGTGATCACCGTCCAGGTTCTGCAGCGCATACACTTTACCCTCCCGGCGACTACCGACGAACAGCACGCCGCCGGGACTCAGCACCATTCCCCGGGCATTCGCAACGTTATCCGCGTAAACGCGGATGTTGAACCCCGGTGGCATCTTGATGGAATTCAAGGGGCTGTTGGGGTCCAGTTCGTCGATCTGCAAGGGTTCGGAGCCGCAGGCCAGCAGGAAACAGATTGCGGCGATAATTGAAGGGTAGCGTAAATAAAACAAGAGTACCTCCGGAGGAACGGATTAGATAATTGACGAATTATCGGAATTGCCGGCTGTTTTCTTCCAGATGCGTCTTTAAAAACAGGAGTACAGAGGCATTGTCGGATTGGTACACAGGTTTTGTTACTTACTGTAACATTCAGGGTGTATGTCTCAGGCTCGATATCTACCAGAATAAGGAGGTTTTTGCGAGTGAGCAGGATTTTGGCGGTGTGACAGGCCACCGCCACCCCATATTCCGTTTTGGTGAAGGTTTCGGATTCATGTGTGTACCGACATACCTTTTCGCCTTCTCCCGATCATTTCCCACTCCGGCCCGCCTCCGCAACAGCAATAAGGAAAAGATTCACCCCATGGCGATAGCGGCATCCAGAAACGCCTCGATCCGATCCGTCGGTCTGCCCAGCAACGCCTGGTCATCGATCTCCAAAATAGGACGCTGAAGTAAGTCAGGATGTTGAATCATCAGATCGATTAACGCATCGTCGGCCAGGTCCGAATCTGCCAAATTCAACTCTTTATAGGTTGTTTCACTGGTCCGCATGATGTCTCTGGGACGGGCATCCATTTCAGTGAGTAATCGTACCAGTACATCCCGGGTGAGAGGGGCGGTGTAGTAATCAATTCTGTCGTAAGAGAGCCCCCTGTCGTCGAGGAGGCTGACCGCCTCCCTGCATTTGCTTCAAGTGGGTTTCTCATATAACTTAATACGCATCCTGCCTCCGGCTCAGATCAACACATACTGCTTTAAAAAGGTATCGACATCTTCATAAAACGATTCGATCGTTGACATCTTCCTCCAGCCGTGCCCTTCCCCCTCGTATTGCCGATAGATATGCGGGACGCCATTCCGATTGAGAACGTTGACTATCGATTCGGCCTGATTTGGTGGTACGACCTGATCTTCTGTGCCCTGGAATACTGCAATCGGATCCCTGATTTTTTCAGCGTGAAAAATGGGCGACCATGCCTGGTATCGTTCACCGTGTTCCGGCAATGTTCCGACTATGAGGTCCAGATATTTTTCTTCGAATTTATGGGTTTCAGTCGCCAGAGTAAACAGGTTTGTAACACCATAAAGGCACATTCCTGCCTTGAACACGCCCGGGTGGTGGATCAAGGTATTCAGAACCGTGTATCCTCCTGCGCTACCACCTTTTATCACGATTCGGTCAGGATCCGCCAGTCCCTGATCGATCAGGGACTGCGCCCCACCGACAGCATCTTCTGCGTCGTAGGCACCCCAGTGCCCTCTCAGGGCAACCATGTAAGAGCGTCCGTAGCCGGTGCTACCACGATAATTCACATCGAGGAAAGCATAGCCTCTGCTTGTAAAGAAGGCGGCTTCGCTGGAATAGTTCGCCGTGCGCTGACCGGTGGGGCCCCCGTGGATGCCGACGATGGCGGGTGGTGCGCCCTCATAGGCGTATCGGCTGTTTTTTGGGGGATAATACAGACCGTGGACCCTGGTGCCATCCGGCGCTTCCCAGGAATGTGGGCGGGGAATGGACATCTCGCTGGTCGAAACGCGTTCGGAGCTGCTGCGCCGGTGGATCGTTCTTCCGGAGGATTCTATTGTGATGACCCGATCCGGGACAGCAGGAGAGGAGGCGGTGCAGACGATCGCACTGTCGGCAGGCGAGACCGAAATCTGCTGGAGCCATGAATAGGGGCCTGTCTCCACCTTACTCCGTTCTCCTGTTTCTGTATTCACCTGCCAGAGAGTCCCGGTGCCCTGATCGTTCCGATGGTAGTATATAGATTTACTGTCCGGCCCCCACCCGTAAACGCGTATGCCCTGCACCCAGGCCGGTTCTGCAAGCGTTGTATCCTTCTCAAGTACCACGCGCTCATCGGATTCCAGGTTATGGATTACGAGCGCGTCCCATTCACCTTCCGTAGTGATATAAGAAAGCCATTCGCCATCCGGGGAAAACTCCGGTTGGAACACACTTGTCTTTTCGTTTCCGGTAATCTGTGTTTCTTCTAGAGCCCCGGTTACACTCTCCGACAATCTACCAAGCATCAACCGAGTGCCGTCCCAGGGCATATTGGGCTGATCCCATTCGATCCAGGCGATCCGGTCACCCTCTGGATGCCAGGCCGGCTGCATGTAAAAATCGGAACCCGATACCAGGTTGATGGGCCATTTCACACCGTCGGAATTCGTCAGTGCCAGCACATCCGTCCGTTCATAACTGTGCACGTACAGTACCCATTCACCATTCGGAGACACCACCGGGGATCCCGCGTGACCGAATGCCGGGGTGATGGCGTCAGCAGGTCCAGAATCCAGCGATTGCCGGAAAAGGCGCCCGCTTTTTTCCACGTACACCACGTAACCGTGCGAAACCGTAAAATCTCCGCCACCGTAACCTACCCCGGCTCGCACGTTGTGCTCGTCATTGAGATCATACGGGGCGTTCGTACCCCCCCGGCACACCAAAACACCGCGCCCGGAGCGTACTTCCAGCCACACGAGCCGTTGTCCATCGGTGTCCCACTGCACATCCGAAAACCGGAGCTGTCCGCCCATCATGGAGGGGGTAAACGGACTCTCCCAGAAGCCAAATGGCGCCGTTTGCTTGTTGGTCATAGTTTATCCCAGGCGTTTAAAATACCGGCTCAATCCATCACCAGGATTTCACAGTCGGAAAATGAACATGGATTTCCGTCACAAAATATAGTGACAGCCGGGGGTGTTGCCCACCTATTTCTGTAGATGTTTCAGGATACTTGTGTGCCAACTTGAATAAACATGTTTGTGGGCAGGTTTGAAGCCGTCTGCCTGAAAGCCTGTGGTCTTGTTCTCGCTCATTGTGTTCATCTTAACATGGAATCGGCCAAACCGAATGCACTTCGCTCCATGCCCTGGGTGTTTTCAGTGCACTCTGATCGAAGAGACAAGTGGACTTGATGCTGGAATTCGGGTGGAACGATGGAACGCAGAAGCAAACGGCTCAGCAGGTTTATCCACGGTTGGTAGGGCGGTTGGCCTAGAATACAATCCTGCCGGCTTGATGCTGTCCGCGCCGTTTGCAGTGTTCGCTGCTCAATTCTTGTTGTCGTTGTGTTCACAAATCCAGCAAAATACGTTTCTCTTCGTCCAACCTGGATGCAGTTCCGGGTCGCAGGTGTTGCTTTTGATCCGTCTGCTGTGGCAGGTTACGACGTACAAAGGCCATGTGCATCGCCCGGCGCATATCATGACTGCGGTTCAACGAGCCGCCGTGCCATATATGGGAATTGAAGGCCACGACCGTACCGGCCGGGGCCACAACCTTCACCTCATCTGGATGAGATGAAGTCGGGTCGTCCATCACCTCCTGTGGTGATTTCCCCCACTTGTGGGACCCGGGCACCAGCCGCGTCGGACCATTTGTCGCGGTGAAATCATCCAGCAGCCATAGAGAATTAGCCACGAAATAATGACCGTTCTGAGAGAGCTTTCGTTCTTCTTCGTCACGCGGTCCCCAATCCATATGAAACCCCTGTTTCCCTTCTCCCGGAATCGCAAACCGGCTGTTCAGTGAATGTACCTTGAAATCGGAGGTAAGCATCTGGCGGACAGCCGCCAGAAGCCTTGGATGGGTATAGCAGAAATCGAACATGGGATCCTTATTGATCAAGTCACTTAACCTTAGCGCCCCCGCTTCCTGATGCACTTCCTTTCCTGCGTCATCGCCTTCTTCTTCAATCAAGGTTTCCAGTCTCGACCTGAATGCTGCTACTTGATTGGCAGACATGATGTTGGGTAGCGTTAGAAACCCTTTTTCATCCAGATGACTCATTTCATTTTCTGAAAGCGTGTCATCGCGTACGCCCAGGTTGTGCAACACCGTGTCCATGTCCATAGGAAACATCCTTATGCGCCGACAACATTGGGACGCCGTTTCCAAACACCGGTCGCCTCCTCGAAGGCATGGGCCATCTGGAGTACGCCGAAATCATCCTGATGACGTCCCACGATCTGAATTCCCACCGGTAAGCCTTTCGAAGTGAAGCCACACGGCACGGAGATAGCTGGTAAGCCTGTGACGCTTATGAAATATGCCGAACTCATCCAGTCGATATAGGTGTCCATTTCGACACCATTTATCTCTGTGATGTACGGCGTTGTCACATCAAAAGGCGGCACCTGGCTAACCGGATATATCATGAACTCGTAGGATTCCATAAACCTTCGGACCCTGTGGTATAGCTCTGTCCGTTCGGATTCCGCCCGCGCCAGATCGGACCCTTTAAGTGCCAGGCCTGCTTCTGTGTTCCAGATTACAGTGTCTTTTATAAGGTCCCTGTGTGTTTTGAGCAGTTCCTCATAGGATTGTGCAAAAGAAGCGGCTCGAAGCACCTTGAAGGCATCATCAGCGCCTGTGAAATCCGGTTCTCCTTCCTCCACGATACAGCCCAGGTCCCCGAATACATGACGTTGTGATTCGAGAACATCCGTTACGCGCTGATCGACCGGCAACGTTCCGAAATCCTTGCTCCAGGCAACGCGGACACCGTTGAAATCACGGTCAAGGGGCTGTCTGAAAATACTGCCAGGTTCCACGATCGAGATGGGCGATCTGGGATCCGGACCGGCAATGGCGCTGAGCATCAGCGCGGTATCCTGAACCGTACGGGCCATGGGTCCCTGCACGCTGAAGGGTGACCACGCGTTGCCTACGGGCCACTTTGGTACGCGGCCGGGCGATGTACGAATGCCGACCACGTTGCAGAAGTTGGCTGGATTACGAAGCGAACCTCCCATATCACTGCCGTCCGCGATCGGCTGCATTCCGCAGGCCAGTGCCACTGCTGCACCGCCACTGCTGCCTCCGCAAGTCTTGGATGTGTCATACGGATTCAATGTCTCACCGAACACCGGATTGAACGTCTGCGACCCGGCTCCGAATTCGGGTACATTGGTTTTCCCGATAGTTATCGCGCCTGCATTCTTCAGTCGTTCGACTATCAAAGCGTCGAAATCCGGCACGGAATCTTTATGGATTGGGGATCCCCAGGTTGTCCTTATTCCTTTGGTTTCCACCAGGTCCTTGTGGGCTATAGGCAGGCCGAACAACGGCCCAGTCGTCTCACCGGCGGCCAGGGCCCTGTCCGCACGGTCGGCTTCTTCCATGGCCTGCTCCACCACCAGTGTCACGATGGCATTGACTTTGGGATTTACCTGTTCTATCTGGGCCAGATGAGCCTCTACGACGTCCCGGACCGAGATCTCCCTTTTCCGGATGAGGTCGACCAGATTCACCGCGGTCGAAAAACAGATGCCTGTTTGCTCCATCGGTAACAGTCCTCCTGTTTCGCCTGTTCAAGGTAAGAAATAACTGTTTGCGCGCGTTCTTGTACTCCATATAATAGGTGCGTTTATGTAAGATAAAGGATATCTATAATACTCCGGACACCCGCAGGGCGCAATTATTTCTGTCTGGAAGACATCAGGAATGCCTGTGGGGCTGCCCGGTGTCCTAATGAGTCCACCCCCGGAGTACCCGTATGATCATGTTTGGCGACTGGATCGCGGACAAGGTCGTACTTCTATGCAAGGTCGTATCTTCACCGGGCCTTCTGTTTGGAAAATGACGTCGTGAGCCGTGGCGGGTACCGGTTTCCAGAAAGGTTGAAACCATGTATGGTATCCGTCGTCCGGCATGTTCCGGAAACGTTTCAGGAGACAGGGATTAACCAGGAAGGATACTGATGTACACACCGCTAAAATCAACTCGGCTGACCACAGGAGAACCGCTCGAGATCGGTGTTGTTCTGACACCGGAGGCATCATTCCGGTCGCGCGTGGTGCCGTTTCTGGGGCACAAACCTGGGAACTTCCAATGGCATTTCGAGTGTGCGTTCGAACCGGGTCGTATCGCCGATTTGGAAACACGATTCTACCTGGGTTTGCTGGACGAAACACCCATATGCAACATTATGACGGTGGAGTACGATGGTATCGGCATTCTGGGCCACGTGTACACAAGGCCTGAACAACGCCGAAAGAGCGCCTGCCGGCTTGTGATGACTGAGCAGATGACGGATTTCGGAATGCGAAACGGCCGTTACCTGACATTGGGCACGTGGTTCCAATCTCACCCCTACTGGATTTACCACGATTTCGGATTCAGAAGCATCTCACCGGACTCTGGTTTCATGTACTACCAGGCATCGGACACGTTTGAAACAGACTACTTTAACTCAGCCGAAGTGAAAATCGTGAAACCGACCTGGAAAGATTGGCCGACCATGAATGTGCTATGCGCGCAGGGCGGCGCGCCTTATTTAAGGAGTATCGCGTTTGAACTGTTTGGCCAGAAGAACTTCGAAGGCGGGTTTCTTACCTTCCTGAAGGGGATTGAAGAGGATCCCAACCGGGATGCGCGAATACTTAAGTCTACCACCGGTGCCATCGTGGGCTACGTTATGATCCAGCCGGATAGACGTTGGACGGAACAGACACTGCTGCTTGACCTTTATCTGCATCCAGAGTATACCTCCCACGCTCCTGCGCTTCTCCAATCCTTGCCGTTGCCGGAGAACAGAAAAATCCAGTCCTTCACTGAAAACGACACAGATTGGAAAACCGGCGCGCTACTTGGGGAAGGATTCGAACACGAAGCTACCTTCCAGAACCAGTTTGAATATGAAGGTAGGCCGGTAGATGTTGAGATTTACGACAGAGGTCCCTGATTGACGTTACATCGGGTTCACATCAGGCATCACGATCACACCTTCATCGGGATCACCCCACCCGCGGGCTTTATCGTTAACATAGGCCTGGATTACGAACGCACCGGTCACCGCGTCCAACTCATGGTCGGACATTTCGGCATGAAGCCCTTTGATGCCCAGGCCTTCAAGGCCGGCACGCAGTAAATCGAGGCCTTTTTGCTTTCTGGGAATGCCAAATATATCCTGGGCTCCGCCCGGATATATTTCAAACGAGTCGATTTCTAGTTCAAGCAGGTGTTTTTTCAACAGTAGGCCGCGTTCTGTCAGCTTACGCATCGGACCGAGTGTGACGGGGAAATAGCGAATTCCGTGCCGTGTTAACTCACGGTCACAGTCCCGCAGGTGGTTATCGGTTCGGTCATGGATGGATCGACGGCCCCGGGGAAGACTGAGGGGGGCATCGATGCCGATCAGGAACGGTCGGATCTCATCAGCGAATCTCAGGATTTCCGTATCGGTAAGAAGGTGGCACGTCTCCACCTCGTTTCCCCGAAGGACACAAACGCCTGTCGGATTCGTTTCTACACCTGCCAGGTCGATCCCCATCACCGCGTCTTCATCCAACATCTTAAGGTCAACCCCGCTTTAAAGCGACCAGCATCTTGTCATGTATGCCGCCGAAGCCACCATTGCTCATGAAAACCACATGGTCTCCCGGTCGGGTGTGGTCCCGCAGGTATGAAACAATGGTTTCCACATCTGCGAGCGCCAATGTATCCTGGCCACGCTTGGTTAGACCATTCACCAGATTCTCCAAAGAGAACCGGTTGCCCTCGGGTGCTTTCTGGGGATTGAATATCGGTGCCAGTATCACATGGTCCGCCGCATCGAACGCCTCTTCATAAGCCGTTTGAAAAACTTTACGGATCGTTGTAGCAGTGCGCGGTTCGAAGACCGCCCAGATCCCCGCATCGGGATAGGCCGCCCGTAAGGATTGCAGCGTCATTCTTACTGCAGTGGGATGATGTGCGAAGTCATCGTAAACCGTGATGCCGCCGACCACACCGCGGATTTCCATACGGCGTTTCACGCCGGGGAAGGACTTCAATCCTGCAACAATACGTTCCCAGGGCACGCCAGCCTCTGCCGCCGCTGCTGTCACTGCCAGGGCGTTCTGGACGTTGTGGACCCCGAACATCGGCAGCGTAACAGCTCCCCGCGACTCACCGTCTTCAATCACGTCGAATGTCGTTCCGGCGGGTGACACTGCGACCCCTTTCGCACGCCAACGCGCATTGTTCTGTTGTCCGAAAGATTGAACGGGACAGTGTGTCGAGTGTAGCAGTGATCGGACGATTGCGTCGTCGGCAGAGCCAATCAGCAGCCCATTCCCAGGCACCAGGTTGACGAGCCGCTGGAATGCGAGTATGATCTCATCGAGGCTGTCAAAAACGTCCGCATGATCGAACTCGATGTTGTTGATTATTACGATGTCCGGCAGATAATTGAGGAATTTGGCACGCTTGTCGAAGAATGCGCTGTCGTATTCATCGCCCTCCAGAATAAAATACCTGCCAGCACCCAATTTGGCGCCTGATTCCCATCCAACCGGCACGCCGCCGATCATGTAGCTCGGATCTAACCCCGCCTGTTGCAGGACCCATGCCAGCAGTGTGGTGGTCGTAGTTTTACCGTGGGTACCTGTAATGACGATCGTGGTTTTGTCCCATAGAAAAAACTCCCTCAGGGCTGCGGCCTGGGACATGTAGCGGATTTTTCTGGCGAGCACTGCTTCGGCTTCCGGATTCCCCCTGGAAATCGCGTTGCCTACAATTACGAGATCTGGCGGAGGGTCAAGATGAGTTTCATCGAATCCCCGGTATACGGCAATGCCCTGTTCTTCCAGGACAGTACTCATAGGGGGGTAGATATCCGTATCGCTTCCCGTGATGTGATGGCCAATTGCCTTGAGCATCACGGCGAGCGGCGCCATGGCGGTGCCGCAGATAGCGACAAGGTGGATCCTAAGGGGGGGATTGGGAGTCACGGTCGGGGCGGATGTAAGGTGGTCAGCCTCCGAATTTTTCTACGGATGGCGTCGTTGTGGAAGTTCGCCGGGAAATTCACCAGAATGGCCTGGTATTCCGCGATGGCCTGCGGGATATTTTGAAGTCGGACTTCGTAAATCTGGGCGATCTGCCGTTGCGCTTTTGCAGCGTGCCCGCTTGACGGATAACGCTCCAGAAGATCACGGAAAGCGGCGATAGATTCAAACTGTTTTCCCTGGTCGTTGAGGATAACACCTGTTCCGAACGCCGCGAGATCGCTGATGGGCGTATCCGGATAGGCGGTAAGGAATCGTTTATAGGCATCCAAGGCATCCTGCTGTTTGAACCTGCGTTCCAGAAGAACCGCGTCGAGATAAGCGGCGAAGGCGTCCTCGCCGGCCTCAATCGAGGTACCCAGCAAGAGTGACCATTCCAGTGCATCGTTCGCATATTTACCGGCTGGAAACGCCGTAGCCACCTCGGTGAACCGCTGGGTGGCTTCTTCGATGTTCCCCTGCCACAATGCCAGTTCCGCCAGTCGAAATTTAGCCCGTTCCTGGACTTCATCCCCGGTGAGACCGGATTGGGCAGGATCGAGGATCATGTTATACTGCATCGCGGCATCATGCATGTGCTCTTGAGCGATATGGCAATCCGCGACACGGAACAGCACGTCCATCCTTCGGGCAGTACCCGGGGACGCCGCCTGAAGGGTACGATACGTTTCAAGGGCAGCGGACGGATCGCCGTAATGGGTCAACGCCAGTTCCGCGATCTGGAACAGGGCCTCTTCACTCTCGGCTGTTTTAGGATAACGGGTGGTTACAAGCCGATAGGATGCTGCCGCATAGTCTGTACTACCTTTCGTTCGATAGACTTCCGCCAGGCCGAGTGAAGCCTGTGCCAGCACCGGTATTGGTAACGACCGGTTCATCACGTCCATGTAGGTCGCAACAGATTCTTCATAAAACCGCTCTCGGATACACAGGGAGGCAAATTCCAGGAGGTGTTGCCCGTCAGACTTGTTCCGTATATCCGCATTCTGATATTGTGCCAAGGCATCGGCTGGCCGACTTCTGCGCAGGTAAAAGTTGCCAAGAAGTTTGAGCACTTCCACTTTCACGTCTTTCCTCATTGAGACTTTTTCCAGAACTTCGAGGATAGGCCCCTCTCCTTCGAGCTCGAACAGCTCTTCCAACCGTTCGTCCACCAGTGCGAAATGCCGAGTTTGCCGCGACACGAGATTTACATATTCCAACACCGCGTTCGGAATATCTACCAGTGTAGTATACAGGTCGGCCAGATCCCTCGTGTATGCATCCGGTTTACCCATGGCGATCCGGCCGTTTTCATAGGTCCTCGCGGCATCCTCATACAACCCGTGCTCCTTGTATATCGTCGCCACCACACCGATCATGGGCTCGTTCTTCGGATACAGATCGAGAATCGCCTGGCACTGCGTCCTTGCATCCGGTTCTCGGTTCGTCCGGAAGTAAACATCCGCAAGCATACGGCGGCCGGCGACATTTCTGGGGGACTTATCGATCTGCTTCTGCAAAATGGCAATCGCCGATTCGAATCGGCTTAGTTGAATATACAACCGGGGAAGGGCACTAAGAGACTGTGCGTTATCCGGGTCCGTACGCAGCACATTTTCATACAGAGTCATTGCCTCTTCAAACTGGCCCCGCTGCTCCAGCTGGCGTGCCCGTTCAAGATCTCTCTCCGGATCGGTACCCGTCTCCTGGAAGCCCGGCGCCCCGTATCCTGATCGAGGTGATCTTTGAGCAAATGCTGCCGTGTCTTTGAGGAGAAGGGGAAGGACAAACGACAGTATAATGAACAACCGTACAACCCTGTTATCCATAAGGTATCTAATTTTCTCGTGGTTCTTCAGACAGGGCACGGAAATAGGCGCGTATCAATTCCTCATACTCACTCGGATACGTACCCCCGCGCATGCTGCGAAGCAGGTCTTGACGAACTGGCTGCGTGAAATCAAATAACCCCGGTGGTAATTCTGCAGGAGACGGCCGGCTGGCAAGGTTTTCACCTGCAGTTGCTTTTCGCGCATCCTTGTAATCCCGTTCACGCATGGACCGGGATGCATCAAGCAGTCGTGACAGAATTCGCTGTTGCCGCTCTATCAAATTGGGATCCATCTGCTGCTGCTGCAACTGGCGCACGGATTCCTTCATTTCCCGTTCAATCTCGCTGAGCCGCCCCAGGACGTCCGCCTGCTGCCGCTGTTCTCTCTGCATCTGCTCCAGGCTCTTGCGAATGTGTTCCTGTTCCTGTGCCAGGCGTGCCACCCGGGCGCGTTCTTCCATTGACATCTGCTGCTGGCCGGGTTGTCCTTCGCCCTGCTGTTGCATCATCTGGCTTAATTCATCGTTCAAGCCGGATTGTTGCTGCGACATATTCTGCAACTGCTGCAGCATCTCCATAAGCCCGGACGAAGCCCCGGACGCATTCATATCGTTCATAGCCTGTTGTAATGCCAGCACCGTCTGGTTCAGGGCCTCCATGGCATCCGTCTGCTGCTGCGCCGCCTCGTTTCGGTTTCGGTCTGAAAGACCTCGACTTGCATCCTGCATGCGGTTCAGACTCTCACCAAGGGCGTGTCCGACCTGAGGCGACACGAAAAACGTTTTTTGTGCCGTGTTTACCAGCGCATCCGCTACCAGGGCTGTCCCGTTGAGCAGGCTTCTCTGATCCTCCTGGATGTCCCGAAGCCGTGATGCAGGTCCGTTAGCCCGGGTTGTTCGAGACTGAATTGACTCCTGGCCCTGGGACAGCTCTACGAGGTTGGCCATGGCTTGACGCATCTCGGCTGCAATCTGCTGTTGCTGCTCCTGCTGCATTTGAGACTGGGCATCCTTAAGCTGCTGAGACATGTGGGACAGCTGCTCGCCTGTCTGCTGTTGCCCTCGCTGCGCCTGTTGCATTTGGCCGGAAGCCAGTTGTCGAGATATCTGGCTCATCTGCTGTTCTATACCTTGCTGTTCCATGGACTGCGCTGCCTGCTGTACCTCTTCGGACGGCATATTGCCCTGTATTTCTTCCATGGACCGGGCCAGCTCTTCCAGGCCCTGCCGCATGTCCTCCGTATCCTGTCTTAGTTCCTCCTGCTTTCCGGACAGACTTTCTCTGGTCTGCTGTGACGGGTTCTCTGAGTCGTTCTGTGTGGCGTATTGAAGTTCTTCCTGGCGTTCCACCAATTCCTCAGCCTTCTTGACGGCAGATTCCATCTTCTGTTCCGCCTGCATACGTTTCAGGATAGACAGACTCCGTTCAAGGCGTTTCTTGAAATCCTCCTGTTCCTTTTCAAAATCCTCCATCGCCCCCGCAAGTTGGTCCTGGTCCATGTTCTGCATCGACTGTTTTATGTCCTCGAGTGCCTGCATAAGTTCAGGTGACGAAATCTCCTGGAACAGTTTGCGAAGCTGATTCATCTTCTCTATCAGCTCCACATTCATCATATCCTGCTGTTCAAGCTGCTGCATCGCCTTCGCCATCTCTTCCGCGGCCTGCAGAACGTTATCCGCCATCTTCTCTTGATCTGCCACCAACGATTCGATTTCTTTTTTTTGCTCCCAGGTCAATTCATTCTTTTCGTCAGGTGATGCGGCATGTTCCAGCTCTCGGTTTAGCTTCTGAAGTTTTTCCTGCGCCTCTTCCTGGTCCTTAAGCATCTCCCCGATTTCGGCCACCTGCTGTTCCTGCTGTGCATCGAGGTTTTCGTAGATTTCCGCTATGGATGGGAACCTCACCGTAAACGTCTGGCTCACGGCTCGTTTCGGTCCGGAGATGGTATCGTTGTCGAATACTTCGATAAAATAGGAAACCACATCCTCCGGGAACAGGCCCATATCCAGGAGGTCCCATACAAAGGGCACCGTGAAGGTGGTTACCTGGCGATCCACGGGGATGTATTTTTTTATCTGCTCCTGGCCGGTAACTTTTTGATAGACCAAATTCATATTGGAAAAGCCGAAATCGTCAGAAGCCGAGATTACGAGCGGCACCATCATGTTTTCTGTCAGGTCCGTATTCTGGCCGGGCGAGATGATCCGAACATCCGGCAGCCGGTCCGAAAGTGCGGTAATCTGATACAGGGGCGGTGTTTCGTTATTGCGGCCGCTCTCGTTCCGGACTAATATCTGGTACTGATCGTTTTGGCTGATTAAGAGAGTACCTTTTCCTTTACGGTCCGTCACCGTCATCTCCTGTTCCCGCTTTGTACCCGTCATGAACAGCTGGGCCTCGGTCAGAGATTGGCTGGCTCCAATGGAGACCGTTACTTTTGTACCTTTCAGGGTTACGATATCCCCTGATCCGTCCGCAGTAGTCCTGGGTGCAAGACGGGTATATTCTGGATAATCGTAAGTCAGATTCAGAGTAGAAACAGTTGGGCGATCGACTACGTTTATCGTGAAACGGGGACTCACGGCGTCGCCGACCTCCACCATGTAGGACACGCTGTGGTTGAGATCCCTGATGGTGTGTGAGAATGAGGTTTTCGTTGTTCTCGGTAAAGTGACCGTACGATCTGGTTGATCCGACCCTATTAAATGCAGCGTGGCTTCATCGGGGATCTCTCCGGTCACCGAGGCCGTGATAGCCACCGCCCCCCCCATGGGAATTTCTATATTACCTGGTTTCAGGGTGACGAATGTCAACTGAGGGACGGGGTAGTCCGTTAAAGGGTTAGAAAGACGTTCGAACGCGGAAGATAAAGAGACGAAAAACAAGGTGAATGCGACCAGAAATCCGGCCGCCGCAAAACCGAATATTTTCCCTGCCTGAGGAATCCGATGCCGGGCGTCAGCTTCGCAAAAATCCACGGTTTTCGTAGCTTCGGCACTGGCAATTATTGCAGCGTTGAGCAGTCCGGAAGATTGGCCGGGGAGCTGTACAGCCTTCTGTCGCCATAATTGAAGCGTCATGGTAACTCGGTCATGTAGATCTGGGAAATGGCGATCGACACGACGACCAAGCGAATCATCACTCAACGTGTATAAAAACGGAAAGATACATCGCCAGACTGTTAAAGCCAGGACTCCACCCAGAGATGTAAGCACAAGGATAAATCGGTAGGGAGGTGTAAATCGAAAGACGGCTTCCGCAGCGCCCAGAAACAAGGCAATTACACAAATAACGGCACCAAGGATCAGGAATCCCTGGGTTGCCGATATGTTGCGATCTCGAAGCCTTAAGGTCTGTAGCCGTTGCCGGATCTCAGCCCAGGCGTCCCCCGGTGACGTAAAAGAAGATGGGGTCTGCAAGACCATGCCCTTTAATGAGCGGGACCATGTCATACGATATGGGCCCGGATGATTTACTGGTCCATGTTTTCCGGAATGAGCATGGCATGTGTGTTAAACAACGCCAGTGCATTCTGGAGTTGTACGTCTCCCGTGGCGCCGACGCGGTGTGCTTCCTGGTCGCCCCATAGATTTCGGGCGATGGAACGTTTTATCTGGAGTTTGATGATATCGAGGTCCTCGGTGAATTCCTCATCCGTAAATTCGACACCTGACTCGGATACCCGGTCCTTAAAACTCTTAACCATCGCATCTCCTACTTCGAAAGAAGAAATGAACGCATCGAAGTCTCCTTTGAGATGCTGGTGCTCGACACCGTAGTCCGTGGCGAACTCGAAGGTCGCTCGATCGAACTGCACCCAGCCGCGGAACTTAACCACGAAGGGATAGTTCCTGTTGGGCGCATTGATTTTTACATCGGGTGTGATTCCGCCGCCGCCATAGACCAATCGGCCGTTGTTGGTCCTGTAGACCGGTTGGTCTTCATCGGCAGCCTTATCGCCGTCCTGTGTATTCTCCGGTTCCCCCTGCCGCGCTTCCTCGATATAATCCTGATATGATTTATTCTTGTAATCGCGCTGTATGAGCCGTCCGCTCGGAGTATAGTATTTTGCGGTGGTTAGTTTCAGTGCTGAACCATCTCGTAGATACGGTTCTGCGAACAGCGTCTGAACAAGGCCTTTACCGAAACTGCGAGTACCGACGATTACACCGCGATCATGATCCTGAATCGCACCTGCAACGATTTCCGACGCGCTGGCCGAACGGTGGTCAAGGAGAATGACCAGCGGCACTTCAGGGTGTGGCACCGCATCAGCGGTGAATTCCTGGTTCGTGTTCCGGGTGCGCCCTCGCGTGGATACGATCACCTTGCCGCCGCCGATGAATTTGTTGGATACTTCGACCGCCTGATCAAGGTATCCTCCTGAGTTGCCCCGAAGGTCCAGGATTAACGCCTTCATATTTTGATTTTCCAGTTTATTCAATGCGTCTTCCAGTTCGCGCGAGGTCGTCTTCGCGAAACGGATCATCTGTACATAACCGGTTTTGTCATCCAACATGTAGGAGGCCCGCACGCTCTTGATCGGAATCCGGTCACGTGTAATGGTCACGACGAACGGCTTTTCGACACCGGCCCGATCAATGGTGACATCGACAGTGGTGCCTTTTTCCCCACGCAGTTTCTCTACTACTTCATCGTTCTTGATCCCTATGGCCGACTCTCCGTTGATCTTGATGATCCGGTCACCCGATCGCAGGCCCACTGCTTCCGATGGAGATTCTTCTATGACCGAGATTACCGAGAGGATGCCGCCTAACACATCAAACTCAATCCCGATTCCGTAAAACTTCCCACTGAAATTCTCTCCCATCTTGTCGAAATTTTCCTTACTGAGAAAATTGGAATGGGGATCCAGAGACCTGAGCATGCCGTCGATCGCACCGTAGATAAGCGTATTCGCCTCTACCTTTTCAACATAGTTATCGTTCACCAGCTTGAGCACATTGGTGAACAGAGTTAGGCCGGCATACAAATCGTTTGCAGCGTGCGTCTCCTGAGTGGCAGTGGTGCCCATCAGGAAGGAAAAAACTGCCACACATACGATAATGGTCACAAAACGCTTTTTACGTATATACATCAGGCGACTCCTTAACGGAACTTGGGCCGGTCATTTCTTGAACTTTATGAATCACTTAAGGAAGGAATTCAGTCACGTACTATAGATTAGAATGATAGCAATGTTCCCTGCTGATGTCAACCGTTTTTTTCCTGCTTCCACATCCCTCTTTTGCCTGTGCGACAACGTCGTAATGCTACTTGACAAATCGGGTGAAGGGATATATGTTTCGAACACTTCCTACCATCAAATACGGAACAAATAAAACCGATTTAATCTTACCTTTTTCCTATCACTCTTTATTCGTACCACAACAGATCCTATATTGAAATTTCTTCAGAATTGTATACATAAAAATGCTCTCAACGGCGAATAGTTTCATTGACGAATTAGAAAGGAAGGCGGAATGAGAGTCCTTGTTGTCGGTGAAGGCGGACGGGAACACGCGTTGACCTGGGCAATCAGCCAATCCCCATCGATCGGTGCGATGTTCGCCGCACCGGGGAATGCAGGAATGGCCCAATTGGCTGAATGTGTCCCTATCGGTGCAGAAGATGGTGCGTCGTTGGCTGCATTCGCTGAGGAGCAACAGATCGACCTCGCAGTGATCGGACCGGATGGTGCGCTTGCTGTCGGCGTTGTGGACCAGATGCACAAGCGCGGTATACGTTCTTTCGGCCCCACTCAGGCCGCAGCACGAATCGAATATAGCAAAGCCTTCGCCAAGCAGCTAATGATAGAAGAGGGCGTGCCGACCGCTGCCTACCGGGATTTCCTGGACATCGACGAGGCTAAATCGTACGTACGGGACCAGGGGGCGCCAATCGTTGTAAAAGCGGATGGGCTGGCCGCAGGCAAGGGAGTTGCGGTCTGTCATACTGTAGATGAGGCTATCGCCGCAGTTGAGGAAAGAATGCTGGATGGAGTTTTCGGAGAAGCAGGCAACGCCGTGGTGATCGAGGAATATATGGAAGGCGAAGAAGCATCCGTGTTTACGTTCACAGACGGTGAAACGCTGCGCACCCTTGTGTCGACCCAGGATCATAAGCAGATATTTGAGGGCGATGAGGGCCCCAACACCGGTGGCATGGGGGCCTATGCACCAGCACCACTTGTGGACCATGCCTTGCTGCAGGAGGTGGACCGGACCGTTGTAGAGCCTACCATAAGGGCCCTGGCGGCAAGGGGTTGTCCCTACCGGGGAGTTCTTTACACCGGGCTCATGATTAATGAAGACGGCCACAAAGTGGTGGAGTTCAACAGCCGATTTGGAGATCCCGAGACACAGGTACTTTTGCCTCTGTTGAAGAATGATCTACTGGAGGTAATGCTGGCGGTCTGTGATGGCTCTCTGTCGGATATCAGGCTCGACTGGCACTCGAAAGCAGCCACCTGTGTAGTTCTGGCCTCGGAAGGATACCCGGGGGTCTATGAAAAGGGCAAGGTCATCACCGGGCTCGATAACCTCCAGGAAATGGACGACATCATCGCGTTTCATGCAAACACGGCTGTCCGGGACGGACACCTTGTGACGAACGGCGGCCGCGTCGTGGGTGTAACTGCCATGGCGTCAGATCTCCCTTCATCGATCGATCGGGCATATGAAGCGCTCGAATCAGTTTCATTCGACGGCAAGTATTATCGAAAAGATATCGGTCAGAAAGCACTGAAGAATCTGGTATAAACCCAGACCTTTGTTATGGCGAAATCAATACTCATTTCCATAGATCAGGCGGACCCCGATTCCGATGTGATCATGCATGCGGCCGCGATCATAAAACGGGGCGGTCTCGTCGCGTTTCCGACTGAAACGGTATACGGGCTGGGGTGCGACAGCATGAATCCGGATGCTGTGAAGAAGGTCTATCATGCAAAAGGACGGGAGGGGAACAAGCCTTTGCTGGTACTGATTGCAGACCCTTCCTGGCTGGCGCAGTTGACCGATACGATTTCCGATGCCGTCCATTCGTTGCTGGATACATTCTGGCCGGGACCGGTGACTTTCATTTTTCCCGCTTTGCCAGGTGTTCCGAGAGAATTACTTGGTGCCGGTACGACCATCGGGGTCCGTTTTCCCGGTCGCTCAACGGCGCTTACGCTTGTCGAAGCCGTGGGGCGACCAATCACGGCACCCAGCGCAAACCGCTCCGGAACCCCCAATCCGCTTACTGCCAGGGAGGTTGGTGATTCGCTTGGAGATTCTGTTGACATGATCCTGGATGGCGGTCCTGCTTCTAATGATCGTCCGTCTACTGTCGTTGATTTGAGTAATCCGGAACCGTCTCTGGTACGTGACGGTCGCATCCCATTCGATACAATACTTCAGGCATGGCGGTCATATAATGACTGATTTTTCTAGGCAACCGCAGCGGATATTAGTTGTCAGAACCGATCGATTGGGTGACGTACTGCTTTCTACGCCTGTATTGAGTGTGTTGCGGGAGTACTTTCCTAATTGTTATCTGGGGATGCTAGTCAGTCCCTACACCAGAGAAGTTATAGAAGGGCACCCGGCCGTCGATGTAGTGTTGTCTGATGACAAGGAACAGAAACACCGGGGTTTTAAAGGAATGATGCTCCTCGCGGGAGAATTAAAAAGTCACAAATTCGATACTGTTGTAGTGCTGCATCCCACGCTCCGATTGGCGCTGCTTGGGAAGTTAGCCGGAATACCCGTCCGCATCGGAAGCGGTTACCGTGCATATAGCCTCCTGTTTAATAGAAGAGTATTTGAGCACCGCAAAGACGTCGTCCGACACGAGGTAGAATATAATATGAACCTGATCTCCGCTCTCGGTGTCCCTGCAGAGAAGACGATGCCGACGGTTCATATAACTGAGGATGAGAAACAGTATATTTACGCCCGTTTGAATAAACCAGATTTCCAGCCCGGGACACCGCTCATCGTGCTGCATCCCGGCAGTGGTGGTTCAGCGAGGGATTGGCCGGGCGCCTACTTTGCGCAGCTGGCCGATCTCTTTGCGGCGGAATCTATGGGCCGGGTGGTGATTACCGGCGGGCCGCAGGAGACTGGATTGGTACGGTCGATTACTGAAAAAATGAACAGTACCGCTATAAACTTTGCCGGCGAAACATCTGTTAAACAGATGGTCGCTTTGCTTGCAGTCAGTGATCTGTGTGTCGCCAACAGCACCGGCCCCATGCACCTGTCCGCGGCCGTTGGAACACCTACGGTTGCACTATTTTGCCCTATCACGCCATGCAGCCCCACAAGATGGGGGCCTTATGGTGATGGCCACATCGTCCTGAAACCTGAGGTGCCGCCCTGCCCCAAGTGTATTGAGACCGCCTGCCCTTATTACGACTGTATGACACGTATATCAGTAGAGTCCGTGTTTCAGGCGGCAAAAGAAATAATGCATCCTGTCAAAAAAATATAGAGGAGAGCCTGTGAACCACCCTGAGAATCCGCTCATAGTTCAGAGCGACCGTTCGGTTTTGCTGGAAGTGGACCATCCGGCTTATGAAGACGCCCGGGATGCTCTGGCCCGGTTTGCAGAACTTGAAAAATCACCGGAACATGTCCACACCTACCGAATCTCACCGCTTTCCCTTTGGAACGCCGCGGCCGCGGGGATGGATGCTAATGCCATCCTTGAGGCACTGGAGCGATTCAGCAAGTATGAGATACCTCAGAATATCAGCCGGGAAATTGTAGAATTCATTGACCGATACGGACAGGTTCGTCTGGTCAAGCGGGATGATCATCTGGTACTCGAATCCGATGATTCTGTCCTTATAGCGGAAATAGCCGGTCAGAAAACCGTCCTACCTTTTTTAGAGGGCCAGCTGGATGCAAGAAGCCTGCAGATAGGGAGTCAGTACCGGGGTCATATAAAACAAGCGTTGATTAAACTGGGGTTTCCTGTTGAGGACCTGGCCGGGTATGTGGCTGGTATCCCGCTGGAGATTTCCATGCGTGAAGAAACGCAATCCGGAAAGGCATTCGGGCTTCGCGATTATCAACGGTCCGCCGTGAGAGCGTTTCATCTCGATGGTGGTCCCCGAGGTGGTAGCGGTGTGGTGGTTTTGCCCTGCGGAGCGGGTAAGACGGTAGTGGCAATGGGTGTGATGGCCAAATTAAAATGTCAGTGTCTTATCCTTACCGCCAATACGATAGCATTGCGGCAGTGGCGTGATGAATTAATAGATAAAACGAGCATAAGGTCGGATGATATCGGAGAGTATTCCGGCGAAGAAAAACTGATTCGGCCGATTACGCTCGCAACGTATCAGATACTTACCTATCGGAAGAGTAAAAACGATGAGTTCCTGCATTTCGGCCTTTTCAATCAAAAAGGGTGGGGACTTATTGTCTATGATGAAGTCCATCTTCTACCGGCTCCGGTTTTTCGTATTACATCTGAAATACAGGCCCGCCGTCGGCTGGGACTTACTGCCACCCTGGTTCGTGAAGACGGCCGTGAGGACGATGTGTTTAGCCTGATCGGTCCCAAACGCTATGATATGCCATGGAAACTCCTGGAGCGACAGGGCTGGATCGCGGTTGCATATTGCCGTGAGATACGGGTAGAACTGCAAGATGAGGATCGGATGTCGTACGCGCTGGCTAACAGGCGCGAGAAATTCCGATTGGCATCGGAAAATCCGGTTAAGATGGATATTATTGGATCCCTGCTGAAGCGGCATCCTGATGACCTGGTTTTGATCATCGGTCAATACATAAAACAACTAAAAAACATCTCGGAAGAGTTTGATATCCCACTGATTACCGGAAGTACCCCGATTCGGACACGATTAGAGCTTTACGAAGGGTTTCGCACCGGTGCGATAAGGAACCTGGTTGTTTCCAAAGTGGCTAATTTTGCGATCGATTTACCCGATGCAAATATCGCAATTCAGGTATCGGGCACCTTTGGTTCCAGGCAGGAGGAAGCTCAGAGGTTGGGGCGCATCATACGACCTAAATCCGATGGGGCGCCAGCGACTTTCTATTCTGTCATAACCCGCAACACACTGGACCAGGAGTATGCGGTAAACCGACAGCTATTCTTAACCGAGCAGGGCTATCAATACACTATCCACGATGCCCTGGAATTTTCAAACGCGGAGTCGGATTGCTAACAATGTGCGCTACATCACGTATAAAGAACCAGTACACAATTATATTAGTGTAGGTGACAGAGGGCTTTCATTAACCGGTGCCGGAAAACCGGCGGCGTCTCCTTCAAAGTAGATTCGGAGGAAAGCCTTTATGCGGTCGGAAGTTGTTTTGACCGGTCATGGAGTAAGCAGAATTTACAAATATGATAGCTGAAAAGACAAACACATGCCCAAAAGGGAAAAGGGATCCTCGAGGAATGGCGGTTTGAAAAACGAGTCGTGGCAGTGGTGAAAACATGAAGGGACAGGACCGAATCTGGTCCGACAATAGCCAATCCGGCGATATACACCAAGTCTGAAATACTTATTTGACAAGTGTATATATCATAAATTATATTATTTCCGGGATGAAATTTGAAACTTTTATCACCCTTGCCCGTGTAACATGATTGGGAGGGCTTAATTATGACTAATGTTCTACACACTAATCAGTCAACGGCTGAGCGTCAGCCGAAAATGTCCGATCGGTCAAATGTGTCAGATGAAGTTGTTTTCGAGCAGGTCAAGCGGGATGAGTACAATGCCTTCGATCTGATCGTCAGCCGGTATAAGAACAGGCTGTTCAACTGCGTTTTTCGTCTGGTACATAACAGCGAAATCGCAGAAGACCTGGTTCAGGAGACATTCCTCCGTGTTTATAAGAACCGCCATAATTACCAGGCAACGTCGAATTTCTCAACCTGGATTTATACCATTGCGTTGAACCTTGCCCGCAGTGAACTGCGTAAACGGAAACGCCGTCAGTTTTTCTCAATCAACAGTTCGCCGAAATCTGATGATAATATGACGGAAGGGTTTGATTTACCGGATCATTCCTTTGGGCCCGACGATCATCTGGCACATAGTGAACTGGGTAGAGCCATTCAGAAGGCGATCGACCAATTACCGGTTAAATACCGCACGGTTATCGTCCTCCGGGATATAGAAGAACTGTCTTACGAACAAATCAGCGAAATCTTGGAATGTCCGACCGGAACAGTTAAATCGAGAGTAAACCGGGCGCGACTTCGTTTACAAGAGATGTTGAGGCACTGGGAAATAGCCCAGTAAACCAATGTTAACGAGGATGATTGTTGTGCGTTGTCAGAATTACGAATCCTTATTTTCAAAATATATCGATTGTGAACTCCCATTAGATGAACGGGATACTCTGCGATTCCATCTAAACGGATGTCCCCGGTGTCAGCAAAAGCTCGAGGATATGCAGAATGCGGTCTTTGCAATGCATAAACTTGATTCACTGACACCCCGTCCGGAGTTTGACGCCACGCTCAAGCGCAATCTGAAGGCGGAAGCCACCGCCGAGTTATACGGAAAGTCGATCTGGCCCCGTTGGGCAGAGGCGTTTGAAGATCTGTACCGGTTTGGTTGTCAGGGTACGGTCCAGGCGGTATTTACCGCCAGCCTTCTTATGACGGTTGCCATCGGTCTATTACTCTCCCACAATCCGGGAAGCCTTGGATTCGTGGAAACAGCTCGGGTCTCACTGCCTCAAATGATTGAACCGGAACTGGCAGCGACGCAGGTGACGGTGCCGCTGCCGGTGCAAAACGCCAATCTGGCGCCTATGATGGCCTCAGCGTCGGTTCCAAGTACGATCCAACGTTCCGGTAATTCCGTAACGCTTTCGAATATCGTGCCGGAATTCAACATTGGAACGCTGCTGCCTCTTCCGCCAGGCGAACTGAATCTAACAAATTTCGAGTCCGGTCAGCAATTGCGTGCTTTCGGCTTGGGTGACCAGCCCGGCGGATTTTCATTGAATCCGTTCAGTATAAATAATCGGGTACTGACATCTGCGAATGCCTTGTCGCGTAACGGATTTTTCCACGCGGGATCACAGACCCAGCTTCGTGGCGTCGGCGCCCCGAACCTGTCAGGCGGCCGGCGTTACATCTTACCGTCAGTACCTTCAAAAAAGCGTATTACCCGCGTATCGTTCTAATCTAATCGGTGTGGTGGCCATGTTCAGGTTACCTTGCGCGCGCAAAAGCGAGTATAATCCGTGCAGGACAAGTGCTGTGGTGAGTCTTACCATGGCCATTTTTTTGTTTACACCGTACCAGGTACACGGACAGGCCTCGCTTTCCATACTCCGCGGCATAGAAAATGAAGTTGTCTCCCTGGTAAAACAGGTGGAACCCTCCGTCGTCAGCATTACAACACAACAGCGTATGATGATGATGGACGGTCGCTCCCTGTGGGGACACAGCGTCGGTTCAGGGGTGGTCATCCAATCGGATGGCTATATCCTGACTACCATCAATGTGGTCAACGGCAAAGACAGAATCCAGGTTGGATTCTCTGACGGACAACAGCGGGATGGCATCCTTGTCGGCACCGACAGGCTCTCCGGTATCGCGGTGGTACGTGTTGACAGCATCACTGCCCTGCCGGCGGTACTGGGCGACTCTGACGATATCCATCGTGGTTCCTGGGCGATTATGATGGGGAATGCATATGGCTTGCCTTCATCTGTTTCGATCGGATTGGTCAACGGTACCCGTTCGGAAGATGGTTTGATGCAGATCAGCGCAATGGCGAACCCGGGGTCTACGGGCGGTGCGGTTTTTTCTACCGATGGAAGAGTGATAGGGTTGATCGCAGCAGAATTAACACATTCGGCACAGGGTCTTGTCGCCAGTGAAGACGGAATGGCCATAGAAGGGCTCAACATGCTCCCTCATCCGGATGGAGCGGTGCTTGTCATACCGATTAACCATGTGAAGATGTTTGCCGAGCAGCTGATAAAACACGGTGAGATCCGGCGGAGCTGGTTAGGCGTCGAGGTGGAGCAGACGTGGTACAGTATCGACGTGAGTGATAATATGATCGGGGTGATCGAATCGCCACAGGGACTCCGGATCACGAGCGTCACACTTGGCAGCCCTGCTGCTGCAGCCGGCCTGCTGCCCGGTGACCGTATAATTGCCGTGAACAATAACCCCATGAACCACCATATCCGTCTGGCCGAATATGTTACCACCCTGCCCGTGGGATCGCGGATAGAGATACGATACAGGCGTAGTGATGCTGTTACGCTTACTCAAGCGGTCCTAGCAGACCCGCCGATGCATGAGACAGGTTTAACAGAGCCAGGCCTGCTCGCACGTCTTCCCGATGATCCCGTCCCTGTAGGTGAAGAGCAATTGATGAACGATCGCACAATTCAGTGGCTGATGGATCTCGATCACCGTCTTAGAATGTTCGAACAACAGTTCCGGAATGCGCAAAAGCAGGAAAATTCCTCTCAGACTCGTCCATAGGAGCCACAGGTGAATCTTGAGCACCTTGTACGTCCATTTTCATCGGATCAGGTTAAGCAGCGTACCACACCGCTCGGATACACAGTAGATTACATCGAGACCTCAACTGTCATCATTCGGATGAATGAGGCGTTTCAGGGTGAGTGGAGCTTCAAGATTCTGGATCACAAACTGCTTGAAGATGTGGTAGTCGTTCTCGGTGAACTGACGGCTGATGGGATTACCAAGCAGCAGTTCGGGACGTGTGAATTGAGCCATGAAAGTGAAGATGGGGTCCTGTTTTCTCTTGGCGATGGTATGAAAGCGGCCGCCTCGGATGCCTTGAAAAAATGTGCTACTTTGTTCGGCTTAGGTCTTCAGTTGTACAGTGTAACGCCGAATACCTCTCCCGAGGGGACTACACAGACAGATGCTGCAGACAAGAATTCCTCACAGGGATTTCCGGTGAACCTCCCTGAAGACGATGTAAAACCTGAGTCTGGCATCCAACCCATCCCAGAACCGGCTGCCGATGCTTCCCCGGAATCTGATTCTATACCGGTTGCCGCGTCCGCAGATGACGCCATCACCGATATGCAGGTCGCCGAGATTATCGAGCTCGCCAAGCGGAGAAGTTTCTCGCAAGCTCAGGTGGACCAGCGTGCCCGGTCACGATATGGTAAGGCGCTGGCGGAGCTTGCTCAATGGGAAGCTGATGAGATCATAACGAAATTAAAGGGGAACTGAACCTGGTTTGTTCTCTCAACTCGGTGCATGAAATAAACCGTTGCGTATCACGTAATGGTTTTTTTGTTTCCATAAATCACCGACCCATTATTTTAAAGCGACAGGCTGAAGTATATACTGAAGTTTAAAGAGATCAATTTTCAAATTAGACAATGACCTTCAAATCATATAGAGCATTTATTTGCGGAATATGTCTGGCAGCGATCGTCGCTCTGTGGGGTGAATATGCCTCTAATATGATGGCTTATGAGTTTGCCGCGACGCAATTGCCCTCCGTAATACTTATTCCTTTTTTGCTCCTAATCGTCCTTCCCAACGTCTGCCTTTCCTATCTGGCCCCCAGCATCGCGTTGAGTCGCTCCGAACTTATCGTGATATTTGCCATGGGGTTTGCAGCTTCCATGGTGCCGGATCAGGCGATGACCAAGTATTTACTCGTGGTCATCACAGCCCCTTACTATTTTGCATCGCCAGAGAATCGCTGGGAAGAACTGTTCTATCCCTATCTGCCCGACTGGCTGGTATTGCAGAATCATGGCGATTCAGTTCGGTATTTTTTCGAAGGGCTGGGTCCCGGGCAGAGCATCCCATGGGAGGTGTGGCTGACGCCGGTATTCTGGTGGGTGTCGATAATTTGCACGCTGATGTTCATCGGGGCCTGCGTCATCGTCATACTCAGAAGGCAATGGGTGGTCAATGAGCGCCTGCGGTTTCCCCTGGGTGAAGTGGCGCTGCATCTGATGGGAACGAAAGAGGATCCCTTACATCCTGAAGAGCCCGGTATGTTTCGCAAACCCATGTTTCGAACCGGGTTTCTTATCATGTCACTGGTGATGGTCTGGAACATCCTCTCATTCTGGGAATTCTGGCCACACATACCGATCATGGCTTCGGATCAGGTATCCCTGGTCATCGGTCGTGCGTTTCCACCGCTGCAGATCGGAATGAATATCTTCGTTTTTTGTCTTCTGTTTTTTGTCAATGCTGAGATTCTCTTCAGTATGTGGGCGTTTCTCGTATTGTACAATCTTCAGGAGGGAATCTTAAGTATGCTCGGTGTTTCCTCCACTTCCGGCACAATCGTCGCCGGTGGACTAACCGGTATCCAATCGATTGGCGGACTGGTCGCGTTTGTGCTGTGGGGCCTATGGATGGCCCGTAAGCACATCAGCCAGGTAATAAAGGAAGCCATGGGGAGACCGAGTGGCCTGGATCCGTCCGAGGAGTTGTTTTCCTACCGCACGGCTGTTGTCGGACTCTTGTTGGGGGTGTTGTACCTTGTATTCTGGCTGTCTCAGATCGGCCTGTCCTTCCCCGTGATGGGCCTTTTCCTATTTCTTCTGTTCGTCATATACCTGTCACTCGCGCGGGTGGTCGCGGAAGCCGGTATAGTCTCCATAGACTTGCCCATAAACTCTCACCAGTTCAGCATTGGCATCATAGGATCCGCAAACATTTCCCATTCGGATCTGACAACGCTTGGCGTGGTCAACGGATTTGCACGCAACTGGCGGACATTTACGATGATCGGCACATCCCATATTGCCTGGCTTCGGGATTTTATGGATACCTATAAATCCCGCCTGTTTCTCTGGTGCGCCATGGCCTTCGGAGTGAGTCTTCTGACTTCGATGGGATACCTGATTTATGCCGGATATACACACGGTGCTCAGAACCTGCGCACAGATCTGGGTACGACTCGCGGCCCTCAATTTTACGGGCTTATAACTACATGGATCAACAATGCCACGCAAATCAGTGAATACGAAATCCTGTTTTTCGGTTCGGGTTTCACGATCATGATGTTGATGACAGCCGGCTCATACCTGTTCCACTGGTGGCCGCTCCATCCTATCGGAATGGTGGTGGTTATGTCGGCCCCTGTAAAGAAGGCTTTTTTTCAGATATTCCTGGCATGGTTAATTCAGGCAGTATTACTCCGAATCGGGGGCGGACGCCTGTACCGAAAGACTCAGCCACTGTTCATCGGGTTCCTGGTGGCCTACCTGCTATTCCAGGTGATTGCCCTGATTGTGGATATCATTTGGTTTCCGAATACGCCTCACCTGTGGGAAGTATATTGAGCGTGAAAAATTCTATTACATCGCGAATCTGCCGCCGGAGCGATCAATGGGGTTCCCGAACGCCCTGGGCAGTCTCCAGATCAGATCAAGACCACGCCTCCCAACCGACCTTCGGCGCAAAGATCTATACTCTATAGATTTGACCAGGATCCCCAGGTAATCCTGCATTCCATACCCCCCGTTGTTCTTTTACAGGCATCGGTACCACTTCTGCCGCACGATCCGGTCCGGCGGAGCATGGATAAATCTTGCAAGAAATTTCAATAGGGAATTCTGATCCAATCAGCTATCAGGAGGGCACTGATTATACTGATCAGAATGAAAAGGACAATTCCAGATAGGATGGCTTGGACCGGGTTTGAAAGAATTTTTCGGACCAGAAAATGGAATAGTGCCCGCAGGTTTTCAGGATTTTGGCCTGAGATATTTTTCATATGGCTTTCGATTGCTGTTGACGGGACTGAGCACCGGTTCTATTATCATTTCTCAACACAGCTGCTTATTTCTGTATCATTCACATTGTTGGAGAATATCCGCCATGAAGTATATCATGTTTACGAAACATCTCGAAGGCTTAGACATACCCCAAATCATCGAATTATTGCATACTGTCGGTGTTCAGGGAGCAGACCTTTGTGTCCGTGACGGATACCCGGTCAATCCCGGTAACATCACGACCGCTCTTCCGGAAGCTGCGCGTTTATTTGCAGGAACAGGCCTTTCCATACCGCTTGTAACCGCTCCGGGAGATTTCAACACGGTGGATGTATCCTATGCGGATAGATACTACGCCGCGTGCGGTGAAGCAGGGGTGAACCATGTAAAAATAGGCTACTGGCAATGGGCACCGGGAATGGACTACTGGGCCGAAGTAGACAACGTACGCCGGCGTCTCGAAGGATTTCAGGCATTGTCGGAGAAACACGGTGTGCAGACGGTCGTGCACAACCATTCCGGCCATTCCATGGGGCTAAACTCCTCGTCCGCCATGAATTTAGTTAAAGGCTTTGACCCACAGCATATCGGAATATTCGCGGATGTAGGTCACCTTTCCATCTGCGGCGAACCCATAGACATGGCCCTCAATATCGTAAAAGACTACCTGTCCGTTATGTCTTTCAAAGACCTCAAACGTATCTCTCAAATGGATGACGGAAAACGATCATCGGGTATAGATGTTGTGCGCGTCGGCCATGGTTTCGGTGACTGGAAAACCGTTCTGGATACCTTAATTGATATGGGTTTTCAGGGACCCGTAAGCTTCCACAGCGAGTATTCAGGTGAACCGGTAGCCTCGGTCGTTGATCTGGCACGCATGGACGTCAGGTATATTGATTCTTTGATTCATTAAAGATTAGTTGAGCCTGTTGACACCAACGCCGTACTTCATTATGCCGATGGAGTGCGGACCAGGTATCACGGCGAAGCAGTTTGATTCAGTGCAAAAATTACCCCCGATCCCATATCTGATTCCAGGCGGCCATCCAGGTTCCTGCGCGGCTTTCGACTTTCAGGGGCTCTACGACTTCTACACCATGTCGGTTCATAAAAGGAGCCGCGGTTTCTACGGTAGACAGTTCGACGGTGATGGTAGTGGGGGTTGTTGGAACGTACGGCTCTACGGCGTTGAGATTCCGTAGCGCTTTTCTGGCCCCTTCTTCTATCATCTGACGGGCGCGAACAGGTGGAATCTGACGGGCGGAATAGCGGGAGAGTCCTCGTTTCACTGCCACCGTAGGCAGGCTGTTGCCCAACAGATTCCTTGATTCACGGCAAGTGGCCTCATCGCCCGTTACGAGCAGAACCGGGCATCCATAGGCACCGCATAGCGCGGCGTTAATGCCCACCTCCCCGACCAGGTCGTCATTGAACCACAGATTCCGCCAGGTAGTCGTGCTGATGGTGTGACACAACACGCCGTCCGGCGTGTTGGACCTGGCATGCATGCCGACCAGAAGTGTGGCGTCACATCCATGTTCCAGAAGTTCCGTGTATCGGGACCAAGGGTGGTGAGCCACCCAATCGCAGCCCGGGTCGAGCATGTCCGGGATCAGGGAATTGAACGACCATTCTCCACCTGCACCATGGCAGTCCACCACCACGATCTCGGTCGCACCGCCCGCCCTGGCACCGCGCACCGCCGCGTTGATCTCCTCCGTGTAAAGTCTGCGTCCTTCTTCGTACATGGGCTTTCCGCCCGATACCTGATCCCATACGACGATGCCGCTGACACCTTCCATGTCTGTCATGATCATGACACGCATACAAAATCCTCCGTTAATTGCCAACGAATAAGGATGCTGATGAAGCGGGCACTATCCCGGCGGATTCCGCCCTGTCGTACAGATCGATTATGGCTGCTTCGCCGTCTGCACCGTAATCAAGGGTATGCTGGTTTACATACAGATCGATGTGTTGCTGCATCACTGATTCGTCCATTTCCTGGGCATGTTGTCTGATATAGTCTCGCACTTCGTCGGGATGTTCATAGGCATATTTTACGCTTGCGTTCATGGCTGTGTCGACACGTCGGATAGTGTCTTCGCCGTGGGCCCTCCGCGCCAGAATTCCACCAAGCGGAATCGGGTGTCCCGTTGAATTTTCCCACCAAGCCCCCAGGTCGATTACCTTCTGAAGTCCATAATCGGGATAGGTGAACCGACTTTCGTGGATGATCACACCGGCATCCACTTCCCCCTTACTCACAGCATCCATAATCAGATGAAATGGCAGGGTGATTAATTTTTCGATCGTTGGATCGAACAGGCGAAGCAACAGGGCGGCCGTGGTGAGCCTGCCAGGGATCGCTATTGTCTTACCTGACAAATCGTCCGGCCCTATGGGTATCCGTGAGACGACGAGCGGACCACATCCACGCCCCAGAGCCCCACCTGAATGGAGCAGGCAGTACTGGTCTCTCAGATGGGCCAGTGCATGAAACGAGATTTTGGTTACGTCCAGCTCCTGTCCGAAAGCCATGCGGTTCAACGTTTCGATGTCTTCCAGAACCTCATGGAAAACCGGGGCGTTGGGAATGGTGCCGTGGACCATCCCGTAGAAGATGAAGGTGTCATTGGGGCAGGGAGAATAGCCGAGGGAAAAGGGAGACATTTTAACCTGCCTGAAATTGAAAATCCGTAAGGAAACTATGGCGATACATGCTGTAAATAACCTGAACAAGCAATAGGTACTACACAATTTTTAAGTTTTTTACTACACATAGAACGGACTTCTGAATACGCGTGGCGGACAGTTTCAGGTTCCAGTCTGCCAAATTCCGATCCTCCACCCGGTTGCTTATGGCACGAATTTCCACGAATGGGACATCGTACACTGTACACAGTTGGGCGGCTGCGGCACCTTCCATGTTCTCGCAGATGCCGTTGAATCGAGCCGCGGTTTCATCGCCGAGATCCGTCACGCCGCTGCATTGTTGAACCGTTACAAATGTGCCTTTCCTGATGATTGGAGGTGCTTCGCCCCATGCCATGCTTTGAATTAGGTCTACAGCGGTCGAAGCCAGCCTTCCATCCAGTGGAAAGGTGTTGTAATACGTGTCACCGGCCTTCTCGAGAAGAGGAATCCCTATCAATTCCGCGGAAGCCCATCCGTCCGGCGTTTGGACGCCCAGATCGCCATATGCCTCATCCGTGGCCACGACGATATCACCCACCGAAAGACCGGAAGCCGTGTATGCCCCCCCGATACCGAACTGCAGGACCAGTTTCGGGCGGTGACGTTCCAGGACACAGGTGAGCGCATGGGCGGTGTTGACGGTCCCAATTCCGGTCGTAACGAGAGACACGGAGCGCTCTTCGAGTCGTCCATAAACATGTGTTTTACCCGGAATTTCCGCTTCATAACCCGGTTTAATCCGGTCGCGGACAGTTGACGATTCCATCAGGGTTGAAGCAAGGAGTACGATATCAGGTTGCATGTGGATATTATCAGTCCTCCATGGGAATTACATAGGATCGGCGCAGCAATTCCTTGTAGCCCACTTTTCCGGCCACGCGCAACGACCCATAGTTGTCTTCGCCACAGCTCCATACCGGAATCTGGCCTTCATGCTGGACCCGCTGCGCGACCAGTGATGTGGCCGCGGTTGAGAGTCCCTGATTCCTCCACGGCGCCAGTGTCGCAACGCCGATATCGGCAAATTTCTCACTTCGGGCGCTGGTGTGTGCAATCGCAACGAGAGTTCCATCGATGATACCGCCGGCTACAACACCCTCTGCAAGCATCTGTTCCCTGCTGTGAAATCCGGCGCCCTGTAACTCCGGCGAAGCGGATTCCACCAGTGGTGTGTCGTCCGCCGTAAGAAGACGTACCGCCTCGTGGCGGTACGGGTGGACCGGTCCTGTCATCAGGTGATACACATCACTATAATATCTAACTGCCCGCCCTGTTTCCTTTACCATGATCTCACCGAGTGGCTGAGCACATTGAGCCGGCAGGTTTAGACAGGTCCAACCGTCGACCATCTCCAGAAGTTCCCATAGTATCAAGGGATCGAGCCCGAATGCGGTCGGTTCCGCCGGGTCCTGGGTACTCTGGATAATCGCATGCCCGTGCGCTGCATACCCCCGGCACAGTGTGCGCCGTAAAAGGTGGACGGATATGACGGTTTCGGGAGATTCACCAAGCTGGTCTGCTAGGTCCAGGCATTCGGTGTGGTTCAAGAGTGGCAAGGTTTCAGTCCAGGAGGTCGGTGAACGGGGTGCCGATGAGCCCTTCCAGCCGCGGCTCGACGTGCCAGAAATCTCTCAGGTCGAGATACTCGCGAATCAATTGGGGATTACCGGGTTCCCTTACTTTTTCGGCGCGGATCATCAGGTTCTTGGGAGTGTGGCTCGGGTACACGAACTCGACCACGCCGGTTCTGTATCCCATAATTCGCAGAATCTGTGCACGCACAGCATCCGTCACGATTTCCGCCGTGCGCTGCTTCAGGAGACCGTAACGGAGGATTGACTGCATAGAAGACGCCTCGATCTGTGGTCTGAGCTCGTGCTGGCAGCAGGGTGCCACCACGATGGCCTGGCTGCCCCAGTGGATGCCGCGGGCGATCGCCTCATCAGTTGCGGTATTGCACGCGTGAAGACTCAAAACCATGTCAGGGATCTTTTCCGGCGTGTAATGGGAGATACTGGACACGTAGAAATCGAGGTCCTTCCACTTAAGGTCATCCCGAAGCGTGCGGCATTTTTCGACAATAACAGAATCCCTGTCGATTCCGACGATGTGCGGTTGTAACCCCCGGTTGTATTTCAGATAGTGGTAGGCGGCAAAGGTAAGGTAAGCGCTGCCGCAGCCGCAGTCTACGATTTCTATTTCGCCGTCAGGGCTGGGGGACTCGTGGATCATCGGCTCAAGCCGGCTGAGAAATTCGTGTATCTGACGAAATTTAGACTGCATGGATGGTTTTACTTTTCCGGACGCGTCGGTAATATTGATTTTGTGCAGGAATTCGTTGTTCTTCCCACCGGCGAGTAGATAGCTGTGAGGCTTATTATGGGACAGGTCGGGCGCATCCGACAATGATGCCTCGCTGCGGGAGATCAGAGCGTCTCCCTGCCTGGTCATTCGCACACGGATATCCCCCGTGGACGACTGTACATGATATTGCTTGAACGGCAGACAGAGCGCCTCATCAAGAGGTGAAAGAACGGCATTACCCTCGTAATTCTTGGTGATGTCCTTTTTTCCGTCGAAGTAAGAAAACTTTAGGTGTCGCCGCTCTTTAATCATCACCGGTCTCACGATTATTTTCACATATGGAGAGGACTCGCCTCTGCGCTTTCCAGTCATCGTCAGCCGCAGGAACGTATCTTCATTTCGGGCGGCATCGCGTACCACCTGCTTGTAGTCCGTGGCCTGTTTAACCATGTTGCCTCAACTCGGGAAGATACCGGATTTTTGTAACCTTGTGTCTATTATGTACCCCCGAGTCGTCCCCGTCAACCTGTAAGGTGGTTCGTTTTCCGGGGCGCGACAGACCTGCGGACATGCGAATCCGAACCGATCCAGGGGTACCTTACGTGCGCTAAATGTGGCGGAATGGTGCGGTTGCAATCAGTACTGGGTCATTCGGATGACTGCTCAAGGGAGGCAGCGAGTGCGTTCCATACATCGCCCATGGCATAAACGGACTGAAACAGTGGATAAATCGTCTCCCACATGGCTGCGCGGGCATCCCTGGCCGCTTCATTATTCTTAGCCGTGATGGCCTGCCTCATGTTGGCAGCCTGACGGTGCTGGGATCTCGCGAAGGCCTGAACAGCGTTCTTGATTGCATCGACGCGTTCCAGGTGTTCGTCAATGTGCTGTTCGGTCGATGACGAAGGAGAGGGTGTTACGTCATAGGCCGAATCAGGAGCGAAGTGGGGAGGCTGTTTGTTGCCGTCTTCTGTCCAGAACGTGTGTGTGGGCTGGATGTGCGGTGTGACGGACAGATACATGATCATAGGTTCATCGCCCACCACCCGCACCTGATGCATCTCGTCGGTCAACGCCACGCAAAGCTGGCCCGGACGGATTACTTTCTTATCGCCCTCGATGTCAAACTCGGCGGCGCCCTGGAGGACCAGGAAGATTTCATGACCCAGATCATGGCTGTGGCTTGTGGCGACCTGCCCGGGTTCCATGCGCAGAAAACGGGAACGGATCTGTGGAGTGACGAGAACATTGCTTATGTCGGTGCGGAAATCATATACTGTGAAACTCATGGATTACTCCTTATCAATAACGATATTGAATTGCTCGCGAAGCGTGTTTAAATAATCTGGTTTATCAGGTAGTTCGCGCTCTTTACGCTCACCACCGGTCGTCCTGATAAAATGCGTGCCGCTGATGGTCACGCGCCCTTCCGGAGTGGCCATTGTGCAGACAGTTTTTTCCGTGAAGTGGGATTCTGGCGACGACTGGTGAAATCGGCACATCTCAGCAAAATCGGCAAGTTGATACGCTGTTTTGCCGAACCGATACTGAGGGGTCCATTCGCCTTCCCTACCCTTGCTTTCCAGAACCAACTCGGCCTTATGGTCTAAAATACGATAGCAGCGTTCTCCCTGCGGTTGTACTTCCCGTACATCCAGGCGCAGCGGCTCCAGAAATGAATCCCCGAATCCTACATCGACCAACCATCGTTCCGAGAGTGAAACAAGGAGCGTGAGGTGGTCGAAGGCAGGGCCGTATTCCTTGTCCGATCCTCTGACGCGGGCGGAGAACATCTCTACGTGGAATCCCAACGTACGCAGCAGGGCTGCGAACAGTCCGTTTAGTTCGTAACAGAAGCCGCCTCGCCGCCGTGTAACCACCTTTTCGAACAAAGCCTCAACATCCAGATCGATCGGTTCGTCCAGAATAATACTCAAGTTTTCGAAAGGAACGGTGTGCAAATGAGCAACCTGAAGCGCCCGAAGGGTATCGGCATCCGGTGTAAGAGGGCCATCGTAGCCGATGCGGTCGAGATAACTCGTGATGTCTATATGGGCCTCCGGTGTAGCGCTGGATGAGCCAGCGAAAAAGCCACTTTTTTCCGGGTTGGGATATACCGCGCCACACGCTGAATGGTTTGTTGCTGGATGCATAGAATAATTTGCCCGGACACCTCGCCGATGGTCAAGATACCAGAGATACAGCCTTTATCAAGGATCGGCAGATGGCGGATATGTCTGTCAGCCACCGGTCTCATACCTACATACATACCTGATCTCCAACGCCTTGTAGGAATTACCCTGCGGTTTCACGTGCCGTACGTCAGCCCCTTGCTCTTTCGGTAATCCTGATCGCATCCTCCTTCGTCAAATGGATAAAAACAGCCGGAATATGAACCACGTTAGAACCAAACATTCAGCCGGTTGCAGAGATGCAGTCACATCGACTGTTTTTAACCCGCCACGGTTTCGATCGGAAGTTTTGGCAGGAAATAAAGAAGCTGTAGGTAAATCTACAATTTTACCCGTACTCATCAAGCGAATTTTTCAGCATTGGTGGGCATTGATTTTTTGACTTTGTAAGACCGTTCAATATGGTTATCTTATGAGTATCCAGGTGACCTCGTTATTCACGTAGATAGCGTTCAATGACAGACCTGAAACCATATACGCTCGGTACCGTGATGTTTTTGATGGCAGCTTGTCATTTTCCGGCAGATGCCGTTGCCCTGCCCCCGCGATCGTCGCTGCCGGCTGCTGCTGCTGCGTCGAAGCAAGCTCTATATCGGAACAAAGTCATGGTACCTGTGTGTCCGGGACAGCGGTGGGCTGCTTTTTACCGGCGCTCCACGGTCCCCGGGGATTTCTAACGGAATGATAATCACAATTGATCGGGTAGTTTTGCCGTCATCGGGGCGTTGGTAATTTTATACGAGCTTGACGGCTTCACGCCGGGTCTGCAGGACTTCTTCACGGTGTTGCCGTTGCTGCTTCTTTCCGGCTAACAACCGTCGTGGAAATCCTGCACCATGCCGACCGGTTGAGCCTGACCGGTGTCACGTCCCGATGGAACGCCTCTGTGATCCTGGATGTAGCGATGCCAGGCGGTATGATAGGTGTGGCGGCCGCAGTCGTTCGGTATTTGGTGTCATAAGATCAATTACCCGTTGGCCCCGTATACGGCGTCCCGGTCAACTGGTGTCCACGGCATTGGGTTGGGTTCCAGGACATCTTTGGTCACGGGAGGGGTGGCGCTTTAGCTGGTTGTGAGACTGGTAGGAAAATCGTTTTATGAAAAGGTGACGTCCCCGTCGCCTGGCGATGTGGTCACTGTTAGGGATACGGAGCAAATAAAACTATGGAGAGCAAGGAATTCCGCGAACTAGGACATCAACTGATCGATTATTTCTCTGACTATTTCGAGCAGGTAGAAGACCGCAGATTGTTTCCGGATGTGAACCCTGATCAGCTGAAACGACTTTTTGACGAACCAGTACCAATGGAGGGGTGTCAGACCGCGGATGTGATGCGGGAGCTGGAAAAAAAACTGTTCCCCTATTGTACACACGTAAACCATCCCGGGTATTTCGGGCTGATTACCCCGACACCTACACCGGTTGGCGTGCTGGCCGATCTAATGGCCTCGGCATTGAATCAGAACCTCGGTGCCTATGCAATCGGACCCGCCGCGGTAGAGATGGAACGGCGTACGGTGCGCTGGCTGGCCGATCTTATTGGTTACGGCGATGAAGCCGGCGGGAACCTCACTAGCGGTGGAATGACGGCAAATTTAATAGGTGTCAAACTGGGACGGGACTTTATTTCTGGCGATCAGATCCAGGAAACCGGCATTCGGGATCGATGGGCCATGTATACATCGGAAGAACGGCATGTCTCGGTTGACAAAGCGGTGGATTCAATCGGCCTGGGGCGTGAAGGATTGAGAAAGCTACCTACGGACGATCAGTTCCGTATCCGTATCGATGCCCTGGAGGATACCATCCGCGCGGACCTTGCAAACGGCATCCGGCCCATGTGTATCATCGGCATGGGCGGAACGACCAACACCGGTTCGGTGGACGATCTAAGAACGCTGAGGCAGATTGCGGACCGAGAACGGATGTGGCTGCATGTGGACGCCGCCTATGGTGGCGGTACGCTCGTTTCCCGGGAGCACGCCGATGTATTGGATGGTCTGTCCCTGGCTGATTCAGTGACCATTGATCCACACAAATGGTTCTTTGCGCCGCTTGACGCGGGTGCCGTCCTGGTTAGGGACGCTACCCGCTTGACCGCCTCCTTCGGTATGCAGCCTGCTTATCTAACCGACGAGAAGGACGTAGACGGCGAGAGATATCAGTATTATGTCCATGGCCTCGAACAGTCCCGAAGGTTTCGGAGCCTGAAAATTTGGATGAGTTTTAAACGCTATGGCGCCAGGCAGATCGGGGAATGGGTCGATGCAAACATCCGTCACGCCAGGCGGCTGTACGATCTTTGCCTCGCCCATCCTGACTTCAAACCGGCCGTCGAACCGACCATGTCCGCCATTTGCATACGGTACTGCCCGGACGGATATGACGATGATTCGCTGGCCGACCTGAACAAAGACGTGGTGAGAAAGATCGAAGAAGGCGGTGAATTCTGGATTTCCACCACCCTTCTGAAGGGTAAATCATATTTTCGCATCAACCCGGTTAACTTCAGGACCACCGAGGGGCATATAAACGCTCTGTTCGAGGCTATTGTAAGGGAAGTGAATTCATTGATCCATTGAACGATTTTTACATGAACGTCGGAGGGATTGGATGAGTAAAGCCACTGTTTTTACATTTCGTGAGATCATAAACACAAACGAGGATCTTCAGGATGAGCTGCGAGAGGGCGCCAGCCTGATCGAAATTGCGGCCAGGTACAGGATAGAAATTACCCCCGGAGATGTCGGAGGGGCGTTGGAAGAGATGCGTGATGAACTGTCCGAGGAGGAGATCGGGTGGTATGAGAGTGCGCTTGGAAAGTGACGGGGGCGCGTAAGGCGTCTCCGCTACAACTCGTCACCCGTCACATATCACGGTTCAGGTCACGTCCTGGCTTCAATAAGATGGTCTCGTACCATCGACATGGCGCCGTCCGGGCCGAATGTGCGTGGTTCCAGGTCAATCTCCTCGCCGGCGATCATTTTGCGGAGTACTTCCGCAACTCCGTCCACCGCCGGTTGTATCAGCGCTACGCCTTTTTCTTTAGTGCCGTACTTGGACGAACTCTCCTGGTCCATATCCTCCAGGTGTACCCGCTCCGGAAACAGCGCCATGGCCATGGAGGTTTCGTATTCATCCGCATGGCCCGGCAGTGATTCTTTTTCCATGTATTTGTACACTACATCTGTTGGATACGTATCCCAGTAGGAGTTGAAGCGTACATTGACACCGAGCCGTTTTGTGAATTCTTCCATCCTGCCCATCATGGGCTTCACATTTCCACCGTGTCCATTTAAAATCAGAATGTTTTCCACACCGCCCCGTTTCAGGGCATCACAGACATCGTAAACGTACTCGGTGAAAATTTCGGCACGGACGGTCAACGTACCTTTGTGCCGCATCCAGTGTTCGGACACTCCGATGGGAATGGTCGTCGCCACTACGACCGAAGGATATAGTTTTTTAGCTGCGTGTTCCGCCATATATGTCACGCTGGCGGTGTCGTGAATCATTTCCAGATGTTCGAGATGCTGTTCTGTCGCTGCGGTTGGTACGATCGCGGCTTTGATTGTACCGCTTTCGATACCCTCACGGAATTCCTTCCGTGTCAGGTCGCCGATACAGACCCTTTTGTCTCGCATGGAATTCTCTCCTTTAAGTTGTTAACGAAGTCGTTTTTCTATTGCGCTGACCATGCGGTCGATATCTTCGCGGCAGTTATAGAAATGGGTCGAAATACGCATCACGCTCATGCCGCCAAGGCCGAATGCGACGGTTTCGATCTGCTCATCGTTCCACAGTTCGTCCCGAATGGGACCAAGGTCAACCCCTTCGATCCCGAAGGTCGTAATGAAGCCGGACAATTGCGAATCTATGGGGGTGAGGATCCGCGCCCCTTTAATTCGTTTGATCCGTTCCTTCAGGTAGCCGGCTAATCCCTGGCAGTAAGTTCGGATCCTATCCCAACCTATCTCATTCTGAAAATCCAGTGCGGCACCCAGTCCCATGAATGGCGTCTGGTCTCTGGTACCCATCATATCGAATTTACTGGCATTGTTTCCTTCCTGACGGACGTTGCCTCCCAAGATAAGGGGTTCCACGTGATCGTATGCATCTTCAGAAATATAGAGCATGCCGGTCCCTTTGGCGGACAGAACCCATTTGTGTAAGCTGGAACAGTAGAAATGAGGATTCACATCGTCCAGGTTGAGCGGCACCATACCGACCGCATGGGCCCCGTCGATAATGACCCAGGCGCCCCGTTCACGTCCCAGTTCGGTGAGCTCCTTAATCGGAGTGGCCAGACCGGTGGACCAGTAGACATGCCCGAATACGAAAACGCTGGTTCGATCGCTGAAACCTGCTTTATAGGTGTCTATGACCTGTTCTGCGCTCTCGATTTTCATTGGTAACTCGACGCGTACGATCTCCATCTTGTATCGTCGGGCGATATAATCCCAACAAGCGCTTACCGCTCCGTATTCCTGGTCGGACATCAGGATTTCGCCGCCTTCTTCCCAGGTAAGGCCCTGTGCGGGTACGCTCATGGCCATGGTGGTGTTCTGGACCAGTGCCAGGCGTTCCGGTGAGGTACCGACGAACTCGGCCAGTTTTTCCCGCGCCTCCTCCACGAGGGGCCAGAACTGCGGTTGATGCTTTAACGGATTGCTATCGAACGCATGGATACCATTGGTTACGGTATCTACGACAGGACGGGGTGACGGACCAACCGAACCACCCTGCAGGAAGACGACGTCAGGATCGAGCAGAAACTGATCACGGCGGATGGCGGCCCAGAACTGAGCTTCGGCGGTTACAGACTTGGTTTTGCTCATGCGCTCTCCTTCTTCATCGAGAAAACAGGCATTTTATTAAAATCCACAACTGGATGACGGCGCTATCGCGTTCGCAACTTTTCGGAAGGCACGGATCATATCTTCGACGTCCTGATCCGAAAGCCGGGGCGGCATTGAGACCAATCTTGCCTGATCGAGGAGTTGGTTGCTTCTGGGAAGCATGCCTGCATGGTATTCCATCGGACTTTCGGCATTGTAAGGACAGGACCAGGGGCAGCTCTCTGTGGTCACGGGTACGTTATTCAGCAGGCTGGACATGTACCTGTACTGATGGATCCCGCCGTGAGGCAGTGAGACGGGGATGCCTTCAGCACAGAGGGCATTGGAAAATCGCTCGGCGGCATTGGTGGATTCGTGTATCCATGCGAAATAGGATCCACTGTCGCCCGTCGGGTCGGGAGATCGGCGCAGGGTGATTCCGGGCGTTTTACCGAGTGATTCCCGAAGGCGCAGTTGATGACTTCTCATTCGGCCTACGATATCCGGCAGCGTCCCGGCCTGCACTAGACCGATAGATCCTCTCAACTCATCCATCC
>CAYYIS010000007.1:106912-142385 GCA_964470965.1 uncultured Gemmatimonadota bacterium | reverse complement strand
CATCCACCGATCTACACAATAATCAGAACTGCCCAAAAGATGACGGTGTCACCTGTCACCTTTAATCGTCGAACCCCGAAAATCGGTAATGATTCAGGGCGGACATGTCTCTGTCCTTTCCCTTGACATGATCCATATCTGGCGCCAAATTTATGGATACTCTGTTTATAATAAGAGATTTTTTCAGAAAGGAGCCCTGTGTCGACGTTTGACGAGCTGGCGTTAAAATCCGAATTATTGAAAGCGTTGGAATCCGCGGGCTATGAATCCCCGATGATGATCTAGAGCCGGGTGATCCCTATCGCACTCAAAGGCCAGGACTTGATCGGATGCGCCCAGACCGGCACCGGAAAAACCGCCGCATTCACCTTGCCGATCCTATGCCAGCTGGGTAAAGAACGCTGCCCCAAGCTTTGATTCTCGCCCCCACGAGAGAGCTGGCTATCCCAATCGGTGAAAGTTTTAAAAAGTACGGGAAATTCCTTCCTTCCAAAACCGCAACTATTTACGGTGGGGTTGCGTATGACGGTCAGGTTCGGGCACTGAAGCATGGTGTGGACGTCCTGGTGGCCACACCCGGACGCTTGATTGACCACGTGAAACGCGGAAACGTGTCGCTCAAAACGGTACGGTATCTCGTACTCGATGAAGCCGATGGGATGCTGGACATGGGGTTCCTACCCGATATCCACCAGATCATACAGTTTGTCCCGCTCCGACAGCAGACCATGATGTTTTCCGCGACCATGCCGCCGGAAATACGCCGGCTTGCCAACCGATATATGACCGACGAAATCCGTGTGGACGCTTCGCCGCCGTCCACCGTGGCCCGGGGGATCGCAAACCGGGTATATGCGGTACCCGGAAGTTTAAAAAACCGACTGTTACATCAGCTTTTGCAGGATGAGCCTATTCAATCCGCCTTAGTTTTTACCCGTACCCGCCGCGGCCCGGACGGCCTTGCAAATTACCTATTGCAACGAGGCCTGTCGGTCACCCGGCTCCACTCCGACCGCACCCAAGGGCAACGGCGAACCGCCCTCAAAGGGTTTCGGGATGGCAAGTTCAAGATTCTCGTGGCGACAGATATCGCCGCGCGTGGACTCGATATCCCGACGGTATCACACGTATTCAACTACGACCTGCCGGAAAATGTGGATGATTATGTCCACCGGGCGGGACGCACCGCCCGGGCGGAAGGCACCGGATTCGCCTTCTGCCTGATGGCGCCAGAGGATATTGATCGGTACAACGCTCTGGAGCAACAGGTGGGACAGGAGACATTCACATGGGCCTCTCATCCGGGGTTTAATGATCTCAATGAGCCAAAAGAATCCCAACAACCGGACCGCGACCGGCGGGCCCGAGCCGGTTCCCACCGCCCCGGACGCAATGGCCGTGGCGCAAACCGACCGCGCCGCACCTCAAATTTCGGATCCGATTCATCCACAGTCCCCCCACCCTCGGACACACCTCCGAAGAACCCATTCGGCCGCCGACGTAGCCGTCCCGGACGGCGGTAAATCACCAGGGAGTAAACCATGGAATACCGACTGCTCGGTTCTTCCGGCATCAAAGTCTCCACCATCGGAATGGGATGCTGGCCAATGGCCGGTGTCGGATGGACAGGTATAGATGACGCCCAGTCGCTGGCAGCGCTGGAATATGCAATCGACCATGGTATCACGCTCATAGACACCGCCCATATGTACGGCAAGGAAGGGGAGTCCGAACGGCTTGTGGGTAAGGCCATCTCCGGAAAACGAGACCGAATCGTTCTGGCGACCAAATGCGGGTTGCACTGGAAAGGGGATCTGATGGTGCGTGACAGCTCACGTAAACAGATCCTGAAAGAGTATGAGGAAAGTTTGAGGCGCCTGAATACGGATTACGTGGATCTGTACCAGGTACACGCATACGATGAGAAAACACCGATCGGGGAAACCGCGGAAACGCTGACTGAACTACTCGAACAAGGAAAGATCGGGGCGATCGGCGTAAGCAATTATGACACGGCCCAGATGGCGGAATTCGCCCGGAATGCACCGCTGCACACCAACCAACCGCCGTACAACATCATTATGCGGGACATAGAGGATTCCATACTGCCACACTGCCGCATGCACAACCTTGGCGTCATAACCTACTGGCCTCTCTACAGAGGGCTTCTGACAGGAAAGTACGGCTCTGGCCACCGATTCCCCGACGGGGATTCGAGAAACGACAACCCTCATTTTCAAAGCTGCGACCTGAGCCGAACACTTGACATGCTCGACAAAATCCGTCCCATCGCAGCGGAGTGTGGAAAAACACTCGCCCAGGTGATCGTCAACTGGACGGCCAATCAGCCGGGTATTACCTCAGCCCTGTGCGGCGCCACACGCCCCGAGCATGTATCCCAGAATGTGGATGCGGTGGGATGGCGGTTGACGGACCTACAGATGGAAGAAATCAGATCGCTGGCGGACGCTCGGAGAAATAAATGACGACTCGACCTATCTGGATACCCGCCCTGGGATCACCGGACAAACTTTTAGTCAGCACCTACAGCTTTGTGGGGCCGGCGCAGCTCCGTGAACGGCTATTCGGCTTCCGTGAACGGGAGCACCGTTGAACCGGGTTGTATGCCCATGCCGACACGAACCGAACGGTAGAACGGGACTGGTAACCCACGTAACAACGGTGTTAGCCCGCCCACAGACCCGCTACCAGGCGGCATCCTGATCGTCGTTAATACGCATTTCCAATACCTTGGGAACGAGCCCGCTGGCGGCGCCTCTCTGCCAAAGGGCCTGCCGAGTACGGCTCCAGTACACAGCCTCATCCAGTTTGATAGTCATTACGAGCGCCGGCCTCACTTTTACCTGCTCTACGCCGGTATGTGCCTCAAACATTAGCGCTTCCAGCGACATTGCTGCTGATTTTCCGACTGTAAACTTCATTCTGTCGGTTTCTTCACGCAGCCAGAGCACCTTCGGCGATGGAGCGGATCCGTTTGATCATAGCCTGGAATCCGTTGCTGCGGCTTGGACTGAGATGCGAGGTGAGATCCAGCCGGTTAAAGATTCTCTGGATATCCACTTCCAGGATATCCCCAGCCGTTTTACCGGAATAAATCATCAACAGGATGGCCACCAGACCCCTAACGATATGTGCATCACTGTCCGCCTCGAAAGATATAACTCGCGGATCGGCATCGCTGACTCTCGGTACCAGCCAGACCTGGCTCACACACCCCCGCACCCGGTACGCTTCGGTTTTATATTCATCCGGGAGACCCGGTAATTTCTTGCCCAAGTCTATGATTTCCTGGTAGCGATCTTCCCAGTCTTCAAGAAATTCGAAATCTTCTATCAACTGCTCTATGGTCATGGTGAGTCACCTCATTGATATAAAACATCACGGTGTTACCAGAACTTCGATTCGGCCATCAAAAGAATAGAAATACCGGCGGCGGCGCCGGACACGAACAGATTCCAGGCGCGGGGCTCAGTGCGAAACACCCGAACCGCAAGACCGGCACCCGACAGTACCAAGGCCACGATCATCAATTGCCCAATCTCAAGACCGATGTTGAATGCGAACAACGGCAGGAGGATGCTCTCCTCCTCTCCGAGCAGTGCACGGAGGTAGTTGGAGAATCCCATTCCGTGGATTAGTCCGAAAAACAGCGCCACCAGGTAGTTGAAATTCATTATCCGGGACGATTTCATATTGATTGGTTTAGCGACATTGCTGATGCAAGTCACGAAAATAGTAACCGGTATCAAAAACTCGACAATGTCCGTTGGCACCATAAGGATACCGAGTGTAGACAGCGCAAGCGTCACGGTATGGCCAATCGTGAAGGCGGTGATCAGTATCAGAATCTGCCGCCACTGCTTCAGCAGGTACACTGCGCACAATGCGACAATGAATACGATATGATCATAAGCACCGAGGTCGGAGATATGATTGAAACCAAGGTTCAGGTATAGTTCGAATTCGGACATAGAAACAGGGTTTTAAAACAACACTCGCTCTTGGAACCTCTTTTTAGTAAGATTCATGAACTTCTTGTTACCGTTAATTTCAAAGCGGACGATATTGGTCTGGTCATCGATCAATTCCGTGAGGATTTCGTTTCTTACCTTTATGGAACGCACCTGTTGTACATCTTCGATATGGAACAGACATGCGGTTGCATCCAGAGCATCAGATTTCTCCTGGAATACCAGTGTCGCCTCGCGACCGTTCACGGTAAAATCGAGCCGTGAGATGATGTAACCGGCGACCCATTTGTCGCTGTCGCCATGTTCCCGGAAGGTCCACAGATTGAGCTTCGGGCCACCCATGTTCTCGATGCCCTCCTGGAGATTATCGGAAAAAACACGTACCGAAACAACCAGTTTTTCGGCCCCGGCATCCCACTTGACTTTGCTGATGCTGACGTAAAACTCATGGGCCCCGGCCTGGCCCTCAATAAGAATGGCGACAAGTATCAGCCCGACAAACCTTATCAATGACCTGTCACCCCGGCCGTGGTTGCGGGATCTCCATGACTCCGGCAACTTGCCTACCGCACCGCCGGTTCTAAATTTCGGACGGCCCGTTCCGTCACAGGGTATGCGGGGCTGATCATGGGATTGGCAAGCCCTTGCGCTCACTGAGCTGCTTCTCTCAAACCATACTTGTCGATCAGGTAGATCAGGGATGCAATCGAAGCGGTGCCTAGTTCCAGCTCCCTGCGGTTAACGGACTCGAACACATCGAGACGGGAATGGTGAATATCGAACATCCGCTGCGAATCAGGAATAAACCCGATTGTCGGAGTCCCTACGGCTCTGCGCAGTGGATTGATATCCGCACCGCCGCCGCCGTTATTGATGTAAGAAATCGTGTTCTGAGGGAAGAGCGGCAGCCAGGTCCGGAACTGCTCGAGTACCGGTGCCGTCGCGGAGACGCCGAACCCGCGCGGACTGAAGCCGCCGGCATCGCTCTCCAATGCGATGATATGCTTTTCGTTCGCCTGCTGTGCCACTTCGGCGTATTTGATGCCGCCGCGTGTGCCGTTCTCCTCGTTCATGAACAGGACCGCACGAATTGTATGTCTCGGGCGAATACCGAGTTCCTTGAATGCCCGCAGCACACCGATCGCGTGAACGCAGCCAGCGCCGTCGTCATGGGCACCCTGTGCCACATCCCATGAATCCAGGTGGCCACCGACCAGGATGATCTCGTCCGGTCTCTCACTGCCTCGGATCTCACCGATGACGTTATGGGACAACGCATCGGGATGCCATTTGCTGGTAATACGAAGGTATAGTTTTGCCTTCGGTTCCGCTTTGAGCCGCTCGGTTAGTTTATCCGCTGAGAAAAAACCCAGCGCGCCTGCCGGAATCCGCTCAACCCCATCCCGGTATCTAAGGCCGCCGGTATGGGGTTGGTCGTCGAACGCAGAGGACACCGACCGAATGACAACAGCTACTGCACCATACTCCGCGGCCTTGGAGGCTCCTCCACTCCGTTGATCCACAGCTCCACCGTACCCGGCACCCGTGGAGATGACAGTCTGATCGAAAGGGCGGTTGTAAAAAACGATTTTACCTTCTATCCTTTCACGGCCCAGCTCATCCACCTCATCCAAAGACTGCACTTCCACTACCTCGGCGGTAACACCCTCCGGCGGTGTGGCAACCGAGCCGCCGATGGCCATAACATTGAGGTCGATCATACCGGCATCAATGTTTACGATTCGTGCCTGCTCCTTTTCGCCGCGCTCCCAGTGGGGAACCATCACTTCCTGGAGATACACCCGATCAAACCCCAGCTCCTCCATCACCCGTCTGCCCCACGCAACGGCTCTTTCCGCCCCCTCGGAACCACTCAGGCGAGGTCCAATGTCGGTCGTTAGTTCTTCAAGCAGCTTATAGCTAGCGCCGGAAGTCAGTATTTCATCATAGATGGACTTGACAATTTCCACATCGCCCTGGTTGACATCCTGGGCGTAAACGGGGCCGGTACATAACAGGGCCGCGAACAAACATGTTATAATTGGTATCTTGAGAGACATGCCGTCCTCCGAAAATGTGTGAGGAGAAAATACAAAAAAATTTCAGGAAACCACTCTAAAATCAGCAAGTTAATATGAGTTGAAATTGGCAGTCCGTCAAGCGGTTTTTGAGGAATGGTTGTGTATCGCTGGATGCTGACGTATATTGTAATTGTGTTTACGTACAACAACCTGTGAAGGAGCTTGAATATGCATCTTCCTCAACGTCCGCGCCGGTTACGGCGAACTGAACCCATACGCTGCCTGGTTCGCGAGACTTCACTTTCGGTGGATGATTTGATTTACCCTATGTTCGTCATGGATGGAACCGGAATCCGGGAACCTATCGAAACTATGCCGGGCCAGTGCCGCTGGTCCGTGGATCTGCTTGTCGAGGAATGCAAGTTGCTTTGGAACCTCGGCATCGGCGCAGTAAACCTGTTCGGTTACAGCGAGGAGAAAGACGACCTTGCCACACCCGCATATGATCCAAACGGTGTAATTCAGAAGGCTGTCTCGGCGCTCAAATTGGCGCTGCCGGACCTGTGTGTACAAACCGATGTGGCGCTGGATCCGTATACCAACCACGGCCACGACGGCCTGGTGATTGACGGCTATGTGGCCAACGATGAGTCGGTAGATGTACTCTGCAGAATGGCACTGTCCCATGCCCAGGCCGGCGTAGACTGGATCGCACCATCTGATATGATGGACGGACGTGTGGGGGCCATCCGGGAGACGCTGGATGAAGCGGGATTCGAGCGGGTCGGTATTCTGGCCTATTCGGCCAAATACGCCTCCTCCTTTTACGGTCCGTTTCGCGGAGCTTTGAAATCGGCGCCTAAAAAAGGAGACAAAAAGACCTACCAGATGGATCCAGCCAATCGTAGGGAAGCATTAAGGGAAGTGTCGCTCGATATCGAGGAAGGCGCGGATGTGGTAATGGTCAAACCGGCACTGGCATACCTGGACGTGATCGCAAACGTGCGGGAAGCATTCGACGTGCCAGTGGCGGCCTACAACGTGTCCGGCGAATATGGAATGATCATGGCAGCTTCAGAAAAAGGATGGGTCGATCGGGAGAGGGCCGTTTGGGAGACTCTGACCGCAATCAAGCGCGCCGGAGCGGACATGATTTTGACGTATTTCGCGAAAGACGTTGCCCAGGCACTGAAGTAAACGGCAGGCTGTGTCTTTTTCTCTATCGTATTAATTCCCAAGCCAGATGGGCCAGTTCGGGCAGAACCAGTTTTTCCCAGGCCAGCCTTACAGCTGCGGGGGAACCGGGGGTGGATACGATCACGGTGTCCCGGTAAACACCGGCAGTGGCGCGGGACAGCATGGCAGCCGCACCAACCTGTTCGTAGCTCAACATCCGGAAAATCTCTCCGAATCCCGGCAACGGTTTTTCCAATTTCCTGTCCAGCACATCGAATGTTCGGTCACGTTTCGATATGCCGGTGCCACCGTTGAAAAACACCACCTGCGCGTCACCGGCGGCGCAATCCTCCAGTACCCTTTCCACCTGATCCGGTTCATCCTTTACCAAGTGGTAGGCCACTTGCCTGTGGCCCGCAACGGCGATCTGTTCCCGGAGGTAATGCGCGTTAACGTCCGTCTCCGGCGTCCGGGTATCGCTTACGGTAACGATGGCGATGGCCACTGGGCCACGTTTCGAGGCGCTGGCTTTATGCTGTGCGGCGCTATCCGATGACATCAGATTACAATACGTCGCTCAACTGAAGGCCGCGTTTTTTCAGAAACGGCATCAATCCGTGTTTCGTAACACTCTTCATGGCGTTAACCGACATCTTGATGCGTACTGTACGTCCCAGTTCTGGTACGAAAATACGTTTCATCTGGAGATTCGGTAGCTGTACACGTTTAGTCTTGTTGTTGGCGTGGGAAACGTTATTGCCGACCAGAGGGCCTTTCCCTGTCAACTTACACCTGCGAGACATGTTTGATCCTCCTGCTACCTTGATTCGCGGTACACCACATGCTTGCGGAGAATCGGATCGTACTTTCTGATTTCCAGACGGGATGTGGTGTTGCGCTTGTTTTTATCTGTGTAATACATATGAGTACTCTCGGTACTTTTCAATTTAATCTGATCACGATTCTTATTCTTAGCCATGATACTCTCCTCTAAATTGAAGCGTCCATTCTTCAGAGTCGATGCGCTTCCATACGGCAGGTGCCGAAAACACAAAGCATTAATGTATAATCATTCCAAGGCGTTTGCGCAAGGATTTTGTTTGCAATTCAATTCCCGTCTCAATGAAAGGCCAGTGCTTTGGGCCTCGTATTTTAGAGGTTTCATCATCGATAGATCAGTTTCCCATCTCACCGAGCTGGATACGATCTTCTTCGGGCAGCTTTCCGTTTAGACGCGGCAGATGACGGTGGTGGAATACCTCTTTTAGGGGAAGTATTTGTTGGTATATCTCCCGATAGTAAGTCCATTGGGATTGCTGGTCGGCGGTAAGCGGTCCGGGCCAACCCATGATCTGGCGATACAGGCTAAGCACGCGGTTCAATAGCTCCGAAAACAGGCGGTCTGTCTCTTGGATTTCCACGGCCGCTTTTTCATCCAGCTTCTTGCCGTCTCTACGAAATTTTTCCACCTGCCACATCACCGGCTGTATGCCTTCGTTATCTTCGACCAAACTGGTGTACAGTTCACCGATCTCCAGCAGAGTGTCGGTCCACTTACGCCGGTGCTCCACGGACAGATCAATGCGTGGATCCTCACGGACGGTGAACGTCTTCTGATGGGACCTGCCGTTTACCGTGAGACGCGCCATATAAAGACCGGGAGATACCCACGGTCCCGCCGGGCCCAGCGCTGGCGTGTTGCGGGTGCGGATGAGCGTGGTATCAACATTGACGGTATCCACCGGCGTGGCCGTCAGACGGTCATGGTGAAGGTCCCACACGATCCGGTTGATGCCAGCCGTTGTGTCCGGCTCCAGCGCCCGGATCAAATTGCCGTCAGGGTCATAGATCTCGAGAGAGATTTCGTCTACCATTATATCCTCTTTAAGATAGTAATCGATCAGGGCACCGGCCGCGGGATTCTTACCGCGGAAAATCATATCGCCAGCATGGGCGTGGGCACGGGTATAGCGTATCTGTTCGGCGTCCGGCACGGAAAACATGGCGGCATTTCCAGCCATCGTCCCGGAAGAGATCTCCTGGAGCGCATTGAGATTATCCAGGATCCAGATGCCACGGCTGTGCGTGCCCAACACGAGATCGTTATCCCGCGGATGGATAACCAAGTCGTTAATTGCCATCAACGGCATATTATTCCTAACCTCTATCCAGTGATCGCCGCCGTCAAAGGATACAAACAGTCCCAATTCTGTGCCCAGATACAGCAGATTCCGATTCCGCGTGTCCTCCCGAACGGTCCGCACCACGCGTCGGACGGGCAGGTTGCCGGTGATAGATGTCCAGGATTTACCGTAATCGCTCGACTTGTATAGATAATTCTCGAAATCGTTATTCCGGTAATTGTTGATTGCCACATAAACCGTACCCGCATCAAATCGGGATGCCTCGATGCCGTTGATCCAGGCATCATCCGGCAGCCCGGTCATTCGGCCGGAAACCTCGGTCCATGTTTTACCGGCATCTCGGGAAACCTGCACGTTCCCGTCATCCGTTCCGACGAAGAGAACCGTCGGATTCTTCGGCGACTCGGAAACGGCGGTCAGAGTCGGATAATAGGGAATGCCGTCGTCCAGGGACAGGGTGGTATCATGCGGCACCACACCCATGATGGGTAGATTGCGACGGACGACGTCGGTGGTCAGTTCGCCCAGGGACATCCAGGAGGATCCGCCGTCGAGACTCTTCCAAAGGATATTGGTACCGGCGTAGATGGTGTTCGCATCGTGCGTGGAGATGAGAAACGGTCCGTCCCAGTTAGCCGGTGCCATGGCGTTTCCCAGTTCCGGCTCCTGCACACCCGGTCCCCAGGCGTCCCAGTTTCGTCGCGGGCCGATTCGGCCTTTGGGATCACCCGGCCGGATGGAGCGCCGCTGCCGGGTGTTTAAATCGAACAGCGAAAGGCCGAGATACTGGGATTCTACGTAGACAGCGGCAGGGTTTTCCGGATGCGGCAGGCTCAGGAATCCATCGCCGCCACCCGTGCGTTTCCATTCGTAGTTAAGGATGCCGTCGCTAAGATAATTAGCGTTGGGGCCTACCCAGCTTCCGTTGTCCTGCAAACCACCGAAGACCCGATACGGATGCTGCATATCCACGGAAACACGGTAAAACTGACTCAAGGGCAACGATGTAACGAACAGCCAGGTTTTGCCCCGATCATAGGAAACCCCTACACCACCGTCGTCACCCTTTATCACATGGCGGGAGTCGGCCGGATTGACCCACAGAATGCGGTCGTCACCGTGCAGTGACTGACTGGGCGTCCGAAATGTGCGGCCACCGTCGTCCGAATAGCTGTACCGGTTCATCATGTAGATACGCTGGTCGTCGTTGGGGTCCACCAGAGGCTGGCTGGCGTACATGGGTCGTGGGTTCCAGTCGCTCATGTACATCCATGTTTCACCTTTGTCTTCCGATCGATATAGACCGGCGCGGCGTTCCACATAGGCGGTGGAGGCATTGTAATGGAAACCCTTTTCGACCGATACATACACGATGTCCGGATCGCGGCGGTATATGGAGATGCCTATACGGCCTTTCTCACCTTCGGGCAGGCCAACGGTCAATTCGGTCCAGGTGGCACCGCCGTCCGTGGTTTTGTAAAGACCGCTTCCCGGGCCACCACCGTGGAAGCCATAGGGACGTCTGCGGCGCTGGTATGTAGCGGCATAAAGCGTGTTTGGTTCGGACGGATCCATGGCCACATCGACAACACCGGTGTCCTCATCCACGTGAAGTATACGATTCCAGGTGGCACCGCCGTCCGTGGACTTGTAGAGACCACGTTCCTCGTTTGGTCCCCACAGGTGTCCCATGGCCGCTACGAATATCGTTTCTGGATCATAGTGATCCAGCACGATACGGCCGATATGGTGGCTGTCCCGTAACCCCATGTTCGTCCATGTTTTACCGCCGTCCGTGGACTTGTACACGCCGTCTCCCCAGGACGAACTCTGTCGGTTAGCCCGTTCTCCAGTGCCCACCCAGAGGATGTTGTCCGACGTCTGATGCACGGCCACATCACCGATAGAGTGCGTGCCTTCGTTTTCAAAGATGGATTTGAACGTGACACCGTTGTTTGTCGTCTTCCACAACCCCCCGGTGGCGGTTGCCACGTAGAACGTGTATGTGTCCTTTTCCAGTACGGCCAGATCTACGATCCGGCCGCTCATATTGGCCGGGCCGATGTTACGGAACTGGAGGCCGTGGAGACTATCGGAATTGAGCTGTTGGGCGGAAACTGGAAATAATGTGACTGACAGCAGGAAAACACTGAAGACCAGCCTGTATGGATACCCGTACATGTATGCCTCCGGTCGAAATCGATTTGTCTGCTGATTGTGGATGTCTATAAACTGATGGATTCGGCTGCGAACTCCAACTTCTTTTTACAGGCACCCCGGGGCGCATGATATCTACCACACCCGGTGGATATGAGGAATTATACACATTGCATTATATTCACCATATTTTATTGTAAATTAAACAATTAAATTACAAATATTTTCAAAAATCCCGGTGTGAAACCACCAAAATCATGGCTCGTATTTCATCTTCCATAATTAGATTTAAGATTGTACTGACGATGTTTATGGAACAGATTCACATCGCTTTCAGAACGGCAGTACCGGATGACATAGCGCGATAGGATACTCCCGAAGCGATTCAGGCATTTTCGTTTTAATCCGCTATATGCAAGTATTAAATCAATCTTTTTACCATCAAGATTTACCTGTAGTTTTCAATAATATGTTTAATGTGGCGGAAGCAGCACACGATCTTATTAAAGTTTCCCGGATATCTTTTTATGGGCCACCTGCCATATCTTTCTTGACAGAATCCCATGTTTAGAGCGATCTTATGGTACCGAAAAACCATGGTAAAAATAAACCCCCTGGAGATTTATCGTGAAAACAATACTATATACCATGCTCCTATGTGTGCTGCTCTGGCCCAAGACTGCCATGTATGCGGCGGACCGCGCCGCAACAGAAAAGGAAGCGAAAGCGATTGAAGGAGAACTGATCGCGCCGTGCTGCTGGCGGTCACCGCTCGACAAGCACCATTCTGGTACCGCGGAGAATATGAAAGCAGAAATCCGTCAGATGCTGGACGAAGGACAGCCGCGTAAAGAGATCATGGGATACTATATCGGGAAATATGGAGAACAGATCTTATCCGCCCCTAGGAAGGAAGGATTCAGCCTTCTGGCCTATCTCCTGCCCGGATTTGTGATGTTGTTGGGCGCCGGAGTTATATTCCTCTCTCTCAGCAAATGGCGGGCGAAACAGACCCAACGGGCATCGGGCAGTGATGTACAAAGTCACCCGGCGCAGATGGACCCGGCGGACGTGCCTCATCAGGCGCAAATCGAAGCAGACCTGCAAGAAATGGATTGAGTCCGTCTCCGATCCCACCGGAGACGGCAGGTCACCCCCCGGTCCACGGTTGGTCATTTTGTGTCTCTCGGACAGACAGATGGCTAACAGCCCCCGCCGCCAAACAGAATTGTTCTAAAGTGAGCATCAGCCATAATTTTTTGCCGGAATACTAAAGGTTGAACAGATACGCCAGCTTGACTACCAGCGTCCGGCCCACAGGATCCCCTAGAAAACCGGACGCCTGGCTATCCCTGCTTTCGTTATACACGATAAACAGGTCGCTGCCGGGGCGGATAATATAGTTGAACCGAAGGTTGGAACTGAATTCATTTCCGAGGCTGTTCCACTGAATCAATCCCCGCAGAGATATGTTGGGGGAGAATGAGTACGTGGTTTGAGTGCCGACAATATGGGCTGTGACACCCTGCCGCAGGCCGGCATTGTCCGTAAGATCAACATCGTTGAGCTCGTAACGTTGGCCCAGCGTAAATTTCGATCCAGCGCGTATCCCACCATTAAGCTTGAGTGTCTTTTTCTTACCGTTAAAGAACTGCCCGATGGTAAATTCGCTACCACCGAAAATGGACTTGCTCTGATTCGATGAGAAATGCATACGAGAGGAGGCGAACGTATATGCTCCGTCGGGAAGCGGCACGCCGAGAATCCTCGTACCACTCGTGCGCTGAAACGACCGGTCCAAGGTGATACCGGCGATTTCTCCGCCGCGTAGAATCATCTCATAGTGATAATGCTCCTGACGTGTCAACTGCGTTCCGTCATCACCCAGAGTGGCCACCAGAACAATGTGAGGAATGTAGCGGCGAACAATGCTGCCCTCTGGTTCCGGCGTGAAGAAGGCACGCCCTGAAACCTCATGAAACCCGCCATACGTGGCAGCCAGGCGGCGCTTGCTGAAGAACCCCATCTCGGGATTGAAATGCTCTGAGGCATTCTTATAAAACCCTTCGAACTGCCACAACGGCCCCTGCCACCGGGACCAGAGCCGACCAGCGTAGCCTGTATCGTTGCTCCCGTCCGATGTCGTACCCGCCATAAAACCACTCACCACGAGTTTCGGGCCTAATGCCAGATTAAAATCGCCTCCGAAGGCCCTGCTGTAGTCGCCCCCTGCCGCCTGGCGATTTGTAAAAATAAATCCCACATTGGATTTGCCCCCCACATCCTGACTAATACGTCCTACCAGAAAGTTGTTGTCATTTATGACCTGACCGCCGAAGGTCTTGCCACGGGTTCGCATCGCGAGAAGGCCTATGTTCGTGCGTCCCGCCTTGCCGGTTAAACGCCCCCCGCCCAAGATGGGTATCTCCCGAAGTGTACCGGTGCTGTCACGGGCAAGACCCACCTTGCGACTGTAAAACAGCTCGGTGTCGCGTGCTATCCCGAATCGGAACAGGCCCGCGTTCTCTAGGAAAAATTCCCGCTTCTCCGGAAAGAACAGGTCGAACTGAGTCAGGTTAACCTGGGCATCGTCCACTTCTACCTGAGAAAAATCGGTGTTGTATGTGAGGTCCATCGACAGGTTGGGGGTGACGCCAAACTTGACGTCTACACCTGTGTCGAGTTCATCATTTCGGATTGTGTTGAGTGTTGAATAAGACCATTGCGCACCTCCGAGAAGATAGGGTTTCACTTGGAAATTACGCTCCACGCGTTCCGCCAGATCCAGGCCGGTCATCGTCCCCGCAACAGATACCTGCATGATAGAATACGGCTTTACCACCGGCGCCCAAAAAGCCTGCTCATTTCGGCGGCGGATCTGCCGTTCGAAGTTGATGCCGAACGTCATCTCAGCACCGGCTTCGTACCGGAGCGTACGCCAGGGTATCGCTACTTCCGCAAACCACCCTTCTTCGGTCTTCGTCGTAATGACGTCCCAAACCCCGTCCCATTCCGTCAGCTTATTGGTATTGATTCTCCCTTCGGCACGTCCTTCATTGCGGACTTGTGCATCCCACCGAGCACCGTCTGGATTGGTGGCAAACATGATACCGTTCTGGCGATCCAGATAGGTATCGATTATAATCTGAAAATAATCGTCGTCGGCCAGGGACCCGTCCCGGCGCATCTGGGTTGCAATGATTTGTTCCGGCTGGGAATCGTAAGCATAAACTCCGAAATACAGGGTCTTATCATTATACACCACGCGCACTTCCGTGTGTTCGGTCACCTGGCGCCCTTCATTCGGTCGCTGCTGAATAAAACCGGATGACGGCTTCGCCTGATGCCAGAAGGGTTCATCGAGCGTACCATCCAGAGTAGGCGCGCCATCTATACGCACGGCCTCGATGTTCCGATCCTGGGCATAGGTCATCGTGGTAGAACTTGTAATAACGAGGAACCAAATACCAAGGACTAAAATCTGACGACACCAACGGGTACAACAGGGAGGCATGCAACGGGTCCTTTCGTCTGATTATTAATGAGAAGCTTGTAACCGTCTCCGATGACTGTTTCTGTGCGCTGTGCTTGTTTATATTTTATCAATTCCAATATGTTGTAGAAAAACCGCCCCTTATGTTCGAAGACTGAGTGGCACATCACGATAAAATCTTGAATCCGAGAATTCAACGGTTCATCTGCTTTTTTACGAACATTAGTGTGCCGGTCGGTACTTTCGCAATGTCTTCAATTTGACTTGCGGCTACGGGGCGGGCTTTCGGAAGGAGAAATACAGTGTCCGGCTCTCGCGATGCTTCGACGGTGGATGCCTGGTTGCGTGATTTTAAAGTGATTGCCACCGGTTTGTTATATTTCTCCAAAACATGTGTGCCCGGTGGAATCCGACTCCATCCTTTAACCTGTTTTCCGGTTTTGACAGTACCTTTAGGGAAGATATAATATGTATCTGAATGTCTGTAAGCCGTACCCACCAGGTCATAGGCGGTCAGTCCTTCGGTGATTTTTTTTATGGCCGATGATTCAACGGATGCTTCCGATGATTCCCGGTTCAGATATACCTTAGTTCCCACCGGTATTTTCGACCAATCTGTGATCTGGTCTCCCCGAAGCACTTTGCCGTTGGGATATCTGTAGCGCGTCGCCGGGCTGGCGTATTCCCCACGGGCGATGTCCCAAGCCGTATTCCTTCGAGTAACCACATCGGTGGACAAGGCTGCAACCTGCTCCTGATACTCTCTTCTGTTCTTCTGCTTGAGGCGCGCCACATTGATGTCCGGATCCGGAATCAGGTGGCCGGCCGCCACATCCGGATCGTAGAAGATACTATTGCGTTCATCCCTAGAGTTAAGCCCGGCTTTCTTACGGTCGAAGTTGAAAATCCCGGGGTCCTTCTTACGACCCCGGTGCGCCTTCTTGACCCAACGGTTCGGTCTGCCATACGCCACACGGTAATGCTCCAGTACGTTCCAATCCGGTATCTTATATTGATCCTGAAATGTCTCGATCAGCCATTTGAGCGAAATGTATTGATCGTTTGTAAATGGATCGCTGTGGTACCCGACCAATTCTATGCCAATGGAATGATCACTGATATTCGTCAGCCCGTCCCACATACTGAGACCGGCATGGTTGGCCCGATAGTTTTTATGCACAATTCGATAAATCGTACCTTCACGGGCGACCAGGTAGTTGGTATGGCCTCTAGTTGATAGTGAGCGAAGGGAACTGCTGAGACCGGCCTCGGTGCTGTGAATGATGATGTGACGTGTGGACTGGCGCTTTTGGGTCTTGTACTTTCTTGGAACATGCCGCTGATAATCGACAATTTTCGGTGCGCCATAGGCTATGTCACCTGCAAGGAAAAAGCAGGTAATGAGCCCGAGCAAGAAATGTGTTCGGCAACGTATCATGACAGTGGTATGACACCCTGATGAGTCTCTATTATACCTCATCAAACCGAAGAGGCAGTCGTCAGATAATAAATGCTGTAGCGCTTTGTGTCAAATATTTGTGATTGCCCGGCCAAATAACATACCTTCCTTGCAACCGCCTAGAGGATGCCCGGTCTCCTCATTGCGGTTCAATATTGCCTCTTTTTATGAATGCGTTTACCTCGCCAAACAAGATTGATAAGCGGGTAGAGTCGTTTTTTCTGATCTTTACCTCCGGTTGATCCGAAAGGCACGCCACTTAAGGCAACCACAACCACAGAACATGATATCATCCTGCCCGAAACAAGGGTGACAAGCTCACGTAATGCGATGGCACGGCTTTACGCCTGGGCTGCCCGCTTTAGCCAGACCCCGTAGAAATGTTGACCCGGGACGGGGTGGGCGGTGCAACAGAGGCACCGGTTCGACTCTATACAGATGAAGTGCTGCGTCATCTGATTATGGAACGCCATCATACAAAAATCATCGATCGGAATGTACGTCAGGCACTGGATTATGCGGTGTAGGCAGAAGTGGTCGCCTACATCGTGTTTAAGAAGAACGCGGCATCAGTTTTCGGGCTAGCACGATTTCCCTAAACGGAGCTGCCTGGCACATCCCGTCACGTATCCAATGGCGGCGGTGGCGGTAATCCCCAGTCAGCAAGGGTTCGAACGGCTCATCCGATAAATGGTCGTTTGTAAGGCACACACCTCGCTCGAATCTTACCGTCTTCGGTAATGTGCCCGCAAAAATTTTCGCGCCGTCACCCCTTCGTCGTCCGCATCTGTCTGTATCGATCCAGCGCTATGGCCAGGATCAAGAAGGCGCCCACAATCATCTTCTGATAATGATCTTCGACCCGGGTGTGGATCAATCCTTGCTCCAGAAACTGGATAAACAGTGCACCAACCAGCGCACCTACCACGCTGCCGCGTCCTCCGGCCAGTGACGCGCCTCCGATTACCACAGCTGCGATGACATACAACTCTTTACCGAACGCCGCAGTCGGATCACCCTGGTTCTGGTAACTGAACAGCATCACACCCGCGACACCAGCCATCAATCCCGCTACAGTATAGATGAGTATCTTTTGACGTTCCACCCGGATGCCGCAGAGACGAGCCGTGGATTCGTTGGATCCAATGGCGTATACATAGCGTCCGAAAGCCGTGCGAGTCAGAAATACGAAGACCACCAATATCACCAGCAGAGCCGCCCACACACCGGGAGAGACCAACAGCCATTCGACTGCAGGTGTAATTTCCATCAGCCAGGTCATGTGACGGCTGCCGGTCTCGACCGTAACCCCACCGGCCAGCCAAAGCGCAACACCCCGGAAAATCCACAACGTCCCAAGTGTGGTAATGAACGGACTGACCTTCAGCCATGCGATAGATAATCCGTTGATGGCACCGCAGGCCGTACTCACGAGGACACCGGCTACAACAGCCACCATACCGGCCAGCTCTGGCGTGGAACCGGATTCGAGGAGTGATCGGTCTACCAGCGCAACCACAACCGTAGTCAACGCCAGGAGTGAGCCTACGCTCAAATCGATACCGCCACTGACGATCACCAGTGTAGCGCCGCCGGCTGCGATCATAACCACTACGCTCTGCACCAGCACCGTGCGAAGATTGAAAGGGCTGATAAATGAGGATCCGACCACGATGTAGAAGAATAGGACTACCAGCAACAATAATGCAAACGGCGCAAGTTCTTCGATCAGATTGCGGGTGCGTTGGTCCACTTGAAGTGTCCTTTCACTCCGACCTCATCAAATTCAAGTTTTCACCGGGTGGCTCTTTTTGGTGATTCTCGCCAGTTGTTGCCAGAGACATGACCTGGTGTGCTTCGAGGGATTGGGTCTCCAAAGGCTCGGAAAGGCGTCCCCGATACATAACGCAAAGACGATCGCTTACGCCGATCAGCTCCGGCAGATAGGAACTGACGAACAGGATGGCCTTGCCCTGAGCGGCCAATTCACCGATCAGCCGGTAGATAGTGGCCTTGCTGGTCACATCGATGCCTCGCGTGGGCTCGTCGAGCAGTATGATATCTGCCTCCCAGTGGAGCAGGCGAGCCATGGCTACCTTCTGCTGGTTGCCTCCCGAGAGCGTTTCCATGGATTGCCCCGGATCGGTGGCCCGAATACCAAGTTTTCCAATCCACGTACGGACGCGCTCCCATTGACGGCTTCGACTCAGATATCCCATCGTGGAAAACGCTTGCACGTGGCCATATGTCATATTGTCCGCGACCGACTGGTTGAGAGCCAACCCCTCCGCCTGGCGGTCTTCACTAAGCAATCCGAACGCCTGATCTCTACGGACGTATGGCGGTTGCCCCTGATCGGAAACGCCCCGTACCGTAACACGGCCCTCAACAATGGGATCAAGACCGTACAATGCCCTGAGCAGTTCGGTCCGACCCGAGCCTACCAATCCGAACAGCCCGAGGATTTCACCCTTGTGCACCCTGAGAACGGCACCCTTAGGCATGCGCCGGCCGGTCAAGCCTTCAAGTTCCAGAACCGGGCCACCGATTTCGTGGGGAACGCACGGAAAAAGTGTGCCCAAAGTGCGGCCGGTCATCACCCGGATCAGAGCGGTAAGATCCGCCTCCGCGGCGCCCCCCGAATCCACCACCTGTCCGTCCCGCAACACGGTATAATAGTCGGCTATCTCGAGGATCTCCTCCAGGAAATGACTGATGTATATAACCCCGATGCCCTGATCCCGCAGTCGACGAATGGTCTCAAAAAGCTGCGTTACATCAGGGGGGGACAGGCTGCTAGTGGGCTCATCCAAGACCACTACCCGCGCCTTCACCACCAGAGCCCGGGCGATCTCAACGACCTGCCGTTTCCCCGGTCCGAGGAGGTGCACTGGTGTCAGAGGATCGATATCCTTGTGGCCAAGCGTCCAGAGTGCTTCTTTGACCCTATTGCGGAGCCGCTTCTTTTGTATGAAACCAATTCCATCTACGGGCTCCAGGCCAAGCATGATGTTCGCCTCTACTGACAGATCCGGCGCCAGATTGCGTTCCTGATAGATCATGGATATCCCCTGATCCCGTGCCTCCGCCGGATTGGCAGGGTGATATGGAAACATCCGCGGCCGGTCTGCGATCGAGGGATTGGGATCCGCCAATGCCATCTCGGCGTGATCCGGAAGATAGACACCTGCCACTATTTTCATCAGGGTGCTTTTACCAGCGCCGTTCTCACCAATCAGCGCATGCACCTCACCGGAACGAAGTGTGAAATTTACATCTTCGAGCGCTACCGTTGCGCCGAAGCGCTTTGTGATACGGCGCAACTCGAGCAGGGAATGGGACATAGCGTTAGCGTTGTTCGTCGAGGATGGACAAATCCGGGCTCAATCGCAGGGCGATTTCCGGATCGTCCATATTGTCCGGCGTGGCTACCCAGGCACCGGTGTCTATTCGTTTTTCCAGAGGTTTACCTGCCAGTGCATCGACCGCGAACCTGACGCCCAGATAGCCCATCCGCACCGGATCCTGGAGTATGAGGCCATGCAACTCGCCTACCCGGAGAGCTTCCACAAGAGCGGGGGTGGCATCGAAACCGACCACGTAGACTTTGCCGAGCAGTCCGGTGCGCCTCAACGCCTGAAGAGTGCCGTAGACGGACGACTCATTCGGACAGAATATAGCGTTGACCCGGCCCCGATACTGATTCAGCAGCGCCTCCGCTTTCATTTGGCCGCTTTCCCTCGTGGCACCGGCATACTGGTTGCTCGACAGTATTGCGTCAGTCAATCCGCGTTTTTCCATCATGTCCAGAAACCCGCGCTCGCGGGCGTCCGTACTCGCATGGCCCAGTTCATAACGGAGAAGAATGATCCCGGGTTTGAAGGCCCGATCGTACTGCTGGCGGACCTCGACCAAATCCGCAATCCGTCCACCGCCCTTGCGTCCCCCCTCGAAATTGTTGGTGGCGATAAATGAAATATATTTGTCTTCACCAATCTCCAGTCCCGAGTCGATGACGACGACCGGCCGGCCATTCTTGTTAGCCTCCAGTACCGGCCGCACCAGTGCTTGAGCGTCCAGCGGCGCCAGAACGATAGCGTCTGTGCCCATTCCGATCTGATTCTCTACGATCTTGATCTGCTGCTCCCGGTCACTCTCCTTGTTGGGGCCCTGCCAGTCAATCGACACCTGGACCCCCTGCGACCGCAGCTCCTTCTCCGCTTCTAGCGCCCCCGCATGGATTGACTTCCAGAACTCATGTGTCAGCCCCTTCGGCACAACCGCAATGTTGATCATTCCGTCGTCCCCACCACCGCAGGACGCGGCGAAGAAACCCATTAACAGAAGGCCGATCAACATATTTCGTAGCTTACGCATTCCGCGTTCTACCATTAATAATCCCTCAAACTTCCGTCCTGCCTGATGACCGGCAGTCGCTGGCCGCTGGTGGGAGGATAGGCTTCCAACGCCTCGTCGTTCAGTTCAATTCCAAGGCCGGGTCGATCGGGAACGATCAGATGTCCGTTTTCGAGAGCCGGTAGACCATTGAATGCTTCATCGAATGACGACTCCAGAACATTGCCCTGGATGTGGTGTTCAAGCATGGCGATGTTCTGAACCGAAGCACACAGGTGCAGCGAAGCCACCGCGTTTACCCAGCTCAGCGGATTGTGCGGAATCAATTCGATGTAGTTCGCCTCGGCCAGGGTCGCGATTTTTTGGACATTGGTTATCCCTCCCGCCAGGGCCAAGTCCGGTCGGAGATACGAGGCAGCATTTTTATTCAGCAGATCCCGGAATTGATGGATTGTGCATAGCCGCTCTCCAGTAGCCACCGGCATAGGGAGCCTCGATGTGACATGCGCCATGGCATCGGAATTATCCGGCTCGATCGGATCCTCGAAGAAAAACAGCCCGTACGGCTCCAGCAGACGCCCCGTCTCGATCGCTTCCGCTGGTGTAAGCAGGCAGATCACATCGATCGCTACATCGATTTCGTCTCCCACCGCTTCCCTTACGGCCGCCACAAACTTTTCGGCAGTCCGCGCCGCCGTGCGAAATCCCATTTTAGCGAACTGATCCCGGGACCCGAGTGGGAACATGCGGACCACCGAAAATCCCTCCGCCACCAGACGCTTGGCGCTGACCGCCATTTCCTCAGGTGTATAGGTGTCGTAACAGACAGGCGTGACGAAAAGTTTCACGCGCTCTCTGGTCGGCCCGCCCAGGAGTTTGTATACCGGCAGACCAGCCAGCTTGCCGGTAATATCCCACAGCGCCATATCGATGGCACTGATGGCCGCCATTGAATCTGCCCCTCCCCGGAACAGACTGCGTCGGAACATATGCTGCCAGTGCCGTTCGATCTGAGTGGGGTCTTTACCAATCAGATATTCTTCCTGAAACCGAATGGATGCGGACGGAACATACCGCCCACCACTGGTACTGCTCGCAGGGTGCATCTCACCGAGGCCCGTGATGCCCTCGTTCGTGTGCACCCGGACAAATGTGAGCCCCCCTACCGGCATGGTTTCAATATGCGTCACCGCCACTCCGGACGGATGATCATCACCCATGTGCATCGCCCCAATACGTTTAGGCACAGATCCTCCAAACAAAATGTATTTTGTGTCATACTGTGGACAAACCAATATAGAAAAAACTTGCAAAATTACAATTAAGATTTAATAATACACGGGCATTGTCATTGTGGATTATTCGGCAACCAGTTTGAGTTTCGACGATTTAGTTTCACAGATTCAGATGGGGAACAAAGCAAGTGCTGGTGCGTAGAATCTGATGCACGGAACTACTCCGTTATTGTTTACAGTTAAATTTAATAGGTTCGTCCTGACAATCTAGCGCAGTTGTTTTATTGGGAATAAACCTTATGTAAGAGGCCACGGTTTCGTGGCCATCATTGAATTGAGGAGGTGAATCCGCATGCCGGAACAATCGTCCACGATCATGATCGAAGCAAAAGGATTGGCCAAGTACTACGGTCCCTTCGTGGCGATCAAAGACATTACATTTGCGATTCCAGAAGGGCAAGTAGTCGCGTTTTTAGGTCCGAATGGGGCCGGCAAGTCGACCACCATGCGAATCCTGAGTGGCTACCTGGCCGCCAGCGGAGGCAGCGCGGCTATAGCTGGCCTGGACGTCCGGACCCACCGCCTGGAGGCTTCAAAACGTCTTGGGTATCTGCCCGAAAACGGCCCATTATACCAAAACATGACGCCCTTGGAGCTGCTCACGTTTTTCGCAGAGGCCAGGAGTATCGACGCCCATACGTTCCAGAAGCAGATCAAAAAGGTAATCAAGCAGTGCAGCCTGGAACTCATACTTGAGAAACCTATAGACAAGCTGTCGCGCGGAAACAAACAGCGTGTGGGTCTCGCCCAGGCGCTCCTCCACGACCCGGACGTCCTTATCATGGACGAGCCGACCGCTGGCCTGGATCCCAACCAGATCCGGGAATTCCGCCACAACATCCGCGAACTCGGCAAGACCAAAACCATCCTGCTATCGACCCACATCCTCCAGGAAGTGGAAGCAGTAGCTGACCGGGTACTTCTGGTCCACAACGGTCAATTGGCTTTCGACGGCACACCGGCCGATCTGAAGAAAGACGACTCCCTCGAAAAACCGTTCTACGAATTGACGAACTATGGAAATCCTGAGAAAGTAGAAGTGGATTGATTCCAATCCTCTAAAGAAAGGGCAGAGGTGTAGCTAATGACAAAAGGAGGTGTAACTTCATGAATCTCGGCTTGGGTTTTACGCTGAACACAACGGTAATAAGGGCCATTGTGCGGCGCGATTTGAGGATGGCGTTCAGCAATCCGACCGGGTATGTGTTCGTGACCCTGTTCATTTTTTTGAGTGCGGCTGCTGCATTTTGGCAGGACCGATTCTTCCAGAACAATCTGGCCAACCTAGATCAACTCAACGCTGTGTTCCCTCTCTTGCTGCTGTTCTTCATTCCCGCTCTCACCATGGGAGTCTGGGCAAGCGAAACCAGCGAGGGAACGGACGAGCTCCTCCTGACATTGCCGGCGACCGACCTGGAGGTAGTTCTGGGTAAATACCTGGCTACTTTCGGCGTCTATACCGCCTCCCTATTACTCTCGCTTAGCCATATCCTCGTGTTGGCCTGGCTGGGCAGCCCGGATTACGGGCTGATGATCGGCAACTATTTGGGTTACTGGCTGGTCGGCGGCTCCATGATCGCAGTCGGCATGCTGGCATCTCTCTTGACTGCCAACGCCACGATAGGGTTTATCCTGGGCGCCATTTTCTGCAGCGTCCTGGTTATGATCGATGCGTTGGCCTCCGGTGTCAGCGCCGGATTGCGTGACATGCTGTCACCGCTTGGGATCTTCAGCGCCTTCGATGGTTTTGCGCGGGGAATCGTAAGTTTCTCGGGCATCCTGTATTTTATGTCCGTAACCGGCATTATGCTGTACCTGAACGTAGTCCTGATCAGTCGTCGCCACTGGCCAGTGGAAGCGGGCGGATACCAGATGAGTGTACACCATGCCGCCCGTGCAGGTGCACTGGTGATAGCAGTCACGAGCTTTAACGCCATCATGGGCTGGGCAGATCTGCGGCTGGATGTAACGGCAGAGCAGATCAACTCCCTATCCGATGAAACATACGACCTCATAGATGAGATTTCCGCCGACAGACCGGTCTTCATTCAAGCGTTCGTAAGTCCTGAGGCACCGGAGTCGTACGTACAGACCCGGGCTAATCTGATAGATGTCCTAAAAGAGTTCGATGCCATCGGTGCAGACAGAGTGCAGGTGCAGATTCTCGATACGGAGCCCTATACACCCGAGGCGCAGGACGCCCGGGAGAGGTTCGGCATTCAACCCAGAGAGCTGCCCAACCTCGGCAGTCCCCGTTCCGGTTTTACAGAGGTATTCGCGGGTGTCGCCTTTATCTGCGGCCCTGAGGAACAGGTCATAGAATTTATGGACCCGGGGCTTCCGGTGGAATATGAACTGGCCCGCAGCATCCGCGTCGTGGCACGGACGGAGCGCAAGAAACTGGGTGTCCTTCAGACGGAAGCACGGCTGTTCGGCGGTTTCGATTTTCAGACCATGAGCAGTTCCACACCATGGCCGGTCGTGGACGAACTACGGCGTCAGTACGAAATCGTAGAGGTGGCTCCCACCGATGAAATCACCGCGGACATAGACGCTCTCCTGGTGGCGCTGCCATCGACCCTCTCACAGGAGGAGATAGATCGCCTGCGGACCTACATCAAGGCGGGAAACCCGACGATACTGCTGGTGGATCCTCTACCGGCCATCGATATCAGCCTGTCGCCCTCCGAACAGGCCGGAGCCAATACGAATCCCTTCATGCGTAACTCGGCGCCTCCGCCTAAAGAAAAGGGAAACATACAGGAATTGATGGGTTCACTGGGCGTGAGCTGGAACATTGCCCAGATCATATGGGATGGCTATAACCCGCATCCAGACCTGTCGCACTTGCCGGAAGAGGTGGTGTTCGTAGGTGCCGGAAACAACAATCCGGATGCCTTTAACGAGGCGTCCGCCAGCACCGCGCCGCTTCAGGAGCTGGTGTTCCTTTTTCCCGGTCATATTCAGCCGTCGCCTACGGCTGATTTCGATTTTCAACCTCTGATCCAGTCCGGTCAGATTTCCGGTGCGTCGATGTATGCACAGCTGGTTCAGCGCAATTTCTTCGGCGGTGCGCAGCTCATTCCACCACGTGGACCGCGTCGGGCCAATCTGAATACGTATACCCTCGCTGCACACATCACCGGTCAACAGACGGAAGGCGACCAGACCGATTCACTGAACGTAGTGGTGGTGGCGGATCTGGATTTTATTTCCCAGCAATTCTTTGACATCCGGCGCATGGGTATCGCTGGCCTCAACTTTGACAACGTCACGTTCTTCCTGAACGCAGTCGATATACTGATGGAAGACGAATCATTCATCGCCCTGCGCAGCAAGCGCGTCAAATACCGTACACTGGAAACGGTGGAGGCGCAGACCCGCGCCTACACCGAACAGCGTGCCGCAGAAGAGACTCAAGCGGAACAGGAGGCGCAGCAGGCATTACAGAATGCGCAGCAACGGCTCACGGACCGGGTGAACGAAGTTCGTCAGCGCGCCGACCTGGATGAGCAGACAAAACAGATCATGGTGCGCAACCTGGAAGAAGTGGAGAATCGCCGCTTCGAGACACTCGAAAACAGCATCAAATCGGAAAAAGACGCTAAGATACAGAACAGCAAGGACAATATGGAACGGCAGATCCGACAGATACAGAACGCCATTAAAAACCTGGCGACTCTTCTGCCGCCGATCCCGGTCTTTGCCCTGGGTGTATGGATCTTCGTACAACGTCGGCGAAGGGAGAGGGAGGCGGCAGTGGTGGCGAGAAGGCTGAGGAATTGATCGGGACATTAATCCGTTTGTCTGTTGAAAAAAGATATTCATCTGGTGCTATAATGGAGTTTATGTCATGAACGAAACCCAAAAAACCATGTATTTCATCGGAACAGCAGTCGTCCTGGGTCTGCTGGCAATATTTACGTCACCGGGGAATCCGACACCGGAGACGTTTTCCGATAAAGGAGAAATCTTTTTCCCCGAGTTTGTCGATCCGAATTCGGCTACTTCGCTGGAGGTCATCGAATTCGATCAGGAAACCGGGGCGCCCAGACCGTTCAAGGTACTGTTTCAAGGCGGCAACTGGACCATCCCGTCACACCATGCCCACCCGGCCGACGGCAAAGACCGTCTGGCACGGACCGCGGCAGGGGTAGTAGATATCAAGAAAGACGATATCGTATCCGACAATCCGACCGACCATGAAGCGTTTAGCGTGCTCGATCCGCTCGATGAAACCAGCACAAAGCTTTCCGGACGCGGCAAGCGGGTGACGATCAAGGACAAGGGCAACAATACTCTGGCAGACCTGATCGTCGGTAAACAGGTGGAAGGCCGGGAGAAGTTCTTCTATGTGCGGCTGCCTGAACAGAAGCGTACCTATGCCGCCCGAATCGATCTGGATATTTCGACAAATTTCAGTGATTGGATCGAGAAAGACCTGTTGCTGACAGATAAAGACAAGGTCTCTGAAATCACAATCAAAGATTATTCCATCAACGAACGTACCGGTAGCCTCAATCAGCGCGACACTATCGTATTGAAGAAGGACGGCGATACTTGGCGGGCCAACAGGATGGACGCCCGCCAGGAAGTCGATGGAGACAAGATGGACGATCTGCTGGCGGCACTGGACTCCCTAACGATAGTGGGTGTCCGGCCAAAGCCTGACGGTCTGTCTTTGAGCCTGGCGAGTATCGGCCAGGGGGGCGTTAGCATTACCCAGTCTGATGTCCTGTCTCTTCAGAGTCGTGGGTTCTTCTTCACGCAGGACTCCCAGTTGGTGTCCAACGAAGGCGAAACGCAAATCCGCACCGCGGAAGGCGTGGTATATACGCTGCGATTCGGAGAAGTGGTGTTCGGCACCGGAGATGCGATCTCTGCCGGCACAGAGCAGAGCGACATCGCGTCGGGGGGAGGCGGCGAAAACAGATACCTGTTCATCACCACCGAATTCGACCAGAAACAGTTCCCGGAACCTAGGAAGCCGTCCAATATGGGATTCCAGACCAGACCGGACAGCACCTGGTCCGCTGAAGACCAGCGCAACGCCGACCTGTTCGCGGACCACCAGTCCTGGCTACGGAATGTGGAAAAAGGTCGGTCCACTTCCGTCGACCTGAATACCCGGTTCGCAAAATGGTACTATGTCATTTCCGCGAACAGCTTTGATAGAGTACATCTGAAACGCCGGGATATTGTAGTGAGGAAAGGATGACGGATGCGCAGGTAGACCACTACAACGAACACGGCTTTGTGAACGTCGGAAAAATTACCGATAATGCCACGCTGCAGAAACTTCTTGACGCTTCCAAGCGCGCCAAAGCGAAGGTGCGTGCCGGTGAGGTGGATGTCTATACCCACTGGGCCACCAAAGAAAACACCGAACCCTGGGCGATTCGCGGTATCCTGGCGCCTGAGTTTGATGAACCGATTTTCGCGGAACATATGCAGTCTGAACGGGTAATGGAGCATGTCCACGGCTTCCTGGGTACGGCATTGCGACTCGGCAGCATCCTGATTTTCACAAACCCGTACCATGAAGACTGGGGCATCGGATGGCACCGGGATCTGGGGAAGCAGGAGCGAGACGGCACCTACGAGCAGGAGATGACCATCCTCGGTAAACCGCAATACAGCCTTCGTTGGCACCTGGCGCTGGTAGACGATGCCTGTCTGGAGATCGTGCCCGGCAGTCACCGTCGCTACCGGACCGAGCACGAGCGGGAAGTCCTGATCAACGACCGCCACGCGGATATCACCGGTCAAGTGGCTATCGACCTGAAAGCCGGCCAAGCGGCGTTCTGGAACGGAAACGCCATCCACCGTGGTGTCATGAAGAAAGACGAGGAACGTCTCACCATCGCGGCAAGCTGGCGAAAGCACACCGAGGGAGACGAACCCGAAGAAACCGACCCCCGGTTCAAATGGCGGCTCAAGGAAAGCGTAAGGGAGAATCTACCGGAATCCATGAAGGTGCATTATGATCACTGGCGGGAGTTGCAGCTGGGGTAAGAAAAAAGGATGCCACGAGTCAGGGTTTGCGAAGACGTCGAAGGAATCCTGGCATATAATTTCGAATGTGGGATCAGGTGTGATTTTGAGGGCCAGACTGACGGCGTTGTCCAACTCTTTTGAAGAAGATGCCGTTGGCGCTGACCTGACGACCAACGTTTACACGATATCCTCTGGATTCGGTTTGGCCACCGGACTAAACGGCATTCCCCTGAAGTTCGCGCGACAAGCATCCGCTGCTTAAAACGCCGTAAGTGTCAGGCAGTGTCTCCCCGGCACGACCGATACGCACAGCGACGACACCGCCAGGGCCGCATCTTTCCCATTGACAATATCCACCCGTTTTATCATTAATAATAATGATGGCTGTTTGTTTATGCTTCTATCCTCCGTGGCTATTATTTTTCGAGGTTCAGATAGCCTATGCAATTCCATGTGGATCTGCATCTCCATTCCCACTTTTCCCGCGCTACCAGCAAAAATCTGAATCTCGAACATCTCTCCAAATGGGCCCAGCTCAAAGGCATCCGGGTGGTAGGTACGGGTGACTTCGTACATCCCGACTGGCTGGATGAACTCAAGAAGAAACTGGAACCGGCGGAAGAGGGCTTATTCAAACTTAAGCCGGAGTTCGAACGAGAAACACAGCATGAGGTGCCGGCAGCCTGCCTGGCACCCGTACGTTTTATGCTCACGGTTGAAATTTCCAACATATACAAACGCCTCGATAAAGTCCGCAAGGTGCATAACGTCCTGTTTGCACCCCACTTCGAAGCCGCGGAAAAAATCCAGGCGCGACTTGACGCCATAGGCAACATCAGGGCGGACGGCCGCCCAATCCTAGGTCTTGATTCCCGCGACCTGTTAGAAATCACACTCGAAGCCGCTCCACTGACCTACCTGATTCCCGCCCATATCTGGACACCCTGGTTCTCCGTGCTCGGATCCAAAGGCGGGTTCGACCGGTTGGAAGATTGCTTTGGCGATCTGACATCCCATATTTTCGCCGTGGAAACCGGTCTCTCGTCCAATCCGCCCATGAATTGGCGCCTGTCCCAGCTGGACCCGTACGTCGTTGTCTCCAACTCCGACGCCCACTCACCGCCCAAACTGGGCCGCGAGACCACGATGTACGACACCGAGTGCACCTATCCAGCCATTTACAAAGCACTGAGCGATCCGGAAGACAAGGGGCTGTCTGGCACAGTGGAATTTTTCCCGGAAGAAGGAAAATATCATTATGACGGCCACCGCAAATGCGACATCCGCATGCACCCCAGGGAAACGATCGCACATGGCGGCAAATGCCCGGTGTGCGGAAAATCGGTAACTGTGGGTGTTATGGCGCGGGTGGAAGAACTGGCGGACCGGCCGGAAGGCACCAGGGCACCGCGATGGCGGCCGTACCACAGTCTGATCCCCCTCCCTGAGGTGATCGGCGCTGCGCTTAGCGTCGGCCCCGGTTCCAAGAAGGTAGACGCGCTGTTTCAGACCATGCTTGCCAAGCTCGGCAATGAGATTTACGTCCTGATGGAGGCGCCTCTTGAAGATATCCAGACAACTGCCGGCAACCTTATAGCCGAAGGCATCGCACGCATGCGGAAGGGGGACGTCAATATCGCTCCCGGCTACGATGGTGAATACGGCACGATCCGCATTTTCGAAGAAGGCGAAGGCGCCATTATCAATGCCCAGACAGCCCTGTTCGAAACGGCAAAAGAGGTAGTAGTTGAAGAAAAACATATGGAGACTACCGCAGTCGGAGCAAAGGCACCGGAAGAAGAACCCGTTGCAAATTCTGAGGTGGATAGTGAGCCGTTCGCAAAAGATGGCGTCCACGGCCAAGGACAGCCAACTGCAAAGCCGACGACAGGCGCTCCAATGCCACGGTCTACTTCAGTACCTCCCCCGGACGGCCTCAACAACGCCCAGCGCCAGGCAGTACACTACACTGACGGACACCTGCTGATCGTAGCCGGGCCCGGCACCGGAAAAACACACACGTTGACACGGCGCATCGCCTTTCTGGCGGATCATGTCACCACGCCAGACCACATTCTGGCGGTCACCTTCACCAACAAAGCAGCTGAAGAGATGCGCGGCCGGCTCGCCCATCAACTTGGCGACAGAGCCGCGGAGGTCCGGGTCGGCACGTTCCACAGTGTATGCCTCGACTTCCTCCGTGCCTGGGCCGAGGAAAGCGATATTCCCGCTACATTTTCTCTGGCCTCACCGGACGATCTGGACCATATCATCCGGACCGTTTGGCCTGTCGACACCGTCTCCCAGCGGCGCAACCGGCTCGACCGAATCTCGAAGTGGAAAGGCCATGGCTATACAGAAAAACTGCCCGAAGAGGTCATGCAGTACAACCGGTTGCTGCGGAAACACGGCCTGCTCGATTTCGATGATATCATCTTCGAAACGCTGAAACTGCTGCGTGCCAGCGAGAAATTCAAACTGAAACTGCACCAGACCTACCGACGCATCTTCGTAGATGAATTTCAGGATATCAATGCGGCCCAGCATGACTTGCTGGTGGAACTCGTGCAGTACGGTGTCCATCTCACCGCTATCGGCGATCCCAATCAGGCGATCTACGGATTCCGAGGCGCGGAATCGAAATTCTTCAGCACGTTTTCGGATGATTTTCCTGATGCCAGGGTCTTGTATCTATCTGAAAACTATCGGTCCGGACCGATCATTCTGGACGCTTCGTCTCAAGTCATTTCCCATGCGGGTATTAACGGTAGGACCGTTGTGCCGCCTCTGGTGGCGGCCCTGAACCTGGAAGGACGCCTGACGATTCATGAAGCGGCGACGGAACGCGCTGAGGCTGAATACGTTGTGCATCAGATCGAGCGTCTGGTGGGCGGCACCAGCATGTTTTCTCAAGATTCCGGCCGGGTGGAAAACGATGCGGCCGCCGAGCGTTCATTCGGTGATGTGGCAGTGCTGTATCGGATAAACAGCCTCCATACCTCTCTGGAAGAGGCATTTCAGCGCAGCGGGATTCCGTATCATATCACCGGAGACAAACCGTTGATCGAGCAACCCGCAGTGATGGAGATCGTAACACTGTTGCGTCTGGCACAGGGAATGCACGTCACCACCGGGGCGGCGATACACCTGTTGAACTCTCTGGTCGAAGGCGTGGGCGAAAAAACGACCGGACAGATTGATGCGCTCTGGCGGCAGATGTCGCAGGTTTCGTTGGAGCATATCCGGGCACTGCCGGAACAGAAGCGTGTGCTGTCCAACCGCTCGAAAGAACGCTTACAGTTTCTGCTCCAGGACATCAGGACTATCACGGCACACTTGCGAGTATCTGATATTGCTACCGCCGTCAAACATGTGCCGGTCCTCTCCGTATGGGGCACGTTGCAACACGTCTATAGCCGCGTGGAGGACAGCCTGCAGAAACTGATGCGGATCGCTCGCCTCGAAACGAACACGACCGCCTACCTAGACAATCTACTGCTCAGCCGCTCTTACGATCCGATCGGCGCAATGTCTGAACACGTGTCGCTTATGACACTGCACGCGGCTAAAGGCCTGGAGTTTCCGGTGGTTTTCATCGTGGGCTGCGAGAACGAGTTGCTCCCGTTGCAATACCCCGGTATGGAAACAGACCCTGAGGAGGAACGACGCCTGTTCTACGTGGGCATGACACGGGCTAAAGAGCAGCTCTACTTCGTCCGTGTCAAGATTCGCATGCTGTTCGGCAGCACCCACCGGACATACCCTTCGCCGTTCCTGTCAGATATCGAGGAACAGCTTAAGCACTATGAACAGAAGGAGGAGAAGAAAATGACGAAAAGACCCCCTGCACCTTCAGGCCAAATTGATCTTTTCGGATAAAACAGCGTGGGCACGTTCTGGATCATACTGTTCCGGTGTCCTCTGATCGCGATGAGATCATTGCCCCCTACCGGACCGACTGACAGGAACCAACAATCCATTCATTGTCCGTGGGCGCCGGAAGGCATGCTTCTGGAATATCATGCGAATAATAAAAACGAGCACGCAGGGTGATTCATACTGAAAGATGGTCGCACGCCAAAATATCAATTCACAGGACCTAGTATGATTCTCAACGAAGAACAAATTGTTTTCTTTAAGAAAAATGGCTATCTCCGCCTGGGTAATTTTGTCGATGAAGCGACGCAGGAGGACTGGCGTTCCCAGATCTGGGATACGGTAGGGACGACGCTTGAGACGATGAATACCAGGCCACCGATACCGCATGCGCTGAACGGCTTTACATTCAAAGGCGCAACCGAACCGGCGCATTTTCCACCATTGCTCGAGGTCGTGGATCAGCTGGGCGGCGGCCAGTTCGGCCGAGGGCCCGATGACCACGGCGGCGGCGGTGCGCCCATAATCAAATGGCCCTATCCCGAGCAGCCGTGGGAGATGCCGAGCAGCGGCCACATCGATGGCTATCCACCGCCTGGCGGCTGGGCGCCGTTCATGGTAGGTGCGACTACCTACCTGTACGATGTGGAACCGCGCGGTGGTTCGTTCGTCTACTGGCCGGAAAGCCATAAGTCCACACACGCCTATTTCCGTAAATATCAGGAGCAGGTAGACGGTACTTTTCGGGACCTGGGTATCGGTGGTGAATTCACCCGGCGGGCGCCGCGCCAACCGAGGGAGTTCACCGCCCGTGCCGGAGACACTCTGCTGTGGCATTCGTATATGTGCCACACAGGTTCTCCTAATGCGCGTCGCTGTCCCCGTTTCGCTGTGGTAGTCCGCTTCAGCCACGTGCGTTCGGAAGAGCCGGAATTCCGCTATGAGATTCCTGAAAACCTATGGAAATACTGGGCCGTATAGATTGATTCCCTAATTCATTGAAATGAGAGTATACCGATGAACTTGCGACTACACCCGGTATGCCATCAGCGTTATCATAACAGACTGCGATATAGTGCCGATAAACTAAGGAAAGGCAAGCGCGATCTAAACCAATGGAAGCGGCCTACACCAATCGATGAAACAGATTCCATCTAAATTCCTCGCCGCAATGATCGCTGTGGCTCCTCTGCCAGGGGCCCCGCTGTATTCGGGGGATGACGAAGCCATCATGGCACAGGTACTTGATGACCTGAGGCATTATAAAGGGGCAGGCGTGGACTGCCTGGTACTGGAAAATAGTCATGATCTGCCGTATATCAAACCTCCATTACCGGATGAGTCGGTGTCCCTGATGACACAGATTGCTGGAGAAGTGCGGAGGGGTTTCGGCGGACCGGTGGGCATTCAGATGCTCGAGGGGGCAAATATGACGGCCCTGGAGATCGCGGGGCGAACAGAACTTGATTTCGTTAGGGTGGAAGGGTATGTATTCGGGCATGTGGGCAGCGCCGGTATCATCGAAGGATGCGCTGGCCAATTACACCGGCAGAAACAGACATTGGGCTACAGCGGGGTGAAGTTCTTCGCAGATGTGAAGAAAAAACACTGCTCCCACGCGCTCACCGGTGACCTGGACATCGTGGATGAGGTCCGGCAGGCCGAATTCTTCCTTGCGGACGGTATCGTAATCACGGGGCCGCGCACCACCGAGGCGCCGGATCTTGAAGAAATGAAGCGAGTACGCACGGCTACCTCGCTTCCGATCGTTGTAGGTTCCGGTATGACGCCGGGAAACCTGGCGACGTATTTTCCGCTGGCAGATGGATTTATTGTTGGCTCGTCCTTTAGGCGCGACGGGCAATTCCGTGAACGGCTTGACCCTGGGCGACTTAATTCATTCATGGATGTCTTCGACACACTGCGCCAGGATGTAGGATGATTTGCTCTTGTCTATCTGTTTACAAATATCCTTAGTCTTTCAGGAGGTCATCAGATCCACATCACATACCGAAACTGCGCTGGATCATCACGTGTATGCCGTAGAGTCCGGTGATCCGTCCGATATTCGGGTTTTCTTTGAAGCGGCACAGCCAATGCACCTGAGGGATTCATGGATGACTTTGAAATGGTCCGCCAACTCCGGGAAGACGGTCTGGCAGTCCGGGGCATCGGCACCGCTTGGCACAGAGACATGTTTCATTAAAGACAACAAGATCGCGGTCCAGACCTACGCGGTACATTTCGACTAACATTAAGGAGAATTCTGTCTTATGTCTGATTCTATACGTGTTTATGTCGGCACCTACACCGGTGGTTCGAGCGAGGGAATTTATGCCTATCGCCTGGATATGGTATCCGGAGCACTCACCTACGAAAGCCATATCGCCGGCGTGGAAAACCCTTCATTCCTTGCGCTTTCTTCGCAGAATGACTACCTCTACGCGGTCAACGAAAACGGTGAAGGCGCTGTCACTGCCTTTGCAGTCGATCAGGCTACCGGTACATTGACGAGGCTGAACCAGCGGCCTTCACGGGGCGGGCTGCCATGTTCCATCTATGTGGATGCCTCCTCGCAATGTGTGCTCGTGGCTAACTACGGCTCCGGCACAGTCACCGTGTTTCCGGTCCAGGAAGACGGGAGTATCGGGGAAGATACTACGTTCATACAACATGAGGGGTCCAGCGTCGATCCGGCGCGTCAGGAAGGACCTCACGCACATATGATCATCACCGATCCGGCCAACAACTATGCCTTCGTCCCGGATCTGGGAATGGATCGGGTGATGATATACCGGCTGGACCCGGACCAGGGTAAGTTGACGCCCAACGATCCGCCGTATGCTCAGGTCAGGGCCGGCTCCGGGCCACGGCATCTGACGTTTCATCCGACTGTTAAATACGCCTATGTTATCAACGAGATGGGCAATACCGTCACGGTGTTTACCTACGATGCAGATCAGGGAGCAATGAATGAAATCCAGATGGTCAACACCCTACCGATCGACTTCGACGGTGCCAGCGGCACAGCGGACATTCACATCACACCGGACGGCAAGTTCCTGTACGGCTCTAACCGCGGACACGACAGTCTGGCCATGTTCTCTGTCGATCAGGGCACTGGATTGCTCACTCCCATCGGTTTCGAGCCGACCCGAGGTGCAAATCCCCGGAATTTCGGCATCGATCCCACGGGTACGTTCCTACTGGTGGCCAACCAGAGCACCGACACTGTGACCACATTCCGGATCAATCACGACACGGGCGCGTTGATCGAGGTAAGCATCGCGGAGGTGCCTACAGCTGTATGCCTGAAATTCGTGCAAATATGACCGGGGGGAGGGGAGCAACCTGCGGCATTCCTTTATGCCCGGCCGTTTCAATGTCAACAAGGCGGGCATAGAGGAGCCGTTAAGGAACAGCTGTAGAAGGATTAAAGCGAGGGCTGACTGTGATTTAATGTGACTGGGTGACCCCTATTCAACACCTTCTACTTCCGCATCTTCT
>CAYYIS010000007.1:33576-106812 GCA_964470965.1 uncultured Gemmatimonadota bacterium | reverse complement strand
CTTCTACTTCCGCATCTTCTTCCTCGGCCTCAGCAGCCATCGCTAGCTCTAAACTCTTCGTAACTTCTATCCGGTACTTTTTGAACCTGCTCGCCAACTGCATGCATTCGCCCAGATACCGACGTTCCATCCTGTTCTGATACCTGTAGAACTCAATTGAACAATTGAGATCGTCATCGCTCAGATCCTGGGGGGAGGCGTCTTTTACCATCTGTTCGAATTCTTTGTTGTTCACAACATTCTCCTTGATGAGGCAATGCTAGTTACCCAGCTCCAGAAATCCGAAACTGGGTAACGTGATCAACGCCTCCAGGTTTTACCCGATCCGCCGTGCCCTGGACGAACGTGAACGTCCAAAAGGACGCACCGCAGGCGCAGGCGCACTTGCTGTCTGCTCCACAGCGGACGGTGACGCCGTACGGGCCATTGCGTCCTCATAGCGGCCGCCCACTCCCTTACGGGACCTATTGGTGTCCTGGAATTTCTGGCGGTTGGAAGATTGGTAACGTTTGGCGGACGATTCCGCCGGCTCGTTGAGGTAGTCAAATCCGGGATGAGATGTCCAGTTCAGCATGTCCCGGCCAAATCTGTTTTCCAGAGCATTGTAAAGGTCGATCTCTTCAGGAGCCATGAGACAACAGGCGAACCCGGTCCCCTCCGCGCGTGCCGTGCGTCCTGCCCGGTGCACATAATCGTCGATACAATCCGGTATATTGTAATTGAACACATGGGACACGCTGGGAATATCGAGGCCTCGTGCCGCGATATCCGTGGCAACCATGACCTTGAATGTCCCGGAACGGAAACCTTTCAGCGCTTGCTGCCGCTGATGCTGGGTGCGGTCCGAATGAATATGGGTCACGGATACGCTTTTTCGGATCAGGTATCTTACCAGATTATCCGCGCTGCGCCGGGTCCGTGTAAAGATCAATGCGGAATCGACCGGCTCATCCCGTAGCAGCCCCACCAGGAGCTGCTTCTTCAAAGTTTGTGGGACCGGATAAATTCTGTGTGTGATACCGGAGGCCATAGTCGCTGGTGGAGCAACATTGATCTCCTCCACATCCTTCATGTATTTGCTTGCCAGGCGACGGACTTCCGGAGGCATCGTCGCGGAAAACAGCATCGTCTGCCGTTGTTTCGGCGTGGCGAGAATGATCTGCTCCACGTCCTTCATAAAGCCCATATCCAGCATACGGTCCGCTTCGTCCAGTACAAGGTGGCGCACCGATTTGAGCGTCAAGCACCTGCGACGCATCAGATCCAGCATACGCCCCGGAGTACCAACCACAATATCAACGCCTTTCCTGAGCGCTTTGATCTGCGGCTGGATATCAACACCGCCGTAAACCGTTGCACAAGTGACCGGGAGATGACCGGCATATCCACGGGTGGCGTCACCAATCTGGATCGCCAACTCGCGGGTGGGAGCCAATACCACGACGAGAGGCCCCCCTTTTTCTTTTTTCAGGAGATGGAGAATCGGCAACATGAACGCGGCCGTTTTTCCGGTCCCGGTCTGTGCACACCCGATAAGATCCTTACCCGCAAGCACGACCGGAATCGCCCGGGACTGGATCTGCATCGGTTTTTCGTATCCTTTTTCTTTGATAGTTCTGAGGATTTCAGGTTTCAGCTCTAGTTCTTTAAACGTCTGCAATAAATACCTCTCAAACAATTTCAGACAAAATTCCAGGCCGAAGGTGTTTCTGTCAAAATCAGCTTCGCTCTTGCCTTAAATGATTTTCTTGTTCTAGGTTCCGTACCTGCTCTATTCTCGATGTAATGAGGCCTGGAAACGCTTACCTCGAAACGATACAGTAAACCGTGATGTAGTCTGATGACTGACCAAGCAGCGCATGGGCCGGAAAGAATGAGTCGCAGTTTAAAACCGGATGGGATGACGGGCGAGGGGAGGCAATCCACTGGCGAATAAACAACGCAATTCCACACAACAATCATGCCGTGCTACTTCAATCAACATATAAGAATATAATCATTATTACCGAAATGTCAAGCGAGAAGCCTACTGACACATCATATCTCGTATCTTTTCGACATATTTCGGAATCATTGAAATTTGGACCGGGTGTACCGATCCATTCCTCTGTCTTTCGTCCGGATATCACGAGAAAGGACGCTCCAGCCCCCCCATCGACCCCTTCCCGTGACCGCCGACAGGCGCTTTACATTGGTCTTCACTAAGTCTATGCTGGAAATGTGAATACATGGACGGCCATTCCACTTACTGCACCGCCTACGGAAAAACACGGACGGTGTACTATGATGTCGAACCCGACGTTTGGGGACCACGGCGGAGGAGGGTTGTGCTGAATATTTAACGGATCGTGGCAACAAAACACTCCGATGACACATTGAGATGGAAGATTCTGAACCGCAGACTGCACGTCCAAATGGGATGCGGACCATCCACTCCCGCTGGTAATAAGTGACTTTTCTGAGATCAGTCTCTGTTGTGCACCTTCTTCTGTAAAAATTTAACTATTGGGCCTACCCTACATCAGCTCCACATCCATTTCCACCGGCGGATCGGGGGGCAGTAGAAGATCCTCAGATTTCGGCTGGACGGACTTGCCCCACGCAGCGATAGTGTCGTGACTGGCCCGGGCCTCGAGGGCTTCCCGTAAAGCATGATCCGGTGCCCAGCCCTGATGCAATTTTTTCGACAACTCGCTCCTCACCTTCCTATGTGCGGAGTCCTGTCCCAAATCGTTCAATTCGTCAGGATCGTTTTCCAAGTCGAACAGGGCAGGCGGCAGGCTGGCCGAATCTCGACATTCCCAGTATTTCCACTTGCCGGAGCGGATCATTCGGGAAGGCAGAGGATTGCCGTCGCCGCACTTGAAATCTACCAGTTCGCTGTACGTTTCATCAAGCCAGTGGTCCGTGGCATCCTGCATCAACAGGGGCACCAAAGAATGGCCGTCGGTATCCGGCAGCTGGACGCCACCTGCGACATCTATCATTGTTGGCCCCAAGTCCATTAAATTGCAAACGGCGTCAGAGACACTCCCCTCCGACACCACACCCGGTTGCCGGACTATGAGAGGTACCCCGGCACTCCCTTCATAATAACAGCTTTTCCACCAGCAACCGTGCTCCCCGGCCATCTCTCCGTGATCGCTGGTGTAAATGACCATTGTGTTCTCTGTCAGCCCATGCCGATCCAGTGCGTCTAGCACCCGGCCGATCAGCAAATCCGAATACTCACAAAGCGCGTAATATGCCGCCAGCGCCACCCGGACACGTTCATCAGATAGCGGCGGCACCAGAATACCCCGAAGATCCCGATACCTTCGCACAGTTTCCGGCTGGCCTTCCTCTACGACGGGAAGCGGCACCCTGTCATAATAATAATCGAACAGGGCCTTCGGTGCCACAAATGGGCAGTGTGGCAGGACATAGCCGACAACCGCGGCAAAGGGGCGATCGTCCGTTTTCTCCGCCTGCTCTGCAAGATAGTCGCAGGCAGCCTCCGTGACCTGCTCGTCGAACCACTGATACGAAGTCGTCCCTTTACCGGCGATTTCCACTGCGACCCGACTCTGTCCCGATGTGGCCCCCGGGAACTTGGTCCACTGATCTCCTCCTCGTTTAGCGGCGCCAGGATGAAACGCGCTGTATTCTCCGAGTGGCCGCCGTTCGAACCCGTGCCGGTGGTCACTCCCCACAAAATGCATCCGTCCCACCAGTGCCGTCTCATAGCCGGCAGCGCCGAGCGCATGGGCCCAAGTGGGAATCCCGGACGACAGGATATGATGGTTGTCCCAGACCCGATTACCGCTCGGTGTACGTGTAGTCATAAAACTCATCCGACTTGGAACGCACAGGGGAGCTGCGCAATAGGTGTTGGTAAACAGCATGCCGGTAGAGGCCAAACGGTCCAGGTTGGGAGTTCGCACCAGAGGGTTGCCGTAGCAGCCGAGGACGTGAGGACTGTGCTGATCGGTCATTATAGTCAGTATGTTGGGTCGTGAGCGGTTCGCCATTGGCGTTCCCGATGTTTTGTTCGATTTTGTGTGAGAGGCGGACCGGTGGCTCGCAACACAGCGTTTTGAATGGTTAACGGGTCAGTGAGGTACCAACACTCTACTTTCAAGTCGGAAGACGAACCGATTCCCCTGTCAACATTGTCAAGTGTGCCGGCTGAGAGCATGGAATTTCTGACGATGGCATTCCGTGACCGTTCCCATAGACAAATGCTACCGGCCAACAACATGGATGTCATATCCTGTGCGCTTTCTGGGGGTTGCGGGCATTTTCCTCGAAAGCGTTTACCCACAGGTCACACCAGGTCTTGTAATCCGTAAGTACCCGATCGGGATGACTGCGGCTACGGACACAGAAATTGGGATGGAACGGCCGACCGGTGGGGGTGCCGTACGGCTGGTAGCGCAGATCCATGCTCCAGCGGACGTCCCATTCCGTTTGATTGCTGGTGGAATGATGAGGCGTGAACTGGTTCAGGAAAACGACACTGCCCATTTTCACCTCCAGGGGCAACGGTTCCATATCCGGCAACAGCTCAGGTTTTATCGTTGTGGCGCCGTCCGAATGATGTTCCAGGTGCCCCATTTTGAAAACATCCGACATCACGTGCATACACCCACGCTCAATCGTGGCGTCTACCAGTGGAATCCAGCAGGTGATGATCTTGGCGCGATCCGACTCTTCCCACGCCACACCGGAATCCTGGTGCCAGGGCACGTTGTGGTGATAGTCCGGTCCGTCGACCAGATGCGAGGGCGGCTTGGCGCGGATATGCTGGATGGGTGAGCAAGTGATATCGGGGCCGACAAGAGATTCCACCGCATCAAGCAGGTTATCGTTTCGCAGGAACTCGAACACGGCTTTCGCACGCATCTGCATGATGTCGATACCACGGCCGATGTCGCTGTACTGCTTGAACAGTCTGGCATATCGGGAGACGAACGGTTCGCCCTCGAACAGATCCACGATGCGGCCTTCGGCCTGAAGCACCCTCGCCCGCTCACTGAGGAAATCGGTTAGGGCCTCAACCACGGGTTCGATGTCACTGTATGTGAGTACTTCTTCGGCGATCAGCACGCCGTGTTCTTCGTACTCCGCAACCTGGTTGTCGGTCAAACTCATAAATCCTCCTGGCTGATTGCAGCCGTTGTACCAGATAGGTAACGCCTTAAACACCAAAAAAAACCGTGGGAGCCGTCGGATATTTCTTTATGATCCGGCGTCTAATAGCAGCGGAGAACGAGATGGTGCCACCGCTTGAGATGCCGACGATTTGATCGGAATCCCGTCCGCGGCCCGGCGGGCAGATCATCGCGGGTAGACACCCTGATCAACAATCCCTTCAGGGTCAGAAAATATGCGTAGCCAGTTAACCCTGGAAGACCCTGTAACACTACCGTCTCAAAGGCATTAGTCAAATTGTCTTTGCCGGCCAGGCCCCTTGCTTCCAGCGGGGATGCCTAACGGGAAGATTTGCATGGACGCAACGTGATGCTTGAATGAGTGGGAATTGGGACAGCACGACGCCGTCACACTATCAATGCTGATGGAATACTTCTTCCATATTCGCCCACCATTCGCCTTCCTCCCGGGTAGGCAGCGGGTCCTGCATGGGCATCATAACGTCCCACCATGCCTGCGTTGTGGAATCCGCCTTCATTTTCGCCATATCCGCTTCAAAATCATCCCCGGTATATTCGAAGTAGGAAAACAGATAGTCGTCCTTCAGATATATAGAATAATTGGTGATGTTGCAGGCGGTAATCATATCCGCCACACCCGACCAAATTTCGGCGTGATATTTCTTGTATTCTTCGATTCTGTCCGGTTTAATCTTCAATACCATGCCGTAGCGTTGTATAGCGTCCATTGTTCCTCCTGTAATCATTTTATCTCATGCACGGCGTCGGTGCATTGTCTGGCACCAGCCCTTCCGCGCGGATTTCCGCCCAGAAGTCCGTCGGAATCGGGTGGGCAACCATCCGGTAGTTCTCGTCTACCTCTTTCGGTGAGCGGCCACCCGGGATGATGGCGGCTATGGCGGGGTGGGCTAGCGGGAACTGCAGCGCTGCCGCTTTAAGCGGCACATCATGCCGGGAGCAGACTGCCTCTACCTTCGCTACACGATCCATTATGGCTGGCGCCGCAGGTTCATAATTGAACGTGGCCCCATCCACCGCTCCCGAGGCCAGTATCCCGCTGTTGTAAGGACCACCTACGATTATACTGATTCGATTTTCTTCGCAGATGGGCAGCAGCTCCGAAAGGCCACTATGATCAATGAGGGTGTATCTCCCTGCCAACAGGAAGCAGTCAAAGTCCCCTTCTCTCGCAAACCGGACCAACATCTCCCACTGATTCATCCCGGCACCTATTGCACGAATAACACCTTCGCCACGCAACTGAATCAGCGCCTTTTGAGCGTGTTTGAGCGCATCTTCATAGTGATCATCCGGATCGTGTATATGAAGGATGTCAATACGATCTAGATTAAGGCGTCCGAGGCTTTCCTCCAGGGAGCGCATAACAGCATCGTAGCTGTAGTCGAACGTCGCTCGCAGCGGGGGCAGATCCTCTGACCACACATCGATAGGCCGGTTCTGATCCGGTACGAGCAGACGGCCTACCTTGGACGCCAGAACGAATGAGTCGCGGTCCTTCGTCGACAGAACCTTACCAAGGCGGGTTTCGCTCAAGCCGCTTCCGTACAAAGGTGCTGTGTCAAACAAGCGGAGGCCGTGACCGAGATACCGTTCGATCGTTTCCGACGCCTGCTCCTGCGTAACGCCACTGAACAATCCAGCCAGCGGCGCGCCCCCCAATCCGAGACGTGACACATGCAGTCCCGTCCGGCCGATCTCTGCTGTTTCCTGTGGAATCATGTGGGACTCCTAAGTTCGTCAGATTTAATCGGGTCGCATGTCTTCGCCGCGCAGGAGGAATGACCGGATATCATAGCGTCCGGGGCGCTCCACCGGAAGGTCTCCGTTATCGACCATCACATCTATCGGAGAAGCGTGGGTACGTACCGGCATCTGAACTACTTCGTGCAGGCGGGCGGATTCGTAGATTGCCATGATGATTTCCACCGCCGCCCGCCCGTTGCTGGCTTGGCCACGGTATGTTCCGAGTGTCCCGTCGAGCCAATCCGCCAGTTCTCTAGCCTGGCAGACGCTGTTGTCTTCACCGACGGAGGGGCGCTCCTCCCAAGTGCCCGTTTTGCTGCTCAACATACGCACACGGGCTTCGCTGACGTCCAGGATTCCGTCCTCGCCGTACACGGTGCCGCCCTGGCGCCCGGGAGCGAGTTCCTGCAACAGCATGCCGATGGCGCCGTTGTCGAATCCGATGATACCGGCGCTCCGGTCCTCTATCCGGATGTCACGCTCGTAGCGGTCAGTTTTCCTTTCAATGTTGCCGATGACCCACTGCGCTGAGGGATCGCTCATTACATACCGCATGAAATCGAAGATGTGGGAACAGTCGTTGAGCAATCCCTGACCGCCGCTGGTGCACACATGCTTGGGAGCGCCGACGGCGCCTGCCGCAAGCAGATTTCGGGCGTCGGTCCACGCCGGATTGAACCGCCGCTGATGGGCTATGGCCAGTTTAACTTCATTCCGCTTGGCTGCAATCATCATTTCATCGCATTCACCCATGTTGGTCCCCATGGGTTTTTCACACAGAATGGCCTTCGGTTTACGCGCGCAGGCGGCGATGGTCATGGGTGCATGCAGTTTGTGCCACGTGCATATACTGATCACATCCAGCGCTTCTTCATCGAGCATCTTGCGGGCATCCGCATACCGGCCTGCAATGTCGTACCGACCACAAAAACTGTTGAGCGCTTCGTCCACCGGATCCGACGCGGCGACCACCTGAAACCGCTCGTCGCCGTTGTATCCGGTCATATGGAGATTCGAAATACTGCCGCAGCCGATAACACCGACACGGTACTGATTTGACATGGTAACTCCTCAGGGTCGACTAAGACCGAATGTTGAATATCGGGAACCTTCTCATGTCCAACAGCTTTTCGAAACTTTGCGGTAATGACTGAAATTAATAATGAATGGCTACTCAAGAAAATATATCGGACTGACATTTCAATGTCAATATTGACGATCACACAGAGGGAAACAAATTCTTGACATCGAATGAGCCGATGGATAGCGTGTTACTGTCTTTGCCAATACCCAAAAATCAACTTTCATCCTGACCCCGGCCAGCAGGTCATACGGGTGACGAAGATGCTTGCACACAAATCTCAACCTTCAGGGAACCATCTGGAGTTCCATGGATCCTGTTCACAGTCGCTCCAGATCATAAGTTTTCGTACCTGACGACATCCAGTTATTGAACAGGTAAGCGGCTTTTCGGCTTCGGACCGGCGACCTCATCGTCCGATTTTCAGGTCACATGGGCATCGGAGATTTACCCGCGTTCGGGCAGATTGGTTCCTGGATCCATCTGGGGGACGTGAACGAAGACCAGGCACCCCTGCATCTTTACTGACTTTACCCAGCACAGCGCCAGTGCTTACACTCGGAAAGATGGCCAGCGCCTTACCTGGGGCTATAGTTTCGGCCGGGCTGGACCCTACTGGGAAAAGTTCTGGCATTACACCCAACTGGGAGTTGTCGCATCCTTGTCTCAGGAATTCATAGGCGGGCTGACGGCCAAACAGCGTGAGCTATGGCGGTTTCCACCGGTGGGACACCCCTATCATACGGGACGGCCCCTGGGGCTTTCGGAAGAGCAGTGCCCGGGCTGAAATTCGGATGAGTATCGGCCGGGAATAAAGTAACAGGACAGCAAATTACCTCGCGACTTTAAGGGGGAACAATGGGCAAACCGAGGTTAGGGTTTGTGGGCACGGGATTTATGGGTCAGTGCGCCCATTTACAGAATTACGCACAGTTAGACACGTGCGACGTGGTGGCCATCGCTGAAGCACGTCCCGAACTGGGAAGGTTGGTGGCGGTGCGCTACGGCGTGGAGCGTGTTTACACGAGTCATACCGATATGCTCGAAGCCGAGGATCTGGATGGCATCGTGGCGGCCCAGCCCTTCTGGGTGCACGGTGTCTTGCTGCCGGATCTGTTTACAAAAGGCATTCCGGTGTTTACGGAAAAGCCGCTTTCGTGCTCAGTCGAAGCAGGGGAGCGCCTGCTGGGCGAATTGCACCAAAGCGATGCCAGACATTATCTGGGGTACCACAAACGCAGCGACCCCGCCAGCCTGGCCGCCCGTCAGGAGATCGAACGCCTCAAAGAGACCGGAGAGTTAGGCCATCTGCGGTATATTCGTATCCTGATGCCTGCTGGAGACTTCATAGCCGGTGGAGACAACCCACTGATCAGCACGGATGAGGAGGCGCCGGATGGCGCCCGGGATCCTTTGCCAGCCGATATGGACGAAGATACGCAGCGCCAGTTCGGTTCATTCGTTAATTACTACATCCACCAGGTGAACCTGATGCGGTTTCTCCTCGGGGAGGACTACCGAGTTGATTACGCCGATCCCGCCGGAGTCCTACTGGCCGTGCAAAGCACATCCGGGGTGAGCGGAACAATCGAAATGTCCCCGTACCATACGACCATCGACTGGCAGGAAGAAGTCCTGATTGCTTTCGAAAAGGGTTATGTTAAGTTGGAGCTGCCTGCACCTCTTGCCAGTAATCGTCCGGGCAAAGTGACGTTTTTTAGGGATCCAGGTGGCGGGATACAGCCGCAGACTATCAAACCGCACCTTCCGTGGACACACGCCATGCGGTTGCAGGCCACCCATTTCATTCAGGCACTGAGGGGCGAAGAAACCCCGTTGAGCCAGGCGGAGGAGGCTCTGGCGGACCTGCATGTAGCCCGGGATTATATCCGTCTTTTGAAGAGATGACAGGCAATACGGTCACCGCTTTAGGATACCACCGTCCATGCCTATAGTTGTGGAGATATAGTCGGCTATCGGAGAGGCTAGAAAAGGGTGGTATAGACCGTCTCCTGGCTCCACCGTGGCGGCCCAGGAGATCATGGCAGCCACTTTATTCCGTCGCTCCGGAATCAGGGGTTTCAGGGGGACGTCCATTTGGCCGCCAGTCTGGGCGCTATCCATGACCGGCGTAACAACCCTGGTAGGCAGATAGTGACCTGTGAGATTTGGACCCATCTCCCTGTCCCGGGCACCGGCGGGAGGCATAAGTGCCTCGCCCGCTGCATCAAGGATTTATGTTGGCACATCCCCTTGAACGTGGCTGCCGTCCGTGTAAACAAAGATACTGCTGTTCCAGCCCCGTTGTCTCCATATGGCGACTGTTGTTCTGACACGGATCCTGTCCCGTGCGAACGCTCTGTCCGAAGTACATGCAAGTTCCGGCAGAACTCACTTGAGCGTGTCGTGACATTTTCCATACTATGCCTCACGGTAAATGGAGCATAGCATTTGTTCGAGCCTGGCACGTATTAGGAAATGATGGGATGTGATGCCGAGGCTCAAGTCAACGACCGATCAAAGCCGACCGGAATGGAATTCGCAGGGCGTGTTTTTCTGGCCACCATGTGTCTCTTTCAATAGGTTGGCAATCCGTAATCGGTCGAGATCGAGCCTGTTGGTTTTGATGGGTGATGGAATCCGAGATCTATTCAGTGGTATTACCGTATCGTTAGACTGTAATCGCTATTCTGTTAAATCTTTGTTATATGTCCGGCCGGAGCCGGACTGAAATGCCATAAGACAAAGACAAGGACTTGGCATGTTACACCTGGCTACCTTCCAATCCGATATTACACCACCCATCGGTCATCCCTTATGCGCTGGTTGGTATCCGCCGGTCACGGCTGTCAGCGACCCGCTTTCGGCGCTGGGGGTGGTACTGGTGCCGGAGGGAGAGCCGCCGATCGTGCTGTGCGCCCTAGACTGGGCCGAGCTGAGTAACGGCGACTACCGCCGCTGGCGGGTGGACCTGGCCGAAGCCGTCAAGACCACGCCTGAACGGGTGGCGGTTCACTGTATCCACGCCCACGACACGCCATGGGCCGATCGGGACGCCCAGGATATCCTCGATGCCCACGGGTGGCCCGGTGTCATTATGGCCGGCGACTGGGCGGAGCGGGTCCGCGCACAGGCGGCCGAAGCGGCTCGGGGCGCGATGCTTTCTCAGCAGCCCTGTACAGAGATCGGCGTCGGAGAAGCCCGGGTCGATCGCATCGCTTCCAACCGACGGGTGATGGGTGCCGACGGAAAGGTCAAAGCTGTGCGGTGGACTAAAACCGCAGATCCGGCGGTTCGCGCAGAACCCGAAGGACTGATCGACCCCATTATGAAGACGATCGGGTTCTGGAACGGAGGCGGTCCTCTTGCATTCCTCCACTACTACGCGGTACACCCTACCAGTATGGACGGCACGGGTGTCGTAACACCCGAATTCGTCGGACTGGCGCGGAATCGCCGGGCCCTGGAACACGGCGTACGGCACCTCTATTTTACCGGTGGTGCCGGCAATATCACCGCGGGAAAGTACAACGACGGGGTTGACGACAATCGCGAACTGTTCACAAGGCGAATTCATGATGCCATGGCTGCTTCCGAAGCTACCATGGAGCGACAGAAGATCGACTCGTTACGCTGGGTTGTAGAAGAAGCATGCCTGCCGCCGAGGGAAGATCTTGAAGAAGAATCGCTCCTGACCCAGATCCGAAGAGAAACCGGATCTGCTAAAATCCGCAGCAAGGCTGCGCTGATTCTGGCCTACCTCCGGCGTCGGGAAGAACCGATCCCGCTTACCTGCCTGCACCTCAACGACCGGGTTGCGATCGTTCACCTTCCGGGTGAGACGTTCATAGAATACCAGCTACATGCGCAGGCAGTCCGTCCCGACGCTTTTGTGGCCGTAGCCGGCTACGGCGATCTAGGTACCGGATATATTACGCTTGAGCGCTCCTTTTTAGAAGGAGGCTACGAACCTGTGGACGCCTTCGTGTCTGGTGCCTCGGAGGCGATTTTGAGGAGGGCAATCGTCAGAATCCTTGCCGGACGATAACTGTCCACGCATGCGGAAAAGGAAATTCGGAGGCAATCTTACCTCGGACATTTCCGGGGCTTCCTCACCGGCCTTGAGCGGTCGGGCAATCAGCGCCTGTTCTGGAGATTTCGGAAATCCCGCTACAATGGCTGGAGCATCTCATTGCGCACTAAAGTTGGGCATCTCGCAGAACATCGGATCCTTATTCTGGAACTGATAGGAGCTCCACCAGTTTACTACGCCCTTTTTCCTTGGCAAGATCCAGCGGCGTCAGTTCTCCTGAATCCCTTTTTTTTGGATCAGCGCCGTGATCGACCAGATACTGGACGAACTTACTGCTGGCGCCACGAACCGCGGCCCAGTGGAGCGGTGTCCGTCCCCGGTGATCATCGACGGCGTTGATGTTTGCGCCACGATCGACCAGGAACTCCGCCATCCGATACATGCCATACTGCACCAGTTCACTGAAGGTATCGTCCACGACAGGGCGCCGAATGTCGGCTCCGGATGCCAGCAACTGTTCCGCCGCGTCGAAATTTCCCTGCCACAACGCATTGATTAAACCGTGGTTCGGGTCCGCACCCAGCTTCAGAAAGAGCGTCATCATCAGCGGATTGCCCACGGCTGAGGCCAGAGCCGGCGGCGACGCATCAAGGTCTGCCCCGCGTTCAATGAGTAATCGGGCGACGGATTCCAGTTGCGCGGCTTTGTCCGGATCATCCCGGCCCAACTTTGAAGCGGTGCAATAATTCAACGGCCGCCAGTTGTTTTCATCGGTTGCGTTGGTCAGAGACGGATCCTCGTGAAGTATCTCCCTCACGCGCTCTAAGTCCCCCATGACCGACGCGCTGAAGATATCCGACTCCTCAATATACTTCTGCAGCAGGGGAATAAACTGCGTCTCGCCGCCTACTGCAGCCAGGCAGAGGGGCGTCATCCGGGAGTGACCACCGCGCGAGGTGAGACTGGCACCAAAATCCAGCAGGACCTGGACTGTCTCTACATGATGAGGGCCTTTTGGAATGGTCTTCTTGTGTTCCAGCACCCGATGCAGCGGCCGGTGTCGGTAGTTGTTCTTGCTTAACGCATCAGGGTTCGCGCCATGCTCCAGCAGGAGTTTAACGACAGCGGCGTGGCCTTCGAATGCGGCGGTCATGAGCGGCTGCCAGTCTTCGGCGGCACCGGGCGTTTCCTTGAGAATGGCTGTCACCTGTTCCATGTCTCCCAACCGTGCGGCACGGGTAAGCATCTGTATATTTTGACCCAATGTTTTCTCCATTACGATCTTGGTTCAACCGGCTCGGCAACCATGAAGATGGGCCACTCCGGCATTTCTTTCACCAGGAAACCGGGTGACTCTAAATGTTTTTTCAGAATATCCTCTTTCTATATGCCTCACCGATTCATGCGTGCTCGAGGTAGGTGGTAACCCCCCTGGGTTTTCCCCCGGGCCTTCCAATTTGGAGAATTATCTTCGTTTGTATTGGGGGAGAGATTCACGATGCCGCGGGGACCTTCGTATATTAAAAAGGTATCGGCGGCTATTTCTGTGGAAAACGAGATGCGGCTCAACCACATGGCTGCTCAGAGCGCGTATCTGCGCAGCGCATCTTCATCGATGTCCACCCCCAGTCCAGGGGTATCATCGAGTATGAAAGCACCGTCATCCGGCCGCGGAGCCCGACGGGCAATCTGTGACCGGTAGGCGTGCACTTCATGCCCGTGCTCCATGATCAGAAACCCGGGGATAGCGGCCGAAAACTGAATGGTCGCGGCAATGGCCAGAATTCCGCCTCCGCCGATATGAGGAGAAACCGGTATGTTGTAGGTTTCCGCCAACGTGGCTATCCGCATACCTTCCGACAGTCCCGTGCGCCCTATATCCGGTGTAACGACATCATAAGCCCTTCGTTCAAATGCCTCACGCATCTCGAACCGGGTGCGGCTCCACTCACCTGCGGCTACCTGCAGATCCAGGGCCCGGCAGATCTCCGCACAGCCCTGAATATCCTCAGGTACGGTGGGCGCCTCCAGCCAGAAAGCGTCCAGCTTCTCGAGACCACGCCCTAGTTGGATAGCCTCCGATACGCTGTACACGGTGTGAACATCCACCATAAGGGCTATTTCCGATCCTACGCATTCCCGGACCGCGGACACGACGGACAGGATATGATTTCGCGGCGATCTTAATGATAATTTCAGCCCTTCATACCCCTGTCCAATTAGTTTGGCGGCTTGAGCGGCGACGGCGGACGGATCTTCCCCCGCGCACCCCGCATACAGTTTTATCCGGTCCCTATACCGTCCGCCAAGGAGCTTGTGTACAGGTCTACCAGTCGTTTTACCTATAATATCCCACAAGGCGATATCGCAGGCGGCCAGGGCGTCTACAAAAAATCCCGTCGAATGGCCCCGTTCCCTCATGGAACTGAACATGCGGTGCCAGAGATGGCCTGTGTCGAACGGATCCGCCCCCATTAATATGGGACTGCACAGGTCTTCCACGATCGTTTTTGTAGTTAGGGGAGAGATCGGGCTCTGCCCCTCCCCATAGCCGACAATACCCTCATCCGTTTCTATGCGCACGACCATCGTTTCGTGAAACCGGGATTTATAGGCTCGTCGTTCGCCCGCCGCTATTGAATAGGCCGGCTCTTCTGTATGGTCATCCTGCAAACGTAACGCAAATGCTTTTACACCTGTAATGTACATAATAATTCAATCCCCTTAATAATCTGACGACACCGTTAAAAGGCGAACCAGTCATTGTGCATTCCGTGCCGACCGGTTTGGCGCAGGACCTCTTTGAGACCCTGTTTGATCGCATCGCCAGAACGCTTTGCAAAACCAGGTTTACCATGCTGGCGCCCCAATGTATATCCCTTTCCGGCATCCCGGACAGACCATCCTATAATAGATAGCGCCTGATGAGTTTTATCTGTATCCTGTCCATCCGTTTCTCTACCTAACGGGGACCATGACATTTTCTGCAACTTTCTTTTCAGGCACAGCCGGAATTTTGCGATTGACTTATATTATGTGTGTGCTCAGTATAAGTCAAATTGAGACTGGGCACACACTATAATAGATTCATCAATCATTTTCACAAGTTCGAGGAGCATTTGAAATGTCGGATCCTGATATTAAAACCACCGTCGTCGGCAGTTATCCGGTACCTTCCTGGCTGGCGGCGTATCCGTCCACACCCAACCTGCGCGACGCCGTCATGGTCATTCTCAAGACACAGGAGCTGGCCGGCCTAGACGTACTGGTCGACGGCGAACTGTCCCGTTTCGACATAAGTCATCCCGAGACCAATGGTATGATAGAGTACTTCATACGCCCCATGTCGGGCATCAAAACGCAGGTTAGCCGCGAAGAGCTGGCCGCGTTTCACGCCAAGGAAGGCATGTCTTTCAGGACGCAGCCAGCCGGTATCGTACGGGACAGAATCGGCGAAGGAAGCCTCAATCTGCCCCGTGCCTGGTCGTTCGTAAAATCGCTGACCGCAAATCCTGTGAAATTTACGATTACTGCACCCTACATGCTGGCCAAAACTCTAGTTGACGAGCACTACGGCGACCTTTACACCATGACCATGGACATCGCCGAAGTACTGAGAAGGCAGGTTGCGGACATCGACGCCCCGATCATTCAAGTGGATGAAGCCAATTTAACCGGCCATCCGGAGGATGCGGGCTGGGCCCATGAACCGATTAATCACGTATTGGGTGCAGTAAAGGGCGGCAAGGGATTACACCTGTGTTTCGGGAACTACGGTGGACAGTCCATACAGTCCGGCCTGTGGCAGGATCTGCTACCGTTCCTCAATGCGCTGGATGTGGATCATCTGGTCCTGGAATTCGCCCGGCGCGGATACGATGAACTGGAAATATTCAAGGATCTTAGGGACGATATCGCACTTGGTATCGGGGTGATAGACATCAAGAACAACGAAGTGGAAACGCCGGAGGAGGTTGCCCGGCGCATCGAGAAATCCATCGAGATGCTGGGTGAGGAAAAAATAAAGTGGGTACATCCCGACTGCGGTTTCTGGATGCTGCCCCGCAGCGTGGCAGACCGAAAAATGAGTGTACTGGTAGAAGGTAGAAATCTATGTCTCGGACGCATCTAAAAAAGGAACTTAACGAAAACGAATACCTGCAGGGGGTATCCATACCCCGGCAAAGGCTTACACCGTTGCCTGCACTATCTCGCGAATTCCGATCTCGACGTTCCAAGTGAATATTCGAAATTTCGTGTTATTGAAAATGCGTGGCCGCGACCGCTGAATGAACTGTGTTCGAGCAGATCGAGTTTAGAGTAGACACCATATGGACTCCTGACTGAAATGGGTTGGTGACGCCACCCGATCCCGTATCTTTCCGGTTCTGAAGGCCGGCCGCATCACGGGACGGACCGCCACCGGAACAACCGTTCGGGTGATCAAACTAAATATAGATTGTCCACGACGGCAATCGTCTTTGAGGAGCGGTGTGAATAAAGAATACAATGCGTTGGCAATCAACAGGAAATGGAGACAGGTTTGAGTACTCATATAGGGATAGCACCGATTACTCCATACCTGGGCGCTGAGATTCACGGGGTTGATCTCAGCAAACCGCTGGACGACAAAACATTCGAGGCAATTCTCACCGCATTGATGGAACACGAGATTATCGTATTCCGTGGTCAGAACATCACGGCAAAACAACAGATCGCGTTTGGTAAACGGTTCGGTGATCCCACTATCCATCCATTTTCCCCAAACCTGGCGGATATGCCGGAGCTGATCGTTCTCGACAACGATAAGAACAATCCACCGCGGCTGTCGGACGTGTGGCACAGTGACGAAACATTTCGTGAAGAACCGCCCATGGGCACCATTTTACGTGCTGTAATCACGCCGGACCTCGGGGGTGATACGATGTTCGCCAGCATGACAGCCGCGTTCGAAGGACTCAGCGACCGGATGCAGGCCTTTGTATCGGATATTAAAGCGGTACATGATTTTAAACCGTTTCGCAGTCTCTTTTCCAACACTGATTCTTCCAGGAAGAAACTTCGGGAGATGGAGGCTATGTATCCCAACCCTTCCCATCCCGTAGTCCGGATACATCCTGTGACAGGACGAAAAGTTCTCTTCGTCAATCCTCAATTCACGATCGCCATCAATGGGATGAATGAAAGAGAAAGCAGGGGGATACTGGACATTCTATTTCACCAGGCGGAAATACCTGAATTCCAGCTTCGGCTTAGCTGGGAACCTGATATGCTGGCGTTCTGGGACAACAGATCCGTTCAACATTACGCGGTGCACGACTACTACCCGCAACGTCGCCGCATGGAGCGCATCACCTTAAACGGGGATCGCCCGTTCGGTGTTGGGTCTCACCTAACACCGCCGGAATGGGAACGGCGAGAAAAACTTGTTCCACACGAGGGTATCAATAAAGACTGGACAGTACGCCCGTTTGAGCGATGATCGGCACCTACTCTACAGATAGTTCGCGAACCCGGAACAGACCGGAATTCAGCATCCCACGCATTAGATTGTGTGCCCCGAATAACGGTATGTGTGACCAGCACGGTTCCGGTGCAACCATACTCATGTTTGGGGTGTCCAGGCATGAACCATGGCCGCTGTGTCCAGGCATGAACCATGGCCGCTCCCTTGGATCGTAAGCATACGCTGAGATTCAGGACAGATTTTGAAGAGGGTCGATCGGAAAAACCAAATTCATCTCAATCGATCCCACATATCACCAAGTCTTTGTACGAATAGTTACTATCTAATTATTCTAATTGACAAAACCTGGTGATCCATTGTACATTATGATGTTAAATATTGTTAGATTCTTTGTTGACGTTGCCTTTGTTGATGTGCAGTTGAAGCATAAAGGGTTAAATTATAGTGTTACAAAAATTCTAAATTTAACGTACGCCTTGATTACATCACTCTAGTATTTTCTAGACAATGCTTCGCCGGTTTTGTTCAATGGTTCTGAAACCGGCGATTTGGTTTTCAGGGCTCATATACCCAATAATAGAAAGGCAAAAAATACAATGGCGGGTTCAAATGATCAAAGCGCCATAAAACCACGATATCCCGGCAAGCGGGTCACGACCAACGGTAATCAGTTGGTCGCTGCCACTGAAGTACAGATTTCCGAAGGCGGCGTATTCTATCCCATTACACCTTCTACCGAGATGGGGGAATATTATCAGAATGCATATGCAAAGGGAGCATTGACGGCCTGGGGTGAATCCATTCTGGCCATCGAAGCCGAAGGAGAGCACGCCGCTCAAGGCGGTGCTATTGCCATGTCGGTGACCGGAAAGAGGACTGTCAACTTTACCTCCGGACAGGGGCTGGTCTACGGCGCGGAGCAGTATTACCATGCACCTGGCAAACTCAGCACCATGGTCGTGGAAGTGGGTGCCCGGGCATTGACCAAACACGCGTTGAACGTACACTGCGGCCATGACGACATTTACGCGATCCTAGATGCCGGCTGGACCATTTTATTCGGTAAGGACGCACAACAGGCGGTGGATCAGGCCATCATTCTCCGTAAAGTTACCGAGCTAAGCCTTAATCCCGGCATCAACGCGCAGGATGGCTTCCTCACGACCCACTTGGAGCGCACCTTCCTGAAACCGGAACCGGAACTGATCCGCGAATACCTGGGCCGCGCCGATGACATTATCGAATGTCCTACCGAACCCCAGCGTATCCTGTTTGGCCCCACACGCCGGCGTGTGCCTGCTATGATCGACCTGGAGCATCCCGTGATGCTGGGTACGGTGCAAAATCAGGAACACTACATGAACGGCGTAGCGGCTCGGCGCGACAATTTTTCCGAAGACATCCTGCCGTTCCTGGAACAGGCCTATGAAGAATACGGCCGGTTGACCGGACGGCATTACGGACTTATCTCCGAACACAACTGTGAAAAGGCGGATACCGTATTCGTAGTGATGGGCTCCGCTGCTGAGAACATTGAAGCGGTCATCGATCACCTGCGTGATACTCGTGACATTGAGGTGGGAGTCATCCACGTCAATGTGTATCGACCGTTCCCCGAGAACGCGATTATCAAAGCATTGCGTAGCAAGAAGATGGTCATCGTCCTGGAACGCACGGACGAACCACTATCCAGCGACAATCCGCTTACCCGAGATGTCAAGCTGGCCCTCAATAAGGCATCCGCCAATTATTTCGTCAACAACTACGAACATCTGGAAAAACTTGATCCGGCCACCGAAATGCCTCAGATTGTCTCCGGCGCCTATGGACTCGGTTCGCGTGATTTTCGACCCGAGGACATAATAGGTGCTTACGAATTCTCACAGGGCGATTTGGCCCGCAACGACGGGAAGAAATACGGAGAAGGCGTTAATTTTTTCTTCGTTGGCATCGATCATCCTTACGGCGTAAAATCACTTGAAATCCCCTCCTGCTTGCCTGAACAGTCCATCGCCGTCCGGTTTCATTCCATCGGCGGATGGGGTATGATCACCACTGGAAAAAACCTGGGTGAGATCTTGGGCGATTTCTCGAACGCCGTGGCCAAGCGCGATAAAATCGTAGACGAGAATGGGAATCTCGGGGAAATTGTTCACATTAGTGCGAATCCCAAATACGGATCTGAAAAGAAGGGAGCACCCACCAACTACTTCCTGGTGGCGGCACCGGAACGGGTCAGAGTAAATTGCGACTTGCACCATGTGAATGTGGTGTTGTGTTGCGATCCGAAGATTTTTCTGCATTCCGATCCGCTTGACGGTCTGGAAGAAGGTGGTGCATTCGTATGGGAATCCGATGAAGAGCCAGACCAGGCCTGGCAGCGAATACCGAGGAAATATCGTCAGCAAGTGCATGATATGAACATACAGGTTTATATCCTTAACGGATTCGAGATCGCCAAGAAGGCCACCACGCGACCGGACCTGCAGACCCGTATGCAGGGTAACGCCTTCCTGGGCGCGTTCTTCAGCGTCTCGCCGTTCCTGAAAGATTACAAGATCACAAAAGAAGATTTTGAGCACACGGTCCTGAACCAGTATAACAAGAAGTTTGGTCGGTTTGGTGAGGCGGTAGTCGAATCGAACATGACTGTCATGCGGTCGGGCTTCAACAACGTCCGCAAGGTGGAACGCGGCAGCATGAACGCACCGGATACATCCAGCTTCATGGGCTCGGTAGTGATACCGATTGAGGATGTGGTGCCCGCACCCGCTGAAAACGGCAACGGAACGAAAGGGACAACCAAACCCCCCATGTTCCGCATGGAAAACTTCGACCGTGAGTACCGTTCCGGCCATGGCTATAATCAGCCGGCCAGTCCGTTAGCATCCGTTGGTGTGATGGCTGCAGGCAGCGGCGCTACTTCCAGCAAATACGTTTCACGACGCGAAATTCCGCTGTTTATCGAGGAAAATTGCACGCAGTGCATGGACTGCATCACGGTCTGCCCGGATACCGCGTTGCCCAATACCGCTCAAGATATCAGCACCGTGCTGCAAACCGCAATCCAGTACTATGTTTCAGACGGCAACGCAAAACAGGCGCTTCTGGCAAAAGTCCCGGACATCGAGACTGCCTGCCGCAAAAAGATGCTGGAGCTAAGCAAAGACAAGCAGAACGACATTCGATTCAAGTTGCTGGTTATCGACGAAATGCGCTCCCTGCAGGGAAACGGCATCACTGAAGAAGCGGTGGATCAGGTCGACGCGATCATGGACACGTTGCCTCTGGCCTACAACAAAACGAGAGCGATCTTCGGTGCCTTGGAAAAGAAGAATCCGGGCGCGGGCGGCATCTTCTCCATCTTCGTGAGTGACCTATGCAAAGGCTGTTCCGCATGTGTGGACGCCTGCGGAGATCATGAAGCGTTGAAGATGGTACCTGAATCGGAAGAACTGCACGGCAGATACGAATCCGCCGCGAAGTTCCTTAGCCTTCTGGACGATACGCCGCAGAAATACATGGGCATCTTCAATCCATCGACCCCACAGGACTCCAAAGCGGCAGCGCTACGTTATCACCTTATGATGCAGTCGAAATACACCGCCCTGGTTTCAGGTGACGGAGCCTGCGCCGGATGCGGTGAGAAATCGGTCCTCCGTTCCATCGCCACATTGACGGAGACGTATATGCGTCCCGTGTTTGCTGCGAAAGCCGATCGACTGGAAAAAAAAGCAGCGGAACTGGAGAAGATCGGCGTCGAAAGGCTCCAGGCACTCATGGTTCAAGACGAAGAATCGTATACCTGGTTTACCAAGACGATTCTGCACCTGCTCATGGACTATGGCGGCGAGGATGTCAAGGATACCAATTCTCAGATCGAAGCCCATTTCGACGGCACCGATGAACATATCATCAATGCAATAGTTATGGTCATGCGTCACGACGCCGAGAACCACCGACATCCTCAAATACTGGACGCACCCGGAGCGAGTGGCTATTCCGTCATGGCCATGGCCGCACACACCGGTTGTAACACGGTGTACGGCTCCACGCCTCCGAGTAACCCTCATCCGTACCCCTGGATGAATTCGCTGTTCCAGGACGGAGCCACCATCGGTTGGCTGATCGGGGAAAGCTTCATGAAGAACCACGCCCGGCGGTCCGTGATGCCTGAGCGGTTCGCTGACATGATATTCGGTGAGTTCGTAACCGGCTATTCGGAAGCTGAGTACTTCCAGTATACCCATTTCTCCGATACCCAGATGACCAACGACGAAGTCATGGAATTACCCAAGGTGTGGGTCGTAGGCGGCGACGGCGGTATGGGCGATATCGGGTACCAGAACGTGTCCAAGGTAATTCTTCAGAACCGTCCGAACGTTAAGATGCTGCTTATGGATACGCAAGTGTATTCCAATACCGGCGGGCAGAACTCCGACTCTTCACCCATGACCGGCGGATTCGACATGAACCAGGCCGGAGTGGCCAGCGAAGGTAAACTCACTGAGAAAAAATCAGTCTCCGAAACGTTTCTCGGCGGTCATGGGTCGCCGTTTGTGGCGCAGGTGTCCATGGCCAACTCAGCCGCCTTGTACCAGGCGATTCTGGAAGGCCTCTGCTACCGGGGCACCGCTTTTATCCAGTCCTTTACAACGTGCCAGCCCGAACACGGCGTTCCTGACCAGGGTGCCCAGCTCCAAGCGCAGCGTATCCGCGACAGCCGCGGCATGCCGGAATTCGTATTCAACCCACAACTGGGTGAAACGTATCAAGAAGCGCTCAACGTCAAGGGTAATCCTATGGAGACTAAGGACTGGTACGAGAACCGTGCACCGGTGACAAAGCAGAAATATACCTACACGGTCGTACACTGGGCGTTCACAGAAGCACGCTTCCGCCTGCATCATAAGGTCGTGCAAAAAGAAGCTGTGAAAGAATTGATTCTACTCGAAGAGAAGCTGATGCTGATAACAATGGACGATGTGGTGAACCGTAGGTATCTGGATCCGAACCACCGGTCTTTTATCCCCGACCGGGGCGTTTTCGCGATCGCATACCAAGACGACGGATCGCCGGAATACCACATCCTGTCCCGCCAGATGGTTCTCTTCTGTGTGGAACGGCGAAAAGCCTGGCGCCTGCTCCAAAGCAAAGCCGGAATCGTCAACGAGGACTATGCCGAACAGAGAGACCTGCTACAGAAAATAGACAGTGGTGAACTTACGGTCGATGGGTTCCTGGCATCACGGCACGAAGCAGCGACGGAAGTAGCGGAAGTGGCGGAAGGTACGGGGGCACGTCAATTACGTAGGATGCCTTCAGGTGTCAACGGTGGTGGAAACGCTAGTTAGTTGCTGGTAGAACCGAATGACCATACCCTCCATTGTTTTTGTGGGATACTGTCCACACTAAAAGAACAAAGCCAAGGGAGACCACTCCAATGTTAAACATTCGATCCGTCATCATCGATTCGGTGGTTGAAAATATTCAGAAGGAATATAATCAAACATATGGAACCTGGGATCCGGAAGTGCCGGGAATTCTGAACTATGTGACCCGGATGGCATTGGAAAACATGGCTACCACCGACACTCTTTTTCATGATCTTGACCACGCCATCATGGTTACGCTTGCAGGCCAGCAGCTCATTCGCGGTAAACATCTGATAGAAGGAGGCGTTTCCCCTGCTGATTTTCTTCACTTTATAATTGCTACCCTCTGCCATGATATCGGCTTTGTAAAAGGGATCTGCCGGGGAGATACGGAACATGACGTAGCGACTGGCATCGGAGAGGAGCGCGTCCCGTTCTCGGATGAAGGTACCTGCGCTTCTCTGTATCCTTACCACATAGAGCGCGGCAAAAGATTCATACATGAACGATTCGAAGGACACCACCTGATCGACGCGGACCGTATCGCTTCCTACATCGAAATGACCCGCTTTCCACCGCCAGATGATGAAGCGTACAAGAATACGAATGACCTTGCAGGCCTAGTTCGAGCAGCGGATCTTATAGGCCAGTTAGGCGATCCGGATTATATCCGCAAGATCCCAGCGCTGTTTTATGAGTTCGAAGAAGTCGGAGCTAATGTGGCCTTGGGATGCGAGAATCCTGGGATGCTACGTAAGAATTATGCCGGCTTTTTCTGGGATGTGGTGCACAACTACATCCGGGATGGCATTCGCTATCTCGAAGTAACGCAGGAAGGCCAGCAGTGGCTTGCCAGCCTCCACTCCCAGGTGCTCAAGGTCGAGCATGAGGAAAGAAAGAACGTCGAAAACTGGCAATAGTGAGCAGGAATAAGACTGGGTTCCGAGATATTCATCAAGCCCGAATATCTGGAATTTTCCGATGAAAACAGTCCTACTTTGTTCTGGCTCTCACGGACTATGCACAGCGTCTCTCCTTGGCCAGAAACAACGCCTCGTCCCCATGGGCACTTCCCTGACGCAATCGGATGTCATTCGCAGCGTTTAGCCGACGTCACCCCTCCATATCCAGGTGAAAATAATCGCAGAAGAATGGCACTAACTTCTGAAAGCCGTGCTACATACCAGCATGATTCCGTCCACCAATGCGGTGATGGCGGCAGGCCTCGAATCCCTGCCCGGAATGCTAACAGACCAGAACCTTTCCTGGCGGCCAGCTATCAGATTATCGCCGAGCTCATGCTGGTGGCGTCTACGAACATCGGAACCATACTCGTGTATTGTGGCGCCCGAACACAGTTTAGGCCGAGGCAAAAAATGATTGTGGCGTTTTAATCATTTTTTTCTTGAAATAGGTGCCGTGTGACTATACACTCAATATATTCTCACTCTGAATCAATGGAATCCTTACTGACCGTTTGTTTGAAGGTGCTCTGATACTTACCGTTCAGAACGCTTGTCATTATTATCTTTACCACGTAGTACAAGGGGGCTAACTATGGCCAGCAATCGAGGTGTCGCTTATATCAGACCGGGTGAAGTCGAGGTACAATCGATCGATTATCCGGAATTGGCGCTGGGTTCCCGTCAGTGCCAGCATGGTGTGATTCTCAAGGTCGTCGCTACCAACATCTGCGGGAGCGATCAGCACATGGTTCGGGGTCGCACCACCGCACCGGCCGGACTCGTCCTGGGACATGAGATCACCGGTGAAATAGTTGAAAAAGGACGAGATGTTGAATTCCTGGATGTGGGCGATATTGTTTCGGTACCGTTCAACATTGCCTGCGGTCGTTGCCGCATGTGTAAAGAAGGAAAAACCGGTGTCTGTCTAAACGTAAATCCTGCCCGTCCCGGTGCTGCGTACGGCTATGTGGACATGGGCGGCTGGGTGGGTGGCCAGGCGGAATATGTGATGGTGCCTTACGCGGATTTTAACCTTCTGAAATTCGCGGACAGAGATCAGGCCCTGGGAAAGATCAAGGACCTGACACTTCTGTCTGACATCTTTCCGACCGGTTTTCACGGCGCCTATTCTGCCGGTGTTGCACCGGGTACTATCGTGTACATCGCAGGGGCCGGTCCGGTCGGTCTGGCCTGCGCGGCCTCCAGTCAGCTGCTTGGCGCCGCCTGTGTAATCGTCGGCGATATGATCCCGGAACGCCTGGCACAGGCACGCAGCTTCGGCTGTGAGACGGTGGATCTGACCCAGAAAGCAACGCTTGCAGAACAGATCGAAAACATCATCGGTGAGCCGGAAGTGGATGCCGCGGTGGATTGCGTGGGCTTTGAAGCCCGCGGCCACGGCTCTGATTCGGCTCAGGAGCACCCGGCGACGGTGCTCAACTCTATAATGGAGGTGACCCGCGCCGGCGCCTCCCTTGGTATTCCTGGGCTGTACGTGACCGGCGATCCGGGTGGTGTCGACGACAACGCGAAGATCGGCATGCTCGGTATCCGTATCGGGTTGGGCTGGGCCAAGTCACACCAGTTCACCACCGGTCAGTGTCCGGTCATGCGGTACCACCGTCAGTTGATGAACGCGATCCTGTACGATAAGGTCCAGATCGCCGATGCGGTCAACGCCACCGTTATCAGCCTGGATGATGCCCCTCAGGGCTACCAGGACTTCGACAAGGGTGCGGCCAAGAAATTCATCATCGATCCGCACGGCGTCATCGCGGCGTAAGAATAATGACGAGTGACAGGTTCTCGTTGTCTTTTTACCTGCCACTCGTCACTCATCACCGCTTTTCAGGAGGACTCTCATGTCTAAGAAAACAAGCGGCCAGGGGTCGTTTGTGTTTTCTCTTTGTGAAAATTTATATACGCTTCCGTCACAGGCACTGCCCTGCGAGGTAGACCTGCACGGCGGCTTTGCGGTGGACCGGGAAACAGGCGGTTACATCTATTACGGTATGCCCGGTTGCGGGCTGATGCGGATTTCTCCCGACCTGACGTCCCAGGATATCATCGACCTGCCGTCAGATCTGAAACCCATCAACTTCCACAGCACAAAAATAGGCACGTTCGATGGCAAACGACGTTTAATCATGCCGGCAAACGGCGACGCCATGGTTGTGGTGCTGGACCTGGAAGGCAATGTAGATTTCATCCTCTCCCGACCGGAATTCGAAGAGTATCAGAACGAAGAAGAAGCACCGTTCCGACCCACCGATACCGCCATTGTGGGTGAAACTGTGTATGTAGCGGACGGATATGGCGCCAACTACATATCGACCGTTGACATGAGTACCCAACAGTGGACCAGCACCTTCGCCGGCAAGACCGAAGATCCCAACGCCCCGGGTTTATTCGGCACGGCCCATGGCATGAATACCGTACCGGCAGGACGCCATCTTTCCATCGCCGACCGACCTCATGCCCGGTTCGAACATTTCACGTTGGACGGCCACTTTACGGCCGCTTACGGCATTCCTTCAGGATCCAAGCCGTGCGGAATCGACTTCTTGGAACGCGGCGGACGCGCCTACGCGCTGGTAGGCAGTCTCGATGACCCGCAGGAGGGCCGGCCGGCACCGATCTATATCCTGGATGCCGAGAACTATGAAGTGCTCTCCACGATCCGTCCGAAAGAAGACCTTGGGATCGAACTGGCCGACCATATCCACAATGCCATCTGGTATGAACATAAAGACCAATTGTATCTGATTTGCCAGGCCTGGAATCCGGGGCATTATTTTGTGCTGGAGCAGGTAGGGTAGACGGCAAAAGGTAGCAGTATAAGGGCTGCGGGGCAACCCGCAGCCCTTTTTTGTACAGGAGTACCATGACCAAAAACCTGAGTTTTGCGGTAACCTGCGGCGCCGATGCGTTTGTTGCGCTACTGGCGCATAATCGGTCGGACTGCCTCTTTCTCAATTCCGGTACGGACACGTTTCCAATCCAGGAGTCACTGACCCGGTTCAAGAGCGAAGGCCATGAAGCGCCCCGGGTGGTGACATGCCCGGACGAACTGGTGGCCATATCCGCGGCACACGGCCACTATCTGGTGTCCCGCCGGCCGCAGACGGTGCTCGTCCATGTGGACGCAGGCACCCTGCAGCTGGGCGGCGGTCTCCACAACGCGCAGCGGGCCCGGGCCGGCATGGTGCTGTGCGCCGGAAAGTCCCCCCTGACACTCGAGGGTGAGCTGCCGGGCAGCAGGAACTTATGGATACACTGGATTCAGGATCAGCCCGATCAGGCGATGGGCGTACGAGGGTACTGCAAATGGGTATACGATCTGCAGCGTAATGAAAGCATCCATCACGTCGTATCCCGAGCATTTCAAATCGCCGGGTCGGAACCCGCAGGGCCAACGTACATGACACTGGCCCGGGAAGTCCTCATGGAACAACTGAACAAGGTGCGCCTCCCAGCTGTACGTCTGCAGCCCCCCGCTCTAGCCAAAATCGCCGCCTCATCGCTGGAACCTGTAGCGGAAGCCCTGGCCCACGCCCGTAGTCCGCTCATTCTGACCGGCTATGCGGGCCGAAATCCTAAAACAGTCCCGGAACTGGTACGTCTCGCGGAGCTGACGGGCGCTCCCGTGGTATCCGCCACAGCCTCTTGCTTGAATTTCCCCAACACACATCCCCTGTGGGGTGGGATATCACCCAATCCCTATCTGGAGAAAGCAGACATCATTCTGGTGATCGATTGTGACGTTCCGTACATCCCCTCCGATGTTTCCCCTCACAAGGACGCCCGGATTTTCTGGATTGACGTGGACCCGCTCAAGAGCAATATCCCACTGTTCACCTTCCCGGCAGATGTCCGTATACAGGCCGATTCAGCCTCGGCACTTCCGGTGCTGACAGACTGCGTGGAGAAATTGCTTCGCCCTAAGGATCGTGAGGCACATCAGAAACGTGCGGCACGGTTAGAGGAAAAACATACGCAACGAAGACAGGAATGGCGGGACACCGCCCGGGGAAAATCATCCGAACGACCGATCGCACCGGAGTGGCTGATGTATTGCGTCAACCAGGCCCTGGATCAGGATACCATCGTACTGGACGAAACGGTGACCAATCTACGGTACTCCGCCACCATGGTGGAACGGACACAACCCGGCACCTGGTTCACAAGCGGCGGGGCCAGTCTAGGATGGGCCCTGGGTGCAGGCGTCGGCGTAAGGCTTGCGGCACCTGACAGAACGGTGGTAGCGCTGGTAGGAGACGGAACCTTCATGTTCGGCTGCCCCACCGCCGCCCTGTGGACGGCCGCCGCGCACAATGCCCCGTTTCTGACCATCATTCTCAACAACCAGATGCACTTCGCCACGAAACGTTCCTGGCTCATGCACTACCCCAAAGGTCATGGCAATCAGCTGGACCAGTTCGTGGGGACTGACCTGCAGCCTTCACCTGATTTCGCCCATCTCGCCAATGCCTGTCACGCCTACGGGAAAACAGTGACCTGCCCGGAGGAATTACCCGATGCGATACAGCGTGCCCTGGAGGCGGTACGGGGAGGGCAGGCGGCAGTACTGGATGTGCGGATACAGAGGCCGTAAGGCTGGATATGAGCTGAAAATTTCAGGTGATGGGGATGTACGTCTATTTCGGATCCGGCGACCGGTTCTGATCGAACCATGACCTGGCATACCGGCCGTCCTGATCGAGCAGGTCTGCGTGCGTACCGGATTCGGTGATTTTCCCGCCGTCCATGACATGAATCATATCGGCTTGCATGGCAGTCGTAAACCGGTGAGTAATAATGAGTGAAGTCTGACCTTCCGTCAAATTGCGAAACCGCCCCATCCAGTCCGCCTCCGTCCAGGCGTCCATGGCGCTTATGGGCTCGTCCAGAACGATGATGGGCGCTTTACGCAGAAAGGCCCGGGCCAGCGCCACTCGCTGCCATTCACGGGTACTCAGATCCGAACCTCCGAACCATTTCCCCAGCATGGCTTCGTAGCCTTCCGGCAAACGGCTAATGGAACCAGCAGCTGTCGACGCCTGCGCCGCCGCTTCGACAGCGCGCTTGTCGGATTCGGCCTCCAGATTACCCATCACGATATTCCGGGCGGCCGTATCATGGTAATGCACCGGTTCCTGGAACAGCACCGATATCATGCCTCGCACCTCATCGAGCGGTACCTCCCGCAGGTTAGTCCCATCGAAGGACACCCGGCCTTCTTCCGGATCATAAAACCGGCAGAGCAGCTTGATCAGCGTACTTTTACCGGCGCCGTTGGTACCCACGATAGCGGCGATCTTACCCGCAGGTATCGTCAGGGAAAAATGGTCGAGCGCGGGGCGTTCACTTCCGGGATAACGGAATACGATGTCCTCGAAACGGATACCTTCCTGCAACACCTTCGGCGCCTGCAATGTACCTGAATCGATCAACGCCGGCTTCAGGGCTAAAAAGCCAAACAATGTCTCCAGAAACAGACTATTCTGATAGATCTGCCCGACGTTGTCCAACAACGTGCGCATCATACGTTGCCCCTGCTGGAACGCCTGTTGGAACATGGCCAGGTCACCCAGCGTCACCTCCCCCTGTACGGCTCGCCACACCATCCACCCCATGGCCAGGCCCATAATCAGAACCCCCACAACAGAGGCCCCCCATTCTGCCAGCGCCTGGTCACGTGTGATTTTCAAATGCTCCTGACGCAACCTCTGTCGCAGAGAACTGTAGGAGGAGCGGAAGTGGTCAGCCAGATTGAACAGCCGGACCTCGGCGGCGGTTTCCCGGATCGTGATGGAAGCGACCCTCTGCCTTTTCGTTGCCCGCCTGGTGCTGCGACTGGTTCCCTTCCGCCGCCTTTCGCCCTATCTCGGAAAGCATATGCAGGAGTCAGCGGAGGATGCGATGCCGCGGAACAGAGTGGACGCCTACCGGGTAGCCAGGGGCATTCATTATACCTACCCTCGACTCCCGTGGCATTCCACCTGCCTGGTCCAGGCCATCGCGGCCATGGCCATGCTCAAACGCAGGGGTCAGGAAAGCACACTTTACGTGGGGGTAGGCCGTGAAACGAATGAAGCGTCCGGCGCCCATGCCTGGCTCAGAAGCGGCGACCTGGTGGTCACCGGTGGATCGGAAAAAGATCACTTTAAAGTGCTCAGCTATTACATGCAGCCCGGCGGCGGCTCCAATACCCAAGAACCCATGGCTGACGATTGACAGGGATATACTGGTCCGACTGCATATGTTCAACCAACCGGGCAATTCCATGGCTGCCCGGGCTTTAGGGACTCGGCGCTGGACGCACCGGCTCGACCCTACCGAATGCCCCTGTTGCTACGGGATGGGAGCGCAACGGTGATGACCGGAATGGATCGTATCGGGATAGGTTCGACGGCGAATCCGCCAGGTCCTCGGCCTGACGCAAGCTTGACCTCTATCGAGCAACTCATCCCGTGGCCTCTGAATATCGCCATTTTTCAGAACATCGACCCCGAAAGTGGGGTTTAGGGACATGGCAAGCCCTGTATGTGACAGGTTAGTTCCCCAGTTTCACCTGAATGTTCTCAATGTCCACATCGGAGACTTTAACGAGGCCGCCTTTATTGAACTCGCGCCCGTATTCTTCCAGCGGTAGATTTTCGGTTTCGGCTTTGTAATTTCTGTAGTCGGCGAAACGGATACCCTCTACCGTACGGATGTTGTGCGCCTCACGGAAGCGTGTACCACCGCCGTTCACGTGGTATAGATAGGCCAGATAATCCATACTGTTGTTGTCTTTATGAATCCAGTACACAAACACGTCGTTCCAGTCGGTACCGCCGCTGTGTTGCGTGAATGTTATTTCCACCTTGTGGTACCGCTCTCCCTTCACCGCCTCCTCGCCAAGATAACGTTCTTTAACGGACGGATCATCGAGTTTAAATGGCAGCAACGCAAAATAGACGACGGAATTTACAGACCCCGGCAGAATCTGCCGCATGCGTTTGGAAAGTACGACAATGTTGCCGTTGATCTCCCGGTAAAAACCATCGTTGTAGAGAACATCCCGCACCAGACCGGCACTGTCCCTGAAACTCCGGACATAGGAGAATGCCCCCTGGTTATGCATCACGGTAAAATGCGTTCCTCGGAAATCGAAGTCGATGGTGGATCCATCGAGCCGGTCTCCTCCGTGCGCCTGTATCGTCGAATCGATGATGACCTGCGGGTCCGGCGGAGGCGTCTCTTTACAGGCAATGAACAGTGTCAGGAGTAGAATAGGGAATATTGGCCGCATGATTACCTCTTTATTTAGTGTGACCACCTGTCCACGTTTATTCCTGTCCTCTTATAAGATCCTCAAGCGTCTCCCGACGGCGAATCAGACGGACCTGCTCACCGTCCACAAGAACCTCGGCCGGACGCGGACGGGTGTTGTAGTTGGAACTCATGCAGAAGCCGTAGGCACCGACGTTTCGTACCCCCAGGATGTCGCCTTCTCGGATACGGGAAATCCGCCGGTTGCGAGCGAAGAAGTCAGCGCTTTCGCAGATATTCCCGGAGACATCGTACATTGCAGCCTCGTCCTTCATATTGGTGGCATTCACGATTGCGTGATATGACTCATACAAGGAGTGACGAATCAGGTGGTTGAATCCGGAGTCCGTCCCTGCGAAAATTCGGTCCCGTGTCGCCTTGATCGTACTGCAGCGTGTCAACAGCGTGCCCGATTCACCCACGATATAGCGCCCCGGTTCGAGCTTGATGCGCAACCTGGTGCCGTAGCCGTCACAGAACACCTGAAATCGGTTGGAAAGATGAGCACCGAACGCCTGTATATCCAGTTCGGCTTCATCGGGATGATTGGGGATACCCAGACCACCGCCGAAATTGATGGATGTGAGATGTTCGAAATAAGGCACCACACCGAGCAGCGCCTCCACCGCTCGGAGAAACGGCGCCGGATCCAGGATGCCCGAACCCACATGCATGTGCAGTCCGATCACCGTGAGCCCATACTGATCGATAATACCCTTTGTCTCCGGCAGGAGCTCCATTGCGATCCCGAATTTGCTTCCCGAGCCGGCGGTGATGCAGTGGTGATGGTGCCCGGATGCCACGTCCGGATTGATCCGCACGGACACCTTCGTCCCCGGTGCAAGCCGCCCGTAGCGTTCCAGCTGTGAAAGAGAATCTATATTGATCAAAATATTCCGTTCGAGGAGGAACCGCATCTCGTCATCCATTACGCTGTTGCCTGTGAACAGGATCTGGTCGGCAGAAAATCCGGCTTTCAAGGCCAGGAATACCTCTCCCGGCGACACCGCATCGATTAGTGCACCCTCATCACGCAATAGCCTCAAAATCGAAAGGTTCGTATTCGCCTTGCATGCGTAATGCAGATCCGCCAGCGGATACGTCACCGCCGCCCGCAGCGCCCGAAATCGCTGTCGTATCAAGGACGCATCGTACACGTACAGCGGGCTCCCGAACGTACCGACGAGATCCATTGCGGAATGAGATCCTATAGATAACTGCGTACCATGTGCAACCTGTTTCATTACCTTCTCTTCCCTATCCTTGGTTTTCACCCACATACACCCGGGTGTGCGAGGTACAAAAGGCCCTCTCCTGCCGTCCATGGCCGATCGGGGTAGTGCACCTGAAATCCGCTAAGTCCGGACGAGATCTGATGCTGATACAGTAAGGCAATGTAACCGGTGCTGCGACCGGTAAGGATTTACACATCGATATGGGGTGTGTTCTCCGGATAGCCTGGGTCGCCCGGGGTGAAACGGCGGGTGGTCTGATCGCTGCGGGGAAGGCGGACAGGAAAACCGGCTCAGGACGAACTCTCAAAGGCTGTTAAAAGCGTCTTACTTGGATATCTGCTGCAACACCAGGTACAACGTGGTCAGTGTCGTCATGACCGCGAGCGTTTCTCTGAATATGGCGAAGTAATTACGCACCGGATGACGGGGAACCCAGATCATGTCCCCCACTTCCACGGTGGTCTGATCCGGATGCAACCAGAGATTGGAATCCATCTTTATCACTTGAATTTTCCCATCTCTGGCGTGGCGGGAAAGGCCACCGGCCATCCGGATGTAGTACTCTGTATCCATACCCGGTTCAAACGGAATCTGACCCGGGTTTGCCACCTGCCCCATCACGTGAACCGTTTCGTTCTTGGAGGGGACCACCACCATATCCCCCGGTTGCAGAGTGACATCCGCGGTCACATCCTGATCGTGGAACAGTCGCTCAAAATCAGCTACGACTGTCTGCTGCCGAAAACCCGCCTGCGTTTCGAAATCTACCCGTTCCTGCTCACCCAGACGACTCAGACGCAAGCGGGCCAGTCGTTCCAGGCTAATCGATTCAGATGCCTGCGTACCCTCTCTTCTGAAGTTCCTTACGATCGTCCCCCCGCGTAAAAACGCTTCTTCCGTGAACCCACCGGCCATCTCAATAATCTGCGAAAGCTGGACACCGTCCGACTGTACCGGGTAGGTCCCGGGAAACAGGACTTCACCCCGGACTACAACAAGAAAATCGCTGTTGGTCTTTTGAGGGGTGCGGACGAAAATACGATCGCGTGGTACAATCGGTGTAACCAGTGCGGACGGTCCGATTCCCATGTCCACGGTGACAGTCTCTATACGCGAAGGACCGTTTATCACGGGGATGGTGCGGGCAATCTCTATCCGAGTTCGATCGGCGGCAACACTCAGTCCACCGGCCATCTCCAGCAACACACCGAGATTGTCTCCTGCCACATGCTCATAAACGCCGGGAATGTTGACAGCGCCGGCGAGCGAAACGGTGCCGGTGTCCAAGTTACGTACCGGCACGTAGATTACGTCTCCGTCCCGCAGTGTGGGGTTGCTGTCCAGATCGCCCGTAGCCAGATACCGACGCAGATCGACCCTGGTAATGGTGCCACTCCGATGTCTGATTTCGATGTTCCGATCGGATCCATAGGTAGAGGGCAGCACGAAATCAGGCTTGGTAGCTGCCAGGCGGGTGTGAATATCGGTGGGACGGTTGGCGATGACCAGGATCTCTGAGACGCGTTCGAACGGCGTGGCGATCACCGGACCGGGTCCGTTAACTGCACCGGATACCGTGATTTTGAACTGCCGGGGATACAGCAGTATAGTTTTAATCTCGCTGGTGGGATATACCGGCCGCGCGGCGTTTTGCACCTGTGTCTTCAAGTCCGTAAGTGTAAGGCCACTGACCTCGAGCACGCCTACGGTAGGTATCCCGAGCAGACCTTCCGGCGTCACGGTCAGAGCATAATCCGGGGACATCTCTCCCTGAATACTGATTAGCATATTGTCACCCGGACCGATGATATAAGTGTTCGGATCGACCGGATTTTCTAGCGGCGGAGTGATGAGCCGAAGATCAACGACCTCCCGCATCAATACTTCCTGATCGAACAAGCTGGGTATCAGACCGCGCAACGCGGTGGACGTCCTGCGTCCACCCTGCCGCTCGGAATCCCGTAGAAACTGCTCCACCGCGCCTCTCTGACCAAGCGCGGGCGTTGACAGTGAGAGGACCACGGCACTGAGGAGCAATCTAACGAAAATCCAACTGTGCCTCTGCCATGTCACCAAACGTTTACAGCGCTTGTTCATACAACTCCTTTATATCATTTTCCGTACATCTTCTTGGATTCTGCCGTAGGCAGACATCGGTCATGGCCTGAGGGACCATCCCGGTAATATGATCCTGTGTGATACCCGTTTCACCAAGGGTCTGCGGTATCGTGAGACGATCACACAGTGTCCGAACCGCCGCAACTGCGGCCTGTGCCGCCTCCGAGGCGTTCATGCCGGAGGCGTCTATGCCCAGTGCACGGGCGACGGGAACATACGCCTCGGCATGTTCTTCTCCGTTGAACGCCATCACGTGGGGCAGCAGAATCGCGTTGGCCGTACCATGAGGCAGTCCCACCTCGGTGGATAGTTGATGGGCCATTGCATGAACTGTCCCGAGCCCGCCTCCGGTACCGAACGCAAAACCGCCCATAACAGCGGCCATGGACATATCGGTCCGTGCGTCTACATCATCCCCATGCTCAAACGCATTAAGGAGAGATTTTGTGACTAATTCTATTCCACCCAGGGCAATGGCCTTCCCGATTGGAGAATAGTATTTACATACACACGCTTCGATGCAGTGAGTCAAAGCATCCATCCCGGTAGCCGCAGTGATCGTGGGGGGCAGACCAAGCGTGAGTTCCGGATCTACAATAGCGGTTGCAGGCCGGATGTGAGGGGAGTAAACGGCTTTTTTAACATTGTCTCTGGTGTCCGTCAACACCGCCGCTGCGCTGATCTCACTGCCGGTTCCCGATGTAGTCGGCAGGGCGATCAAAGGGGGCATGTTGGGAATAATCTTTCCGTCGCCTTCGCCGGACACGAAGTAATCGCGTATATGTCCCGGATGGGTCATACGTATCTGTGTTGCTTTGGCCGCATCGATCACGCTGCCACCGCCTAAAGCAATCAACAGGTTATGGCCGCTGGAGCGAAACTGGGCAGCTGTTTCCTCAACGAACGTATCGGTGGGGTTAGGCGCCACCTTGTCGCAAATATCATACCCGATGTCCGCATCGTCCAGAACTCGGGTAACCGATTTGAGCAGGCCGGCGGCAACCACTCCCTGATCGGAAAAGATCAGGGTTCTGGTTCCCCAGAGCAGCTTTGCTTCCTGTGCGACGGCGTGAACCGCGCCGACTCCGAATCGAACGTGCGACGGGAACATATATGAAAAAGTCTGGGACATCGCTGCCTCAAGCACTGTGGAGAATTAAATGAAATGTCAGATGAATGATTTAATCAGATAAACGGGACGGATGTATTTGATCTTTTTTAAAAATGTAAGTTGCACTCCTGTTTCATTTTGGAGGTAACGACAAATTTATTGTCTGAAAACCACATGCCATAATCACTTTCTGAAAAACCAAACCAGTGAATATCCATGGACGAATCTCCTAATTTCCTTTGACATTTTCCATATCTGCCATATATTTCAACCATATATGCAAAATTCCTTGCCGCACAACAGGAGAACGGGATGGTTCTGATCTATCCGGAATTCGAAGCAAATACGGTTTTTTCATGGTCACAGGACAGCAGTGAACGTGTGACAGTTTTGTGTCCTGCTATCCCCATGGTCACGAAATGTTTAAGCCGTGTCAAGCGTGAAATTCAGGATGGCAAGACGATTCTGGCGTGGGGTGACACCATCTGTGTGCAAGACCTGAAGAATAGGCTGGAATCTTCGGGAATCGAATGCTACGACTTCGTGCCAGAACGTGTGATGTAACAACCAAATAGAGATTCAGATTTATGAACGGTGTGCGGCTTCCTGCACATCGTTTTTCATTCTCTGGCCTTAATATGAACCGGCCCTGCTCCGTGCCGGGATGACAGCCATCCCCTCTTAAGACTCACCCTTCAGGAAACCGTTTTTCCAGGGCCTCTTTAAAAACGTTGTAGGCGTTGTCATCGAACATCGCGAAAATCACAACCCTTGGCACTTTTCCGTTCTCCAGAAACACGATGGCCTCATCGATCATCCCCTGTGCTGCCAATGGCAGAGACAGTCCTCCGACTCCAGTTCCGAGAGCCGGCAATGCGATTGAAACCAGATTATTTTCTTCCATCCGCCTAAAACTGTTCCGTGTGGCACTGCGGACCTTTTCTTCATCCGTCTGCAGATCCTGTCCCATGGCCGCCGCATGAATCACATGTGGCGCCAACAGCGCACCACCCGCGGTGACCACCGCTTCCCCCACCGGAACGGGTCCCTGAGCCATCGCTTCTTTTTCAATGACATCGCCACCCTTACGTTTAATGGCACCTGCCACACCGGAGCCCATCCAGAAATGGTTGTTGGCCGCATTGACGATCGCGTCCACCTTAAGTGCAGTAATATCTCCCTGCCTCAATTCGATCACAGATTTTTTGATTGTAATTTTCATTGTCTCAAGGATTAAAGGCCGAGTTCGAATGTGTTACCCATTCTCGACCCGTTTCACATTTGCCTTAAGGTAGTCCCTATTCATTCGGGCGATGAATTTCAGACTGATTTCCTTCGGACACGCGGCTTCGCACTCACCGTAGTTGGTGCAGTTGCCGAACGGCTCCCGATCCATGGCGCCCACCATGGCGGTCACCCGGCTATAGCGTTCCGGTTGCCCTTGCGGTAGGATGTTGAGGTGTGCTACCTTGGCGGCTGTGAAAAGCATGGCCGCGCCGTTGGGACAGGCGGCCACGCACGCGCCGCATCCGATGCACGAGGCGGCATCCATGGCCTCGTCGGCAGCGGGTTTGGCTACCGGAATGGCATTGGCATCCGGCGCGGTGCCGGTGGGCACGGAGATGAATCCCCCGGCCTGAATGATACGGTCAAAGGCACCCCGGTCAACCACCAGGTCCCTGATGATCGGAAAAGCTGTGGATCGCCAGGGTTCGACTGTAATGACGTCACCGTCTTTAAAACTGCGCATATGGAGTTGGCAGGCGGTGGTAGCCCGGCGAGGTCCGTGGGCGGCGCCGTCGATAACCAGGCCACAGGAACCGCAGATTCCTTCCCTGCAGTCGTGATCAAACGCCACCGGATCGGAGCCCATGTTGATTAAGTGTTCGTTGAGATCATCCAGCATCTCCAGAAAGGACATATCCTCGTCGACATTCTCCCGCTCATAAGTCACGAAGTCCCCATGGGTGTCCGAGTTTTTCTGACGCCAGATATGTAGTGTAATACGCATTATTTATAGCTCCGCGTGGCCAGAGATACGTATTCAAATAAGAGGTGTTCTTTGTTCAGGACCGGCGTCTCGCCTTCACCGGCGTGCTCCCATGCGGCCACGTACGCGTACTCCTCATCGTTACGCAGCGCTTCCCCTTCCGGCGTCTGATGCTCTTCTCGGAAATGGCCTCCGCACGATTCCTCACGCTGCAGAGCGTCACGGCACATCAGTTCTGCAAACTCCATGAAGTCGGCCACACGTCCGGCCTTCTCGAGCGACTGGTTGAATTCTGTGCCCGAACCCCGGACGTTCACGTCCTCCCAGTAGGCTTCCCGCAGCTCAGGGATCTTTTCCATCGCATGTTTTAGGCCGTCTGCATTGCGTGACATACCACAGTAGTCCCACATCAGCTTCCCAAGTTCTTTGTGGAAGGAGTCCACCGTTCTGGCCCCGCTGACATTCAGCAGGCGGAACACACGGTCTTTGACTTCATTAATCACTTCTTTGCATTCGTCATGTTCGGCATCGGCACCCACCGGCGATATGCCGGCCAGGTAGTTGCCAATGGTATAGGGAAGGACGAAATATCCATCAGCCAGACCCTGCATCAATGCGCTGGCGCCCAAACGGTTGGCGCCGTGGTCTGAAAAGTTGGCTTCGCCGATTACGAACAGGCCGTCTATCGTGCTCATCAGATTGTAATCGACCCACAGGCCACCCATGGTGTAATGGACGGCCGGATAGATCCGCATAGGTCGTTCATAGGGATTCTCATCCGTTATGCGTTCGTACATATCGAACAGGTTGCCGTACCGTTCCTCGATGGTGTGCTTTCCGAGCCGACTGATAGCATCAGCGAAATCCAAATACACACCCAGACCGTTCGAGCCGACACCACGGCCTTCATCACAAACGCCTTTCGCCGCACGGGAGGCAACATCACGAGGCACGAGGTTACCGAAGCTGGGATAACGGCGTTCCAAGTAGTAATCCCTTTCTTCCATCGGGATATCTCCGGGCGTCCGATTATCGTTTTCCTCTCTGGGCACCCAGATCCTACCGTCGTTGCGAAGCGATTCGCTCATGAGTGTCAGCTTGGACTGGTAATCGCCGGAGACCGGAATACAGGTGGGATGTATCTGCGTAAAACACGGATTCGCCAGTGCCGCACCGCGCTTGTAAGCACGCCAGATTGCGGTGGCATTCGATGCTTTTGCGTTGGTTGACAGGTAGAAAACGTTGCCGTAGCCGCCGGTTCCCAGAACCACAGCATCGCCCATGATTGTTCTCATTTCGCCGGTCACCAAATCACGGGTGACCACACCCCGAGCCTGTCCGTCGATCACAATAAGATCCAGCATCTCGGTACGCGGACACAGCGTAACGTTACCCTGCCCCACCTGGCGCGACAGGGCCGAATAGGCACCGAGGAGTAGTTGCTGCCCTGTCTGTCCGCGCGCATAGAACGTCCGGGACACCTGCGCACCGCCGAACGACCGATTGTCGAGCATACCGCCGTATTCCCGGGCAAACGGCACTCCCTGCGCGGCGCACTGATCTATTATGTTGACACTAATTTCGGACAGCCTGTGCACGTTCGCCTCGCGGGAACGGTAATCGCCACCTTTGACCGTGTCGTAAAAAAGGCGGAAGATGCTGTCTCCATCATTACGGTAATTCTTGGCGGCGTTGATCCCACCCTGGGCAGCGATACTGTGGGCCCGCCGGGGACTGTCGTGGAACGTGATACAGGTGACTCTGTAACCCAGCTCCGCCATTGAAGCCGAAGCCGAAGCACCGGCCAGTCCGGATCCGACGACGATGACGTGGTACTTCCGCTTGTTGGAGGGATTCACCAGCTTCATCTCGAAACGATGACGCTCCCATTTCTGCTCGATCGGTCCGGATGGTGTTTTGGAATCTAGATCCATTGGTTCATTTTCTCATTGGTTCAGTGAAAAGACATCAGACCAACAAACCAACGCTAGGCCTCATGATACAATGCCGATTAACACGCACAGTGGAAAGGAAATATTTCCTATTACCACGGTCGCGGTGACGATTGTGGCAAAGTGACGGATCGTACGGTCGTACGGGGTACTGTTAAGCCCCAGGGACTGGAACATACTCCACGCGCCGTGAATCATGTGATTCCCCAGCGCGATCATAGCAGTGATATAGAACGCCGACACGTACCACAACTGGAATCCACTGACGATGTTCCGGTACACATCCTCCGGGTTGAACGAATGATGCAGCGATCCGGTGGTGAGATGTAAAATATGATAGATAACGAAGAGCCCGAGGATCGGACCGCTCCAAATCATGGTCCGCGCAGCATAGGAGGCCTCGACATTCTGTTTCAAGCTGTAATCGGACTGCCGGCCTTTCCTGTTCTCCCTGGCAAGCTTTACTGCGGTGAGAATATGTAGAACCAAAGACATCGCCAGTATGATACGGGCGATCCAGAGCAGTTCTCCTGCGCCGAAGACCGGTGCCCCTACTTCTCTGAGGAACTCCGAATACGCATTAATCTTCGCAGGTCCCTGGAAAATTTTCAGGTTCCCCACCATGTGCACCGTCACAAAACCAAACAGAACGGCACCCGTCAGGGCCATGATGACCTTTTTACCGATGGAGGAATGGTAGAAAAGCAGGATTCGACTCATTAGATATGTATTGCTTCACCGTCGATACCGGCGGCGGCCTCCATGACCAGCTCGGACAGGGTCGGATGCGCATGAATCGTCTGACGCACCTCGGTAACGGTGGCTTCCAGCGTGCGGGCAGTGCAGAGTTCGGAGATCAGCTCGGTCGCGTCCGCACCGATGATGTGCGCGCCGAGAATCTCACCGTATTTGGCATCGGCTACGAGCTTCACCATACCTTCGACTTGAGCCACGGCAACCGCCTTTCCGCTCGAGCGGTACGGCATTTTGAATACCTTGATCTCGCCCTGCTCCGCTGCTGCTTTCTCTGTCAACCCCACGCTGGCCACCTGCGGCTGGCAGTAGGTACAGGACGGTACATTGCCGTAATCAATGGGATGTGCCTCATGGCCGGCCAAGCGTTCCATCAGGTTGACGCCCTCGGCCGATGCCACGTGTGCCAGAAGCGGCGGTCCGATCACGTCACCTATGGCATAGACATCAGCGATGTTGGTCTGATATCCTTCGTCCACCTTGATGAAACCACGATTTGTTTCCACCCCGAGTTCTTCGAGTCCCAGCCCCTCGGAATTGGGATCACGGCCAACGGCCATGAGTGTGACATCGCCGTAAATCGTCTCGGTCTTGTCGTCCCTGGAAATGGTTACCGTCGTCCCGCCGGACCCGGTCTCGGCCTTCTCGACGCGGGTGCCGGTCATAATACTTACCCCGAGCTTTTTGAATGCCTTCTCGAGTTGCTCACTGATTTCTTCGTCTTCCAGCGGCAGCAGGTGAGGCATCATCTCGATAATGGTAATCTTGGTACCATAGGCGGCATAGTAGTAGGCGAACTCCACACCGATCGCGCCCCCACCGATAATGGTCATCGACTCCGGTGGTGTCTCCAGCAGCATCGCCTCGGTACTTGTGATGATCCGCTCGCCGTCCACCGGAATCACGGGGATCGATTTATTCCGTGAGCCGGTCGCGATTACGATGGATTTTGCTTCCACGTCGGTAGACCGGCCCTCGGCATCGACCACCTCGACGGTCGATGCGGACTTCAGACGGCCATGACCGCTTATGATCTGAACATCGTTCTTCTTGAGCAGAAACTCGATCCCACCGGCCAGAGTGTCGGCGGCATTACGGCTTCGCTCGACAGCTTTGCTTATATCGAACGTCAGGTTGTCGCAGGAGATGCCGTAATCCTTCGCGTGTTGCATCATTAGAACGAGTTCGGCATTTTTCAGGAGCGCTTTGGTCGGGATACATCCCCAGTTCAGACAGACGCCGCCCGGCCGTTCCTTTTCGATCACGACCGGTTTCAAGCCCAGTTGCGCTGCACGGATCGCGGCCACATATCCACCCGGGCCGCCACCGACAATCGCAACATCGTATGTGGTTGTTGACATAGAGATCTCCATCAGAAAATTGGCAGGTTCAAAGTGTATTGAAGGCCCATTATAAGTAACCGCACGCACCCCCGATGTCAAGATAATTCTCTTGCCTCAACCGGGACCTTTTGGTATCATCGGAGTAAATAAAGAACACAACCAGATTCCGTCCCCGGGGAGCTCCTAATGTCGCTAAATCATATTACTGATTCCATCACATCAGAACGGGTCACTGAGCTTGCTTGCGAACTGGTTGGTATTCGTTCGGTGACCGGCAATGAGAAGGCGGTTGGCGATTTTCTGTACGACCTTTTTGGACAGATCGGCCTGTCAGACATTCAGCGGGTGCCGGTGGCAGATTCCGGTGACAGTCTGGTGGCCCGGATCCCCGGTCAGGCAGACGGCCCTGCCATCATGTTCAATTTTCACCAGGACACGTTCGACGTTTGCGACGGCTGGGAGACTGATCCGTGGGATCCGATGGTACGTGACGGTTCTGTGTACGGCCTCGGTGCACACGATATGAAAGGCGGCGGTGCATCCATCCTGGCGGCGGTGGAGGCGATAACAAGCTCGGACGCCGCTTTGGGTGGTACGCTGCTTGTATCCACCACCACGGATGAAGAGAACTGGTCGCGTGGCGCTCATGCGGTTATCGACAGCGGGCTGATCAAAGGATGCTCCGCCTGCCTGATTCCTGAGCCCACCCCGCCTGGTCGGCTGCGTATCGGATCACGTGGCCGCCATGTAATCAGGGTGGGGCTGACCGGCAAGACCGCCCACGCAGCCTACACCGGGGAAGGCATCAACGCGGTGGCGGACGGCGCGAAGGTAATCACCGCGCTGGAAACGCTGGAGTTGGGCTGGAACGAACAATACGATCTGGGCGGCGCCATCTGCGTCATTGAATTCGGTGGTGGAATGAACATCATCCTGGTTCCCGAACACGCGCATATTCTCATAGACCGCCACATCCTGCCCGGTCAGACGGTTGAAGAAGCAGCGCAGGATATTCGGAACGCCATAGATGTACTCGATATCGAATCAAAAGTAGATATCACCTGGGACGACCGTCCCACCCCGGCGCCCACTTCCTATATTGTGGATGAATCCTCCGCGTTCGTCCAGTCCACAAAACGTCGTGTCGAAGAACAATTGGGGCGCCCCATCACCTATGCCCTCGCCCGCAGCGTGGCTGACACCAACCATTTCGCGGTCCACGGCGGAATCCCAACTCTAGTCTACGGTCCCGAAGGCGGTAACACCTGCATGGCCAACGAATTCGTCGACATCAACTCCATGGTAAATGTAGCACGTGCATACTGCGGTGTAGCAGCGGATTTATTGGGGATGAAATGAGTTTGACATCACCTCACGGATATGTATTATGCTGACGCGTTTCCTATTTTTCCTCCTTATAATTATCGCCTGGATACTGATCGTCAGAATTGTCAAGGACTGGATGGCGCAGGGTCGTCAGCGGTCCGGGCGCGGGGGACGTGAGATATCCGGGGGATGGGAATTGATCCGTCCCGTGGGGCAATTCGTTCCGAAGCAGCTGGAGAAGTTACGGAATATACTGGAAATCCGTGACGATACCGGTCTGCGTACCATTGCCACGATTCTTGAGGTAGCGCACAGAGCGGAGAACGGTCCTGAAATGGATGCTGCGGAGGTGCGCGGCCTTCTGAATGAGCCCAACGATGCAGTCCGGGCGCAACTGTTCAACGGTGATGAGGTGAATGTTGCCGGCTGGCTGATAATGGCGGCGGATACACTGGGGGATTTTCGGCCGGAGCTTTCCGGTTATGAAACCAAAAGTGTGATACTCGCAGCCTTTATGGATATGCATCAGAACCGGATTTTCTTTCCACCTGAACAGAGAATGAGCCCGGTCCCTAACCCTCCTGCCCCGCCAAGCATCGACAAGCGGTTTACGCACTTCCTGGAGCTCCAGGATGGTTTTGATAAAGATGCTGCGTTGCAGGAATTAATCGGTGTGGATGATGGGAATCTGCCGGGAGGGGCCATGCTCCCCCTGCTCTATTTAGCTGCGGGCAGATCGGAGCAGGTTGAGGATCTACTCTATCGGTATGGAACACGGCTCTATCCCGCGGCAATAGAGTATCTATGCCATCCGAAACAGGACACCCAGGAGTCTGAAACCCTACCGTACCAGATCATTTTCAAGCTCATAGGCACCTGGCCCCGGAAATATGCGGAGCCCTTGTTCCGCGGGGCGTTCGAATCTGGCTGGAACGATTGTGCCGGATTCCTGCCGTCAGAGCCCTGGGCGGAAAACCTGCTGGCTGTTTTCGCCGATAGCCCCTATGGTCCCCCGGGGAAATTCCGGTAGTAATAGAAACACTTCCGTTAATTTAGCGTTCCTGTTCCATTGCGGCATGGGGAGTCGCTGAAAACGGTTGAATAGCCTCAACCGTTCCGCACTCCGCATTACCAATCTTTCCTGCCCACGTATAAATCCCTGTCAGTCAATGGTAGTTCGACCCTGGCACCATCCCGGCGGTGTGATTCGATCAGGCCGAAAATGATCTCCTGGCTTCTTCGGGCGAGGTGAATGCTGCCCACAGTCTCCCGATCGTTGTCCAGTGCATCGACTATATCATGAATGGCGTTGACGGTGCCGCTTTCCCCCGGAATGTCCGGGAACGGCGTTTCCTTGAGCATGTTCCAGGGTTGGCTGACCTGCCGCCACTGGGCCAGCACCCCATTGTCCTGAGATCTGATTTTTCCCAGCCGGCCGCTTACCTCGAACTCGAAACCGCCGCCGGCCACAATATACCCATGGATTCCATTGGAGAAGCGGATATATCCGCAGGCGATGCCCGGATCAGCATTCAGCCTGTTGCCTTCCCAGTGGTCCTCGGAACAGACAACTGTGCCCTGAACGTAGTCGATTTCGACGTCACCTGCAAGGAACAGCAGCATGTCGGTGGTATGCGTATGGCTCCACTGCGCGGCGCCCACCCCGCAATGACCGATTATACAATCCGCCTCGCCAAGCGTGCCGTCATGGGTCATCTCCCGAAACTTGCGGTACAGCGGCATGTAACGCCGTTGCGTGCCATAGTTGAAGCGAACGTTATACCGGTCACATGCCTCGGCCATGGCATCCGCTTCAGCCATGGAGCAGCACAGCGGTTTCTCGCAGTAGATGGCCTTAACGCCGTGTTCCGCCGCGAAGACGGTGATTTCCGCATGGGTAGCCGGCCGGGTCGCGATACTCACGATATCAGGCTTTTCCTTTTCGATCATCTCCCGGTAATCCGCGTATCGCTTTGACACCTTGTACCGTTCCCGGATCGTCTCCGCTTTCGCCAGGTCCACGTCGGAAACAGCAATCAGATCCGTCCGATCCACCTCTGTATAACCGGCGGCGTGAGAATAGGGAAGCCACAGTAAGCTGTTGGGGCGATCCCGCACCTCATCGTCGATGGTCGCCCCCATCCGCCCACACCCTATGAGTGCGGCGGTATATACCTTGGACATGATTAAACCCCTCTCTACTTTAATCCTGAAGTTGCGGCTTACCGAGCCTCTACATTTTCCCCAATACCCCGATCGCACTGCCCGTGAAAGCCAGCATAAGGACAATAGTCGCCAGAATACCACCGGCCACGACCCAGGTTCGGGCACGGTAGAGTTTAGGGAGTTTGAAATTCAGATATATCGCCGCGACACCCAGTAGACCGACCCCCAGGTTGGTGGTGAGCATCGCCACGATCTGTGTGAGCATCGCGAAACTGATGTCGCTCCATATCCAGATACAGGAGGTTGTGAAAAACCAGAGGACGATAATGGCCTGAAGCCGCTTATAGGGAAACGTCTCGAACGGCTTCCATACGGCACTGAGGAACTCGTGCGTCACCCGTGTGACCGCTTCCGGAATTGTTGCCAATGTGCCCCAGAGCGATGCCACCACGGCAATGTAGTATACAGGCACGAGACCACTGTGTATCTGAGCCCATATGGAGGACTGTCTGGTCAGCAGGTCGAACGCGTTGCCCGGTAGGATCTGCTGACGTGGAAACAATACCCCTGCCCCTGCGATCATGAAAGATGCCGTAACCACAAACAACACGACGGCTCCCATCATCACATCCCACCGAAGCGGTGTTAGGAGCGCACGCATACGCTGAGCTTCCACCGGATCGTCGGATAAGTAGTCTATGCGCAGCCCGGTGTCCGAGAAGCCCCGTATCCGATCGATGTGGGGATGTGATGTGATACCCCAGCCGCGCAGACCGACCCAGTTCGAGTAGGCCAGGTAAGCGCTTATGGTCCCGCCTACATAACCGAACACGGTAACCAGATTGAGCCAGTATTCGTTCTTGGCCGCCGGTGGTCCCCAGGGGGGCGCTTCAGGTAGGCTACCGACGCTGATGGTGCCCAGCAGGATGCCTGAGATGCTTGGCCAGACCATCCAGGTACCCAGAACCGTCCCCGCCACTAGGACTGTGCAGATAATGATCTGTTGACGTTCCAGGGCTTTATAGGAGGTCAGCAGACTCAACGCCATGGCGGCACCCAGAAAGAGCGTTGTGACCGTGTTCTCCCAGAATGACTGCGGCACATCCGGAGGCAACGCGTTCTCGAATAGATAAGCCACCAAATTGCCGCACGGCTTGGCTACGGCCGTAAGCGCCAGGCTCAGTCCGACAAGTTCGATCGCGATCAGCGTCAGGATCATCCAACCCCTCGGGCCCGGCAGATCTACCAGAGAATGGCCGATGTACTGACCGCTGACTGCCGTATAGCGGCCGAGCAGATAAGTGATGAACACCGCCTTCACCAGTACACTGACCAGGATCAACCAGAGTAGACCGTATTCAGCCCATGCGCCCACGCCGGTCACCAGAATCGTCTCACCGGCTCCTATGGCAAGCGATGCCAGCAGAGCGGCTGGTCCGAAAAACGTAAGTAATTTAATCAATTTCCGGAAGGAAAACGGCTCGCTATAGACACCCTCAAGATCGGGTACCCGAATAACTTCGCCTGAAGAATCGTGCTGTTTGCTCATCACTGCGCCTTTTCGGGGTGAAACGGAGGGATATTTTAAATAAATTGATGGGCAGACAGGGTATTCGTTTGCGTGAAAATGTCAAGGGAAATGCCGCGACAGGACGATCATCTAAAGGGACCGGTGATTGGGCGACCGGAGACCGCGGGTATAGCTCCTGTCGTCCATTTGGGTTTGGGCCCCTCGGGGACGAAAGAAGACGTGTGGAGTCGGACCGGGAGACTTCCGGTGATACCTGTATAGCGTATCGCCCTCTGGTCCAACGCAAAAGCCCCCCGTAGAAAACATATCAGAAGGGAGTCTTATACAGCGGGAACCCGGCACACTGTGAAATCCCGGCCATGTTTATTCACCGATTTCTCCAATTACCTCGACAAGTCAGTCAACGTAAACGCATAGACTTATCCGACTTATATCATCAAATTCAGACAGACTTTGATCCGCGTCTGGCTCACCATTTTCCTCTCATGTATGTTAAATCAGGGCAGGAATTGACAGGCCCGGGAATGGAGGCAATCAGAAACAGGCCCAATAGCATTTTAGGTCAACCGATCCCTTAGCAGGTCGTTGACCAGCTTTGGGTTTGCCTGTCCTTTGGTCACTTTCATGACCTGGCCGACAAAGAATCCGATCAACTTGGTTTTGCCTTCACGGTAGGCGTCCGCTTCTGAGGGGTGTGCTTCAATGATCTGTTTGATAATACCCTCCAGCTCTCCCGAGTCCGAGATCTGGACCAGTCCCTTTGCTTCGATTATGGTTCCTGGCGCTTCGCCGGTATTCGCCATCTGATCCAGAACATCTTTGGCGATTTTGCCGCTGATCCGACCATCGCGTATATGGCTGAGCAAATCCGCCAAGTTGGTCGCCGGTATCCGGTCTATGAGCGTTTCCTGGTCGAGACGCTGAATGTTCTGGACACGAAGCAACTCGGTGAGCACCCAGTTGCTTACCGTACGAGGGTCGTCATGGCCCCGGACTGTTTCTTCGAAATAGTCCGCCCGGATCCGCGTTTCCGTCAGAGTCTGGGCGTTGGAATCCGTCAGGCTGTACTGTTCTACAAAACGTTGCTGTCGCGCCTGTGGCAGTTCCGGCAGAGTGGCCCGGATCTCGTCCACCCAGTCCTCACCGATCTCGAGGGTCACCAGATCCGGGTCCGGGAAATATCGGTAGTCTGATGCCGTTTCCTTGGAACGGGTGGAAAACGTCCGCCGCGATCCGTCGTCCCATGAACGAGTTTCCCGGACGACGGCCTCACCCCTTTCCTTTGCCTCGGTCTGCCGCTGGATCTCGTAATCGATCGCTCTCTCTACCGCACGGATGGAGTTTAAATTCTTGATTTCTGCAAGTTCTCCAAAAGGATCTCCCGGCTTCCGGATCGAAACGTTCGCGTCACATCGCATGCTGCCTTCTTCCATGTTGCCGTCGCATACACCGATGTACTGAACGAGCTGACGCAGACGCGTCAGGAAAGCGGCGGCCTCCTGCGGTGTACGGATATCCGGCTCACTGACTATCTCGATGAGCGGCACGCCGGTCCTGTTGTAGTCTATATAGCTCCTGTCCGGCTGATAGCCTGGTTCGTCGTGGATGGATTTACCGGCTTCTTCTTCCACATGAATCCTGCGGAGCCTCACGAAGTGGGCGCCGCGGTCGGCTTCGATTGACACGCCGCCGCCCAGGGATACCGGCTCTCCGGCCCGGTCGTACTGAGAAATCTGATAGCCTTTGGGAAGATCCGGATAAAAATAGTTCTTCCGGGCGAAAGCGCTCACCTCTGCCACTTGCCCGTCCACGGCCAGCGCCATGCGAATCGTATATTCGATGGCCCGTTTGTTCAGTACAGGCAGCACGCCCGGCAAACCCAGACATACTGGACACACATGGGTGTTTGGGTCTCCGCCGAAGGCCGCACTGCACCCGCAGAATATCTTGGAATTGGTCAATAACTGCGCATGAACTTCCAGACCGATTACTGCTTCATAGCTCATAATCTGTGTTTGCTCTCCTCAATTGGCCTGTTCGAATGCGTACGCTGCACGAAGGATGGTCGCCTCTCCGAACTGGGGGCCGATCATCTGCAGGCCGATGGGCAACCCCTCTCCGGAATGACCGCATGGAACCGAGATAGCGGGAACACCAGCCAGGTTGCTTGGCACCGTGTAAATGTCCGAAAGATACATCTGCAACGGCTCGTCCACCTTCTCGCCGATCCGAAAAGCGGTGGTCGGCGTGGTGGGGGCTACCAGGATATCGACCTTTTCGAATGCTTTTTCGTAATCCTGCTTGATCAGTGTGCGGACCTCTTGGGCTTTGGCGTAGTAGGCGTCGTAATAACCGGCGCTGAGCACGTAGGTACCGAGCATGATCCGCCGCTTTACTTCCAGTCCGAACCCTGTGCTGCGGCTGCGTATGTACATCTCATCCAGCTCATGGTCGGTCCCTGCTTCCGACATATCGGCCCGGTAACCGTACTTCACGCCGTCATAGCGTGCCAGGTTGGAAGAAGCTTCAGCAGTCACCAGGATGTAATAAGTGGCTACGGCGTAGTCCGTATTGGGAAGACTGACGGAATTGATCTGCGCACCAAGGCCCCCCAGAGTCTCAATGGCCTGGCGCACACTGGCTTCGACCTCGGGATCGAGTCCTTCCGAGAAATACTCCTCCGGCACACCGACGCGCAGCCCTTCGATACCTTGTTTCAGCGTCTCGAGATAGTCCGGTACAGGTTCCGGAGCAGACGTCGAATCGCGTTGGTCGTGCCCGGCTATGACTTGCAGAAGGCGTGCACAGTCTTCCACGTTGTTGGCCATCGGACCGACTTGGTCGAATGATGAACCATACGCTATAATTCCAAACCGGGAAACTCGGCCATATGTGGGCTTCAGGCCAACTACACCACAGAATGCGGCCGGCTGGCGAATGGAGCCGCCGGTATCTTCTCCGAGCGCCAGTATCGCTGTCTGCGCCGCCAGTGCCGCCGCGGATCCACCGCTTGATCCTCCCGGTACACGGGAGGTGTCGACCGGGTTGCGTACCATGCTGAACCCGGAGTTCTCATTCGACGAGCCCATACCGAATTGATCCATATTTGTCTTACCGATAATGACCCCGTCCGCCGCCCGAAGCCGGGCTATGACGGTTGCGTCATAGGGAGGAACAAACCCTTCCAGTATCCTCGATCCGCAGGTAGTTTCCAAACCGCGGGTGCAGATCGCATCCTTAATACCCAAGGGAATTCCGGCCAGGGGACCCACGGGCTCTCCCTGGGCAATACGCCGATCGATTTTCCGGGCGGTTTCCAACGCTTCATCCCTCTGAATAGCCAGATAGGCGTTGATCTCGCCGTCCTTTTCCTGAATCCGCCCGATCACCGATGCGGCTACCGCCTCCGCGGTAGCTTCCCGCGCGGTGATCAAGCGCGTCAGTTCATAAGCGGGCAATTGATAGTACTCTGCCAATGCTTCCTCCACCGGAATGAGGTATTGTCCTCGAATCCTGTATCGTGTACATAAAAAAATCACCAGGGAAATCCTGATGACGCTGTAGTCCAATCAATCGTGATCAAGCACGGAACGGGCGGCTAATACCAGCGAAACTAAAACCAGCGAAAATAGTACACGGACACGCCGATACCGAATATGCTGATCATATTTATTTTTATCGTGAAACCGAATGTAATCGCAAAAACAATAAAGTCGATCGTAACGGGCGACAGGGCATAATCAATAAACGCTTCCAAGAAAAATTTTTCGACCATGCTACCTGGCATGAACTGCCCGAATACTAATCCAATGCCCTGGCCGAGCGCACTACCGGCGATTGCGCCTATTAACACCGAAAGCATCAAAATACCCAGTCCACGCCTACGGGCCATCTGCCACCTCCACAATCGTTCTCAACGAAATCATTCTTCGACGGGGACCACCACTTCATCGTCCTGCCGCCCTATCTGCACCACCCAGGTGACGATGCCAGAGAAAACGTACAGAAGCACCATTGGAAACGCCATCAATTTCGGATCGACCACCACAGCAATTACAGCGGCTATCCAGGCGACAAGGTTAAGCACGGACCGCCCGCTGTCAAATGCCAGTTTCGGGAGTGTTTGATAGCAAACGGTGCTGACCATCAGTAGAGATAGCAGAACCACCAACCCCATGAACGGCCCTTCAAGTTGCAATTCTTCCCAACGCCCCCAGCAAAAAATAATGTAGGAAGCTACCGCGATAGCCGCCACCGGTATTGGCAATCCGAGAAAATCTTCTTTTTCAAATCCGCGGTCCACCCCCATGTCGTCCACACGGCGGTTTGTGATGACGTTGAAACGGGCAAGCCGTATGGCGCCGCACATCAGGAAAAGCAAACACGGGAGCCAAGTGAGGTCGCCAAAGGGGCGAAGCGTGTACACCAGCACCATCGGTGCAACCCCAAAAGAAATCACGTCGGCCAGGGAATCCAGTTCGATTCCGAACCGACTGGTGCCCTGACTGAACCGGGCCACTTTACCGTCTATAGCATCCAGCAGCGCCGCCGCTATGATGAGCCAAGCGGCCCGTGCCGGGTCGCCGATCATTTCGTTGAATCCGTCTATGCAGTAAAAAATAGCGGACACACCGCAGAAAATACTCCCCAACGTGAAAATATTTGGGAGCGTCATCCTCATCCACCGCTTCATTTCAGAACCCCCAGAACCGTTTCGCCACCCACGACATGATCACCGATGTTCGTTGTGATCGACGTATGGGCCGGTACGATGATATCAACCCTGGAACCAAACCGAATTAATCCATATTTCTGTCCAGCCTGTACCGCATCACCCTCATGCACATGACAGACGATGCGGCGGGCGATAAAACCGACGATTTGTTTAACTACTATTTTACCTTTGCCACTTTCGACAACCAGAACCAGTTGTTCGTTTTCCTGGGACGCTTCATTCTTGTAGGCGAGATTGTAACCGCCTTTAATCTGCTTTCTTGATCTTACCGTACCCGTAACAGGCATACGGTTTACATGAACGTTCAGGATAGATAGGAAAACGCTGATCTGTATGGCCCGACCATCCACAAACGATTGATCTTCAATTTCTTCAATCGTCACAACCTTGCCATCGGCTGCAGAGATGATCAGTCCATCTCCATCCGGAACGGTCCGTGAAGGATCTCGAAAAAAGAATCCTATCATCAACCCCAGCACACCGGTAACAACGGCAAACGGCGTCCAGACCACATTCGGAACCCACTGTGCCAGTATTATAAATAATACCGTAACACCAGCAAGCGGTCCAGCCATTATCCAGCCGTCACGAACCATTTTTAGGGAACACGGCAATCCGCATTGTGATTAATCCTGTTCTTCTTCAATTTTTAATGAGACTTCTATACGCTGCCCATTGCGTTCTATGATGAAATCGACGGTATCCCCGACCAGCAGACCGTACATCAGTTCTGAAGCTTCGGACCGGTTGGCGACCAAAGTCCCATTGACTTGGCGGATAATATCTCCGACCTGCACACCGGCTAGGTGAGCAGGACTCCGGTCTGTCACTTCACTTACCAGCACGCCGCTTCGGTCTTCGACGTTCAGCTCTTCCGCGAGGAATCGGGTGATATCGGTAACGTACAGACCGATCCGTCCGGTTCGAGGTTTTCCGTATTTTATCAGTTCACTTACTACCTTATTTACGTGATCGATAGGTATAGCGAAACCGATCCCTACCGAACCGCCGCTCTCCGAGAGGATGAACGCGTTGATGCCAATTACCTCGCCCAGCGCGTTCACCAGCGGTCCACCACTGTTACCAGGATTGATGGACGCATCCGTCTGAATCATATCCCGGTATACGGTACTGGATTCGCTACCCGAACGGGGAAAATCCCGTCCCACGGCGCTCACGACACCAACCGTTACAGCCGGTTGTGCATCCTCCACAGCCAAGCCAAGCGGATTGCCTATGGCGATAGCCCATTCACCGACCATAGCATCGGCCGATACGCCAAGCTTCGCCGCCGTCAGGTTGTCCGCCTCTACCTTCAAAACCGCCAGATCGGATATGGCATCTATACCGACTACATTACTTTCCAGGGCCCGGCCATCCGTCAATACCACCCGGATGCGCTGTGCGTGCTGAACCACATGGGCGTTGGTGACGATGTACCCGTCCAAACTGACAATCACACCCGATCCGGTATTCGGCACCTCACGGCGATAAATACGGGGTACCATCACTCCACCGAAAAAAGGATCGTCGAACAACCGGGCATACCCACGTTGCCGGACGACCTGAGTGGCGACGATGCTGACAACAGACGGACTGACAAGTTCGACCGCGGAAACGACCGCAGTTCGCCGGGACTGACTGACATCATCGGACGGCAGCGAGGATACCGGTAGAGGGATGGGTTCTTCGACCGGAGGAACCAGGCGCTCGACAACCGGCGCTTCAGAATGTTGTGCATCCACAGCGGGCCGAAACCCAAGCGAGTTGAAAATCTCCGGTCGAACCGTCACCATCAAGATTACACCCAGGATCGAACCAACGAACGCCGCCAGGATGTAAGACATCAGTGAATATTTCCGCTGCGGTGGCCGATGTGACGGTTCCATAAGACATATAGGTCGTGGCGCTTAAAAATAAAATCAGGCAACGTGTACCTGTTCCGTACACGATCATGCCCGATTATGGTGCTCCGTTCGAACAACAATCTTTAAGATATTTTCATATATAAGGACCACAAGTTGAGAAGTCAATATATTTTTCCTACACCGACACACCTGTTTTTTTAAACTTTAACCTGTGATTTAATGTGTATGAAATGATTCTGAAACATTCCTGAAACAATGATTCATATCTTTATGAAATACACTGGTCGATACACTGCAATACACTGCAATTTCGATCTTACAGATACATCTTCATTCACCCAGCCACCCCATTATGGAAGGAGTCCTTCGTGACACCACGAGACGTACTTAAATTTGCCAAGGAGAATAACGCCGAGATGGTCGACTACCGGTTTATCGATCTGCCCGGTATCTGGCACCATTTCACTACGCCGATCTCCGAAATGACCGAAGATATTTTCGAAGAAGGCCTCGGGTTCGACGGTTCCAGTATCCGTGGTTTTCAGACCATTGACAAAAGCGATATGATCCTGATTCCGGATCCCAACACTATGGTGATGGATCCATTCATGGAAGTGCCGACACTGGTCCTGACCTGCAACGTAAAGGACCCCGTGACCCTGGAGATGTACACCCGCGATCCCCGATACGTGGCCCAGAAGGCAGAGGCCTATCTGCAGGCGTCCGGCCTGGCGGATGTGGCCTATTTCGGTCCGGAAGCCGAATTCTATATTTTCGATGACATACGCTTCGATCAGAACAACCATTCCGGCTTCTATCAGGTGGATTCGTCGGAAGGCATGTGGAATTCGGCCCGTGACGAAGGTCCGAACCTGGGTTATAAAATCCCTTACAAACGGGGTTATTTCCCGGTCCCTCCGAGTGATTCTCTGCACGACCTTCGGACTAGAATGGTACAAGTGCTGGAGCAGGTAGGCGTTACTGTCGAACTACACCACCATGAGGTGGGTACGGCAGGGCAGTCTGAGATCGACCTGCGCTACGATACACTGCTGAGTATGGCGGATAAGCAGATTCTGTACAAATATGTAATCAAGAACGTGGCGTTACAGGCGGGTAAAACGGTTACATTCATGCCCAAACCGGTGTTTATGGACAACGGTTCAGGGATGCACGTTCACATGAGTCTCTGGAAAGACGGCAACAATCAGTTCTTCGAAGCCGGGACGTATGCGGATCTCAGCGACATGGCCCGCCACTATATAGGCGGTCTGCTTAAACACACCGCTTCGGTGCTGGCTTTTGCAGCCCCGACAACGAGTTCCTACCGCCGCTTGGTGCCGGGCTATGAAGCGCCCATCAACCTGATCTATTCACAGCGGAATAGAAGCGCTTGCGTAAGGATTCCCGCGTATTCGAAGAGCGAAAAAGCCAAGCGTATTGAATATCGATCGCCTGATCCGTCCTGCAACCCTTACCTGGCGTTCTCCGCCATGCTCATGGCCGGCCTGGACGGCATCGAAAACCGTATCGAGCCTCCCGATCCGATCGATTTGGATCTCTATGATCTCGAGCCGGAACAGGCCTCGGAAGTCAAGAACACGCCGGGTGATCTGGCAGAGGCTCTCGATGCGCTCGAAGCGGATCATGCATTTCTGCTGCGAGGCGACGTATTCACGGAAGATGTGATTCAGACCTGGATCGACTACAAGCGTGAAAACGAAATTGATGCCATCCGGCTGCGACCGCACCCGTGGGAATTTGCGCTCTACTACGACATTTAAGGGTAGTGATGGGCGACGGCATCATGAAACCTCTTCTAAATTCGATGGCCTCTCAGCTCCAGATTGGGACCGAACCGGCAATTCTGTCGCAACTACAGAAAGCCGGTTTCCGGGAACCCAATGCCGCTGGCATGTTGCTCTATGAAATAGGGCAACGAGCTTCCGGTCTGGCCTCAGACCGGAAGCCGTTGCCCTCTCTTCTTGGGGCCATCGTAGACTCATATGACCCCAATCGGGCATTGAACAATATCTACACGCTGCTAACGCAGAAAAACGACACCATCGCCGTATCCTTCCTGCGCCTGTTAGCTGATCAACCTGATGAGACGAATGCTCTCGTTGGTATCTGCGCCTGCAGCCAGTCATTGAGCATGGACATCATCCAGGACCCGGAGTTTGTACTCTCCCTGCTCTCCGATTCCCGCTGGCGATCATTCAGCAGTGTGGAAGTTTTGTCCGGACGGCTGTCTGCGATGATCGAAGGGACGGACACATTCGAAGGGGGGCTGACGGCCCTGCGCACGTTCAAACGGCAGGAATATCTCCATATTGCTATATGTGACCTGATGAAGCTGGTGGACACGTCGGGCATCCTGCGCAGGTTATCCGACGTGGCGGATGTGTGCCTTCAGGGCGCTCTTGAATTAAGCGCCCGGGAGTTGACCGGACGGCACGGAGAACCGCTGCTTCCAGATGGACGACCGAGCGAATTCGCGGTCATCGGCATGGGGAAATTGGGGGGACAGGAACTGAATTTCAGTTCAGATATCGATATTCTCTACGTATACGATTCTCCGAAAGGAAAGGCGTCCCGATCCGGCTTATCCACTTATGAATATTATATAAAACTGGCACGCCGGATCACTGATGCCATAGGTCGCATCACACCGGACGGTCTAGTGTTCCGTGTGGACCTGCGTCTTCGTCCGGAAGGACGCACTGGCGATATCGCCAGTGCTGTCGACAGCTACCGGCAGCATTATCACACGAGAGGTCAAATCTGGGAGCGGCAGGCTCTGATTAAAGCCAGGCCGCTCGCCGGCAGTTATGCTGTAGGACAGGAGTTTCTGGATGCGATAGAACCGTTTGTGTTCCAACCGGAGTCGGACCCTCTGATTCTGGACGAAATCAACCGGAGCAGGGAGAAGATCGCCCATGCGCTGCTCGAAAAAGGTAGCGGTGAACATCACGTAAAACTCGGTCCAGGCGGCATCCGTGAGATTGAGTTCATCACTCAGGGATTCCAGCTGATCCACGCCGGAGCCTGCCGCTGGCCCTGGGAGCGCCGCACACTGACGGCCCTGTCATGGACCGCTTCACAGGGATATCTGGCAGACCACGAAGTGGCATGTCTGCAGGACGCCTACCTGTTCCTGCGCGACCTGGAAAATCGGATCCAGATAACCTCCGGGCACCGGACTCACGAAATCCCCACCGACATACATGACCGGTCAGTCCTCGCCCGTATGATGGGTATCCAGGGCCACGGCATTCACGAGTCCGCCGATCTACTCCTGTCACATTATTCTGTTCATACCAACCGCGTCCGGCGGATCTACGAGCGGATTTTTCACAGCGCGCTGTAACTCCGTTCGGGCTCATCAGTGCTGTGTTGGGCCACATTATAATGAGATTGAACCTGACGTTTCTACCAATGTCTGGCCTGGTAGCCATGGCCCGCGTGGTGGTGAACAACAGCCCGGCCCAGGTTGATGAGATCAATGTGGGCGGGAAGACCGATACGAGAGTTGAGGAGGTAATCCGTACCATCGGTATGTCCCGTTCCCACCCGGTGCTTCTAACCTTCCTGACCACGTTCGCGGGCCTTACGTCTATCCTTCTTGATAAAAGCCTCCAGGCCCAGTTCCTGATACCGATGGCAATCTATTTAGGATTCGGCGTCCTGTTCGCCACCGTGAAGACGCCGGTTCTCGTAACGACCCGCTACATGACATTGGAAGATCTCTCCGGCCGGGGATTCCGTATTTTTGGACGGCGGTCTGAATCGACCGGAGAACCGGCTGAGGCACCCACAGGGTAGAAACAATGCTCCAGTCGAGTGAAGACATAATGTGTTAGAAATTAACAGGATTAAACCATCAGAAAGGATCCGACTTTGCCTGTGACACAATCCTGTGGTGAAGCCATCGCCCAACCGCTCCACGATAGTGGCGTGGAATATATCTTCGGTCAACCGGGTGGTGAAGTTGTGGAATTGATGGAAGCCCTGCATGGAAAGGGAGTCACGTTTGTTCTGACCGGTCATGAATCAGCTGCGGCGTTCATGGCCGGAACAATCGGCCGAATGACCGGTATACCCGGCGCGTGCCTGGCCACATTGGGTCCGGGGGCATGCAACCTGGTGCTCGGTGTCGGGTCCGCTTTTCTGGACCGCGATCCGCTCCTGGCCTTTTCCGCCCGCACCGCCGTGGGCCGTAGTCACCTGAGCAATAAACAGAACCTCCCCCTCAACGACCTGTTTGCTCCCATCACCAAGTGGTCTGTCGCCCTCGACGGTGCCGGCACAGTCCATACTATCCAGGAGGCAATCCGAGTCGCTGTCACTCCTCCTCGCGGGCCCGTGTACCTCTCGATCCCATCGGACATGACAGGCGCAACCGACCGGCCGGGAGACACGCCGCCGCCACCGCCGGCACTGCCGGAACCCGATGACCGGGCGTTCGAAACCATCGTAGAAGCCCTGAACAATGCCCGTAAACCTATCGGAGTAATCGGAATCGCCATGCAGGCATCAAAGGATACTGCAGCGGTACGGCGGTTCTTCCGGGAAACCGGTATCCCGTATGTGATCACATGCCAGGGAAAAGGCATCGGAGATCCTCTGGGCGCAAGGTTTCTGGGCCATGTCCTGCCCGCCGCAGGGGACATGCACATCGCCGAATGGCTGGAGGACAGCGACTGCATCCTGGGTGTCGGCTTCGATCCGGTCGAATCCTCGAAAAATTGGCATTTCGATGCTCCGTTTTACGCCATCGCTGACGGCCCGGTCGGGTACGGTCAATTTAAACCCCGAGCGGAATGCACCGGTAATGTTTCGATTCTGATCCATCGGCTGGAAGAGGCGTACCACGGCGGTATCGAATGGGAAGATTCGGCGATTCAAGACTTGAGAGAGCGGGTGGTAGGCGCAATCCGTCCCGTAACAGAGACCACTGCCAAGGGTTTTTCACCCTACCACCTTATCGCCTCGTTACGCGAAATGCTCCCGGAACACACGATTGTGTCAGGCGATGTCGGCGCACACAAAAATGTACTCGCGCAGGTCTGGCGGGCACCCCAACCGAATACGTTTCTTATGTCCAACGGCCTTTCATCAATGGGCCACGGTGCCGCATCCGCTATGGCCGCCTCACTGGTGCGGCCCGATCAGCCAGTGGTAAGTATCACCGGTGACGGCGCCTTCGCTATGATGGTGCAGGAACTGGAAACGGTGCGGCGAATGGAGACCGCACCCCTGTTCATCGTCCTTTGCGATGCATCGCTGGCTATCATAAAATTCGCCCAGAATCTACGTAAAATGCCCAACCGGGGCGTGGACTTTTTACCCGTGGACTGGGCAAAAATCGCGGAAGGATTCGGTGTAAGAGGCGAAACAGCCGTCGATATGCAGGGCGTCCAGTCTGCCATCGACAGCTGGCTCGCCCACCGGGAACCGATGGTCCTAACAGTGCCTGTAGACGAATCACTTTACATCGGTTTGCGGTATTGATCCTTCCAATCCGTGATCTTCGTCATTTGACGGTCTCATCTGCAGGGATTTTATTATCTTTATGACATCGATTCTGTATTCTCTTTAGATCCATCACCCTCATACATTCGATCTGGAAACCATCCTTGAGCTATAGGTTTTTTTGTATCAGTTTAATTGTTTCTGTCTCGTCCGCATCCTCCGCCAGGCCAGAATCCCTGCCTCCGGCCATCATCGGGGGACCGGCAATAGAGCCGAAGGCCACCAGCGCATTCGTGATCTGGAAAACCGACCTGCCGGGCGCTGAAGGCCGGTTCTCGACCAACTCAGCACCGTTTACCCGGGAGTCGGTCATTCTCAATGGACCGTCCGTGATAAGCCGCACTTCGGGCCGACTGGTGATTAAGTGGGAGACAGATGAATTCAGTACGAGTGACGTCCGGTTCGGTACCAACAATAACCTAGCGAACCTGATAAGAGATCCCCAACTGGTCACCGTCCACCGCGTGACAATCCAGAATCTAACTTTCAACGCAACGGTGAAATATGTAGTCGGTTCCATCGACCACAGCCACAACGATCCGGTGCAGAATGGGGTCTTTGTGGCTTCTACGGGGAACGCATCGGATGAATCAGCGCCTGCCATCTATCTGGAATCGATCTCCTCCATACGCTGCCATATCAGGGTTGTCACCACCCTGGCGGTCGTCGATACATCGGCACTGAACATCACCAACGTCACTGGCCAGGCAGGAGCCGGAAGCAGCCGAGCTACGCGGAGGCTTTCCTGGAATACCGACCGGCTTGGTTCCAGCTTTGTAGAATATGATACGGCCAATGCTATCGGGCACACGGTGGGAACCCAGACCGTCAGGCGGACGCACGCGCTCGCGATTCCCGGATTGGGCCTGGGTAAGAAACATTACATCTGGGTCGGCTCCGTAAACGTGTTCGACCCTCGCGCACCGGCGCCTACAGTCCTGGGCCCGATCGACAGCATCCAGACGCCCACTGTGGCCGATACCACACCGCCTGGTACACCGGATCACATTACGGCGATACCGGGAGACGGTGCGGCAGCGCAGACGTTTGCTCTTCGGACTAACGTCCCTAATCCGTTCAAACCCACAACCACCATCGGATTCGAGCTTGCGCAGACCAGCAACGTGACACTACGGGTATACAACATGCTCGGCCAGGAGGAGGTGGCACTGCTCGATCGCCAACAACGGGCTGCGGGATTCCACAAGATTCGCTGGAACGGATAAAATACCTCCGGTGTCCACATGGCCTGCGGTGTGTATTTTTACAGGATTGAGGCCGGGAATAATGTGGCGATGCGGAAGATGATGTTGGTAAAAAATCCCTATGACTCCAACCCCATACACACCCAATACCGGAACAACTGCGGATAGCGAGGCTGTCCATCCCACCTGGAGTGCAATGGCCACAGCCGGCTTCGGGTTTCTAGTATTGATCGGGTTCTTCGCGGTGCAGGTTGTGTCTGTAATGGCCTTTGCGTCGGCGTCAGGCATCGACCTGCGTTTTTACAGTGGACTGGCACTGGGTGTGGCCGCCACCAGCAGCGGGATCCTTTGTACCGCCATGGTGTTCTTGCTGCTCCATCTACGTTCTACATTAACCGTAAAACAGCATCTTGCTTTGATTCCGGTGTCCGTCAAAACAATGATTACGTGGATATTTCTGGTGGTCGTCCTGGTGATAATCGGAGACCGGATAACAATTTCTCTCGGTCGTCCGGTCGTACCGGACGTGATCGTAGAGGCATACCGTACGGCCTATTACGTTCCGCTGTTCTGGTTGGCGGTGGTGGTTGGCGCGCCGTTGTTCGAGGAGGTGTTTTTTCGAGGATTTCTCTTCGGAGGGTTCAGCCGATCTCGCCTGGGTGTGCCGGGAACCGTTCTGCTGACAACGACAATCTGGACGCTCATACATCAACAGTACGACCATTATGAACTGATGCTGGTCTTCTCGCTGGGTATCTTCCTGGCCGTTGCCCGAGTACGTACCGGCTCCCTGTATGTGCCTCTCACGCTCCACGCAATCGTAAACTTCATCGCTACGGTACAAACGATGATTTTTTTGAACACCGACGGGCCTTAAGGCCTGATTGAATAATACAATCTCACGCCGATAGGCCGCAAATGTCGATCCCCGTGTTGACCTGCATTTTTATATGTTCTTTTAGAGGCGTTGGAATCGGCCTTTTCCCTCGTTCCTGAACCTGCGGACTGTCTTTCCAAACACGCTCTAACGACTCGCCTGTTCTGCACGGGCTTGCGACACCAGTTCACCGGCTCGTTTGAGCATAGAGGGCGCATGGTAAGGGATACCGTTTTTGATGGTCCATTCGATACCGCCGGTGCGTATGGCTTTGCCGTCGATGATGCGTTCCACGCCGGTGGGGTACAGCACTTTCATATCTTCGAGCGGATTGCCGTTGACCACGATCATATCGGCCCTGAATCCGACTCTTACACGACCGATCAGGTTCTCCCGGCGCAGAATTTTTGCGTTGTTTCCGGTGGCGTGCTGAATCACCTTGATGGGATGAAAACCGGCCTCCTGATGCAACTCCAGTTCTCGCAACAGTCCAAAGCCATACATCTGGTAGATGAATCCTGCGTCTTCACCGACGCCGATTAGCCCGCCACGCCGTTCGAACTCACGCAGGGTCTCCATCCAGATGCGGTAATTCTCTTTCCAAAACGTCTCGTCCGTTGAGGTCCACCCCAAAAAGTACGATCCATGGTGGGCTGGATCGGGCTTGAAATACTGTTCGAGTGTGGGATGCAGATATTCATTGAACCAAGGCTGGGTTTGAGCCCGCTGCAGATCACGGCTGGCCTCGTAGATTTCCATAGTGGGAACCCAGGCCACGCCAGCTTCCACCATGCCGTCCAGCACTTTAACAAGCCGTTCTGGATCCGCCTCACGCCACAGATGACCGGCGTACCGGAACCTATCGACCTCGTCGTTATAATTGTATGACGACGGAAAATTCTGCACACCGTCTACAATGGCGGCGTCGGGAATACCGTACCAGTGTTCGATACTAGTGGTGCCGAATTCGATGTCGTCCCAGGCGTTGGTTTCTTCCACTCCGGCGTGATGGGCGATGCCCAGGTCGAGCTTGTGTGCCTCATCCAGAACCGCTTCCATGATATCCCGGTCGAGTCCGAACAGCTTGAGTCCGTCTACGCCTAAGGCTTTAAGATCCTGCACACGTTTTCGTGCCTGATCCGGCGTTTGAGGAATTGGGTGGAAACTATATCGGGCATACACGAGAAGACGCGGTGCAGCGATCTTTCCAGCTTCACTGTCCGCACGCAGTTTCAGAGTTTTCTCCGTGTTACTGCCTACATCCCGCACCGTCGTAATGCCGCAGGCCAACCACAAACTCAATTCGTATTCCAGCGGCTGATCGACCCCTCCCCGTGATTCCTGCACGTGGCCGTGTGCGTTTATCAGACCGGGCAGTACGTACTTGCCTGACGCATCGATTTCTCGGTCGCCCTCGGGCCGATTGGCAGTGCCGCTCTTCAACGCCACCGGATCGAGCGGTACTATAGAGGTAATAATGTTACCCTCCACCACGATGTCGAAGGGTCCGATAGCGGGCGTACCGTTACCGTCAACAATAATTGCATTGCGGACCACGAGCCGGTTATACTGTGTTCCGCTCACAACATTGGACTGGGCTTTTATTCCAACCGTAAATCCGAGGAGAAGGAGGAGCAAAAGGATACGCACACGGTATATAGACACTATGATTTTCTCCTTTAGGCCGTTGAACCTCGGACTCGGGCCCTCGGTCCAGTGTGTTTTCTTGCGCTAACATCGGTCTTACAGCGGGTTGGTCATTTTCGAAGATAATTAAGGGAAGTTGCTGATTATCATATCCTCACCCCTTGTGTCTGCTCGGAGGGTAGCTGTTTTTTTAAGAATTTTTTTAACGTATCATCTACCGGAAATCTCGGCCATCTGTCAACATTTTTGTGATAACATCTGGCCAACGTTTTCTTTCTGATCAACCGTTACCTCCAGGGGGCGGCGGTTCAGTGAGAGGGTTCGCCGGCGTGCCGGATCTGGGTATGCCTAAGCAACACACCGCACATACTACTGGTATTAGGGCCACACCGCCAAGTGTCGCCGGCACACCGATGGCATCCGAAAGGGTACCGACCCCGGTTACGGCCAGGCCGCCGATGCCCCAGCCCAAACCCATGACCATACTGGATGCGATGGCGGCACGTTCCGGCACCATCTCCTGCGCCGTGGCGACCACGACCGCATCGGCCAGAAACAGCATGAATCCGCCTAAGCCCAGAAACCCGTAAAACAAAATCCCTTCGGTTTGGAGCGCCAGGTACAAAAGGGGACCTGACGCCACCATGGAGAGTCCGATGATAAGCCTCCGTCCAAGCCTGTCGGATAGCGTGCCACCCACCAGACTGCCGATAGCACCGAGAAAAGTAAACGTGGTCAGTGCTTTGCCTCCCTCTACCAGTGACATTCCCTGAGACGTAAGGAGCACGGGTAAAAATGCCATGATTCCCAGTCGGGTGACCGACCTGGCGATTACGGTCGAGGTAAGCAGCATTATCGGTTGCAGCCGGCCTTTAAACGCTTCCCGGAGCGTAACCGGTGGTGCCTGCTCGTGGGACGTCTTGCCCAGCGGAACTAGCCAGATCAACAGGACGACCGTGGCCACTCCCGGAATAGCGGCCAACGGCAGTGCGTCGATAGTGTATTCGGTCACCAGAACCGTAATCCAGTATGGCGACAGCGCATAGCCCGCCGTCCCACCGGCCACGAACAGTGACACACCGAGCCCGCGACGGCTGCCGCTGATCTCACCTGCCATGGTCACAGTCTGCGGGTGAAACGCGGAGACGCCCAGACCGCCAAGGGCAACTATCAGAAGCAGCATCGCATAACTTTCCGCAAAACCGATACTGCATACGAAAACCGCTGAAAAAAGCAGTCCCAGCACTACAAAGTAGCGCACCCGCATCCGGTCGGACAGATAGCCCATGACTGTCTGTGTGAGAGACGACGACAGGGAGAAAACAGAGGCCAGAACTCCGGCCAGCGTAAGCGACAGGTCCATCCGAAGGATGACCAGCGGCATGAGGGCCGGAAGCACGTTAGCGTAGGAATCAGTCCAGAAATGGCCCAAAGTGATAAGAAACAGTTTGCCGCGCTGTATCGGCGCATGCGTTTCCGCCATGTAATTTGACTCCATTGTACGATGGGAACGGTGATACAAACGAGCCTCCAACTTATCCCGTTCCGTTCTCGGAGGCAAGAGGATTCGGCACGTGGTCAATTTTCGAATCAGATATAAAAATCCCTTGCATTTCGCACCTATAAAGACCATGATGTTCGAACCTGATGATGGAACCATATTTTTAACAGCTTCATACCTTTCGTGCAATCCATGAGGAGTATTTTTTATGAAATTCGTCCAATACTATGATCCTGGAAAGGGAACGGGGGTCGGCATTGTTCAGGGTAACACGGTGATCGATCTGACCGAAAACAATCCCGATGTGGAAACAGTTAACGACCTGCTCCAGGTAGCTTCCGCAGCCCGCATGTCCATCGCGGATCTCGCCGACCGTATGCTGGACGGCGCCGAAGAACTAACCGAATACACCTACGACCTTCTGGATACGGAGCCGGATGGTGGTGTCATGCATCTAATCATGCCTATTATCGCCCCGGAGGTTTGGGGATTCGGCGTAACCTACCAGCGCAGTGCGTCGATCCGGGACGTGGACTCGGCACGGACAATTTACGACCAGATTTACGAATCGGATCGCCCCGAAGCGTTCTTCAAAGCGACGCCCTCCCGCTGTTCTGGACCGAACGGGCCGATATGCATCCGTAGTGATTCCACGTTGACGGCAACGGAAGCGGAGTTAGGTTACGTGGTGGGAGACGATGGGGAGATCATCGGCTACACGCTCTGTAACGACGTCTCCGCCTGGGACATCGAGCGGGAGAACCCGCTGTATCTTAACCAGTCCAAGACATATTTCGGTTGCTGCGCTTTCGGTCCCACGCTGATTACCCCGGATGAGTTGACCGATCCTTATGACGTGGAGATCACCTGCGAAATCATCCGGGGTGGAACATCCGTCTACAAAGAGAGCGCCAATACGTCACAACTGGCGAAGCGGTTCGAACAGTTGAACGATTACCTGTTCCGGAACAATCCGATTCCCACAGGCACCCTCGTTTCCACCGGTACAGGCATTATGATTCCCAACGATTTAAGCATGGAGGAAGGCGACATTATCAAGATTTCCGCCGATGAAATCGGCATGCTGTCCAACACGGTACAGCAGTTATAAAGGAGTTTTAATGACACACTACAATATCGCCGTTATCGCAGGAGACGGAGTAGGACCCGAGGTTATCATTGAGGGCAAAAAGGTGCTGGAGGCCCTTGGCGATCCCGTATTTACTTTTACGGATCTGGAATGGAGTTCCGATTTCTACCGTAAAACCGGACGGTTCATCCCAGAGGGAGGTCTTGATGACATCCGGAATATGGATGCTATTTATTTCGGTGCGGTCGGTGACCCTGACATCCGGGATCATGTCACGTTAAACAACCTGATCCTTCCGATCCGCCGCCATTTCGATCAATACGCCTGCGTCCGGCCGGCCTACCTGTACCATGGCGTCGATTCGCCCCTGGTCAATTACGGTGGCGGCGACATCGACATGGAAGTCGTACGCGAGAATACGGAGGGCGAGTATTCGGATGTGGGCGGCCGCATTTACCAACAGAGCAGCAATGAGGTGGCGGTTCAGACCGCGGTGTTCACGCGTCACGGCACGGAACGAATTATCCGGTATGCCTTCGAACTGGCGCAAAAACGCAGGAAAAAGTACAAAGTGACGTCTGTGACCAAATCGAACGCTCAGGGCTATAGTATGGTGTTCTGGGATGAGGTGTTCGAGCAGGTGGCGGCGGAGTATTCGGGCGTCGAAACTGAATCGTTGCTGGTCGATGCGGCGTGCATGGACTTCATCCGGCGGCCCAATGATTTCGATGTGGTAGTGGCATCGAATCTGTTCGGTGATATTCTGACTGATATCTCGGCCATCATCGTAGGAAGCATGGGCCTGGCGCCCAGCGCCAACATCAACCCGGAGCGCAAGGCCCCGTCCATGTTCGAACCGGTGCACGGTTCCGCCTTCGACCTGATAGGCAAAGGCGAAGTCAACCCCCTCGCCACTATTATCGCCGGAGCTATGATGGTCGAATTCCTGGGTGAAGAGGACGCCGGAGCAAGAATCCGAAATGCCGTAGCAGTCAACCTGCGCGAGAGCGACATCCGGACACCCGACATTGGCGGCAGTGCCTCTACCAGCCAGGTCGGTGACGACATCGCCGGGCGTATCGCAGGCTGATGGCAGTGCCATGACCACCGCCTCCCTCTCCCTGCGCGACTGTCGTTCCCTCGGCCTCTGGGTCCTCGCGGCGCTGATTGGACTCTTGGTCGTGGTGCACTACCACGAGCTTGCCTTTCCGTCCGCCTCCATCGATTTCCGAATGACGCGGAACGAAGCGGAAGAAGCGGCATCCGTGTTCCTGGTTCAGCAGGGTTACAGGGCTGAAACATACCGTGCTGTAACCGTCTTCGACTATGACGACAACGCCAAGGTGTATTTGGAGCGGGAACTTGGACCGGAACGCGCCAATGAGCTTATGCACAGCGAGGTATCCATCTGGCGGTGGCGCTCCCGTTTTTTTCGTCCGTCCGAGCAGGAAGAATTTTCTGTTTCCTTCAGTCCGACCGGCCACCTGGTCGGTTTTTTCCGGGAGATAGCAGAAATCCGGGATGGCGCGTTCCTACCGCAAACGGAGGCCCGCGCCATCGCCGAGAATTTTCTCACCGAATACCAATCTCTCCGGCTCAGCGATTACAATCTGATCGAAGGCGAAACCGTAATCCGTGAAAACAGGGCGGACCATACATTCACCTGGGAACGCCGGGACTTTCTGGCCGGAGAAGCAACCGCGCGGACAATGGTAACCATCCAGGGAGACCGCCTGGGCCGGTACGCGGAATTTCTCAAGGTTCCCGAAGCATGGCGGCGGGATTACGCACACCTCCGTTCCCGGAACATGCTGATGCAAGAGGTCGCCCAGAGTGCTTTCATCGCCATCATTCTGGCCATGCTTTTTGTGATGGTCCGAGAACTCGGCCGCAGGCGCCTCACCTATCGCTTCGGCGCGCAATGCGGTATTGCCCTTGGGCTTTCCTCCCTTGCTTTGACACTAAACACCCTGCCGCTTACCTTTATTCAGTACGACACCACGCAGTCGATGGGGAGTTTTTATGGCGTGACTTTTTTCAGCGCCATGATGGGTGCCTGCGGCTGGCTGCTGTACATTACGCTGGCCGGCTCCGTGAGCGGAGCGGTCTACCGGACCATGCTTCCAGAAAAACTGGCGCCCGAATGGCTGGTGAGTCGTTCAACAGTCCGGTCGAAGGAATATCTGATGTCCTGCGTGGTGGGCTACACGATGCCGCTCATCATGCTGGGTTACATCACCGCATTCTACCTGATCGGCAACGAATTCGGCGTCTGGTCACCCGCCGCGATCGATTATACGGATCTGGCGAGCACCTCCTTCCCATGGCTGTACCCGCTGACCGTCGGTCTTATGGCATCCATATCGGAGGAATTTATCTTCCGCATGTTCGCCATCCCGTTCCTCAAGCGATATCTTAAATCTACGTTTCTGGCTGTGCTGATTCCCGCAGTGGTGTGGGGATTTCTCCACAGCAGCTATCCGCAGCAGCCGTTTTTCATCCGGGGTGTGGAGTTGTCAATCGTCGGCGTGCTGTTCGGCTATGTATTCATCAGGTACGGTATTGTGAGTGTGTTGATTGCCCATTACACGTTCGATGCGTTGCTAATGAGCATGTTCCTGTTTCAGTCATCCCGGCTGTATTTCCAGGTGGCAGCAGCCCTGGTGGTGGGTATCATGGTGATCCCGATGATCCCTTCTCTCATCGCGCTGGTCAAGCGGCGGCTCATGGTAGATCCGAAACAGACTAACGTGGCCGTGATGTATCAGCTGGAAGAGATGGCTGCCGCCAACCAGGAAGAACCGCCAGCATCGGCGGCAGCTGTACCACCGGTCACAGCCGCCCTGCTCAACCGCAGAATGCTGATTGGAATTGTCGTCAGCGTGATCGCGGTATTAGTTTTGTGTATCTCGCTGCCGGTCACCCGGTTTCTGGATTTTTTGGATTTGCGCATCAGCCGTCATGAAGCCATAGCCATAGCCGATGATTATCTTATTCAGAAGGGGATCGACACGGCACCCTTCTACCGGGTTGCCGAATTTTCAAGGGCATCGCATCTGGGATATATACGTGAGAAGGAAGGCCTTGAACGTCTTAACGAGGTTTACCGCACGCGTCTTAACCCGGCAGGATGGCAGGTGCGATACTTCATGCCTATGGAAAAGGAAGAGTACCGCGTTTTTGTGAATCCCGACGGTTACGTTTTCCGGTACACGCACCAGATCGACGAAACAGAGCCGGGAGACTCCTTGAACCGGGATGACGCCCTTGCGATAGCGGTTGAGGCGGTTGAAGCGTCCGGTATGGACCTGGGCGACTACCGTGTCGTAGAATCTAGCCAGGAACAGCGGGAGGCACGCGTCGACCATTACTTCGTCTGGGAAGATAGCGTGACGGTCATCGAGCAAGGCACATTCCGTATCACAGCCACGGTTCAGGGCGATGAAGCGGTGCACGTCCGGCCGTTTTTCAAAACGCCCGAGGCCTGGCTGAGAGAACAGCAGGAGTCGACACTCAAAGACACGATCCTCCGGATTCTGAATATCACAGTCTACGGCATTCTGCTCGTCCTCGCCATGCGCGTCTATGTACGGCAGATCCGACAGCGCGATATCAACTGGCGTCTCAGCCTGGCGGTTGCGGCTATCATTCCCGCGTTGGGAATCCTGTCGCAGGTCAACACACTGGTGACTTTCTACTCGTCGTATCGTACCACGATGAGTCTGGAGGCTTTCACAACAGGCTATTTTAACGGACTTTACGGGTATGCCATCATGACGTTCCTCGGCGCCACGCTGCTTGTCAGCCATGCGGAATCCCTCTATCGATCGACGTTCCCCGACCTGCCAAATCTCAAAATCTGGTTCCGGGATACGTTCCGCATGCAAACCCCGGAAACCCGCTCCATCTGGCGGGACGCGCTGATTCTGTCGTACAGCGCCTGCGCCCTCTTTCCCTGCCTACTGCATCTGATAGCTTTCGGTGAACAGATGTTCGATCTCGAAACCGGACGCCGGAGCTTCCCCGTACCTTACACCGGAAGCTATCTGCCAGCTGCCGCCGCCGTCATAGACGCGGCCTCCGATGCACTCCTGTACAGCGGAGCCCTCCTGGCGGCGGTCTTGGTGGTCAGGCGTTACCTTCAGCGTACCGTTCATCTGATTGCTCTGCTCGCGGGCATCGTTCTGCTGTCCATAGCCGGCAGCGCGGACAGCTGGACGGGATTCGTTGTTGAGTTCCTTAAACTCGCTGTCCTGGTCGTCCTGACCTGCCTGTCGTTCCGATTTTTCTGGCGCGACAACCTGCTGGCCTATATTCTGACATTTTTCTTGATTTCATTGACAGGCGATGCCCGCGCCATGTTCGACGGATCTTCCGGTGCATATTACTCAGCCGCGATACAGACGTCTGTTCTGGCCTTATCACCGATAGCTGTGTGGGTTTACTTTAGGTTCAGGAAAGTTATATTATCGGAGGAAATATGACCCGTAAACAGCACAAAACGGTCTTCTGGACAGCAACGGGAATCCTGTCCATCCTGCACGTAGATTTTTTCAACCACGGAATTGAGGATCCTTTACTGTTCGGCTGGCTGCCGATTGACTTGGCTTATCACTCCCTGTGGGTGGTGGCGGCTACGGGAGTGGTGTTTTATTGCACCCACTTTATCTGGCGGGTACCCGATGAATATTGACGCAACAATTTTATCCGTAGTCGTCCTGTATTACCTGATCGTCCTCGGCATCGGCGCCGCCGCGTATCGAAAATCGGCCCACACTGCCGAAGACTACTTCCTGGGAGGTAGAGTCGCCCGTTCCCTGGTGCTGTTCATGGCGCTGTTCGGGACCAACATCACGCCGTTCCTTATCATGGGCATCTCCGGACTGTCTTACCACGGCGGCGTCGGCGTATTTGGCTACACCGCCGTGCTGGCGGCCTTTCTGATTCCGATCACCTACTACACCATCGGTTACCCGGCTTGGATAGCCGCGAAAACAACGGGTGCCGTCACACCGGCGGAGCTGTTCACCAGGCGTTTTGACAGTCCTAATTTCGGCCGACTCCTGTTTCTGGCTTACTTCATCTACACCCTGCCTTATATGTCCACCGGCGTTGTGGGCGTAGGGCTAGCGGTAGATGTGTTGACGCAGCAGGCGGTATCGTTCGAGGTGGCAGCCGCCGGAATAATCATCATCACGATTGCATATACCTCGCTGGGCGGTATGCGGGCGACCATGTGGACCAATGTGTTTCAGGGACTGGTATTCGGCGGGTTCCTTTTATTTGCCTTCCTGGTGATCGGCTCGGACCTGGGCGGTCCGGTGGAAATCATGCGACAGCTCGCGCAGCGGTATCCCGAGTTGATGTCGACCGGAGACACACCCCCGTTTCACATACAGGGATGGATTTCCTGGGGCATCGCTATGGGAGTGACCGTCATCGCGTTTCCACATCTTCTCGTTCGGGTGTTTGCCGCTAAAAATGTTTCGGCGCTGAAGAATTCGGTGAAGTTTTACCCTCTGATCATGATCATCCTGATGCTGGTGACCACACTGCTCGGTATTTGGGGCAAGCTGGAATTTCCGGATTTTGTGGGGCGGGAGTCAGACATGGTGTTCCCGATGCTGGTTCAAAGTCATTTCGGCCCCGCCCTGCAGGGCCTGGCCCTGGCCAGCATCCTGGCTGCTGTCATGTCCACACTGGATGCCCAGATGCTGACGCTCTCGTCCATGCTGACGCGTGACGTGTGGCACGGCCTGTCACAGCACCGGCAGGTGATACTGGGCCGTGTATTCCTGGTTGTTCTGGCGCTGGCGACCTACTATATCGTACTCCAGAGACCGGCGTCCATATTTTCTATCGCTACTATTTCTTTCTCCGGGTACACGACCCTGGTTCCAGTCCTGTTTATGGGGCTTCGGTGGCGGCGGTTCAACGGCACTGCCGGGATTGCGGCGATACTTGCCGGCAATCTGGTCCTGGTCCTCGCGTACTACGAGGCGTTCCCGCTCTTAGGGTTTATGCCGGTATTCTGGGGCTTTATAGTTTCCGCCGTCGTAGGCATTGTAGTTGCACTGACGACGACGCCTACAGACCCGGAGATTGTAGAAGAGGTTATGGGGCCCATAGAACGGGCAATGAGGTAAGATCCTTGAAGTTTTGATTTTTATGTCATAAAACTGTCTTCCACCCCTTTCAGCCACCTTGGCTGATTACTCATTTGAATTTCCGTATGCAGTTTCCATTTTACCAGATGTGAAGGTACTGCGGTCGAGCATTCAGTTTCCCGTTTGTTAACCACAGGAAAGAGAAGGATTCTATGGTAATCGATGTACACGCCCATGTATTGCTCTGGCCTACTGTAAAAAAAGTCAACAGTGAAAGACCGTTCATGTCGGTCCAAGAGCAGATATGTCGTATGAATGAGAAGGGCGTCGATAAAGCGGTTATCCTGCCGCTCACCTCTGCCGATGTGAATGCCGAGCATCAGAGTATGGGGGAAGTATTCGAAATCGTCCGTATGCATCCAGACCGGTTCATACCGTTTTGCGACTTCGATGTGCGGAGGGCCGACATGGGTACCGCTGAACGTTTCACGGATGTACTGGAGCAATACATCGCGCTCGGCGCAAAAGGCGTGGGTGAGTTGACCTGCCGTGTCTACTGGGACGACCCTCGCCTATGGGCACTCTTCGCAGCCTGCCAGGAACTGAATATGACGGTAACGTTCCATACCTCTCCCCCGGAGGCGGTCACTTACGGCATAATCGATGAACTCGGTCTGCCCCGGTTCGAGAAGACACTACAACAATTCCCGGGCGTCAAATTTTTCGGACACAGCGCCTCGTTCTGGAGCGAAATCAGCGGAGACCTCAAGGCGGGAGGTAAGGAAGGCTACACGAAAACACCGATCGTACCTGGCGGGACGTTGGTGCGGTTATTCCGGGAGTATCCGAACCTGTGCGGGGATCTGTCCGCCGGATCCGGCTTCAACGCACTGACCAGGGATCCAGCCTTCACCTACGAATTCTTGGATGAATTCCAGGACCGTCTGATGCTGGGCCTTGACCACACGGATGTAGAGCTGGATTTCCAGCACATCGAGTGGTTGAAAGCACAGCGGGCCGAGGGCCACATCACCCACGAAATATGCGAAAAAGTTCTCTGGAAAAATGCAGATCGTTTGATCGGCCTGGGTATCGCTGAAGGTGATTGATGATAAAGGAGTGCACTATATCAGACGAAGCATTGACGGTAGCCGGGCACTACAGTGTCGGCGGTATACTCGGAAAAATCCTGAAGGTGTTGAAAGGAATAGGCAAGGATGTCAACAACCTCTCGATCGCGGACCTGGCACCGGTAGATGAGTTTCATATACGCGGGCGCGAGGCGACGCTGGAGCTGGCGGACAGAGCAGGACTGAAGCCTGAGCTAGCGGTATTGGACGTGGGATGCGGGATAGGCGGCTCCGTCCGCCACCTGGCTGTTGAGCACGGATGTCACGTTTCCGGACTCGATCTCACACCGGAGTATGTCGACACCGCCAATGCGCTGTCCCGTATGGTGGGGCTTGAGGATTTAGTGGACTTCCACCAGGGCAGCGCGCTGGAAATGCCGTTCGACAGTGAATCGTACGACATGGTATGGACCGAACACGCCCAGATGAATATCTCGGACAAAAAAAGCCTGTACACGGAAATTGCCCGCGTCGTCAAACCGGGCGGGCGCCTGGTGTTTCATGATATCTTCCAGGGACCGGGCGGCAATCCGCATTATCCGGTGCCCTGGGCTGGAGACAGCTCCATAAGTTTCCTGATCGCAGAGGAAGACCTTAAAGATGTGCTGAAGCGTGTGGGTTTCCGTGTACGCGACTGGGAAGATAGAAGCGCTGCATCCCTCACATGGTTCCGGGCTGCCGCAGAGCGGATGAAGCAAAAAGGCCCACCGCCTATCGGTATTCACCTCTTGATGGGAGACACCGCCAAGGAAAAATTCGGTAATGTGATCCGAAACCTTCAGGATAATCGCATCACGGTTTTGCAGGCGGTTCTGGAGAAGGTTTAAGACTTCTTCCCCCACTTTCCCACCATCATGATCC